>CADCMR010000016.1 GCA_902802585.1 uncultured bacterium
AGCGTCTTCCCGGTCATCACGTTGTTTTTTTTCATATAGTTTTCTCCTATGATGAATGTTTTTGTGCGGAACTTGCGCATCAAGTCCCGTCATGGTATTATGCCAAGAAAAAAGTCGGGAATTAAGCTCAGACCGGGGAGAAAACGACCAGAAGGGCATTTTTTCGCAAAAAAAAGGCGGTACAACCAGAGCGTCCCGGTTGTACCGCAGTGCTCAAAAGAGCAGAGGTAAAACTCACATGTTATACAGCTGCAAATACAGTTTCGACTTGAATTCGTCGCCCCATGGTTCCCCCAGCATCCTAATCCAGTTGCGGGTCGACCATTTCGCGAGGTCCTTCAGGTCTTTTCTGGCCAGTCCGGAAATCCTCCGGTAGTGCTGGATGAATCCGGTCATGCGGGCCACAGCTTTTCTCAGTACTTCCGGGTCTTTCGACCTGGAATACAGCTCCAGAGAACGGAGGAAACTTCCACAAATCTCCTTCTCCTTGTCGCGCTGGATATGCCAGCGTCCCTTGTCCAAACAGACACCGAGGACTTCGAGCTTGCGGATACTGACTATGGTGGTCTTTTCCCGGTTCACCGGACACATCATGGTGCCTTCAATGAACTGGATTACCTTCGCCCGTATCCGTTTAGCCGCGCAGAGGGAGCGACAAAAGATTGTGACGTCATCCGCATAGCGGACGTAGCGGTGCCCACGTTGCGTCAGTTCCATGTCCAGCTCATGAAGATAGAGCATGGAAGCCAGCCATGGGGACAAAACGCTTCCTTGGGGAGTACCTAACCGGTTTCGTATCAAACCGCCATCGCGGCCTGCGACTACAGGAGTGAGGAACTTGGTAACAAGGTCAATCACGCGTGTGTCCCGCAGGTGGACTTTGAGTTTTTCAATTAGCCGGTAATGAGGCACATTGTCAAAGAAGGCTTTCAAGTCCAGGCAAACGCAGAAATCGTAGCCTTCTTCCCTGATGTGATTCACTTCGGTAATCGCGTTAGCAACACTGCGCTTCTCCTGGTATGCAAACGAGATCTTGCTCCAGGTGTTCTCCGGAAAGAATCTGGATATTACCTGAATGATCATCGTCTGCACGATTCTGTCAAGCACAATGGCTATTCCAAGTGTTCGCCATTTTCCATTCTTTTTGGGAATCAATTTCGTCCTGACTATGTAGGGTCGGAATGTCCCATCCAGCAGGGCTTTTTGTATCTTATCCCGTTCATGTTTATTGGCGAGCAGTGGTTCGCATACTTCCCGGACATCCTTGTGGTCGTAACCAGCGGCCTTGTGGGGTTTGCTGTTTACTTTCCGCAGGGCTTCCAGAAAGTTCGTATCATCGGCTATACGGTCCATAAGGTCCATACGGCCGCACACCGGAATCGGATGTCTGCCAATACAGGGGTCGTAGATCGTCCTGGATGGCTTATTCCGGTGCGGTGAATTTGCGTGAAGAGGGAGACCACCGGGTGCTTTCCTTTTGCCGGTATCTATCAACACGTCTTTCGACCAGGGCTTCCCTCCGGCGGATCTTTTGTTCTGTCCTTCTGTGGTCCGCGGGTTGCTGGAAACGGTGGTCTGTTGAGGCGCATGCTTCCCTCGCTTTTCAGCTAATGTCTTGCAAGTCGCCTTATTGCCCGTCGCGCCGACATTGTGTCGAGGCTTCGAGAGGGAGCCGTTCTTCCGCGTGCCTGCAGGAGAACGTTTCCCTTGAGGATGCATGCCGGGGACTTCATAATCTTTGTTCTGCTTTTCATGTCCCTGGCGTGTTCGGTTGTCAGGACAGGGATGTTTGCCGACCTGTGGTGCAGGCATGTCGGTTATCTCCTGTCCTTGTGATTCGCAGCTCTTTCCAGAGGCGTTTCCGCTGTGTCTCTGGCGGTTCCTGCCTTGAATCGGTTGAGGCTTGCAGTTCCTTCGCCTTTCGGCTGGTGTCTTCTGTTTGCCGTTGTTTCCGGCTTCGTCAGCAGCGGGACGATTTGCCGGTTGGGATGCGTTTTCCAGTCTATTGGCACACTGGAGCGTTTTCCCGCTCCTGACCGGATGATGATGGTGTTTCTTCCGGTTTTCCTGTTTGTGGTCGGGATCATGGCTGTTGGCTGTGTGGAAGTTGCCGGAGCCTGCCCGTCCTTGAGATTCGCACTTTCTGTCCGCTGCGTGTCTGTCGTACTCCTTCCGTGGCAGCTGGGGTTCTTGTGTGCGAATCAGTGTCACCGAGCCGGGGGGTGTCTTTTCTTTCGGTTCCTTCGGCGCAGTGTCGGGGTTGCCCGCCACATCCATTGGCGGGGTGACGGTAGCCTTTGGAGTTCCCTTGTCAAGGGGAGGAGGCGTAGATGTCACGACATCGTTGTCGGCTTTCAGTCCGACGGGTTCGGTGTCGTCAGGAAAAGATTGATGAGAAATGATCATGGTTTTTATCTCCTTCTGATCGTTTCAGAAAAATGAGAACTGTGTTACGGTAGCGCGGAACGGTAAACAAATAATCCGTGGAAAACGGAAGATGTCGTCAGGACTGACGGAGCGCGACAAAGTACACCGTCATCGAAGAAAGAGTCTTCAATGGCAGATGCCGGATGACGCAGAAGCGGATGGCAGGCCAGTACTGACAGTGCCAGTATCCTTAAGATGCCGGATGATGCGGTGGGTACTGCCGATGTCGTCTCCTGCCGTTTTGCCGTTTGTCCGGCATCGCATCGCCCGACCCGGATAAATGTTCGGAAATGCTCCTCGCATCCGATCCCCCTGTATGACGTCTTTGGTATCCGGGAATGACACATATTGAATCTCTATTATATCATACCTATTTAAAACAGGTGGAATTAGAAATTCCACCTGAGGTGGAAAATTCGTTCGGAAAAGTTGCTATGCCACGAATCCGGTGCGAATGCCTCAGAAACAGCCCGACGATGCCACATAAGCCAGTCCGGAGGAAGTTCGGACTTTTTTTCCCGAACTTCCTTCCGAACATCACGTCTGTGCCCGTGATGACACCTGTTACCGATTCCATCAAGACAGAATTCCCGGTGGAATCGCGTTGAAATTCAGGCCGATCACTCCCCCCTTCTCAACGGATTCGAGAGGTTGGCCGTTTCTCCCGAAAATCCTGACCCAGCCACGCGCTGACAGTTCATTCAGCAAAACCTCGCGAGTCTTACTATCCCAGCCTGTTCCGTTGGAATTCCTGCTGATTTGCGCCAGGGAGATTGCCGGACCGTTTTTTTCGCTGATACGGGCGAGAAGGCGAAGCATCCTGTGAAGATTCTCCTCCTGCATCCGGGCAAACCCCTCAAGGTTATTGAGTTCGCCGAGCGCGGATTCCGCCATCGCCAGAATCCAGCTGAGGATTAGTCCGGCGCGTTCAAGGTGGTCGGGCGTCACCACAAGCGGCGTTTTGGAAAGAAGTGAGAGGTCGCTCGGAATCGCCAACATCAAAGCAATCCGGGGCAAATATTCGTTTCCGTAACGGAGGACCAGCGGCCGCATCGTCGGGGATATATCCGTAAGGATCGGATCCGTAAAATTTATGTTGTAGTCCGGGTCGGGTATCTCCACACTTCCTTCCAGCCCCGAAATTACAAACAAACCGTTTTGCAGGCGGGCCACATCATACTCGGCATCGGGGTTGCACGGATTGAACGCATAGTCCATGTCCCCCTCGGTCAGCGTGAAAATGAGGAAACGGCCGAAAAGCCCTTGCCCGATGTCGATTTCTCGACCGATAAGCTTCAGCATTTCCGGCTGAATCGCAGCATAAACTGATGGATAAAACCACGGCGCTGACCGATCGGGAGCATTGCTTCTTTTGGAAAGGCGGTCGTTGAACTTCCCGGCGTTGAACGCTTCTGTCAAGAATCTCTTAAGTCGGCCCTGCGATCCTTTCCCTTGGAGAATCTGGCTAAACTCTTCGAATTCGAGTACGCAATGGGGATTTTCAACGGCGGCGTCTTTGATGCCTTCCGGGCTACCGTCTGATATTCTCTGATAATCCACCGCTTCGACAAGCCGGATACATCCCATACCCTTGCCTGCGCCCGACGGAGCCACGATCATCACGTACGCGTTGCAAACATTTCCGAAACCCGTTCTTATGTAGAGTCGGGAGAGTTTGGCGGGAGTTATGTTGGGCATTGGTTCGATGTCGCCGTTGAAATCAAATTCAAAACCCGGCAACTTGCCCCGATGGGTCAGTGCCGCCGCCATAAGGATAACGGCCTGGCCGAAAATCAGCGGAAATGGAATGTTTCGCCGGTAGTTCTTCGCAAGCGCATCGCAAATGACTTCGAGATAGCTTCCACCGATCGCCCATTTTACATCTTCGACCGTCGTGTCTCTCCAGAAGAACGGCTCGATGATTTCGGGTTCAGTGGTTGTGGTTTCGATGCCGGGGGCATCGACGGCGGTCGCCTTGGCGGCGGCTTGTTTTGTTTCTTGTTGCATAAGAAAACTCCTCTATGCGGGTTTGTCCGACTGATTCCGTCGGTTTTGATTTTGCCTTACCATATCTGCCGTTTTTTCATTTTTGTCGAAAATAATCGCAAAAGACGAGGATAATGGCGAAAAATCAGAAGATGACAGGCAAAAAACAGCCTCAGAAAAATTTTTTCAAAAATTTTTAAGGAGCAAATCGCAGAACGTTGTGTTGCACCCGGTTTCAGGCCTTGGTGCGGACCGAAACCGGGTGGCCGGATGACGGGGAGCTGTCAAAACTCGAACCCCGTTTCTTCCGTCAGAGTTGCCTTCGAGGCATCGGTTGTTCCTGTCGATGATGGCCAGGGACGGGATGTCGTTGACGAAACGCCGTTGTCGGCGAAGTTTCGGATTTCTTCTTCGTCGAACCTCACCTTCCGCGAAGAAAAACCGATTTGAGAGATGTAACCTTTTCTGACATAAGACCTTAGCGTTGGTCTTGAAATTCCCCCAAGGATTTCCATGGCTTGCCTGGCTCCAATCAGATGGCGGTGTTTCGCCGTTGTCAGTCGGATACTTCGAAGGATAGTTTCGATTTTGTCCTTGGGGACGGTCTCGTCCGCAGCCAAGAAGGTGCGGTTGTTTCTTGCTTCATAATTTCTTCTCTTTCTGAACGCGAGTTGATTTGGTGCGTCCAACAGAGCGGAAGCGTCAACAATGATCCGTGAAAAAAGAAAAGCCGTCTCCAGTCCTTGGATTTCATGGAGATGGCTGCAACCCTGCAAGAGCGGCTAAAGAAGAGATTGATTCCCTTGATTTGCCCAGCAGGCCGAGGAATGTGATCGGGGAGGAGAGTTATGTTTTTCGGTTGAACTTGGCGGAGGCTTTCCGCGTTTTCTGTCGAATCTCTGCCGGATCGTATGCCTGACAGGCATCGGCAAGACGCAGGATCGCTTTTCGCACGGCATCAACAAAACTTGATGGCGTTTCAGGGCTGGCGTTTCCCTGTTGATTCAGAATCCACGGCACAAGCCGTTCCAGCGGGGCGGCAGGGACGGTCATGAGATAACTTCCGTCTTCATCCTGTAAGAATTTCTGTCCGCTGTGCAACGGGTTGGCAATGGCGTACATCCTTCCGGCATCGTTCAGCCGGATGCTGATATCGGAAATGCTCTTATAATTCCAGAACGTATCAGAGGTGATGTTTTCAATGGTGTCTGTCGCCGGGGCAAAGGTTTCATCAAGTATGGCGGCTGCCTGTATCTGAGCAAGATGGAAGGTGCGCCATTCGCCGCGAAGTCGACAAAGCCCCTTGATGCTCCACCTCATATCGTAGAAAACGAGTGCATGCGGCTCAATGTCGCGCACGGTGGAGTTGCCGTTGAGGTCAGTATAGCTGATGGTCAGAACGCGTCGCTTGCTCCACGCATCGAAAACCATCTTGAAAACCTCTTCCCTCGTCTTGCTGTTATCGCCTGTCAGGATTTTGAGCGACTTCAATAGGTCTCCGGTCAGTTCGCTGGACTCGTTGTACCGGATGATTTCGTCGACAGCAGAAATGACGCGTCTGCTGATCTCTTCCGGGAAAATATCCTGCGACAGCTTGCCGCCAATGACGACGGCAAGAAGCTGGTCCGGGTTCAGCAGCGCGGGAACCTGAAACGTCCATTTCTGGTCCGTAAGACGGTATGCGGCTTCGTGTCGGTCGTACTCAATCGGTGCGAAATACTCATCCTTCAACACCCGGATGTCGCGCTGAATCGTCCGGTTCACGCATCCCATGTAAGCGCCAGGCTCAAACTCGGTACGGTCCAACCGTCTCCTTATCTCCTGCATCTTCACCAGATCTTTTTCCTTCAGCATGGTCACGATTGCCGCCATGCGGTGAAGCTGTTTCCTGGATGCGATGAACTGCGCCTGTTTCTGGTCCTTGTCCGGCATGAAATCTCCGTCTTTTCAGTTTTTTTCGACTTTTTTATGACAGACGACAGCAAGAGACAAGATTTGTCTCTTGCTATGGTGTATAATATATCCCGAAAAAAACAAAATACAAACCATCGATTCCACAAAAACAGGATAAAAACCATGACCGCTGAAGAATCTATGAGCACCGTCGGACGGAACATCCAGGAGAAGGCGACCGTCATCTGGAACGTCGCAAACTCGCTTTTCGGGGCATACAAACCACACGAATACGGCCTCGTCATCCTGCCGATGACCGTAATCAAGCGTTTTCACGACTGTCTGTTGCCGACCCATGATGCCGTGCTGAAGAAGTACGAGGAAATCAAGCATCTGGCGGTCCGGGACGGCTTCCTCTGCAAGGCGTCAGGTTATTCCTTTTATAACATCAGTAAGTTCACGTTTGAAACGCTCCGCTCCGATGCCGACAACATCGAGGCCAATTTCCGCGCCTACATCAACGGCTTCTCGGACAACATCAGCGACATTCTGGACCGCATGAGCTTCGACGACCAGATCAAGCGCATGTCCGAAGCCGGGCTGCTCTATCAGGTGATTGTCGATTTCTGTTCCGACAAGGCGAACATGCACCCCGACAGGATCACGGCTGTGGACATGGGGTACATCTTCGAGAACCTGGTCCAGCGGTTCTCCGAAAGCTACGACGAGGAAGCGGGAGCTCACTTCACCAGCCGCGACATTATTTATACCATGTGCGACCTGCTCGCGACCGGCGACGATTTCGGCGCGGACGGCACCAGCAAGACCGTCTACGACATGACCATGGGCACCAGCCAGATGCTGACCTGCATGGAGGAACGGCTGCACCAGCTGGACACCGAACTTCTGGTTACGACCTTCGGGCAGGAGCTGAACCCCTTCACCTATGGCATCGCGAAGGCGGACATGCTCATTCGCGGCGGCAATCCGGACAACATGAAGTTCGGCGACACGCTGAACAAGGATCAGTTCTCCGGTTACAATTTCGACTACATCATCTCCAATCCCCCGTTCGGGATCGACTGGAAGCGCGAGGCCGCCGATGTGGAGGCGGAAGCTCGTCTGGGGGCGCAAGGGCGTTTCGGCGCGGGGCTGCCGTCGAAGAGCGACGGACAGATGCTTTTCCTGCTGAACGGCGTCGCCAAGCTCGCGCCGAAGGGACGAATGGCGATCATTCAGAACGGCTCTTCGCTCTTCACCGGGGATGCCGGTTCGGGCCCAAGCGAAATCCGCCGCTACCTGATCGAAAACGACTGGCTGGACGCCATCGTGCAGCTCCCGAACGACAGCTTCTACAACACCGGCATCGCCACCTATGTGTGGATCGTCACGAAGGACAAGCCGGAACCCCATGCGGGCAAGGTCCTGCTCATCGACGCCAGCCAGTGCTTCGAGCCGCGCAGGAAATCCATCGGCAACAAGCGCGTGGATATCACCGACGCCTGCCGCAATCTCATTGTTCAGGCATACGGCGATTTCGTCTCCGACGACCGCACGGAAACGCTTGCCAACGGGCGCACGATCATCTGCCGCAGCCGCGTAATGGACACCGTCGAATTCGGCTACAACAAGATCATCGTGGAAAGCCCGCTCATGGACGAAGCCGGAAACAGGGTCCTGAAGAAGGGTAAGCCCGTCGCGGACACCGAGAAGCGCGACACGGAGAACGTCCCGCTCGACGAGGACATCAACGATTACCTCGCTCGTGAGGTGCTGCCCTACAATCCCGACGCATGGATCGACAAGTCCAAGACGAAGGTCGGCTACGAAATCCCGTTCACCCGTGTCTTCTACGTCTACAAGGAACTGGAGAAGGCCGACGACATCGCCGCCCGCATTGAGGAACACGAACGCTCCCTGATGCAGAAACTTCACGCACTTTTCGGCGAGGAGAAATTGAAGGGCAACGATTATTCCTACTACAAGGAAGAAAATACCGAGGAGGAATGAACAATGGATGAGCAGAATAAAACAACCGCGTTTTATGATAAGGACTTTTATCAATACGAAGTTGACACAGAAAAGAAAGAATCGCTGAATCTCTTTTGCAACTTTTGTCGAAGACGCACATCCCATAAAACGCTTGTTCGTGTAGATACGAAAGACGAGAATCCTGACAATATTGGCACTTTTTTTGGAATCTATCGCATCACTGAATGTTGTGGATGCCACAGTATTTGTTTTGTCGAAAGAACTTTTTCTTCTGAGGATGAAGGGGTTTGTGATGAACTGATTTCAGAATTTCCTTGTGTCGTTTATCCGACTCCAGAAGAGTTTACTCCAACAGAACGCGGCATGAATCCAATAGACATTTATCTTCCTGATGGAGTGAGGCGAATTTATAGAGAATCACTTGAAGCTATAAAGAACAGAATGTTTATCCTTGCTGGAATCGGAATGCGAACAATCCTTGACGTTGTTTGCAGGGACAACAAAATCGGAAATGAAAACGATTCTCTCTCGAAGAGATTGGCTATTATGCTTGATGAACGTCGTTTGATTACGCCGGACGAAAAAACAATCTTAGATGCAGTGAGAGATATAGGTAACGACTCTGCGCATGAAGGAAAACTCATAACATATGTTGGACTACATTCTGCCCTGACTATTATAGATCATCTTCTTAACAAACTGTATCTTATTCCACGAATGAAAGATACCATTGAAAACAAAGCAAATGTCAAATTGGTGGAGGACCCGGAATGAACATCTCTCGATACAGCGAAATGAAAGATTCCGGTGTGGAGTGGATAGGAATGATTCCAAAAGACTGGAACGTCCGAAAACTCAAATGGATGTGTAGCAAAATCACGGATGGCAGTCATTTTTCTCCGGAAACAGTTGATGAAGGATTTGCTTACATTACAGCTACAGACGTCGCCGGGGTTGGATTGAACTATCAGACTGCAAAGAAAATATCACCGGAATCATTTGAAGACCTTCAAGAAATAGGATGCCGACCTTTTGCCGGGGATGTCCTGCTGGTTAAGGACGGTGCGACAACTGGACGTGTTGGGCTAATGATTGACAATGAACCATGTGTAATTCTATCTTCTGTCGCAATCCTTAGACCCATTGCTTCCGTGATTAGTCGCTACCTGATGTACATGGCAATGTCGGATGTTCTTCAATTTCAGATTCACAAAACAATGGCAGGTTCCGCAATGCCAAGAACAACACTTTCAAAGTTAGTTGATTATGAGGTTGTCTATTGCTCTCCATCTGAACAAATCGCCATCGTGGATTACCTTGACAAAAAATGCGCGGCGATCGACAAGATTATCGGTCAAGCAAAAGCGACCATCGAGGAATACAAGGCGTGGAAGGCGTCCGTCATCTTTGAGTCTGTCACCAAGGGACTTGATCCAAACGCTGAAATGAAGGATTCCGGCGTGGATTGGATTGGAAAGATTCCAAAACATTGGCAAAAGATTAAATTTAAATATCTTCTCAAAATCAAATCTGGAGATGCGATTCGAAATGAAACATTAACAGACAACGGCTTGTGCCCCGTATATGGTGGCGGGGAATTGATAGGTTATACCGACAACTACAATGTCGAAGATAATACAATCTTAATCGGACGAGTCGGAGCAAGGTGTGGCTGTATTACCAAAATTCCAGAAAAAGCGTGGGCTACAGATAATGCGTTAATCGTAAAAACAAAATCAAACCTTGACTACGTCTTTTATTTGCTTACTGCAGCGAACTTGAACAAGCTGAATACATCAAACGCTCAACCACTGATAACTTCGACTAAAATCTGTAATCATTTTACGGCCTTTACGTCTGATAATCAAGAACAGTCCGCTATCGTGGATTACCTCGACAAAAGATGTGCGACAATAGATACTATCATCGCGGAAAAACAAACGCTCATCGACGAGCTTGAAACCTATAAGAAATCTCTGATCTTTGAAACCGTAACGGGGAAAAGAAGGGTATGCTGAACATGATTAACATTCCGCTAACGATTCTTGCTGATAAGAAAGGTTTTTTTGATCGTGAATGTCCTAATTCCAATTGCCGTTATTCTTTCAAAATCAAACTGGATGACTGGAAGGAAAAGGTTTCGGATGAAAGGGTGTATTGTCCCAGATGTGGTCATGTAGATAAGTCGGATCAATGGTGGACTCAAGATCAAATCAAAAAAATAGAAATAATCACTAAGGAATGGGTTGAAAATGAGATTGCTCGTCAGCTCAATAAAACCTTTTCCCGGCTTAATTCGTCCATGCGGGGCAGTAGTCCTATACGCTTTCAGTTTTCGGTCCAACGAAACCATCCAGTCCTTTTCCATGATAACATAATCAGACAATGTAAGGAATGGGAAAAAGAGATCGTTTGCGAAAAGTGCGGAACTCAATATAGTGTTACTGGATCAGCTTTTTTCTGTCCTTGTTGCGGTTACAATTCTGTTGAACAAGCCTTTTCAGACTCAATACACCGAATCGATTCTGTGTTGAACAGCCTCACTGCAATAACCGCATCCATGGGACGAGATGAGGCGGAAGATTTTCGCAGATATATTCTGGAACGTTCATTGACTGACATTATCTCTGCGTTTCAATTCTATGCATCCAGCCTTTATCATTTATTGACGGGGGAAGAACCACGCAGAAACGATTTTCAAAAAATAGACATCGGAAGCAAGCATTTTGAATCTGCCTGTGGAAAAGGGTATTCTGCGTGGCTTACTTCCGCTGAACTTTCTTTTATGACAATTCAATTTCAGCGGAGACATTGTCTTGAGCATTGCGGCGGAATCGTCGATCAGCAATACATTGATCGTTCCGAAGATTACTCTTACACAATCGGTCAGAGGTTGGTCGTAAAAGAGCATGATGTCAGGGGATTGCTCGCAATCGTGCAAAAATTGACAAACGGACTTAATCAGGTAAAAACAGATAAGGAGAACTCTCCCGATGGCACAGGACACTGAGAAACAATTTGAAGCCGACATCGAGGCTTGGCTGACTTCCGCCGAGGGCGGCTGGAGCAAGGCGACGGACGCGGGCTACCGCGCCCCGGAATCCGCCGAAATGGCGCTTGACATTGGCACGCTGGTCGACTTCGTCCAGCGGACCCAGCCGAAACAGTGGGCACGCTTCCTGAAGTTGACGAACGGCGATCCCGCGAAGGAGTTTTACCGCCGGTTCAACGATTCGGTGCAGATGTTCGGCATGCTGCATGTGCTCCGGCACGGATTCAAGGACCGTGGCATCCAGTTCCAGGTCTGCTTCTACCGTCCGGCCTCCACGCTGAACGAGGAGCTGACGGCGTTGTACGAGCAGAACACTTGCCAGTGCATCCGGCAGTGGCACTACTCGGAGAAGAACAGCAACAGTGTGGATATGATGCTGGCGGTGAACGGCATCCCCGTCGTCGCCATCGAGCTGAAGAACCAGCTGCGCGGGCAGGACATAAAGAACGGGCAGAGCCAGTGGAAGCTGGACCGCGATCCGCGCGAACCCGCGTTCAAATTCAACAACCGCGTCCTCGTCTTCATGGCGATGGACCTGTACCGCTGCTCCATGACGACGAAGCTGGAAGGAATGAAGACCTTTTTCCTGCCGTTCGACCAGGGCTCGGCGGGGGCGGGCAAGGACGGCGGAGCCGGGAACCCGGAAATCGAAGGGGACTATGTGACGAGCTACGTGTGGAAAAACGTGCTTCAAAAGGATTCCCTGCTGGACATCATGCAGAAGTTCGTCAGCCTGGAAGAGAAGAAGAAAAAAGTGAAGCAGGCGAACGGCACCGTGAAGGAAGTGCGTGAGAAGAAACTCATCTTCCCCCGGTATCATCAGCTGGATGTGGTCCGCAAGCTCATCGCCAGCGTCCAGCAAATCGGGTCGGGACACAATTACCTCATCCAGCACAGCGCCGGGTCCGGCAAGTCGAACAGCATCGCGTGGACGGCCTACCGGTTGTCCACCCTGCATACCAAGGACAATAAGCCGCTCTTCAACTCCGTGATCGTGGTAACGGACCGCAAAGTGCTGGATTCGCAGCTCCAGTCCACGATAGAGGGGTTCGAACACAAGAAGGGGCAAGTCTGCCTGATCGACAAAAACAAGCGCTCCTCGGACCTGCGGGACGCCATCAACGACGGCAAGGGCATCATCGTGACGACGCTGCAAAAGTTCCCGGTCATCTTCGAGGAGATCGACAAGAGCAAGCGGAAGAAGTTCGCCGTCATCGTGGACGAGGCGCACAGCAGCCAGACAGGCGAAAGCGCCATGAAGATGAAGATAGCGCTCGCCGACACCGCCGACGCGTTGAAGGAATACGCCGAGCTGGAGGGTAAGAGCGAAGAGGAGGCCGGAGATGACGAGGACCGCATCCGGGACGAGATGCTGAAGCACGGAAAGCACAAAAACATGAGCTTCTTCGCGTTCACTGCCACGCCGAAAAAGAAAACGCTGGAACTCTTCGGAGAACGGCACCCGGACGGGACGGTCCATCCATTCCATGTGTACTCCATGAAGCAGGCAATCGAGGAGGGATTCATCCTGGACGTGCTGAAAAACTACATGACCTACCAGATGTTCTACAAGCTGGCGAAGAGCGTGCCGGACAACCCGGAAATGCCGACGATCCCGGCCATGCGGGCGGCACGGCGGTTCGAGGAGCTGCATCCGCACAACCTTCAGCAAAAATCGGTGATTATCGTGGAAACGTTCCGCGAGACCACACGGAAGGCCATCGGCGGCAACGGGAAGATGATGGTCGTGACCGCTTCGCGTCTGGCCGCCGTCCGATATTACCACGAAATCCAGCGATACCTGGAAGCGAGGCATTATGACGACATCGAAATCCTGATCGCGTTCTCCGGCGCAATCAAGGACCCGGCAGACCCGGAAGGCGTGGAATACACCGAAAGCGGGATAAACAAGGACAAGCACGGAAACCGAGTTTCGGAAAGCCAGACGAAAGAGGTCTTCCACGACGAGGGAAATATCCTGATCGTGGCCGAAAAGTACCAGACGGGATTCGACGAGCCGCTGCTGCACACGATGGTAGTGGACAAGCAGCTCCGCGACGTGAAAGCCGTGCAGACGCTCAGCCGCCTGAACCGCATCTGCCCCGGCAAGGAAGACACGTTCATCCTTGACTTCGTGAACACGAAGGAGGAAATAAAAGAGGCGTTCCAGCCGTATTATCAGGAGACCGGACTGGAACAGGAGATCGACATCAACCTGATTTACCGGACGCAGAAGGAACTGCGCGAATTCAAAGTTTACAACGACGCCGACATCAAGGCCGTGTGCGACATCTACAACGCGCCGAAAAGCACAGAGAAGAGCCGCCAGGGCAAGATCTCCAGCGCACTGAAACCCGTCGTCGATATCTACAACTCCCTTGCGAAAGAAGAGCGTGCAGGCTTCCGCCGAAAAATCCGATCCTTCGTGAAGTGGTATCGCTATATCGCGCAGATCACCCGGATGTTTGACCGCCAGCTCCACGAGGAGGCGCTTTTCTGCGCGTACCTTGCCAAACTGCTGCCCGAAGATTCGACCATGATGCTCGACCTGAACTCCGTGCTGAAACTCGAATTCTACAAGCTGGAAGAAACGTTCACTGGCTCCATCCGGCTTGAACCGAAGACGACCAATCTGCCCGCGCCAGAGATCAAGTCGTCCTCGGCGAGGCCGGAAGAAAAGCGGAGCCTGCTGGACGAGGTCATCGCCGCCATCAACGAAATCTATCAGGGCGACTTCACTGAAGGCGACCGCGTCATCATCGGTGACCTCCTGAACCGTCTGCTGACGAACGACAAACTCCGTAAGATCGCCAAGAGCGCCGACCCGCAGATTTTCAAGCGGAACCAGTTCCCCTCATTCTTCGCCGACACGGCCCAGCAGGCATATCTGGAGAGCCAGGAACGATACACCAAGATGTTCGAGGATAAGGCGAAGTACGACGCCATCATGAACGCCGTGGCCACGATCCTCTTCCGCGAGTTCCGAAACACGGAGAAATAAGGAAATCCAAGTGGGGCGGGGAAATAAACCGCCCCATGTTTAACCATAAAATCAATAAAAACAGAAGGAGTATCACCAATGGCTGAAAAAATGCAAATCAAGCAACATGAACCCGAAATTGAAACCAGCGACATCTGGAAAGATGATAAGCTAGAAAGTGAAAAGTTTGCTGGGCGATTGACAAGCCTAGTGCAGGGACAAACAGAGCCTCTGACTATTGCTTTGAACGGAGCTTGGGGCAGTGGAAAAACGTTCCTACTGAAACGCTGGCGCGCGGACTTGAAGGAACAGGGGCATACGGCTATTTACTTCAACGCATGGGAAGACGACCATCTGGATGACCCGCTTGTTGCCATCATCGGGCAACTCTGGATGGAATTGAAGGGAAGCTCTTCTGAAGAAGTTTGGGAGGGAATGAAAGAAGCTTGTTTCCCGCTAATAAAGGGAACAGCTTTAACAACGGCAAAAAACTGGATTCAAATAGCAACGGGAATCTCATTGCCAGACAATTATGAAAAGATGCTGAAAACTGCCGCAGAAGCTACTTGCGATGATTATTTGGAATTGACCAGTGCAAGGGATAACTTGAGGCAGCGTTTGCAGAAACTCGCAGACAAAGTTTATGGCAAGGGTAGTTTTCCGCTCATTTTTATCGTAGATGAACTAGATCGCTGTCGCCCCACGTTCGCAATATCCGTGTTGGAGCGAATCAAACATCTTTTCAATATTCAGCACACCATTTTCGTGTTGGGAATAGACAGGGAACAGCTTGGAAAATCAATCCAATCTGTTTATGGTGAAATAGACGTTGATAATTATCTACATCGCTTCTTTGATCTGGAATTAGGGCTACATGTTGCTAAACAGGAACTTTTCATAGATGCTTTGTGGGAAAAGTATCAAATAGAAGGGTTCTTGTCTTCCAAGAAAGAGGAAGAAAAAAATCCTATAAAGGAAAAAGAGGGGGGATTGTTCAAGCAGATGTTTAATGCCATTTCTAAATACCATCATTTTTCTCTGAGGGAAATTGAGCAAAGCATAAAAGTCTTTGCTATGGTTCAGAACACTATTTCAGAGCGTCATTTTATTTGGCCTGAAATGCTTGTTTTACTTCTTGTTATTAAACTGAGATTTAGAAATCTATACTGGGGTTTTGTTGAAGGAAAGATTCCGCCCCATGTGATTTCTGACAACGTGTTCCCTCAGGATATCAGTATCGATTCTAACGAGTTTTTCTATATGGAATGTGCTCTGTATGCATCGTTTTTAAACGACTATCCGAAAAATGAAATTGAGAAACAAATCCGTCACTTGATAGGATCGGCGAAACAGGGAAATGTTCAAGAGTTAACCTATGCATCAAAGCGCCTGAAAAAAAACTCAAAAGAGAAAGTTTCAGAGTTTTCAAATATGGTTTTGGATTTCAAGAACAGAACCTTTTCCCAGCAAAGTTGGTACGACAACAACACTATTCGCAACTTGCACAATATGATAGATGAAATCTCGTTGCAATAAATGAGGGCCGAGCTGTTCGACCGTATGGACGGGAGATCAATCCGTGTGTATTTCGACGTTATCGCATCCACAACGGCTGGAAGCGAGGGCCTACATCGAGTTCTGCGTAGGTATCTCCCTGCATCTCGACGGAAGTGAATACTCTCATCGGCACCTTTACCATGTACGAAGGGGGTAAATGCCGTTTTGTTGAAACCTGGCTTGAAAACCTGGCGTGCATGGGATATATTATGCACTGGCGGTGGTGGCTGGCAACGGCGCAGGACATCCGTCCGGCGATTTTGAGCTCACCTCAAAAGTTACTTGACCATTACTTGACCATTCGTGCATTTTCCAGTTCAAAAACAACACAAAATAACGGTAAAAATCAAAAAAACCAAGAATCATGCATTATTGGTGTAAGCAACTGATAAGCAAGGCATAAAAATGGCGGTGGCAGCGGGGATCGAACCCACGACCTGCTCTTTAGGAGAGAGCCGCTCTATCCAACTGAGCTATGCCACCGCGTTTTTTTGCCGAGGAGGAAAGAAATCAATCCGATGACCGGGACACCTCGCACCCCAGAACGGATACCATTGCATGATCACCCTGAAAAAGTTGAATCATGCGACAGGAAAAACAACCTTTCTTCCAACGGCTTTGCGGTCGAAACCGCCCATTATACTATAGCGCGCTTTCCCCGAAAATCAAGCGAAAAACAGAAAACTGTGATTCCCGCCCGGCGGCATCCTTCGCCATCCTTCGCATCCTACGCATACTCCGCATTCTACACCAGACCGGCGACCGCGACGGCGCAGATGGATTTGTCCGGCGCGCCCTGCAAAAGCGTCAGCGATCCGGCTGCCCGTCCGGCGCGCCCTGCAAAAGCGTCAGCGATCCGGCTGCCCGTCCGATGCGCCATGCAAAAAAAAGCGTCAGCGATCCGGCTGCCCATCCGGTGCACCATGCAAAAAAAGCGTCAGCGATCCGGCTGCCCGTCCGATGCGCCATGCAATAAAAGCGTCAGCGATCCGGCTGCCCGTCGGGCGCGCTCACGCGGGCGTTCTTCTCGCTTTTCCCGGCACATGCGCCGGGATGCCTTTCGCCTCAAGTATCTTGATATCCTTTTTCGTGGCAATGCGGACAGTAATCGGGTAGTTGTTTGCCCCGAATGCCGCCGAAAGAGAGTTCACGACGTCGTCGTCCGACGTGTTGGACACAGAGAAACTGCGCAACGGTTTCCGGACGAGGTAGAGGAAGAGCGTCCCCAGCGCAATGGAGCGGTCGTAGCGGCGCGACACGAGATAAAACTTCTCCACGCGCAGAGACGGATCAGCGAGGGCTTCCGCAAAGTCGGAGACATAGCAGTCCGGAATGTCGCCTGTGAACAGGACATCGTCCATTTTAAGCTTCGCCTTAAACGCTTTCCGCATCCTTCCAGCCGCACTGTCCTCAATCGCGAGGATCTGTTTCACTCTGGCGGGGTCGCCCTGCCGGAGCCAGTACATTTCGAGCACACTGGCAAACTGAAGCGCGAGCATGGGAGTCCCCGAAACGAGCTGTTCGAGTTTTCCGGCGGCTTCGTCGAGCTCCTGATCATCGACGGCCCGGTCCATTTGCGCCGAGAGGACAGTCGCCCGTGCGGACAGGGAATCAGGGAAACGTTCGCGGAGAATGTCAAGGCAGGCATTGTAAAGATCCATCCGCCCGAGCGTGCGTGCGGGAGGCAGGGCATCCGTGAACGTGTCCGGGTTGACGGACGACATATCCAGGGAGTCGAGTTTTTCGCGCATCTCATCAATACTCTTTTGGTACATATCCAGTCCCTCGCGGACTGTCTTTTCCAGATACTCGTTAAAATCCCGTTCGAAATTGGGGCTGGCAAGCAGATAGTGTTCCGCTGCGTCCGGGGTGTGTTTCAGACAGTTCAGAAGCGCTTCGACGTCGGCGGTGCCGACTCGTTCGCGGAACGCCGGATGCGGGTCGTTGACCGGATTATCGGCGCGAAGCATGTGTTCCAGTTCACGCCGAAGCGTGTCGTCGTCCGGCAGTTCGCGGCGGAACGCGCGGATCGCCCCCGCCAGATCGCCGCCTTTTTCAACGCTGACGAGTTTCTTAAGCAGCGCTGCTTCGTCGAAGAGGGATTCACCGGCGACCATCTGCGTCATCGCCGCCGTGAAATCCCCGCAGGCAAATGTCGTGCGGCAGTATTCATCGGCGGCTTTTTCCTGCTCGGCCTCCAGCGGGAGAAGGAGCGGCGGATGCGGCGGGAAGAAAAGTCTGAACAGCAGGGAAAACGGTCCGTTCGACCAAAACCACATAAAAAGCCGACGGAGCAGATCGCCCGCGGAATGCTCGTCCGCGAGGTGGCCGAGTTCGTGCGTGATCAGCACGCGCATCGCTTTCGCGTCCACGGAGCAGAAAGCCGGATAGCCGATGATCAGGATGTTTTTCCGGAGGAACTGGAGGAACGGCAGGCGGGAAATGACGCACAAGGGGTCGAACAGGCCGAGGTAAATCCTGTCAACGGGCATGATCCGGAGTTCGCGGCACATCTCCGCGACGTCGTCGTACAGTGCGCGGTATTGTTCCTGCTTCAGATAAAACGAATTCTCCCACGGCTTGTCTTTGAACGCGAGATACAGCGGTTCCCCGATGATAAGGAGCAGAAGCCCGATAAAGAACCAGTCGTATGCTTTCAGCGGACGACGCACATAATAGACCAGCCAGAAAAGCAGGGCGATCAGACCGAGGATGAACGCGGACATGAAGACGAGGCTCAGAACGACCCGGAGCCAGTACAGACCGCGGTGTTTTTCGTAGAGCTCCCGGATCTTTTCGCAGCGCACCCAGGTTTTGAGATTCATTTCTTCCATTGCATGATTTTCCTCAAATCAAATGGTTCCGCCCGCCTGCCGAAAAAAGCGTCTACCCGAAGGAACAGATCCACTTCAGTCTTCTTCAAACATCTTCTGGATTTTCTGTTCCGGTTTCTGCTCCGCCGGATAAAAATGATCCTCAATACATCCGTAATACGTCATGCCGTCGAGGATGCCGGTGACATCCTCCGCGGGGACGGTCTGCCCACCCATCTCCATCACGATTTCACCGTTCTCCCGCATCGGTCCGGACCAGGAATCGATTATCTCGTTCGGAATCCGCGCGGCATAGAGTTTGTCCTCGAATATCTCCAGCCTGAACACCCGGCATTCCGGCCCGCGCACATCCACGAGGTAATCCCATCCCTTGTCGCGGAACAGCAGCCGTCTGTCTTTCAGGCGATACAGGTTGAAAAGCGTACGTCCGCCGGTGTTCGTCAGAAGAAACTGATAGGACTGCTCGCCGTCACGCGAAAAACGGAGCCGGTAGTTGTACTCCGCCAGAAATGGGTGGATGGGCTGCTCCTGAAACGCGATTCCGGTGTTTTCTTCCCGCGGGAGCCATGCGGTCCGCCAGTCCGCTTTACTCTCGGAATTCCGCTGCACGCGCCCGTGATCTATAGACAACTCGTTCGAGAGAGAACAGGCGAAATGAAGAATCAACAAACAGAGAAACGCGGGCGGCAAAAAGAGAAGGAACAGCAGGATGGACGGACCGGGATTGTATTTTTTCTCCGTGCCGAACTTCCGTTTGATGAAGAGTCCGCCCAATATGATGACCAGGAATGCCGCGATCAGCGTGACGGCAAGAGCAATCCAGATCGGAAACTCGAAATCCCGTTCCTGCCGTTCACTGATGTCCCGTGCAATCTTTGCCAGCAGTTCGTCGCTCCAGAAAAGGGCAATGATCCCCAGCGGGACGGTCTTCAGCGCGATGAGCCAGTTTCCGTTGTTGCGCCGGGTTTTCGGCACGATCCACAGAACGGTCGGCAGAATCAGCATGAGAATGGTAAAAATGAGTTCGTCAAGCATATTGGTTTACTCCTTCCGGAATGGAATGCCGCGGGGAATCTCTCGGACAAACGACTCATTCGAGGGCACGGCTATTCCGATACTGTTGAAAAAAACTGTCATAAAACTATACATCCGCGCGGGCGATATTGCAAGCGAGGGGAGAAAGATTTCATGGGGCGGCAATGCTTTCGAGGCTTTCGCCTGAAGATCTACCTCACAGACACCGGGATTCCAGCCTCCTTCAGGCTGGTGCATCCGTTAAACGCGCTTTTGCTGATCTTCGCCGCGCCGTTCGGGATGTCAATCCGCTCCAGGGCGGTGCAGCCGAAAAACGCGGCATCGCGAATCTGTTTCACGGAATCCGGCAGTTCAATGTGTTTCAGCCCGGTGCAGAGGGAAAAAGTCTCGGCGCAAATCTCGTCCAATCCGTCCGGCAGACGGATCTCCTTCAGGTCGGCGCACCTGGCAAACGCGCCCGCCGCAATCCTGCGCACGTCCGGGGAAACGACGACGCGTCCGCCCTCCGGCATCGTCACGCAGGAAAGGAGCGTCAGCCCGTCCTCTTCCACGGCGTAAAGGAAACCGTCCTCAAACCGGAACCGCGGCTGGTCATCCGGGATGATGAGCCGGCAGCCAGTTCCGGTGAACGCGCCGCCGCCGATGCGTTCGATCTGTTTTCCGATCGTAAAGGGCGGCAGGGCGCGACACCCCAGAAACGCCTGTTCGCCGATCTCCGTCACGCTGTCCGGGATGGGGACGTCGACCAGGCTGACACAGCCGGAGAACGCCTTGTCGCGGATTGCGCGGATGCCGTCCGGGATTACGACTTTTTTCAGGCTGGCGCAGTCCTGGAACATCGAGTATTCGATGGTTCCGCGGGAAGGGAAATAGCCGGATCTTCCGGGCGACTCGGGGAGGAGCAGGTCTTCCGCATCCGCATTCACCGGGACGCGTCCCATTGCGGCGGGCAGCCGGATCTCCTCCAGGCTGGAGCAGTAGGAAAACGCACTGTGGTCGATGAACTCCACGCTGTCGGGAATCTCCACCTCGCGCAATGCCTTGCAGTAATGAAACACGGCGAAGCTGATCTCCTTCACGCTGTCCGGAATTCGGATCCTTTCCAAATGCTGGCACGTGCTGAACGCACCGTTTTCGATCCGCTCCACGCTGTCCGGGATGATGACGTTCTTCAGGGAATAACACCCGGAAAAGGTACAGCCCCGGATGGTCTTCACGCCCTCGGGGATGCGGACGCTGACCAGGCTGGCGCACGAAAGGAACGCGCCGTCGCCGATCTCCGTGGCGCTGTCAGGCAGCAGGATGTATTTCATTTTCGAGCACAGGTCGAAAGCGGTCGTTTTGATCTCCGTGACGCTGTCCGGGATGGTGACGCTGCGGATGCTGGAATAACCGCCGAACGCGTTCTCACCGATCTCCGTCACGCCGTCGGGAATGACATAGTGCCGGTAGTCCAGATACGATTCGAGCCACGGAAGCGATTTGACCAGGTCGGACTTGCCGATGTACTCGCCGAGAGGCGAACGCCGCACGACCGAGGAGCGGTCGACCGTGACCGTTCCGCCGCCCGATGCGCACGCCGCCATCGGGATGCGGTAATGGTACATGTACGAGTCGAACGCATAGATGAGCGAAGCAGGCACAAGCAGCAGAAGACTGATCACGATGACCGGTTTCGCGCGGCGGAAAAACGGCTCGCGCGGCATGTCGTCCTCCGTGCATCCCGTTCGCGGACCGTCTGCATTCCTTTCATCCGCCGGTTTTCCGGTTCGTTTTTCCATGGTCACACCATCTCATCGTTGATTATGATTTCATTTTGAATATACAACCCTTTTCCCATTTTTACAAGCCATCGTCTCTCATTTGCGGTCGTTTACGGCAAGTTTTTTTCGCAAAAAAACAGTTCCGTGCTTGATTTTTTCCGAAAAAGAGGTATAGTAAACACATCACTTTACATTGGCGTGATGGTCGAGCGGCTAAGGCAACGGTTTGCAAAACCGGTTCTGGTGGGTTCAACTCCCACTCACGCCTCCAATTCGCCCCCTCCTTGAGGCGGCAGGGTTCCCCCTCATTGTCCCTGCCGCCTCTTTTGTTTTTGAAACGTCCTGTTCCATTCGGATGATAACTGCGGGGAAACGGGCGGTCATTCCGCCGGGAAACGGGCGGTCATTCCGCCGGGAAGATAAATTCTTTTCGCGGAATGCGCGGCGAAAGCCCGATTTCGTGCATGACCTTCGCACAGGTCAGCGCGTCTTCCAGCGCGTTGTGATGCCGGAACCGGATGTCGAAATACGCCGCCACATGGTTCAGGGAATGCGAGGCGAGCTCCGGCAGGGCGCGACGGCTGGCGGACAGGCTGCACACATACGGGAACCGCACGGGCGGCAAACCGTAGAGTTCCAGGACCGCGCGCAGATGCCCCAGGTCGAACGGCGCATTGTGGATGACCACGCAATCCGCCGACAGCAGCAGGTCGCGCAGTTCCGGCCAGACCGCCGGAAATTCTTCCGCGTCCTCCAGGTCGCACGCGCCGATCCCGTGCACGCGGTAGCAGAACGACGCGATCCAGTTCATGCTCGGATGCGGCCGCACCAGAGATTCAAACGTTTCGGCTTCCTCGCCGTCCTGAAGGATCCCGCATCCGGCCGCGCAGATGCTCCCCGCGCAGCCGTTCGCCGTCTCGAAATCAAGTCCCGCCAGTCTCATTTTACAGGGAAAACCAGAGCCGCGGTTACGATTTCTTCGCGGAGATCTTCAGCAGGAGGTCGGCGATGGTTTCCGTGCGGAGCGGCTTCAGCAGGATTCCGGTGAACGGCGCGGGATTCTCGGTCTTGCACATCTCGACGTCGGCGGTCAGGGCGTAGACGGGGAGTTCGCGCCACATCGGGTTGCGGCGGATCTCCTCGGCGAGCTCCGGCCCGCTCATGCCGGGCATCCAGACGTCGGTGAGCACGGCGTCGAACCGGGTGTCGTTCATCTTCTTCAGCGCGTCCTCGCCCGATTCGGAGGTGACGGCATTCTTCACGCCGAGCCTCCGGCAGAGCGCCTCGAGCACCTTCAGGTTCAGCTTGTTGTCGTCGACCAGCAGCAGCGAGAGGTCGACGTCCGCGGGGAGCGCGTGCGTCCCGCCCTGCTGTTCGAGTTCGGCGGGCGCTTCGGTCTGGTACTCGGTGCGCGGGAGTTCGACCGTGAACGAGCTGCCGACGCCGATCTCGCTGTCGATCCTGATCTTGCCGCCCATCTTCGCCGCCATGAGGTTGCAGATGGAGAGACCGAGCCCGGTGCCGACGATCTGCGTTTTCGTGCGGATGCGCACGAACGGCTGCATGAGGTCGGCGAAATGGCTCTTATCGATGCCGATGCCGGTGTCCTGCACGGTGAAGGCAAGCAGTCCGGTATTCTTCCCGCCTGCATTTTCCGCATCCGGCGTGAACCGGATATGCAGGGTGACGCCGCCCTTTTCGGTGAATTTGACGGCGTTTCCGATGAGGTTGAAGAGAATCTGGCTGATGCGCTGGGAATCGACCTTCACCCACGGGATCTCGTCCGGAGCGTCGAGCTTCAGGTAGAGCGCCTTGTTGTGCGCGGCGTCGCCGACGATGGTGAGGACATGTTCGGCGAGACGGCGGAAATCGCACATGGCGGGGTAGAGTTTGAGCTTGCCCGCGTCGAGCGAGGCGAAGTCCAGCACGTCGTTGATCAGCTGCATCAGGGTGTTGCCGCTGAAGATGATGTTGCCGAGGTATTCCGTGGCTTTTTCGGGCGGAAGCCCGCCCTGCTGGAGCAGTTCGGAGAACCCGATGATCGAGTTCAGCGGAGTGCGGATGTCGTGGCTGACGCAGCTGAAGAAGAAGCTCTTCGCCTTTTCCGCGGAAATCGCCTTGTCGCGCTCGGACTTCAGGTTTTGCGTGAGCTCGTACTTCAGGAGCATCATGTTCGCCGTGTGCTGGAAATTGCCCAGCATCTCGTGGTCGGTCTGCGAGAACGAACGCCACGGGTCCTTGAAGTAAAGCGACATGGCGCCCCACACGCGGTCGCCGTGCATAAGGCGGAAGGAGCAGCGCGTGCCCATCCCGGTGGCGCGGACGATCCGTGCAAGCTCAGGATTCTCGATCGGAATGCTCTGCAGGTCGTTTTCGATCGTTACATCGCGGCCATCCAGTTTGGACATCCATTCTTCGTCGGTATCGGTGTACTCGCGGACCTTCGAAACGAACTGGGAGAACGGACCGCCGTCCTCGAAGCCCCATGTGGCAAGGAGCTCCGCCCCTTCCGGTCTGAAGTGGACGAAATTGCCGCCGTCGGCCGAGAAATAATTGGCAACGACGCGGACGACCTCCTGGAAAGCGCGGCTGTCCTCTTCGGTCTCGGAAAGGATGGCCTCCATACATGCCGAACTTGCTTCCTGACGGCGGATGCGGCGGTCGGATTCGGTGATGTCCACAGCAAACATGAAAATGTAGGAAAGCCTGTTCGAATCGTCCGTCACGCCGTGGGCGTCGATCTGCCAGATCTTGCCGTTGATCTTCCGCTGGATGGAAGAGGTGCGCAGACCGTTCATGATCGACTGGAGAAGCTGCGGCTTCACCTCGCGTTCGAGCGTGGCGATCGACTCCTGGTACGGCTGGTTGCAGCGGAGCAGACGCCCGGCGCCGTCGAACATCGCCACGGGGATGATGGTGTTGTCGACGAGCAGCTGGTTTTCGCGTTCGCGGCGCTGGAGCTCGCGTTCCGCCTCGCCGCGTTCCACCGCCATGGTGAGCAGAGACGCGGCGGCCTGCATCAGCTGGAGGTCGGCGGCGCCGAATTTGAATCTCGAGCTGGTGAAATGGGCGGCGAGTCCGCCCCAGAAACGTCCTTTAATGCTCACGCGGGCGATCAGCGCGGATTTGGCATGGCAGACGACATCCGGCAAGTCCGTGTAGAGCGTCTCCACGTTCTCGAACGCGAGCACAGGCTCTTTGCGCCTTTCACGGCATTGCTTCATGATCGGGCAGTTCGGATCGTGCTTGCCGATGCGTTCGACGCCGGGCCGCGTCCATTCGTTCGTGAGGCGGATTCCGCTCGAAGCGCTCTGCGGCAGCAGAAGGATGCGGTCGCAGTGCAGGACGTCAAGCATCTGTCCCGCCAGGTAGTCGCAGAATTCGCGGATGTCGCCGCGGTTGTCGTTGAAATAGGCGAGAATGTTCATCTTGAACTTCTCGACCCCGTGCAGTTTGCGTTCCTCGGTCACGTCGTGGGCGATGCCGACCAGCATTTTCTCTCCCGAGTCGGTGCGGAACGGCAGGAGCCATTTCTCGAAGACGTGCCAGCCGATACCGGGGACCACTTCCTCGACGTCGGCATGGATCAGGTCCTTTGACCGCATCGCCCCGGCATGCTCCGAGGTCAGCTTGTCCGCGATCATGGCGGGAAAGATGTCGTAGTCCGTCTTCCCGACGACCTCGTCGCGGGGGCGGCCGATCATGCGGCAGAACTTCCGGTTGCACATGGTGTAGCGGAATTCGTCGCCGGCGTCCTTCACGAAGAAGGACATGGGCAGCGTGTCGATGATCTGTTCGAGCAGACGTTTCGAGTCCGCCAGGTTCTGCTGTTCGCGGATGCGGTAGAGGATGGCGGCGAACGTATCCACCAGCATGAGGCGCGGTTCGAGGTTGTAGGTCGGGAACGGCATGAGGTTCATGAACTGGATGAGCATCGTGCCGATATACTGCCGCTGGTTGAAGATCTCGAACGCGAGCTGGCAGGGAGGATAACCGGGGCATTGTTCGAGGATCGGCGCGAGCTCGGGCACGCGGGCGATGTCCGGAATCGCGCAGGCGTGTTTTTCCAGAAGGATGGGGCGCATGAATCCGATGAATTTTTCGCGGAGCTCGGGCGTGAGGTCCGGCAGCTTGTCCTTCATATCCTCCCGGACAAACTCCGTGCGCTCCTCCATGTCGCGGTTCATCCAGACCATCCGGCAGCTGTCGAACTCGCGGAAGATGATCTCGGTGATGACCGACAGCACCTTTTTCATGTCGGTTTCCTGCTGCGTCTTCTTCAGGATCTCGGCGTTCGCCGACTCGTACTTGTGGAAGAACGCCTCCGCCGTAATGTCCTCGGCCGCGCCGAGGATCAGGCGGCGTCCGGCAGGATCGACGTACAGGTTCTCTGTGAGGTGGACGAATTGGGGGAAGCCCTTGTCGTCAAGCATGGCAAGCCGGAAGGTATGGGGCGTCTCCGGGTTCTCCAGCGTCTTTTCGGAATGCTCGCGCCACTTCGCCGCGACCGGAGCGGGAAGGAACTCGGCGGCGGTCTTGCCGCGCACGCCGACCTGGTCGACACGAAGCGTCTGTGCGAAATAACGGTTCACACGCATGACACGGAAATCGTTGTCGGCTTCCAGGATGTATATGCCGAGCGGGACATTGTTCGCGATGGTCCGCAGAAGGTTCTCCCCGTTTCCGGCATTGTTCAAGTCGTCTGTGCCGGACTGCGCGGCGCGGACCGTAAAGAAGAGGATACCCGCCTCCGTGCCGTCGGACAGGACGGCCGGCTGCATGGCGGATTCGTACCACGCGCCGGAGGATTCGGCGCAGACGTGGAAAGTAAGTTCAAAAACAGAAAGAGAAACGCGGCATTCGCCGTCGGCGGACTTCACGGTGTCCGCCGGGATCAATTCGTCCAGTGCTATTCCGGCAAGTTCGCCGGACTTCCGTCCGAACGCCTTTTCCGCGGATGGATTCCCATACAGGATGACGCCGTCGCGTCCGCAGACGACCACGCCGTCCGTCAAGTGGCGGTACACTGCGTCAAAAGCCCCGGAAGCGAGGCGGATTTTTCCATTCTTCGTTTTTTCCCCAGCCATATTTTTTTCGCGTCCTTTATTTATCTAAAAAGTTCAATACAAAATAATCTTTTACTTTATCACCGCTCTTCCAAAAAGTCAAGCGGGAAAAACTGTTTCAAACAGCAAAATATATTAAAAAAACACACCATGAAGACACCATAGGAGTTTTTCCTGTCTATTTTCTTTCGCACGCTTGATTTTTCTTTCATCCGCTGTATGTTATAAAAAACATTTCTCTGACGAACCTCTCCCCCTCATTCCGGCACACGCCGGGAAAGGATCCGCCCCGTGAACCTGAAATCGATCATACTCGGAATCGTCCTCGCGGCGACCGCCGCCCTGCCCGCCTGCACCTGCACGAATCACGAATCGTCCGCTCCACAGGAGACCGCGATCCACCACATCTACAGTGGCAATCCGCTCGCCACGCGGTCCGATCTCCAGCGCGCCGCTGTCGACGTGTTGCGCCCCCTGCTCCCGTACTACTCGAAGAATGGCGCGCGGCTGCACCAGGGCTTCACCGGCGCGAGCTACCCGGACAGCACCGCGGAGATGGAGGCGTTTTCCCGACCGGTTTGGGCGCTCGGTCCGCTCTGGGCTGGCGGCGGCGACGATCCCGCGTTGCGCGACATCTGCGTGCGCGGGCTGATCGCGGGCACCGACCCGGCGAATCCCGAGTATTGGGGCAACGTCGGCGACTACGACCAGAGAATCGTCGAGATGGCGTCGATCGGGCTGGCGCTGGCGATCGCGCCGGAAAAAGTCTGGGATCCGCTGACACTGGCGCAGCAGAACAACCTGTACAACTGGTTGAACAACGCGAACCTCCGCAAAGCATGGCCGTGCAACTGGGAGATGTTCCGCGTGGTCGTGAACCTCGGTTTCAAGCGCGTCGGGCGTCCCTACGACAAAAAATCGGTCGAATCCGCGCTCAAGTCCATGGAGCCGTGGTACCTCGGCAACGGCTGGTACACCGATGGCGAAAACGCCCACGCCGACCACTACAATTCCTGGGGCATGCACTTCTACTGCCTGCTGTACGCCGCGCTCATGAAGGACGAGGACCCCGTCCGCGCCGAGCTCTATAAGGAGCGCGCACGCGTCTTTGCGCAGGACTACATATATTATTTCGGCGACGACGGCTCCGCGATCCCGTACGGACGCAGCCTCGCCTACCGGTTCGCCGAGGCAGCGTTCTGGGCAGCATACGCCTATGCGGACGTCGGCGGGATCGAACCGGGCGTCCTGAAGGGTCTCTTCCTGCGGAACATGCGGAAATGGTTCAGCCGTCCGATCTTCGACGCGGGCGGCGTCCTGACGGTCGGCTATGCGTACCCGAATATGAGCATGGCGGAAAGCTACAACGGGTTCGGATCCGTCTACTGGGGCATGAAGTCGTTCCTCGTGCTCGCGCTCAGCGAGGACCATCCGTTCTGGACCGCCGAGGAACTCCCGATGCCGGAGCTGCCCGCCTCGCGCCGCATGGACGGTCCGCACTTCATCGCACAGCGCGACGGCGCGCACTGCGTGTTCTTCGCCGCCGGGCAGAAGCCGCGCATGCAGCACACGCACGGACAGGCGAAATACGAGAAGTTCGCCTACTCCAACCTGTATGGATTCGGAACGCCGAAGGGGCCGTACGGACTCTCCCAGATCGTCCCCGACTCCATGCTCGCCATCACCGATGCCGGCAGCGACCGTTACGCCGTCAAACGCGACACGAAGGACTACGAGGTCACCGACGACTGGATCCGCACCGACTGGTCCCCGCTCATGGGTGTCACCATCCGCACCTGGATCATCCCCGCCCTGCCCTGGCATGTGCGCATCCATGAAATCACGTCCGACCGCGCACTCCAGACCTTCGACGGCGGATTCGCGTTCCCCGCCGACGGCGCATCGGCGAAGACCGACACCCGGTCCGTCTTCGTCTCGCGGTCCGGCAGCACGAACGGGGCCGTGGATCTTTCCGGCGGGCGCAGTCCCGTGAACCAGAGCACGGAGCCGAACACAAACTTGATTCTCCCGCGTGCGACCATCCCAGGACTTCAGGGCAACGTCCCGAAAGGCACGTCCACGCTCGTTTCCGCGTTCTATTGCGGAACCGGCGACCGCGGCGAAACGCCGTCCGTGACGACCTCGGATGACGCTTACACCGTCCGCATCGGGGGACGCATCGTCGTCGTCCCACGCAAAAAAAGAAACTAAATTTTTAAGGTTTTCACGTTTTTCCGCTTGATTCTTTCCATTTTCTGTGTATATTTAGTTTTTGACGGAACAATTAACCCGAGTTAAGCTCAACTCCAACCCCAAGGAACTCCAAAATGAACCGTAAAACGACCGGAAGCATGCTCCTCGCCCTGATCGCCATGACCATCGGCGCGACCGCCTGCCAGTCCGCCCCTGTCCCGGAAGCCGATCCCGAAGCATCCGTCAAGGGCGCCATGACCGTGAACATGAACGACAAGCTCAAAATCTCCGACACCATGTTCGGTATCTTCTTCGAGGATATCAACTACGGCGCGGACGGCGGTCTCTATGCCGAGCTCGTCGCGAACCGCGACTTCGAATGCACCCCGGCCGACGCGCGCGGCTGGAGCGCCAAGAAATTCTGGGTCGTCGACGGCGGCAACATGAAATTCGACATCGCCACCAGCGATCCGATCCACGCGAACAATCCGCACTACGGCGTGATCTCGGTCGACGCGGTCGGCGCGCGCCTCATCAACGAAGGCTTCGGCGGATTCCGCTACGAAAAGGGCGCGGACTACAACTTCTCCATGTTCGCCCGTATGCAGAACGGCAAGCCCGCCAAGATCGAAGTCGGCCTCCTCTCCGACACCGGCGCGATTCTTGCCTCCAAGACGGTCACAGTGGACGACAAGACCTGGGACAAAGTCGACTTCACCCTCACCGCCAACGCCGGCAACTCCACCGCTGACGCCTGCGGCAAGTTCTACCTGAAGCCCCTCACCGCCGGCGCGGAAGTCGCCGTCGACATGGTCTCCCTCTTCCCGAAGGACACCTTCAAGGGCCGCAAGAACGGCCTCCGCAAGGACCTCGCCCAGACGCTCGCCGACCTGAAGCCGCAGTTCGTCCGCTTCCCCGGCGGCTGCGTGGCGCACGGCAACAGCTGGCAGGACGACTGCTACTACTGGAAGGATTCCGTGGGCTCGCTTGAAGAACGCAAGCCGATCAAGAACCGCTGGGGCTACCACCAGACCCGCGGCCTCGGCTACTTCGAATACTTCCAGTTCTGCGAAGACATCGGCGCGTACGCCCTCCCGATCATCACCGTCGGCGTCGACTGCCAGTTCGCCGGTCGCCAGCAGGCGGTCCCGATGGACCAGATGGGCCGCATCGTCCAGGACGCCCTCGACCTCGTCGAATTCGCCAACGGCTCCACCGACACCAAATGGGGCGCGCTCCGCGCGAAGATGGGGCATCCGAAGCCGTTCGGTCTGAAGTATATCGGCCTCGGCAACGAGGAACAGATCACCGACGCCTTCGAACAGCGCTTCAAAATGGTCAACGACGCCCTTGTCGCCAAGTATCCCGACATCGTCGTGGTCGGCACAGTCGGTCCCGGCGCGTCCGGCGGCGACTACGACCGCGGCTGGAAATTCGCCCGCCAGGAGAAGCTCCCGATCGTCGACGAACACTTCTACATGAATCCGAACTGGTTCGTGGACAGCGCCCAGCACCGCTATGACAACTATGACCGCACCGGTCCGAAGGTCTACGCCGGCGAATATGCCGCTCACGCCCAGGGCAATCCCCGCCCGAACACCATTGAGACCGCCCTCGACGAGGCGATCTTCCTGACCGGCGTCGAACGCAACGGCGACGTCGTCGTGATGTCCTCCTACGCGCCGCTCCTCGGCAAGCACGGCAACATGCAGTGGACCCCGAACATGATCTACTTCTCGAACACCAAGATCGACAAGACCACGACCTACGAAGTTCAGAAGCTCTTCGGCGCGAACGCGGGCACCAACTACCTCAAGAACTCGCTTGACTTCGGCAGCGCCCTCGACCGCCGCCAGACTCTCCGGGTCGCCGCATCCGCCGTCCAGACCAAGGATGGGGACACCGTCCTGAAGTACGTCAACACCCTCGATCAGGCGGTCTCCATCACCGTCACGCTCGACAACGGCAAGGGCATCCCCGCCTCCGCGAAGCGCACCGTCCTCACCGGACCGTCCTTCACCGGCAAGGAATACACGCTCACCGACAACTACATCAAGCTCGGCGAAAAGTTCACCGTGAACCTCCCCGCCCACTCCATGACCGTCATCCGCTTTTAAGCGGACGGCGGTTTGCCTGAGACAGGGCAGACCTGACAACGAAAGCCTGTTCCGTCCGCAACCGTTCGGGACAGGCTTTTTTCCGCGGTTCTTCGCCTCGGAACAAAGAAAAATCAAAAAAAAGAAAAGATTTTATTCGGAAGGTACAATATTTCGTTTCATCGAAACGTTATTTGATTGGTTCGAGTCGATCCGGACATCGATCACCCCCATGGAACGGCGGACAGGACGCCCGCCGAAGCCCGGACGACGACGGAAAATGACAGACAAACAAGAGAAAGGAACCACAGCTATGAAGAAAAACTACACTGCATTCATTCTCGCGGCATTGATCATCCCCGCGACGGGGCTTCTCGCGCAGGGACGCGGCGGCGGTCGCGCCGGTGGCGGAGGAGGACGTCCCGGCGGCGGAGCGGCTGTTTCCCGTCAGCCCGGCGGAGCCCGCCCTGGCGGCGGCTCGTTCAATCCCGGACAGCCCGGCGGACGTCCTGGCGGCGGCGGAGCTCCCGCCAGTCGCCCGGGCGGCGGTCCTGTCCCCGGCGAACGCCATCTCGGCGGCGCTGTGGTGATTCCCGGCGGACGCCCCTCTGTGCGCCCGATTGATCCGCTTCCGCCCCCTCCCCCGACAGGCGGCCCGGTGGTCGTCAGCCCCGACTTCTTCGATCCTCTGCTGCCCGGCTACGGGACCTACGGCTACAGACGCGGACGCGTGATCGTGGTCCCGCGCTCGACCGTCATCGTCACGGAACCTGACGTGGTGCAGGAAGTCGTCGTCACGGAGACCGAAACAGAGACGACGGTCGTGCCCGCGGTCGAGGTGAAGACCGAGGAAAAGCCCGTCGTCGCCGCCACGCCGGTGAAAGCGGGCGATTTCCAGCTGGTCCTGATGGAGGACGATTCCGAGGACGCCACACCCGCCGTCTGCTACAAGACCGGCGAGGAGATGAAATTCACGTTCTCCGTGAACAAGCTCGCGCAGAATCCCGTCGAAGGAAAACTCTTCCTGAAGTGGAAGCGCTCCGGCGACGACGGCAAGGTCGAACAGGGCCGCACGGAAATCTCGGCGGACCAGGCGGTCACGCTCGCGACCTCCATCGACCGTCCCGGATTCGTCCGCATCGAGGCTTCGCTTGAGGACGAGGCGGGACACGACCTGAAGAGCAAGTTCGACGGCGGCGCGGGCGCGGAGATCGAGAAACTCAAACAGGCAGTGCCGGAGCCCGAGGACTTCGACGCGTACTGGGCAAAACAGAAGGAACAGCTCGCCGCCGTCGCCGCCACGCCCGAACTCAAGAAGATTCAGGCGAAACAGGACGGTTTCGACGCATACGAGGTCAAAATCCCGTGCGCCGGGCCGCGTCCCGTGACGGGCTACCTCCTCATCCCCACCGGAGCCGAGGCGAAATCGCTGCCCGCGAAAGTGCATTTCCAGGCGTACGGCGTGCGTGACCAGGCGGTCCCGGACGGCGTGCCCGGCATGGTCTACTTCGACGTCAACGCGCACGGGATCGAGCTGAGCCAGCCGAAATCCTACTACGACGGCATCCGCCGCGAACTCGGACACTACGCATACGACAACAACGAGAACAAGACGCCCGACACCTCCTATTTCCGCTACATGGCGGCACGCGTGATCCGCGCGTTCGACTTCGTCAAAACGGTGGCGGCGTGGAACGGAAAAGACCTCGGCGTGATCGGCTACAGCCAGGGCGGACTTCAGGCGGCATGGGCTGCCGGGCTCGTCCCGGAGATCACCCATGCGGAGATCGGCATGCCGTGGTGTTCCGATGTCGGCTGCGCCAAGGCGGGTCGCCAGCGCGGCACCTGCCCGGACTACCAGCCCGGTCTGGACTACTTCGACCCGGTGAATCACATCAAGCGCGCCCCCGCGACGTGCCTGGTCGACATCGTGCGCGCCGGCCTCGGCGACTACGTCGCGCAGCCCTCCGGCGTCGCCGTGCTGTTCAACAACGCCCCCGGCAAGAAGCGCGTGATCTACTACCAGAACTGCGCCCACGCCGAGCCGAACGCCCTCTCCACGCCGATCGTCATGCGGACGGAGGACTGGCCGGAAGATCCTGCGGAAAAACAGGAATAAAATCCAGGATTGTTTCCATAAAAGGACATACGGCTCCGGAACTCGTTTCCGGAGTCTTTTTTTGTAAAAAGAACGGTTAAACTTGAAACTTTTTTACTTGACAAAATGGATTAAGGCTATATATTATAAAACCGAAATGAATATTCCTCTTTCCTCTGTTTGATCTAATGGCATTCCTCGGATTGCCGGATCGGCGGGCAACTCTCCATCTCAAAAACAAAAAGGCGACGTTGAAACATGAAATTCTATTTCCCCCTCATCTCCGCATTGGTTGCAATGATCGTACTCGCTCCCGCCGCATGTACGAAAGGTCCGGAATCCGGAGTAAAAGCCGAACTGCCGGCTGACAACCGGCTTTCCAACCCGTCCGCCGGAGAAAAGACAAAAGCCGTTTACAGGTTCCTGTGCGAAAATTACGGAAAAAAATTATCTCCGGTCAGCAGGAGTCGACCTGGATGGGATCGCCGGACTATGAAATGGACCTGATCCGGCGGGAAACGGGAAAAACGCCGGCGATGAGGGGTCTGGATTACATGAACAGCGATTTCGACGGCGTCACGAAGCGTGCGAAGGACTGGTGGAATCGCGGCGGACTCGTCACGATCTGCTGGCATACGGGGATCTACGGCGGCGCATTCCGTGAATCCCAGAACGATGTGCCGGATTTCCACCGTCTCCTGAACGAGGAAACAGAGGAACACCGGAAGATGATCGCGAACTGGGACCGCGCCGCGCAGGCGCTTGCGGAATTGCAGGACGCGGGCGTGGTGGTGCTCTGGAGACCGTTCCATGAATTCGACGGCGGATGGTTCTGGTGGGGCAAAGGTACGCCGGAGGATTTCGTTCAGCTATGGCGCTTGATGTACAAACGCTACACGGAACACTTCCAACTGAACAACCTGATCTGGGTCCTGGGGTACTCCGGCGAGGTCCGGGACGGCTGGTACGTCGGCGATGATTTCTGCGACGTGATCGGTTCGGACACATACGACGGGACAGAACACCGGGCAGGCTGGAACAAACTCCTCCGGATCGGCGCGAAAAACAAGCCGTTCGCGTTCCATGAATGCGGCAGACTGCCCGCCATCCGGGGATTCGTAGATAAGAACTGCCTCTGGTCCTGGTTTCTGATCTGGCACACGAACTGGGCGGACGCAAACAGGGGAACGATTCTCCGCGATTTCTACAACGACGAACACGTCATCACGCTTGAGGATATCCAGGATCTTTTCCGCTGAAGCGCGAACGGAAACCGTACACGGGTTCAATGCTGCCGCCCGTGATCGAGCATCCAGAAGAGCTTCCATAAGGGCGCGACATGCAGCGCCTGCACGAACTCGCCGCGCAGGAGCATCGCCGGAATCTCGTCCAGCGGGAACATCTTCACCTCGAAACTCTCCCCCGCGTCCAAATGCGGTTCGCCGAGTTTCTTCACGCCGCGCGCCAGAAAACAGTGCGTCAGGTTGTTCGTTGCGGTGGGATTGGCGCTGAGCGTGTCCAGCAGGGTCCATTCCCCGCCGCCGTATCCGGTTTCCTCCAGCAGTTCGCGCCGCGCCCCGGCGAGCGGCGAATCGTCGGACGGCTCCAGGACGCCGCAGGGGATCTCCCATCCCGCGCGCCCGAGGCCATGGCGGTACTGGCGCTCCAGGATCACATGTTCGTCCTCCGTGATGGCGATGACGTTCACCCAGTCGGGGTATTCCAGCACATAGTATTCGGGCACGGTCCGGCCGTCGGGCAGACGCAGGGACTCCCGGCGCACCGTCAGCCACGGTCTGCGGATGAGGTATTCCGATTTCAGCACCTCCCACGGCGCCGCGTCCGAATGTTCCGGTTTGCTCATGATCCTGTTTCTCCTTCTGTTATGGGGGGCATCGCATCCAGCCATGCCCTGTTATGTTGTAATATACATTTTCTTCCGGTTCTTTTCAAGCAATCACCGGAACAAACATGCCGCAAAAGGAAATCAGATTTCGAGAAGGCGCGCCCACAGCTCCGCGACGGTCGCATTCCCGCCGGACGAATCCGCATCGGACCGCATCGCGGGCGGGATGAAGAGCGGGGGAGGTTTCACGCCGCCGGAAACGCCCGTTTTCAGCGCTCGGTACGCCGCCATTGCGCCGGGCCGGAACCGGGCTTCGACCGGTTTCAGCTGCCCTTTGTACCGCGCATCGTTGTAATAGATGTTGCGTTTCAGGACGGCTTCGACCGCGTCCGCCAGCGTGTCCCGATCGGGCGGCGACTTGGAATCGTACAGGAAGACATAGCGGTCGAGCGTCCGCGCGGGGATCAGCATGGCAAAGGAGAACAGCGAAAACCGCCGTTCCAGCTCGGCGATCAGGCGTTCCGCCTGCCCCGTATGAAGTTTCTCGCCCCGGAGGTCGCACGTGCCGCCGGACCGGTACAGGAAGTCGAAACACGGCGTCCGCGCGAGGAAACCTGAACACCGCACGACGTCGTTCAGCAGGTAAAGATCGCTCCCGTTACCGGTCGAAAGAAAGACCGTATAGACGCCGTCCTTCCGTACCTTGTCCAGCGGAATCAGCTCGTCATCGACGGAAGCATCTTCCGTCTCCGAATACGCCCGGAAATGCAGGGTATGGGACAGGCTCGCGGCGACATGCCGTCCATCGTGCCAGGTTAACGTCACGATCCCCTCCGTGGCGAGCAGTCCCTTCCCCTGGACATCCACACGCGGGAACATCGTCCGCAACCGTGCGGCATCGCCTGCGGCGCGCGCCTGGTCCCAGCAGCTGATGACACACAGACGCCGCCACAATGCCGCGAAATCGCGCCGTTCCAACGCGGCAAGCACCTCCCCTGCCCTGTCCGGCATCGGCTCATGCATGCGGCCGTCGCCCCAGTCTCCGGTTTTCAGCGCATCGGCGAGCTCGCCGGTCCTTTCAACGGCACGGTCCAGCAGGATCAGCAGGTACGACGGATGCCACACGGAGATCAGCCCCAAATTCCGCGCGGAAAGCATGGCGAGGAGCGTGAGGAAGGCGTGTCTCTCCGGGTCGGCGATGCGCCCCGCGCCATACGGAGCGCAGAAGATCGTCCGAGACACGCGCCGCTGAAGCGGAGATAGATAGGATGCATCGTCCGTCGGGTCGGGCTTGAGCTTGATCCCGTCGGGAATCTGAAGCGCCGGAACCGGGCTGACGGACCAGTATTGCTTTTTCCAAAACAAACCGGGATGCCGCAGAAAAAGCAGCGCGATCCACGGGTTGATGCCAGCCAGGAACTCGCGTTTCAACGCGGGCGTGAACGGGATCCATTTGGTCGCGCCGGTAGTCCCGCTGGTCGGTTCGTGAAACAGGACCTCCCCTGTGCCGGACGCGGTACGTCTGCGGAGCGCGATCCTCTGCGCCGCCCGTGGAAACAGCAGGAGCAGGACGAACAGCAGCAGGTCCGGCAGGGAGGACAGGAACCAGAGGAGATTGGCGAGAAAAAGAGGCATTTACGGGAGGTCCCAGTCCGGCTCGACGGCGCTGATCACGCGTTCGGCGCGTTCGTTCAGGTTCTCCCGCGAGATCGGCGCGAGACAGCAGAGTTCGTCGCCCTCAGCCCAGCCTGGGTTCAGCCGCCGGAACAGCACGGATTCCGGGTCGTTCCGGAGTTCGTCGGAGATCAGCCGGTCCTTGCCGCCGGAGAAATGCAGGATGCCTCTCGACGCCACCCATTCGTCCGGGAAAAGCCGCGCCGCCACGGCGTCGCGGAGCCGGAGCAGGTCCGGGTCGGATTCGTGCGAGGGGACGTAGATACGGAAAAACGTCGGCAGAAAGCGGTAGGTCCGCGCGCCCTTGCTGATCAGAAACCAGTAACGAGGCTTGTCCGGGCAGGTCCGGATGAGGCGGAGCATGATGTGCCCGAACGCGCCCGCCAGCCCGAACTGCCGCCGGTCGGACGCGTCCACAACGGTGTCCCCGCTGAACAGGATCCGCGCGCCGTCCGGCATCAAGATCAGTTTCTGCGTGGAGAACCCGGCGACAGAACCCCCGTTCAGCAGCAGGATCACGAGGTCCTTTTGCGAAAGATCCCGCCGGAACGCGTCCGGAGCCGCGCCCGTGTAGTAGCGGCGGTACAGCGACTCCATCTGCACAATCGTCTCCGGGGAAAGCCGCCCCGGGGCAGTGATCCTGACGCGCGTCGGCATGGTTCAGACCTCCAGAAGCTCCAGGTACGGGACATTCGCACAGTCGACCGTCGGACGGTCCCGCCACGACACCGTGTAAAGGTTGCTGTCGTATCCCCAGTGAGTGATCTGGCACAGCGACGGGAAAAATCGGCTGGTCTCGTGCGCGGCGAGCATCAGCAGGGATTGGCGCGGGATGGCGTCCGCCGCCGCCAGGAGGAGCGCGTGCAGACGCGCGCGCGGCGCTCCTTTCGGCGTATTCTTCCAATAGATCACATGCCCCCGTTTGCGGACCGGGAAACGTTCGGGTCTGCCGTCCTCCGAAACGCACCAATATGCCAGAATCCGGTGGTCCAGGTCCGTCCCCGGACGCGGCATGCGCGGTCCCCGGGTCAACGCGAGCGCGGCATTGAGGACCGGACGGCACACGCGCAACCAGGGCGCGTATCCGTCGACGTGGATCTGACGGTATTTCCTGGGGTCGACCACCGCGCCGCACGCCGTGATCCGATCATTTTCACGCACGAGAATGAAATCCGAGGCGTTCAGTCCCGCGGGAAACCGGTCATCCTCGAACACCGGAAAGAAATCAAGATACCGCGCCGTATTTCTGTAAAAATCAAATATCTCCGCCCGGTCCGCCTTGGTTCCCCGGCTGACCGAAAGATCCCGGCTCTTTTTCGTATCCAGGCGGATTGCGCCGGGCGTGAAGAGAAACGTGCGGAACCGGTCCTGCGGATGGTACAGCGGCAGGCCGCAGCGCCCGCCTTCCAGCACCTTGACCGCGGCGGCGTTGTCGCTGACGATCGTGGTGAAGCAGACGGGCGCGGGGTGCGCCGCGTCGTATTCGCGGAGGAGTTCATAGCCGCGGAAGATCGCCCGGCTCCAGCGTTGTTCGGGCTTCAGGCGCAGACTGCCGAGGTATTCCGCCGTGACCGCCTGCGAGTTGAAGTAGACCGTCTTTTCGCAGCGGAGTCCGCAGCCGGTGATTTCGCCCGTCTTGTCGTCCGACCACAGGAAATGCTTCAGCTCGCGCCCCTTCAGCGCCTCGGCGGCGAAGAAATCGTCGTTGTGCGGAAACGACACCGACACCGCGCCTTGCATCGGGATCCGGGTCAGGGCGAGCAGCGCCGCGCCGTCCTCCGGGGTCGCGAACCGAACGCCGCGGCTCATTTCTCCGGGTCTCCGAAGGGAAGCCCGCGCCGCCGTCCGACCTCCAGCCCCTGCGAGAAATTGGAGAGAAAGAACAGCACGGCCTTGAAGAGCCCCCGGCAGTTCGCGCGCAGGTCCATGCCGCGCCGTAAAATTGAGGAAAGGGAATAGAATTTCTTGCGGTACATCTGGCAGTACGAGGCGAGCTCCTCCGGCGTGAAATGCGCCGGACGGAACACGACGTCGCCGAACGTGAAACGTTCCTCCTGCCACCAGTGTTCGTCCAGGAGCCGCCTCTCCTGTTTCAAGCGGTCGAAAAGCGAGGTGCCGGGGAACGGCACCAGGTGGTTAAACGCAGCGAAGAAGAACTTGTTTTCGATGGCGAACTTGAGCGTCTTTTCGAAGGTCTCCGGCGTATCGTCATCATAGCCGAAAACGAATGTGGCGTAGATGGAGATGCCGTATTCGCGCAAATTGCGGATGCTGCGGACCATGTCCGCCTCCTCGTTGACCGACTTGCCCATCTGCCGCAGCGTCGTCTTCTGCAGCGACTCGAATCCGATCAGCACGCCCACGCACCCGCTGTCGCGCATCAGGGCGAGCAGTTCGCGGTCCTGCGCCGTGTGGATGCTGAGCTGGGCGATCCAGCGTTTTTTCAGCGGCGTGATCGCCCGGCAGAGCGCCTTCAGGCGCGGCACGTCCATGGCGAGGTTGTCGTCCACGAAGAAGAGGTTTTTCTTTTTCAGCCCGCGCATCTCCTCCACCACGTCCTCGATCGGGCGCGCACGGTACGTCTGCCGGAAAAACTTCGTGATGGAGCAGAATTCGCAGTGGAACCGGCAGCCGCGCGAGGTCTCGACGAGCGACAGGATCCCGTAGTCGCGGTTGCCGAAGATGGAGCGGTCCGGGAACCGTCCCGCCAGATCGACCGGCTGGTCGGAGAAATAGTGTTTTTTGAGCGTGCCTGCCTTCAGGTCGGACAGCACGTCGCCCCAGACATTTTCCGCCTGTCCGTCGATGACCGCGTCCGCGTGGAGCGCGACCTCCTCCGGCGCGAGCGAAGCCTGGAATCCGCCCATGATGACGAGGCGTCCGCGCCTGTGGTATTCGGCGGCGATCTGGTAGGAGCGTTTCGCCGTGTAGCACTCCACGCTGATGCAGACCGCGTCCGTCTCCGCGTCGAAGTCGATCTCGCCCAGACGGTCGTCGAAGAAGGTGCGTCCCCACTCCGGCGGGGTCAGGCGGGAGAGCACCGCGATGGAGAGCGGCTCCATGATCCACGTCTTCGGATAGGTGGCGCCGCCGGGCTTGTGACCAACCGCGGGCAGAATGAAGGTCAGATGCATAGCGCTTCCTTTTCCGCCGCCACGTCCGGAGTAATGTTCGCGCCGACTGGTTCGGCGGCGATCCTCCGGGTAACGTCCAGCCCCTCGGGGAACCGCGCCTTGTCGCGCATGAGTTTGGGGAGATAGACCCTGTAGGCGAGGTTTCCGGCGAGCGCCACGGCGTACACCGAGCGTTTCGTGCTGAGGCGGTGCCGGATGGATTTCAGAGAGAACGTCTCCCGCCAGGCGTACTTGAGCCCGTCATCCAGCTCCAGCGGCGACATGTCGCGCGGCCAGATCACGACGTGCTGGGTGTCGTAGTACGACCAGTCGCGGTGCAGGATCCGGTTTTCGGCGTTCAGGCGGCGGTAGCACTCCGTGCCGGGGAACGGCGTGTAGGCGGCGTACCGGGGGATGTCGATGTGCAGTTCGTTCACGGCGTCCACTGTGTCCCGGAAGATCGACATGGTCTCGCCCTCCAGCCCGAAGATAAAGCACCCCTGGATGATGATGCCGCGTTCGTGGAGGCGGCGGCACACCTCGAAATAGTTGTCCGGCGAGTTGAAGCCTTTCCGCATGGTGTACAGCCCCTTCCGCATGACGGACTCAAATCCGAGGAGCATGTACGAACAGCCGGACTCCGCGAGCGCGTTCATCAGCTCCTCGTCCGCCGTCGCCTTCGTGGTCATAAGACCGCCCCATTTCTTCTTCAGCGGCTTCAGCGCGTGGCAGAGCTCCAGCGCGTATTCGCGGTCCTCGCAGAGACTCACGTCGTTGAACGCGAAGTGTTTCCCCGGCAGGGTGCGCACCTCGTCGATCACCTCCTGCACCGGGCGCGTGCTCCAGCCGAAATTCGCCCCGACGACCGCGCAGAAGTCGCAGTGGTTCTTGCAGCCGCGCGTCGCGAAGATCGAGTTCGGCATCATGTAGCCGAATTTCTTCAGCAGGTCGCGCCGGGGGAACGGAATTCCGCTCAGGTCCTGCGGTCCCGGCGGCTGCGCGTAGCGCGGTTTCAGCCGCCCTGCGACGAAATCCCGGCACAGCTCCGGAAACGTCTTTTCCCCGAAGCCGGTCGAAATGGTGTCCGCGTGGGCGGCGGCCTCCTCCGGCAGGAGCGTCGCGTGGACGCCGCCGATTGAGACTTTCGCTCCCTTCGAGCGGAAATGCTCCGCCCAGTAATATCCCCGGGGCGCCGTGCCGGTGATGATGCTGATGCAGACGATGTCGAACGTCTCCGAGGCGGGCACGCGCGACACGCTTTCGTCGCAGATCCGCACGTCGATCGGCAAGTCGGCGGGAACCAGCGCGGCAAGATACGCCGCGGTCAGGGGCGCTTCGCGGAACGACGTCTTGATAAAGGGCGGTATCTCCAGTTTGTGAATCTTGCCGTCGGGCAGCAGGATCAGCATTTTATAACGTTTCATGTGGGGGTCCTTCACTTCGGGTGTTGCATTCACCGGGCGGCAACTCCGATGCGCGGGCTTTTTTCCGGTTGCGGCGCGCACCGGCAGCTGATTCCATGTTTTCTCACATAAAATAGCATACTTTTGAGGAAAAGTCAAACCGGCGCGCATTAAAGTTTAGTTTTTTTTGCAGACAACTTTTTTCATTCGTTTTTTTCCGGACTTGAAAATCATACTTCGCTAGCACGAAAAAGCCGGGCGGAAAAAAACTTTTTCCGGCTTGACTTCCGGGCAAGGTCTGCTATAGTATCGTCCGGGATTTTCTCCCGCGCCATGCCTTGGAACGATTCGCCTTTTTGGACCGCCGTCGGCATACGGAATCCGGAGCGAACGACTTCGCCTTTTTTCAACTTAGCTTCCCATGGACACCCGTACCTACATCGCAATCGACCTGAAATCATTCTACGCCTCGGTGGAGTGCGTCGACCGTAATCGCAATCCGCTCACGACGAACCTCGTGGTGGCGGACGAGAGCCGCACGGAAAAGACGATCTGCCTCGCCGTCTCACCGTCGCTGAAGGCATACGGGATCCCCGGCCGCGCACGCCTGTTCGAGGTCGTCCAGCGCGTCCGCGAGGTCAACGGGGAACGTCTGGACCGTGCGCCGGGGCATCGGTTCCGGGGAAAGTCCGACCATGCGCCAGAGCTCGCGAAAGACCCGTCGCTGGAGCTCGGCTACATCGTCGCCGTCCCGCGCATGGGGCGCTACATGGAGGTCAGTTCGCACATTTACAGCATCTACCTGCGGCACGTCGCGCCGGAGGACATCCACGTGTACTCCATCGACGAGGTGTTCATCGACGCGACTGCGTATTTGAAGATGTACAAGCTCACGGCGCGCGGGTTCGCCATGAAGCTCGTCCGCGAGGTGCTGAAGGAGACCGGCATCACCGCCACCGCCGGGATCGGGACCAACCTCTACCTCAGCAAGATCGCCATGGACATCGTCGCCAAGCACATCCCGGCGGACAGGGACGGCGTACGCATCGCCGAGCTGGACGAGCAGACCTACCGCGAAACGCTCTGGACGCACCGTCCGCTCACCGATTTCTGGCGCATCGGGCACGGCTACGCCCGGCGGCTGGAATCGCGCGGGATGCGCACGATGGGCGACGTGGCGCGGATGTCGGTGCGGAACGAGGACGTGCTCTACAAGCTTTTCGGGATCAACGCCGAGCTGCTGATCGACCACGCGTGGGGCTGGGAGCCGGTCACCATCGCGGAAATCAGGGCGTACCGCCCGGAGAACAACAGCCTGAGCTCCGGGCAGGTACTGAAGGAGCCGTACGACTTCGAAAAGGCGAAGCTCGTGACGAAGGAGATGACCGACATGCTCGCGCTCAGCCTCGTCGAAAAGCACCTCGTAACCGACCAGCTGATTCTGACCGTGGGATACGACGTCGCGAACCTGGCGACGCCGGAACTCAGAAACAGATACAGGGGCGAAATTCATATCAACCATTACGGACGCGAGGTGCCGAAGGGCGCGCACGGATCCGAAAACCTCGGCGGGCACACGTCCTCGTCGCTGCGCATGGTCGAGGCGGCGGCGGCAATCTTCGACCGCGTGGTCGACCGGAATCTGCTGGTGCGCCGCATCACGGTCGCCGCGAACCATATCCTGACCGAAAACGAGGCGAGGCGGCAGCCGTCCGAGCCGGAACAGCCCGACCTCTTCACGGACGCCGCCGCGCTCGCGGAACAGCAGGCCGCGGAGGAGGCCGAACGCGACCGCGAGAAACGCCTCCAGACCGCCATCCTGGACATCAAGCACAAGCTCGGAAAGAACGCCATCCTGAAGGGGATGAACCTGCTGGACGGCGCGACCGCGAAGGAACGCAACGAGCAGGTCGGCGGGCACAAAGAGTGAGGTGAACCATGGAAAAACAGCCCCATCCGTACGAAGACATCCTCCATCTGCCGCACCATGTTTCGAAGGACCGTCCGCGCATGTCCATGCTCGACCGCGCCGCGCAGTTCTCGCCGTTCGCCGCGCTCGTCGGATACGAGGACATCATCGACGAGACGGCGCGCCTCACGACGCCGGAACGCGAGCTGGACGAGGCGGGAAAGGCGGAACTTGACCGACGCGTCGGCATCCTCGCCGCGCACCTCGGGGAGAAGCCGGTCGTCACGGTCGAATATTTCGTCCCGGACAAGCTCAAATCCGGCGGGGCGTACCACACGCGCACCGGGGCGCTCGTCAGAATCTCGCCGGTGAGAAGAATCCTGACCCTCGCAGACGGCACGTCGATCCGCTTCAGGGACGTCGTCGGGATCGAATCCGAACTCTTCCGCGAAGAATTCTAGCCCCCTGCCCCTCTATGGATACACAAGTGGATTACGTTCATCACTACGAATCGCCGATCGGCGGGATCACGCTCGCCTCGGACGGAACCGCGCTCGTCGGGCTGTGGTTCGACGAACAGCGTTTTTTCGCAGCCTCGCTTTCCCCTGACCGCGAAGAGAAACCGCTCCCCGTTTTTGAACAGGCGGTCCGCTGGCTGGACATTTATTTCAGCGGCAGGGATCCCGGATTCACGCCGCCGGTCATACTCCGCACCACGGAATTCCGCCGGGCGGTCTGCCGGATCATGCTCGACATCCCGTACGGACATACCATGACCTACGGGAAAATCGCGGAGCTCGTCGCGCACCGGAAAGGCGTCCCGCGCATGTCGGCGCAGGCGGTCGGCGGCGCGGTCGGACACAACCCCGTTTCCCTGATTGTCCCGTGCCACCGGGTCATCGGCGCGGGCGGCGCGCTGGTCGGATACGGCGGCGGCCTCGGACGGAAGATCGCCCTTCTTTCGCTCGAACACGCCGATCGTTCTGGCGATTTCAGTCCATGATCTGTATCGGAATGTAATAGTGCAGACTTGAAAAAAAGGGAAAATGAAGTACATTATATAAAAAACAAGTCAAAAAGAATCCTCACAACATGTCCATGCAGGGAAAACAGAATCAGCCGGCCGAATCGCCGGAAAAACCGGATTGCGCCGCGCAGGAGAACTGTGCATCCGCGCCGGGCACTTCCGGGCAGGACGGCAATTCCGCGCCTTCAGGCACGGATTCCGCTCCCTCCGCGCCTCAGTCGAAGTTCAAAAGGATGCTGGCGGCGATCAACGCGTTTCTGGATTCCCTGGACGAGGAGGAACCGGAGCCGCCTCCCCCGCCCGAAAAGCCGCTGAAGGAATCCATTCAGGAGTTCATCGGGCGCTGTCGCGACCGCGAAAAACGCATCGCGATGATGAAGGAATTTGGCGAGTGGTGCTGGATGATGTTCTTCCGCGGCACCGTGTTTTTCTTTCTGTTCGTGCTGACGATCTGGGCGACGATCTGGGCGCTGGACTTCAGCGAAACCCACCGTATCAAGTTTTTCCCGCCCGATGAAGTCGTGGATTATCTCACCGCCGAACACGAATCCATCGAGACGGCGGCATACCGGATGACGCCGCTGGTCGGAAAAAACGACAATATCCCGTTCTACCGTTTCGATGCGAAGCTCATTGAGACCGTCAAGCCGATCCGGATCTACAGCAACGAATACGGCATCTATCTGATGACAAGCAAAGGCTGGTACAACGGCGAACACGGGATCTTCATCGCGAAGGACGAGGAAAACATGCCGCCGGACCTGAACTGGGGTCTGATCGAGGGTCGAATCTACACCTACGCGATCTACGACTGACCCGGACGGAAAATGAACGGAATGGAGCCGAAGAGACTATGACGAATGATCTTTACAAGCAGCTGGTGAACCGCAAGACGAAACTGTCCCTGACCGGTCTAGGCTACGTCGGCATGCCGATCGCGGTCGCGTTCGCGGAAAAAGTCGACGTCATCGGATTCGACCTCAACGCGGAAAAGATCGCGCTCTACAGGCGGGGCATCGACCCGACGCACGAGGAAGGCGACGACGCCATCCGCCGGACGTCCGTGGATTTTACATCCGACCCGGCGCGGCTCCGCGAGGCGAAATTCCACATCGTCGCTGTCCCGACGCCCGTCAACCCGGATCACACGCCCGACCTGGGACCATTGAAAAGCGCGTCGCGCCTGCTCGGACGCAACCTCACGCCGGGCTCGGTCGTGGTCTTTGAATCCACGGTGTATCCCGGCGTGACGGAAGATATCTGTACGCCCATCCTCGAACAGGAATCCGGGCTGGTCTGCGGCCGTGATTTCAAGGTCGGCTACAGCCCGGAACGCATCAATCCGGGCGACAGGGAGCACCGTCTGGCGAAAATAAAGAAGGTCGTGTCCGGCATGGACGCGGAAACGCTCGACTGCGTGGCGCGCGTCTACGGGCTGGTCGTGGACGCGGGCGTCTACCGCGCGGAAAGCATCCGCGTCGCTGAGGCGGCGAAGGTCATCGAGAACTGCCAGCGCGACATCAACATCGCGTTCATGAACGAGCTTTCGATCATTTTCAACCGCATGGGGATCGACACGAAGTCGGTCCTGGAGGCGGCCGGGACCAAATGGAATTTCCTCAAGTTCCAGCCCGGTCTTGTGGGCGGCCACTGCATCGGCGTCGACCCGTACTACCTGACGTACAAGGCGGAGATGCTGGGCTACCACAGCCAGATCATCCTCGCCGGTCGCCGCATCAACGACGACATGGGGAAATATGTGGCGGAAAACTGCGTGAAGAACCTCATCGCCGCTGGCAGAAACATGCAGGATGCGCGCGTCGCGATCCTCGGGTTCACGTTTAAGGAGAACTGCCCGGACACGCGGAATACCCGGGTCATCGACATTGTGAATGAGCTTCGGAATTACTTCATCAATCCTGTCGTCGCAGATCCCGTCGCGGATGCCGCCGAGGCGAAACGCCTGTACGGAATCGAATTTATCGATCTGGATGATATCCGGAATATGGACGCCGTCATCCTCGCCGTCGCGCACGATGCCTTCAAATCCCTCGCGCCCGCCGACATGAACAGATTCTTCGCTCCGGGCAGAAAAGTCCTCCTCGACATCAAGGGTATTTTCAGCCGCAGCGACTTCGAAGACGCGGAATACCTCTACTGGCGGCTTTGAACATCGGAACAGGCGGAACCGGAGGACACGCAATGGGCTATCAGAATGTTTCGTTTCCCGCGGACACGATGTTCCTGGTCACGGGCGGAGCGGGCTTCATCGGGTCGAACCTCTGCGAGGCGATCCTGAAACTCGGCTGCCGCGTGCGCTGCCTCGACGATCTCTCCACCGGGAAACAGGCAAACGCCGACATCTTCGCGGGCAATCCCGCATACAAGTTCATCCGGGGCGACATCAAGGACTTCGACGTCTGCATGGCCGCCTGCGACGGCGCGGACTATGTGCTTCATCAGGCGGCTTGGGGATCCGTCCCGCGAAGCCTCGAAATGCCGCTCTTCTACTGCGCGAACAACGTCTCCGGCACGCTGAACATGCTGGAGGCCGCCCGCCGGTGCAACGTGAAAAAGTTCGTCTATGCGTCCAGCTCGTCCGTCTACGGCGATACCAGCGTCCTTCCGCAGAAGGAGGGCAACGAGGGGAAACCGTTGAGTCCGTACGCCGTTTCCAAGCGCGAAAACGAGGACTGGGCGCGCCAGTACGCCATGCACTACGGACTGGAAACGGTCGGTCTGAGATATTTCAACGTCTTCGGGCAACGGCAGGATCCCGACGGTCCATACGCCGCCGTCATCCCGAAATTCATCCGGCAGCTCCTGCACGGAGAACGCCCGACCATCAACGGCGACGGGCTCCAGAGCCGCGATTTCACCTATATCGGGAACGTGGTCGAAGCCAACCTGAAAGCATGCCTCGCCGGGAAAAACGCCTCGGGGCAGGTCTGCAACGTCGCATACGGCGGACGCGTGACGCTCCTCGAAGTCTACCGCGCCATCACGGACGCGCTCGGAGTGAACGTGGAACCGGTTTTCGGACCGCCGCGCCCCGGCGACATCCGCCACAGCAACGCCGACATCGGCAGGGCAAGGGAACTGCTCGGGTACGATCCCGAATGGAGTTTTGAACGCGGAATCCGCGCCGCGATCGCCTGGTACAGGTCCACGTGGTTTGTGCCGGGAGGTCAGAGCCCTCCACGTGGGCAGTGCGCGGCTAACGCTCGCACACACGGCAAACCGTGCTGTGGCATTGCCGTGCTAACACTCGGAGCTATAAGACCTATTAGTCCTATAAGTCCTATTTTCCCGGTTTACCCGACCGTGGCAATGTTTGTCCAGGTGGTGAGCTGCTTGTCGTTGATCTGCCAGTAGCCGACCACACCGAGCGAGTCGCTTGCCCAGGCGATGTCGTCCGTGCCGTCGCCGTTGAAGTCGCCGACGCCGGCGAGCGTCCAGGTGGAACGGTCGACCGCGCTGAGGATAGACCACGAGGAGAGGTAGCCATCGGAGACACCCCAGATGCCGACCACGCCTTCGCCGTTGATCATGGCGATATCGTGCGAGCCGTTGCCGTCGAAGTCGCCGGAGCAGAGGAAATCCCACTCGTTCGGGTTCGCGACGCTGACCATGCGCCAGTCGACCGGATCGTCCATGATCCAGGTGCAATAGGCGTTGTAGACAAGGTCGCCTTCGCCAGTGAAGGTATTGCGCCAGAGCATGTCGCACTTGCCGTCGGCGTTGAAGTCGCCCGTGGAGACGCATTCCCATTCCGCGGAGTAGCCGTTGATGAGCGTCCACGTGACGCCGCTTTCCCAATAGCCGAGCAACCCGACCGTGTCGGACGCGCCGACCGGGTTCGCGATCAGCACGTCATCGGAGCCGTTGCCGTTGAAGTCGCCGACGCCGAGGATCTCCCAGCCCGGATTTCTGTAGTTCAGCACCTGCGGGACGAACGTGCCGTTCTCCTGCGTCATATCGGCGACCACATAATTCTCGAAGTTCACGCGCAGGAAGTCGTCGCGTCCGTCGGCGTTGAAGTCGCCGACGCCTTCGATGAACCAGCTCGGATCGACCGGGAGGTCCTGCATGGCTGCGCCCGAGACATAGATGTGGACCAAGTCGTTTCCGGTGTTCACATCCACCATCTCCCTGGCGAGGTACGACTGCGCGTCGCCCATGTAGCATCCGGGGAAGTATCCGACGGTGTGGTAAACGGGCGTCGGCCCGGGTTCCGGTCCGGGTCCGTTCAATGTGACGGAAAGCGTGCCGCCGGTCAGCGACAGGGTATATTCCGTTTCGTTCACGAGCAGGGACTGGTCGAGCGAGAGCGTGCCGAATGGTGTGCCGACTTCGTTGATGACCGAGATCACGCCATTGAAATTGTCCGCGCCATCCGCGAGGTTGTAGGTGCCGGACGTCAGCCACTGGCCGGTCGTGAGCGTGTAGGTCGGCGCACCCTGGATGAGATCGAGCCCGCTGACCTGCACGGGGTTGCCCGGGTCGAGTCCGATGATGTTGAAACTGATGATTGCGCCTTCATCCGCGCTGACGATCGCGCCTTCCGCCAGCGACAGCCCTGCGGCGACCTTGCCGCCGGAGGAGATGGTCATGCTGCCGCCGGAGAAGACTGTGACGCTGTTCGCCACGCCGTCGAAGGAGACATCGAGCCAGCCGCCGGAGTTGACTGTGGTGTAGTTCGCCTTGCCGGAGGAGACTATGAGCTTTCCGCCGGAGACCGTGATGTGGCTCGCCTTGCCGTAGGAGGTGATTATGAACTGTCCGCCGGCGACCGTGGTGCTGCTTGCCACGCCGCCGTCGGCGGCGACTTCGAACCTGCCGCCGGAGGAGACCGTGGTGTTGCTCGCCACGCCGAAGGAGGAGACGGTCATTCTGCCGCCGGAGGAGACAGTGGTGTTATACCCCGCGCCGCCGGAGGAGACAATGAGAACGCCGCCGGAGTTGACCGTGGTGAGGTTTGCCAGGCCGCCGTAGGAGGCTATGAGATAGCCGCTGTAGTTGAGCGTGGTGCGGTTTGCCGTGCCGCCGGAGAAGATTGTGGCGCTGCCGCCGGAGTTGACTGTGGTGCTGTTCGCCGTGCCGCCGGAATTGAGCATGGAGCCATAGGAATTGATCGTGACGTTGCTCGCCACGCCGTCGGTAAGGCGGATGGTGCACAAGTATTTGACCGTGGCGCTGTTCACATCGCCGCCGGAGGAGACAATGCAGCTGCCGCAGGAATTGAGTTCGACGATACGCGCCGAGCCGCCGGAGAAGACTGTGATGTTGCCGTAGGTATTGACTGTGGTGCTGACCGCCATACCACCGGAGGACACGTTCACGTTGCCACCGGAGTTGACCGTGGTTCTGTTCGCCGTGCCGCCGGAGTTGACCGTGATACTGCCGCCGGAATTGACCGTTGCGCTGGTTATCATTGCACCGCCGGAGTTTTTGAGCCAGCCGCCGGAATAGATTGTGACGTTGCTCGCCGCGCCGTCGGAGTGGATATCAAGAACGCCGCCGGAATTGACCGTTGTGCTGTTCGCCGTGCCGCCGGAGACTTTGAGCCAGCCGCCGGAGTTGATCGTGGCGTTGCTCGCCACGCCGTTGAACTCGACATCAAGAACGCCGGCGGAATTGACCGTTGTGCTGTTCGCCGTGCCGCCGGAGGAGACAAAAAGGAAGCTTTCGCTGAGCGTGGTGTAGTACGTCGCGCCGCCGGAGGAGACATAGAGAGCGCCGGCGTCGACGGCCGTGGTATAGTTCGCCACGCCGCCGTTGGAGAGATAGATTTTGCCGCCGGAGAAGACCGTGGCGCTGTTCAGCGTTGCGCCGGAGGACACGCTCACGTCGCCGCCGGAGACATAGACGATGTTCGCACTCGCGCGATCCATGTCCAGGAAGCCGCCTTTGTAGACCGTGGCGTTGCTTGCCGTTGCGCCGGATGAGAGGTACGCTTTGCCGTCGGAATTGACCGTGGTATAGGTCGCACTGCCTTTGACAAAGAGCCAGCCCCCGGACTGGACGTTGGTGATATACGCCGATGCGAGGGAGGACACGATTGCGGAGCCGCCGGAGTTGACCGAGGTGTAGTTCGCCGAGCCGCCGGAGTAGATGAGGAGAATACCGCCGGAGTTGACCCTGACGTTGGACGCCACGCACCCGGAAATGACATGGAAAGCACCGCCGTTGTTGACCGAGGTATAGTTCGTTATGCATCCGGAGCGGACATTGAGGATACCGCCGGAGTTGACCGTTGTGCTGTTCGCGACGCCGCCGGAAATGACATTGAATGTCCCGCTATTGTTGACTGTGGTGTAGTACGCCGTGGCGCCGGCGGAGACGGACATGATGCCGCCGGAGTTGACCGTGGCGCCGTTCGCCGAGCCGCCGGAGGAAAGAAGGAGATAGCCGCCATTGTTGACCGTGGCGCTGCTCACTATGCCGTCGGGAGAGACATAAATAATGCCGCCGGAGTTGACCGTGGTGCTGTTCGCCGTGCCGCCGGAGGAGAGAAAAAGGTAGCTTTTGTTGAGCGTGGTGTAGTACGTCACGCCGCCGGAGGAGACATAGAGAGCGCCGTCGTCGACGGCCGTTGTATAGTTCGCCACGCCGCCGTTTCTGACCCAGAGGTCGCCATCGGAGAGCGTGGTGTAGTTTGCCGTCCCACCGGAGGAGACATAGAGAGCGCCGGCGTTGTTGACCGTGGTGCTGTTCGCCACGCCGCCGTTTCTGACCCAGAGGTCGCCGCCGGAATTGATCGTGGTGCGGACCGCCGAGCCGCCGGAGGAGACATACATTTCTCCAAAGTAGTTGACCGTGGTGCTGTTCGCCGTGCCGCCGGAGTAGACTACGAGACTGCCGCCGGATTTGACCGTGGTTTCGTACGCCCTGCCGCCGCTGTAGAGTATAAGGTAGCCGGAGTAGTTGGCCGTGGTGCTGTTCGCTATGCCGCCGAAGGAGACGTAGAGCACACCTTCGGAGTTGAGCGTGGTACGAAGCGCCGTGCCGCCGGAGGAGACGTACATGGAATCGTTGCTCAGGGTTTTTCCGGTGCTCGTCACACCGCTTTTGACATCGTATCTTGCCATTGGGAACAGCCTTTCCTGGTTGCGTTATCAATTTATATTATCAATAATTTATAACGCATTCTCTATATTTCAAGTTGTTTTTCTAAAAAAACAAGTCGTTTCTTAAAAAAAGCAACTGCCGGTTTTCGGACCGCCGCGCCCCGGCGACATCCGGCACAGCAACGCCGACATCGGCAGGGCAAGGGAACTGCTCGGGTACGATCCCGAATGGAGTTTTGAACGCGGAATCCGCGCCGCGATCGCCTGGTACAGGTTCCACGTAGTCTGTGCCGGGAGGGCAAGCCCTCCACGTGGGCAGTGCGCGGCTAACGCTCGCGCACGAAGAGGTTGACCATGATCGAGGTCAGCCCGGCACAGGACCTGTCTTTTTTCCCGGCTTACCCGACCGTCGCGATGTTTGTCCAGGTGGTGAGCTCCTTGTTGTTGATTTGCCAGTAGCCGGCGAGTCCGGTGTCGCAGTTGCACCAGGCGATGTCGTCCGTGCCGTCGGCGTTGAAGTCGCCGACGCCCGCGAGTTTCCATTCGGCGGTGTTCACGGCACTGAGGATCGACCACGAGCTGAGGTAGCCGTCGTTCACGCCCCAGATGCCTACGACGCCCACGTCGTTGATCATCGCGATGTCGTGCGAGCCGTTTCCATCGAAGTCGCCGGAGCACAGGAAATCCCACTCGGACGGATTCGCGACGCTGACCATGCGCCAGTCGACCTCGTTCTCCACGATCCATGTGCAGTATGCATTGTAGGTGAGGCCGTCTTCTTCGCTGACGAATTGATTCCGCCAGAGCATGTCGCATTTCCCGTCCGCGTTGAAGTCGCCGGTGGAGACGCATTCCCATTCGGCGGAATACCCGTTGATGAGCGTCCAGGTCACGCCGCTTTCCCAATACCCGAGCAGACCGATGGTTTCCGAAGCGCCGGTCGGGTTGGCGATCAGCACGTCGGATGTGCCGTTGCCGTTGAAGTCGCCCGTGCCGAGGATATCCCAGCCCGCGTTCTTCAGATTCAGCACCTGCGGCGTGAATGTCCCGTTTCCATTCGACAGTTCGCCAACCACATAGCCTTCGCCGTTGACGCGCAGGAAATCGTCGATGTGGTTGCCGTCGAAGTCGCCGGTGCCGACGACGTTCCAGCCGGGATCCAGCGTGACGCCGAGCCCCCACGGTTCGCCGTTCTGGTAGATCGTAACCATACTGCCGGACTGCACCGCCAGCGTGTCGAAGAGGTCACCGTTGAAGTCGCCCGTGTAGAAACTTCTTTCCGCGACCGGCTCCGGAACCGCCGCACTGACCGTGACGAAGAGGACATCCTCGCCGTCCAGGTTCAGGGTGTAGCCGGTATCGCCGATGTTCACAGTCTGTCCGACGGAAAGCGTGCCGAGCGCCTCGCCGGTTGAACTACTCTTCACCGTAATCGTCTTGTTGAATCCCGCCGCGCCGCCCGCCAAGTTGTAAGTGCCGTTCGCTTGCGTAGTGGAGACCGTAAGCGTATAGGTCGGCGTGCCAAGCAGGATTGAGAGGTCGTTCACGAGGGCGACTGAACCCGCCGAGGTCTGTGCGAGGTCGAAATCAAGGATTGAGCCGACGAACGGGATGACTTCCGCGCCGCTCTCGAACGTCATCCGTCCGGTGAGCATGGCTCCGCTGTAGATCAGGAGACTGCCACCGGAATTGACAATGGCCCCATTGATCACACCGCTGGAGACATCGGCCGTGCCGCCTGCATTGATTGTGGCATTGGTGGCGGTACCGCCGGAATAAATGTAGAGATGTCCGCCCTTGTTGACGGTCGTATCGGCTGCCATGCCGCTGTTGAAAACCTCGAAGTGGCCACCGGAATTGATGGTCGTGTCGCTCGCCGCACCCTTGTAATCCAGGATCAGGACGCCGTCCTGATTGATCGTGGTCAAATTCGCGATTCCCCCGGCGGACACATTGACCAGGGCGGACTGGATTTCGGTTTCGTACGCCGCGCCTCCGGAACGGATGTTCAGGCGTCCTCCATAGAGGATGGTCTTGTCTGCTTCGCCGCCGTTGGATACATTCATGGAGCCTCCGGCGTTGAGCGTCGTGTTACCTGCCGTTCCGCCGGAGAGGACGTTGAGGATGCCGCCGGAATTGATGTTGACATACAATGCGGTCATGCCGGATGTGAGGTCGAACGCGCTGGTCAGGTCTCCGCTCAAATCGGCTTCGTCGCTTCTCCCGATCGTGAGGGTCAGGAGCCCGTCGGAGTTCAGGTTCAGGACGTAGCTCTTGCCGTCGATGACCTCCCATGCACCGACCTTGAGCGTGCCGAGCTCGGCATTGAAAACGTTCTTGACTGTGACGGTCTTTTTGAATCCCGCCGCGCCCTCGGCCAGTTTGTAGACGCCTCTCGCGTCGTTTCCCCGGATTGTGAGCGAATAGGCGAAAGACTTGTCCAGAACGAACGACAGGTCGTTCACAAGCGCCTCCTCGTCCGGGGACACATATTCCAGGGAGAAATCCAGGATCCCGGTGTTTGTCCCATAAATGAAGTAATCATCCACCAGCGCTCCGGATTCGAATCTGATTTTTCCCCGGACAGTCCCGCTGTCCGCCGCGATCCAGAGCTTGCCGCCGGAACTGACGGTCAGACCGTCCAGAACGGCGCCTTCTCCGTCCAGCAGGAGTTGACCTTTCCCCTCAATCACGGTATAATGCGCCGTGCCGCCAGCTTCGACGATGAAAGTTCCCGCGGAACCGACAACGGTGTTGTTCGCCTTGCCGCCGGGAAAAAGCTGGAACTCGCCGAAATCATTGACCTTGATCGAGTTCCCGCTGCCGCCGGAGGAAATCCTTACGCTGCCGCCGGAAAAGACCTCGGTGTGCGTCTCAAAGCCCTGATCGAAGACAACCACGATGCCGCCGGCGTTGACGGTGATCAAGCCCGCCGTGCCGCCGGAGGATACCTGGAGGCTGCCGCCGGAATTCACGGCGGTCTGGCTCGCCACGCCCCCGGTGAGGATGATGAGATTGCCGGAATCGTTGACGTTGACCTCGACCGCGGAAGAGCCTGAGGAAATGTATTTCGTTTCGGTCAGGTCTCCGGTGAAGATCGTGTTGTCGGCGACACCTTCGAGCGTGACGGAGAGAACCCCTTCGTCGGACAGGTTCAGCGTGTATTTCTGGCCGCGGACGTCCAGCTCTTCGCCGCCGACCGTGAGCGTGCCGAACGTGGTTCCCCTGGCGTCCTTCACGGTGATGGTCTTGTTGAATCCCGCCGCGCCGCCGGCGAGCGTGTACGTCCCCGCCCCCAGGGACAGGTCCATCGTGATGGTGAAGGAGGGCGATCCCTTGACCAGAGAGAGGTCGTTCACCCGCGGCGTTGCCTGCCCGTAGAGCCATGTAAGATCGAAATCGACGATGCCGCCCGACGACACCGTGACATCGGCGCCGTTGTCCAGCGAAATCATGCCGGTGATCTTTCCGCCGGACCGCACGCTCAGCCTGCCGCCGGAGAGTACAGCCGCCCCGTTTTGCACACCGCCGGAACTGACGATCAGACGGCCGCCCGGGTTCACTGTGGCGGATTCCCCGCTGGCGCCGTCCAGGAACAATGCTCCGCCCTGGCTGCCGGACCCGTCCCGCGCACCGAACAGGGTGATGTCTGTCACCGATCCGCCGCTGGAGACGTTCAGCTTGCCGCCGCTGTACACGAAGGCGGAGCGGACCGTGCCGCCGGAGACGTTGGCTGTTCCCTGGTCTTCCACCCAGACGGTTTTCGCAGAGGCTCCGGCGTAGACGTACAGCCTGCCGCCGCTGGACACGTCGGCATAATTTGCCAGAGCGCCGGAAGAGATGTACGCCATGCCGTTATCGTACAAGGTGGTGCTGTTCGCCGTGCCACCGGAGGAAACGTACAGCCTGCCGCCGCTGCTGACGAAGTTCCGTTCCGCCGTGCCGCCGCTGTAGACATACATGCTCCCTTCGGCCTCTAAAGTGGTCATGCTGGCCGTGCCACGGACATACATGCTGCCTGCGAACAGGTCCGTGATCCACGCACGGGCGCCGGCGTCGATGCTCAGAATGCCGACGTTCGTGCTGGTCCGGTTCGCCGTGCCGCCGGAGGAAACGAACAGACCGCCGCTGTTCGTGAGGTAGGTACTGTCCACCGCGCCGCCGTTTTTAACAAACAATTTACCGTCTTCGTCGACCGTGGTAATGCTCGCTTCGCCATTGTAGCCGACATTCATTTGGGCGTTGTTGCTCAGGACGTTGTCCTTCGCCAGTGCATTGGAAACAACATACATTTCGCCGCCGTTCACAACAGTCTTGCTTGCCACACTGCCGGAAAGGACTTGAAATAGCGCACCCGAACTTACGATCGTCGAGACCATGTAGCCGGAGGCATGGCTGCTGTCGTACATGCTGACGGCGCTGCTCATGACGGTTGCCCTTGCGCCGGACGACAGCACCGCACTCTGCACCCCGCCGCCGCTGACCAGCAGGGTGCCTCCGTCATACACGGTGGGCTTGAACGCATAGCCGCCCTTTTCGACGGTGAGATAGCTTTCTCCTCGGAGCGTGGTGTGGCTCGCCTCGCCGCCGCTGGAAACAAGCATGGAGCCATTATCCAGGATGGTCTGGGTCGTCGTGCCGCCGTCATAGACGTTGATCGTGCCTTTGCTCGCGTAGTTGGAGACCGCCCTGCCGAGCACGTTCATGGAGGCACGGCTGAATATGCTGTTGAAAAGCGCATAACCGCCTGTTTCGACGGTCAATGATCCATGGGCGCTATAGTTATATGTTTTGAAAAAAATGCTGTTGTGGACGGCCGTGCCGCCGCTGGAGACGTACATGTCGCCGGATGCGACGGTATTGCTCACCACGCCGCCGTCGCATACGTACAATCTGCCATTATAAGCGTTGTTGAGATTCGTGTCGTATGCCGTACCGCCGCTGGAAACATACATGTGCCCGCCCGTTATTTGGGTCTCGCTCGCCACGCCAGCATTGGTAACATACATTTCGCCGCAACTCAAGTAAGTCCTGATCGCCACGCCGCCTTTGAAGACAGATACTGTTGTAATGTAATTATCCCCGTCCCAGCCCCAGTCTGTTAAGGAAGTATTGATTGCTTTTCCCCCGGATCCGATCCGCATGGAACCCGTTAGCATAATAGTATCCACAGTCACGCCATTACTGGCAATATCGATTATGGTGGGATTATCCGTCCTGTATACGGATAAGCCCGAAACGGTTTGGTCTTTTATGAAGTAATAAGACATCATTCACCTCAGGGGTTGATTGTTGTCGTTTTCGATTTCGAGAGAACGTACCGCCGCGCATGGGCGAAACAACAGTCCGCCGGTTTTCGGACGCGTCTATAAACATTTATGCAAATATACCACGGGAAACTGAAATATCAAGTCATTTTCCTGAAATCTTTCAGTATTTATGTCGTTAACGGTGTTTTGTGTGCGGCTCCGCCCGCGGAAAGGCAAGTCCTTTCCACTGTGGGTTGTGCCGTGCTCCGCGACGGCACGAGGTGCGCCCTGCCAAATTTCAAGCCATAGAAAAGCCCGGCACGTGAACAATCACGTGTCGGGCTGAGTTTCCCTGTTTTCGGGAAATCGGCGTTCAGACTTTACTTTTTCCTGTCGATGTGAATGGTGAAGTCAAACTTGAAGGTCGAGTTGCGGTTGCCGCGGGTGATGTATTTCTCCAGCGGACCGGGTCCGCAACTGTTGCCGCCGAGCGGAGCCTGGAAGAGATCGAGCTCCAGAACGGTCCTTTCGGACGGGCCCAGACGGTCCGGCGTACGGGCGTCGCGGATTTCCTTCTGCGTCCACGGGCTGGCGGTGAACTCCATGCCGTTCGGGTTGTTCTCGCAGCGGACAGTGACGTTGGTCTTACCATCGTCGGAGGTGAGGCGGACCCAGCTCACGCCGGTGCGGTTGCCGTAGTGCTGCGTCTTGGAGTACTTCACGAACATGTCCTTCACGGTGGTGTGGAAGGTGTCGTAGAACGTGCCGGTGCGGCGGTCGACGTAGTTTTCCTGCGGACCGCGGCCGAGGTAGTCGACCTTGGCGTAGTCGGAGGTCATCTCCATCGTGAATCCGAGGCACGGGATGGCGCTGTTCCGTTCCTCGAAGTCCGGCCTGATCGTGTTGGAGGAACGGATGGTGCCGTTGGCGAAGATGGAGTACTTCGTGTTCACGATGTAATTGAAGCCTTTGCGCACGTAGAGTTCGACGTCAACATCGACCTGCTTGGGGGAGACCTGCACCGCCTTCAGGCTGCGGCATTCGTCATTGAGCTCCGCGTTCATGGCGCGGTCGATATTACCGCCGATCCAGCCGTCGTTGTCGACGCGGGCGCGGGTGAAGTTCAGTTCCGGGCCCTTGCGGATGACCATTTCGCCATCGCACGTGATGAATTCGATCTTGCCGTCGACAAACCGCACGACGAAGTAGTCGTTGTGGACGGTGATGTTGTTGTTGCTATGGTCGATGAACGCCAGGTCGGGACTCTTCGAGGTGTCGACTTTGAGCGGAGCGGCGTCGACGCCGGCGGTGAACGCCTCATAGGCGACCGCGTACTTGCGGGCTTCTTCGACCTGGTTGCTCTTCAGGAGAGCGACCGGATCGGCGGCCTTCTCGACGATCTTGTACTGCGTGAGGGAGTCCTTCTCGGACGGGAAGACGAGGATGAACATGTCCTTCTTCTTGCCCGCGGGCACGTTGAACGTGAACGTCGCCTTTTCGCCGGGTGCGAGCGCCGGGATCTTCTCGGTGAGGACGGTGCGTCCGACCTTTTCGTCCTGGCCGCCGGTGAAGACGGCTGCGACGGTGTAGCCGGCGATGGTCTTGTGGAAATACTTGCTGGTGAGTTCGAGCGTGAACTTGTTCGCGTCGTCGGGCGTGAGGTCCTTGAAGCGGAGGTACTGGTAGACCTTCTTCACTTCGAGCAGTTTCGGGGTGACCCAGCGTTCGGACGCGATCACGCCGTTGTCGCAGAAGTTGCCGTCATTCGGGTTGTCGCCGAACATGCCGCCGAACGCGAGCGCTTCGCCGGTAACCGGCGCGGCCTTATAGCGGTTGCCCTCCACGCGAGTGGCGCGGATGTTCTGGTCAACCCAGTCCCAAATGCAGCCGCCGATGAGGCGCGGATGCTTCTCGAAGGCGTCCATGTACTCCTGGAAGTTGCCGAGGGCGTTGCCCATGCAGTGGGCGTATTCGCAGACGAAGAACGGCCATTTCTCGCGGGTGTTCGCGCCGATGCCGTTCAGCCCGTTCACGTCGGGATACATGGTGCTGCCCATGTCGGTCACGCCGTCGGTGTGGTTCATGTCGCAGGAGTGGATGAGGCGGGTCTTGTCAAGCGCCTGGATCGCGCGGGAAGCGGCTGCGAGGTTGTTGCCGCGTCCGTTTTCGTTGCCGAGGCTCCAGAAGATGACTGCGGGGCAGTTTTTGAGGCGGTTGTAGTTGTTGAGGTTGCGTTCGACGTAGGGCTGTTCCCATTCCGGATTGCGGGTCAGGTCCTGCTTGCCGTGGCACTCGATGTTGGCTTCGGCGACCAGGTACATGCCGTACTTTTCGCAGAGTTCGTACCAGTACGGGGCGTCCGGATAGTGCGAGGTGCGGACGGTGTTGATGTTGTGGGATTTCATCAGCTGGATGTCGCGTTCCATGACCTCGCGGGTGATGGCGCGGCCCATGTCGGGGTGGGTCTCGTGGCGGTTGACGCCCTTCAGGATGACTTCCTTGCCGTTGATGAGGAGCTGCTGCTGGGGACCGACTTCGACGGTGCGGAACCCGAGGTTGACCTGCACGGTTTCGGCGTTCTCGGCGGTGTTCGCGACGTCGGCGATCGTCATCTTCAGCTGGTACAGGTTCGGCGTCTCGGCGGTCCACTTGTCGACGTTCGGCACGGTCACGCTGACCGGGACCGCGACGTCCTCCTTGCCGTCCGCGGCGAGCTGCACGTTCGCGCTGCCGGAAAGGATCTCGCGTCCTTCGCGCAGGAGCGTGTACTTTACGGTGCGGCTGGCGGCCTTTCCGCTGTAGTTGCGGACGAGGATCTTGCCGTCGAGCGTGCCGGTGGTGTAGTTGTCCTTCAGGAGCGAACGGAAGTCGAAGTCACGGATGGCGACGTCCGGAGTGCGGAAGAGCACCACGTCGCGGAAGATGCCGGAGTGGCGGAAGAAGTCCTGGTCCTCAAGGAAGGAGCCGTCGGTGAAGTGGTACACCTGCACGGCGAGAGTGTTCTGACCGGGCTTCAGGTACTTCGTAATGTTGAATTCATCGGGGTTGTACGAGTCTTCGGCATAGCCGACCTTCTCGCCGTTCACCCACACATAATATCCGGCGGACACGCCGTCGAATTTCAGGAACACCTGACCGCCCTTCTTGAATTCGGCAGGCAGGGTGAACGTGCGGCGGTAGGAGCCGACCGGGTTGCGCTCGCGGTACGCGGTCATCCACTGCGCGGGGGCGTTCGTCACGATCGGCGGATTGTCCCGGTTGAAGGGATAGTTGACGTTGGTGTACAGCGGGGTGCCGTAGCCCTGGACTTCCCACGTGGACGGCACGGGAATCGTCTTCCAGGAGGAATCGTCGTAGTCGGGCTTGAAGAAGCCGGCGGGACGCTGCGAGAGCTCCAGCTGACCGTCCTGTCCGGTCATGGTGACGAAATTGAACTTCCAATCGCCGTTCAGCAGGCTCTTCTGACCGGCGTCGAGCGGCAGCGCGGAATCCGAACGGACCGGCTCCACATTCACGAAATTGATCTTCTGGTTTTCCCATTCCTCACGCATGTTCTGAGCTCCCTGCTGGGGTTGCTGTTGGGCGCCGGGGAACGCTCCGCCGGGGCGCTGCCCCTGGCCGCGCTGTCCCTGTCCGGGGCGCTGTCCCTGTCCGGGCTGTCCCTGCTGAGCGGGAGCCTGGGCAAAGATCACGCCCATCGCCAGTGCAAACGTAGTCGTCAGACCGATAAATGCTGTTTTTGGCGACATACCGTCATCCTTTCTGAATTATGGTTATTGGAGTTGTTGAGGTGAATCCGAATAATATCCTACCTGAAACATAGCAGTGTTTTCGGAAAAATCAATCCGGTTTTCCGCCTTTTTTCGCATTTTTCGGCGCGAATCCGCGCTTTCCGCGTGAAAATACGTTCCTTAACCGTGAAAAAAACGAGAAAAACGGGCTTACCGGCTCAGAATCCGGTACACCGCCGCCGCGCATTGCACAGCGAACGCCGCGGGCATGAACGAAACCGTCCCGATCAGAGGACGACCCGCCTCGTCGAGTTTCGGCTTGCGGGGCGTCTCCGTGGAATAGACCGCCGTCACGCCGTGCTCGAATCCGAGCTCGCGCAGCCCCTTCCGGACGAGTTTCGCGAGCGGACACACGCTCGTTTCCGCGATGTCGCCGCAGCGAATCGCCCCGGGATCGGTGCGGAGCCCCGCGCCCATGGCACTGACCACGGGAACCTCGCGCCGGACGCATTCCGCCAGCAGGGCGATTTTCGAGGGAACGGAGTCGATGGCGTCCAGCACGCAACCGTAACGCCCGGTATTGAGCACGCCGGGCATGTCCTCCGGCGAGAGGAAGCGTTCCATCACGGTCAGCTTGAGCCTGGGATTGATGTCCATGAGGCGGTCCGCCATGACGACGGCCTTCGACTGCCCGACCGTGCTCGTGAGCGCGGGAATCTGGCGGTTGATATTGGTCGCCTCCACCACGTCGCCGTCCACGACCGTCATCGCGCCGACGCCCAGCCGCGCGACGAGTTCGGCGGCGAGCCCGCCTACCCCGCCCAGCCCGACGCACAGAACCTGCGCACAACGTATTTTTCCGACGGTCGCGGCGTCTTCGAGCGCGAGCATGCGCCCCAGCCATTCCGGAGCGGGTTCAAGTTCAGACGGGGTCATGGCGGAATATCCTTTCGAAGTTGACGCCGACCGCCGCCGCAAGTTCGGACGGCGAAAGCAGGTGCATGGCGGCGGCCTCGGCAAGGATCCGGTCGAACAACTCCGGCGACTCGTCCGTTTCGACCAGAATGCGATCGAGCGGAATCTCCGAGAAATACTCCATGTTTCCGGCGTCGCGGAGCAGTCCCGCGCCGAACGACAGCACGCAGCCTGCGTCCAGCAGGTCGAACGCCTTGCGTTTCGTCCCGCGGAAGCCGTGGACCACCCAGGCGGGCGCATCCTCGCCCTTCCGTGCGGATTTGAGGCGCAGGAACTCGGGGAAACACCGCACGCAATGGATCACAAGCGGTTTGCAGCGCCGGACGGATTCCTCAATCTGCGCCTCGAAAACCTTCATCTGAAGAGGGAGGGCGGCATCCGAGGTGCGGTCCAAGCCGCATTCGCCGACCGCCAGGCAGCGGGGCGAATCGAACAGCGGAGCAAACGCGGCGAGGTCGTATTTCCCCGCGTCCCATGGATGGATGCCGGCGGAAAAAAAGCAGTTTTCAGGCACGGAAGACGAGGGATCGCCGATGTTCCACAGGCGGAAGATAGCGTTATCCGTGCCGGGAACGCCGTGCGCATGGGCATCAGGCGCGTTCAGGCGACCCAACGAAGCCGGGCTCATTTGCCACCGTTGCGGACAAAGAGCGCGGTGAAGGAGCAGTCGCAGTCGGCGTGGCAGGGCAGAGTCGTCAGCGTGCCGTCGGTTTTGGAGGCGTCGTGCGGATTTTTGAACGGCTTGAGCTTGTAATCGGGACGCGCCTCCAGGAAGCGCTTCACGACGCCCATGTTCTCGATGTCGAAGACGGAGCATGTGCCGTAGATGAGCTTGCCGCCGGGGCGGACGGCGTTCGCCGCCTTGTCCAGGATCGCGAGCTGCGTCTTGGCGAGCTTCGGCAGTTCCTCCTGCTTGAAAATCCATCGCATTTCCGGGTTCCGGCGCCAGCGTCCCGAGGCGGAACAAGGCGCGTCGACCAGCACGCCGTCGTATTCGCCGAGCGAGCCGCCGAGCGGAGTCGTGATTTCAATATTGCGGAATCCCCCCGCGAGCATCCGTTTTTTCAACTGCGCGATCACGTCCTGGCGGATGTCCGAGGCGAAAACATGCACCCGTTTGCCGCCCTCGGATGCGAGCTGGAGCGTCTTGCCGCCCGCGCCGCAGCAGCAATCCCACCATTTTTCCTTCGGCTGGGGATCCGCAGGCCAGACGATGCACTGGGACGATAAATCCTGCACCTCGAAATTCCCCGCCAGCCCTTTCACCTGGTCCGGATGCGCATGAGGCGTTTTCACGCGCACGGCGTCAACGAGAAACTCGGAGCCGCGCTCCGCGTGGATATCCTGCGCCTCCAGGCGGCGGATCAGGTCGGTCGCCGAGATATTCTGCGCCCGGAGCCACAGAGGGGAATGCGACATGAGGCCGTCGAGCCAAGCTTGCCGACTCGCCTCCGGCACTTCGTCGGGCATCCATTCCGGAACCAGGTCGTACGAATCCAGATCCAGGTCGGTATTCGTGACGGTGCGGAGGCGTTCCATCGGATCCTCCATCGCGGCAAGCACGTCCGGCGCGACGTCGCACCAGAACGGGAACACGGGGCAGGACGGATCGTCGGCGGCGAGCGCCGCGGAGAGCGCGGGACCGGGGATGTTCTCCCGGTCGATGTCGAAAATCTTTTCGAGGCAGCCTTTCCAGCGGAAAAACGCGAAAACGCTGCTCCTGATGGCGTGACGGTCGCGCGAACCGTATTTGTGGTTGGAGCGGAAAAATTCGGTCAGGAATTTGTCCGCCGGCATCCCCTTGTCCTCAAGGTCCTGCCAGACGAGACGGATCACGTCAAGGCATGCGGTCGCCAGCGTCTTCAGTTTGTTTCCGGCCAATCCTTCCAGCATAACGGCGGCTCTTTCCTAATTAGGGGTCAGTTTTCGTCTTTCGGGAAGAGAATCACAGCGGCATGCGCCTCAATCGCCTGGCAGTGCCCGACGGAATCCAGCCCCTCGGCGGTTTTCGCCTTGATGGAGACATGGTCGGCGCCAATGCCGAGGACCGCGGCGAGAGCTTCCCGCATCTTCTGTACGTACGGGGCGAGTTTCGGTTTCTGTGCGATGATCGTGATGTCGGCGTTGCCGATCCGCCATCCCTGGAACTCCGGCAGGGCGAGCGTTTTCCGGAGCAGGGATTCGCCGGACGCGCCGAGGTACTGCGGATCTTCGTCCGGGAAATGCTGTCCGATGTCGCCGAGCGCGAGCGCGCCGAACAGCGCGTCGATCAGGGCGTGGACCGGTGCATCGGCGTCGCTGTGGCCGTCGAGTCCGGTCTCGTTCGGGATATGGCAGGTGCAGAGCATCAAATCGCGTTCCGGCGCCATACGGTGAACGTCGTAGCCGATTCCGATTCGCATGTCTTTCATAGGATCCTTGTCTCCTTCGCTGCTGCGGAAAGCTGGTGGGTTATTCCTGCGTCCGTCCGCGGTTGACGACCGTGGCGGTGTCCATGACCCAGCCCTGAAGGCCGCGGCTCACGACTTCCTGCTTGCGGTATTTCAGCTCACGGGCGAGCATCTCCTTCTTTTCCGCGATCTCCTCCGCCGTGGCGGGCGTGTGGGCGGTCACGAAAACGAAGGCGGGGAATCCGAACTGCTTGTCCGGGGAGGAAAGCTTTCCGACGTCAGTAGTGAGGACCTCGTTCGAGCACGGCAGGTAGGGGTTGCCTTCGACGTCGTAGCGGGTCCGCGTGACTTCCGCGTGCCAGGTGCCCTTCAGGGACTTCACAAGCTCTTCAATCTCCGCGGGGGCGTCTTTCAGCGACATGAACTTCAGCGCGAACTGGGACGCGGCTTCGTCCGCCAGTGCATATTCACGCTGGGCAACGAGGCGCTTCTCGGCGGTTTCCTTCACGTCCTCGAACGGCTGGACCACCGCCGGGCGGCGGGCGGTCATCAGGAACATGGATATGCCGTGTTCTCCGTTCAGGCGTCTGGTATAGGAACCGATGTTCTTCAGCTCCGTGACGGCGCTGATGAGCTGGCTGTCGATATGCAGGGCGTCGTCCGACGCCGTCTGGCGGGTGAGATTTTTGACCTCGGAAATCTTCATGCCGGCTTTCTCCGCCTCTTCCCGGAAGAGCTTCTGGGGGTCGGCATCGAACGCTTCCTTGTCCGCGCGGATGGCTTCGCGGAACGACTTATTGAACGCCTCCGCGATCTTTTCCGCCTCCTCGCGCTCGACCGTGGTCCCGATTTCCTTGCGGATGTCGTCCTTCACGTCGTCGAACGCCTGTTCCGTGCCGTCCGCCTTGGTGAAGATCGCCTTGTTCGCCTCGTAGTAGTCCTTCAGCTGCTCATCGGTAAGATCGTTCTTCTTCTCCGTGTACGCGGCGAACGCGAGCAGCCCGTCGGATTCCGGTTCGCTCATGAAGAGGTCCGGATTGGCGGTATAGAAATCTCTGACCTCGGCGTCTTCCAGCTTCACCTGGTCCTCGAAAGCCTCCCGGTCGAACGTCACCATGTGGTATGTGATCTTCTGAAGCAGACCTTCTATTTCCGTTTTCGCCTCGTCGTCCGTCACGATCACGTTGGTCGCCGTCAGGGTCGGGACCTTCTGCATGCGGATCAGGGTGCGGACCGACTCTTCGAGGTCGGAGAAACCGAGCCCGGAGGGAGCAAGGCATTCATTTTTGTACTTGATATAGAGGTCCTGCGAGAACTTGCCGTCGGCATCCTGGAACGCCGGCAGGGTATGGATCACTTCGGCGACTTCCTTGTCGCCCGCCTGGATGTTCATGACGTCGGCTGCCTTGATCAGGAGCGCGGCCTGGAACGAGGCGTCCTCGTCCGGCGACTGCACGCGGTGCGGCGCCATGCCGTAGGTGGCGGCGCGGACCATCGAAACGACCTGCCGGGCGTTGCTCACATCGCCGTAGGTAATCTTCTGTCCGAGCACGGCCCCGTACTGGGAGCCCATGCCGATGTTCCCGCCGAACAGCAGCGATCCGTCCACGCCCGGCGTGAAAAACCACACGAACGAAACGATGATGACGGCGGTAAAAACGGCAAATGTGACCTTTCCGTGCTTCACCAGCACGTTGTTCATTTTCTGAATGATCATGGGTTGTGTGACCTCTATTGGTGCATAATTGTTTCAGATGAAAGTACAAAACATTAATTTAATGCCAAATTACGAAAAGTCAAGGTCAAAATCCCGCAAAAGTCAGGGAAATCTTCGCGAAAAACGCGCCGCTCCGCGGCATGACGTGACACTGCCGCCGACGGACGGCGTCGGCAGACCCGACGGTCGTCGCATCCGTAGGTCCGCGCCGCCGATTCCGGTACGGCATCACCTCCGGCGCATTCCGCGCGCGGGCGATATCAACACTTTTTTGCATGAAACATGGCAACTTGCCTGGTTTCCGGCTTGATTTTTTCCTCACATCATGTATAATATATAATATGTCGTTTTTTGAAATCGCACTGGAGTGTTGGTCATGTTCAAAATTTTTTTCACGGTTTGCATCCTGTTTACAACATCGTTCCTCTTCGCGGGTCAGCGGCTGCTGACGCCGCAGGAACGATTCGACAAACTATCGAATCTTACGGAATTCGGAGAAAAGGAACTGATGGAGCTCCGCGCCATCATAAAGTTGGAAAAGGAATCCGGGGAAAAAGTCAACTGCGCCTTCTGCCCCGATGCCCTCACCTGGTTTCTCGCAAAAAACAGATTCTTCGACGAAGCGAACTGGCTCCTTGACCGCGACGCCGACTACGGCATCAAAGACCGGGACGGCATGACGCTTCTTCATGAGGTCTGCTGCGACGGTCAGAAGGAATTCGCCGAACAGCTCCTCAAACGCGGCATGGAGATCAATCTGCCGGACAACAAGGGGCGCACCGCCATTCATTACGCCGCCATAAGCGGAAACGCGAATCTCGTGGAATCTCTCCTTGACCTCGGCAGCGACCCGAACAAGCTCACGAAAAAGAAGGAAACCCCTCTCCACTTCGCCGCGAAGTATTCCGGTCTCAATGAAGTCAGATTCCTCGTCGAGCACGGCGCAAGCATCAAGGCCATCAACTGGGCGCTCGTCGAAAACCTCAAGGACCAGCGCCGCCGTCAGGACAAACTCTACTATGACTCCGACGAAGAACATATCATCGCGCTGAAAGCCGCGCTCGGGCTGAAAACTCCCGAGGCCCTCCAAGCAGACGACGAGGAAGAGGAGGAGGAAGACGACGAGGAAGACGACGGCGGCGAACGTTATGCGGACACAGTGAACGAAGGGACCTCCTCCCGCCAGAGCCAAAAGAACGTGAGCAAATCGATCATCAATGATCTTGACAATATCCCCATCCACCTCCTTCCCCGCGACGTCAACGACGCCGCCAACGACGAAGGCATGACCGCTCTCCATTTCGCTGCGCAGAACGGCGACACCGAAGTCGTGCGGTATCTGCTCGAAAACGGCGCGGACATCAAGGCGCAGGACTACGTCCGCAGCAGATCCGCGATACATTTCGCCGCCGAAAACGGAAACCTTGAATGCGTAAAGCTCCTCGCGGAACACGGCGCGGACATGATCGATAGAGACTGTTACGGCGCAACCCCGATGCATTATGCCGCACGGTACAACAAGCTGAACGTCATCAAATACCTCGTCAGCAAAAAGGTGGACTACGAGGCAAAAGACGCGCGTGGGTGGACCGCCATGCACTACGCATCCTACGGCGGCAGCATCGACGTCATCAGGTATTTTCTTGCGAAAGGGCTCAACATCAATGAGCTGAACGAATCCGGTCGCACCCCGCTTTTCTTCGCCAGGGGAAACCGCGAGCTCCAGGAGTTCATGATCTACCACGGCGCGAAATAATCGCCGCATAAAACTAATCGGTCCGCAGCCAGTCCGCGGGCGGTCCGCCTGTTTTCTCCGTATCTTCAAGTCCGGACGGACGTTTCTTTTTTTGAACAAAAAACGCTTCGGGACTTGCGAAAAAGGCGTTTTTGTGGTACAGTAATTGACTCAATGTTCACCCACCACGGCACATCTTCCACGCGTGCCGATCAGATTGAAAGGATATCATTATGTCATTTGAAACCGGAAGCATCTCCCTCATGATCTGCCCCCTCCGCAACCCGATGCCGGAGAACTACCTGGAACTCTTCGCGAAACATTCCGCCGGGAAACTCGACGACGTGAAGGACGAGCCCGTGCTCGGCTGGGTCAGCGGACGCCACCTCCTCGAAAGCAGGATCGACGACACCACCTCCGTATGCGGCGGATTCCCATACCTGAACCTCCGCAAGACCGAACGCAAGGTCCCATCCCAGCTGCTGAACGCCGTCTGCCGCCGCGACGAGCTTGACTACATGCAGACGAACGACTGCCTCTTCGTGCCGCGCAAGGAAAAGAAGATGATCAAGGAGGCGGCGCTCGAATCCCTGATGCCGAAGATGGTCCCCACGATCTCCGCCACGCCGTTCGTGGTCGACACCGCCGCGAACGTGCTGTATTTCGGCGCAGCCTCGCTCGGGAAATTCGACGTCTTCGTGCAGGAGTTCACCCGCGCGCTCGGACTGGACGTCGAGCCCGTGCCGCTCTCCGTCGACGAGCTGATGGTGTCGCTCCTGAAGAAGAACGAGACCGACCTGCCCCCGCTCACGCTCACAAACCTCGCATCCGGCATGGACGAGCCCCAGCCCGGACGCGATTTCCTGACCTGGCTCTGGTACGAGGCGGAAGTAAACGGCGGCAGATGCTCCGTCGGCGACCTCGGCACGTTCGTGCTCGCGATCGAAGGTCCGCTCACGCTCGCGTATTCCCCCGGAAAGACGAAGGACCCCGACCTGGCGGGCTCCGGCGAGAGCGTCGTCAAGCGCGGCAATCCGCTCGCCTCCGGCGAGGCGAAGGCCGCACTTTCCAGCGGCAAGAAGCTCCGCAAGGCGCGCGTCTCCTTCGCCCGCGAGGGCGGCGACGCAGAGGTCGACAAGTGGTCGTTCACGTTCGACGCCGACGCGTTCACGTTCGGCTCCGTCAAGCTCCCGACCGGCGAGGAGATGGAGCGCGATTCCGCCTTCGAGGAACGCGTCTCCAACCTGAACGTCCTCCACACCGCCTTCAACGCCTACTTCAAGAAATTCGCCGCGGCGGTCATGAACGGCAAGAACATCGCCACTGAAAAGGCGATGCGCCAGTGGGTCGCCGACCGCGAATCCCTCTGACCTCGCAACAGGTGTTCCAATGGACCTTCCGCAGGGCAGCAATTCAGCCGGTGCGGCCGGATTCGACCGCATCACGCCGGAGTATTTCCTGCCCGCGCTGGAGGACGCCCTCGCATGCCGCCTGACCGGGCTCGCCTCCGCCCTGCCCAGCTACATCAACCGTGTGTACGAGATTGAGGTCGCCACCGGCGAACGCCTCGTGGTCAAGTTCTACCGACCCGGACGCTGGACGCGCGAGGCGATCCTGGAGGAACACGAGTTCCTGTGGGACTGCGACGGCGAGGAGATACCCGTCGTGCCGCCCTATGAGCTCGAAACGGACTCCACGCTCGGCGAGCTCGACGGCGTTTTCTTCGCCATCTTCCCTCGCATGAGGGGACGCGAGATCGAGCTGGAACAGGACGAGACGCTCGAACGCGTCGGCTCCCTGCTCGGGCGCATCCACGCCTGCGGCGAACGCCGCGATGCCCCTCACCGGCTCCGCATGACGCCCGCGTCCTTCGCCGAAGCCGCCATGCACCGCATCTTCGACGGCGGCGTGGTGGATCCCTCGTGCGAACAGGAGCTGATCGACCTATGCGACGCCATCCTGGACCTGGCGGAGGCGGTCTATCCGCCCGACGACGCCATGATCCGCATCCATGGCGACTTCCATCGCGCGAACGTGCTCGACCGTCCCGGCGCCGGTCTCATGGCGATCGACTTCGACGACATGGTCACGGGTCCGCCCGTGCAGGACCTCTGGCTGCTGCTCCCCGGCACGCTCTCCGAGTCAAAACACGAACTCGACGTAATCCTCGCCGCCTACGAGGTCTTCCGTCCGTTCGACCGCGCCTCGCTCCGCCTCGTCGAGCCCCTCCGCGCCATGCGCATGATGCACTTCCTCTCCTGGTGCGCCGTGCAGTCCGGCGATGCCGGATTCCGCAGGCAGTACCCCGACTGGGGCACGCGCGAATTCTGGCGGCGCGAAACCGCCGACTTCCGCATTCAGCTCGAAAACATCCGGCGCGCGCTGGATGGAAAGGACTACTCATGGAACCGCTGAACGAAACAAAGAATGAACAGAAACGCCCACGCGGAAAGAATCCCGTCCTCGCGGCGTTCCTCCTCGGCGCGATCGCCGGAGCCGCCGCCATGTTCTGCGCCGGATTCCTCTATCTCCGCCACAACATCATTGTCTCCTACGAATTTCCCGGCATCACCGCCGACGATTTCGACGACGCGTTCGAGAACGCCATGCCGGCGGAATCCGGCTGGAAATCCTCACGCGAGGCGTGCTCCCTGCCCCTGCCCTCGGACGGACGCGCCCTCTACAACTGGAAACTCTGCAACCGCACCTACGCACGCGGCATCATGGACGATCCGGACCACGGACTCGTCCTGCCCGCCCTGATCCCCTGCACGGTCAGCATCACCGACGATCCCGCCACCGGGCACGCCGTCGTTTCGAGGATGAACACCTCGCTCCTCGGCGTGATTTACGGCGGAGACGCGCGCAAAATCCTGCGGTCCGGCATCGCCCCGGAACAGGAGGCGCTGATCTCGCTCCTCGCCGACGGCATTCGCAAAAACAAAGCCCAACGAAAGGAAACCGAACCATGAGCGCCATCCCCGGTTCTCTCAATACAGACACGCCCGAACCCGACGACGACGTCATCCACAACGGCAATCCGTATTTCGACGGCAAGCCCGCCAGCATCACCCGAGAGTATCCCACTCAGCTCCATGCCATCGGCCCGGACGGCAGGCTCCGCCTCGGCGCGGCGTTCGACCTGATGCAGGACATCGCCGGCGCGCACGCTGAAATCCTCGGAGTCGGCATCCACGACCTGCGCCGCCTCGGCATCACCTGGGTCCTCTCCCGCCTCATGATCCAATTCGATGCCCTCCCTCCGCGCGCCGATTCCGTCCGCCTGAAGACCTGGCCCAGCGGCGTCCACCGTCTCTTCGCCATGCGCCAGTTCGAGCTGACCGATCCCGCCACCGGGCAGCGCATCGCCACCGCCAGCAGCTACTGGCTCATGCTGAAGCTCGCCAACTTGCGCCCCGTCTCCCCCGACGACGTCACCGGCAAGTTCCCCTCGAACCCCGGCAAGCCCATCTTCTTCGAGGACTGGGGCAAGCTCAACCCCGCGCCCGGCTCCGATCCCGTCCGCACCGACATCGGCCAGTCCAAGATCGACTACAACAATCATGTGAACAACGCGCATTATCCGATGTTCGCGCAGGACTGGCTCGCCGCCAGGCTCGGATACCCCGTCCGCGTGAACATGGTCCGCGTGAACTTCAACTTCGCGCTCCGACTCGGCGAAACCATCGTCACCACGGGCGAAGTCAACGGCGACGCGTTCCGCGCAACCGGGCACACACCCGAGGGCAAAAACGTCTTCGTCTGCGACGGCACGTTCGCCCCGATGGAGATCGCCGAAAAGTAACCCCCAGCCCCCGCTCAATACTCCGTTTTCACACCTCATATACGACAGGAGACACAGCATGAATCCCGAACTCGACCGGCTTTCCGCCCTGCTCAATGAATCCGTCGACCGCGGCGAATACGCGGGCGCGTCCGTCATGGTCCTGCACAAAGGCGAGGAAATCTACTACGCCGAAAGCGGCTACGCCGACATCGAATCCGGCAGAAAGATCTCCCGCGACACCATCTTCCGCATCTATTCGCAATCCAAGCCCATCACCGGAACCGCCGCCGTCATGAACATCGACCGCGGCATCCTGTCGCCCCGCGCCATGGTCGCGCGCTTCCTGCCGGGATTCGCGAACCAGCGCTACGACACCGAGTTCGGACAGGGGCTCGCCATCGTCAGCGACCGCCCGATGTACGTATCCGACCTGCTGAACATGACCTCCGGGCTGCTCTATCCCGACTGCTCGCCCGACGCCGCCATGGTCGTCCGCGAGATGGAGGACCTCCGCAAGCAGGGCGTCCAGCTCTCCACGGTCGAGTTCGCAAACAAGCTCGGCGGCTGCCGCCTCGCGTTCAAGCCCGGCGACCGCTGGGCGTACGGCTACTCCGCTGACGTGATGGGCGCGGTCATCGAATGCGCCGCGGGGAAACGCTTCGGGCAGTACCTCCAGGACGAAATCTTCGGACCGCTCGGCATGAAGGACACCGGATTCATCGTCCCCGCCGAAAAGCGCGCCCGCCTCGCCACAGCCTACGACCAGCGCGACCACACGTGCAAACGCTTCGACTACGCCGACTGGCACCTCGGGCTGAACGCCTACCGCGAGGACACCGCGTTCGAGTCCGGCGGCGCGGGCCTCGTCTCCACCATCGGCGACTACGCCGAGTTCGTGAAGATGCTCATGAACCGCGGCAGGTACAACGGACACAAGTTCCTCTCCGCCGCCGGTTTCGACTACCTCATCTCCCCCCAGCTCACCCCGCACCAGGCGCGCACGTTCACATGGCAGGACCTCGGCGGTCAGAACTACGGCAATTTCCTGTTCATGAAGACCTTCGGCGGGTGCTCCTCCACCACCGACGCCATTGGCTCGTTCGGCTGGGGCGGCTGGCTGGAGACGAACTTCACGCTCGACTTGAAAAATGAGCTCGCCGTCCTCTTCATGGCGCAGAACCAGTCCCCGCAGGACAATTCCCACCTCTTCCACCGCCTCCGCAACGCCGCATACTACGCCCTGACGTAAAAGGCAACACAGACTGTTCGACAGCTCCGTGCCTGAGCGAAGCCGGGCACAGCCGCATTGAGGACATGTCTTTCCTCGGCTACGCTCAAGCACGCACAAACTGTGTCGGGCTGAGCCGGATGATATGCTCAGGCACAAAGAGGTGCAGTGTCACGATTACCGTTCGTTTTTCAACGCACGGCAAGCTCGAAGAGTGTGCCGGAGCGGAGCCCGGCGTTGCTCAAGCGGAGGCTCCGCCCGCTTACTTTTTCAGTTTGGCGGAGAGGAGCGCCTTGATCTCGTCGTTCGCGGCGGCGTCCACGATCTTCTGCGTGACCTTCACGTTCATGGCGAGCAGGCGCTTGACCATGTCAACGTTTCCGGCGCGCGCGGCGAACAGGATCGGGGTCTCTCCCGCCTTGTTCGGGAGGTCTTCTTTGACGCTGTAGTACAGGAGCTTGCGGATGGTCTCGTCGTCGGCGGTCTCGGCGCAGAGGTGCAGCACGGAGTTGCCGTCCTTGTCGACGCCGTTCACGTTCGGCATCTTGTCGGCGAGGAACTTCACAATCTCGGGGTATTTCGCGCCGGAGATGAGGACGGTGGTGCCGTCCTTCGCAGTGGCGGCAAAGTTCGCCTTCTTGCTCACGAGGAACTTCACGAGCGCGACGTTTCCGCTGGCGGCGGCGCAATGGAGCGGGGTCATGCCGTCCTTGTCGGCGAGGTTGATCTCCGCCTTCTTTTCAAGCAGGAAGTTCACGGTGGAAGCCTTTCCGCGGGCGGCGGCGTAGAAGACCGGCGTGCGGCCATTCTCGGCGATGGCGTTCACATCAGCGCCCGCCTGGACGAGGTCCTTGACCATGTCGAGGTTGCCGCGGGCGGCGGCCTGGTGCAGCGGCGTGAGACCGGCCTTGGTGGCGACGGTCGGATCCGCGCCGTAGGTCACGAGGCTCTTCACCATCTCATACGTGCCCATGCGGGCGGCGTCGTACAGCGGGGACGCGCCGGTCTTTTCGATCTGGGTGCGCGCGGTGCACGCCCGGACTTTCAGCAGGTAGGTGATGATCGCCTCCTGCTTCTTCAGGACGGCGCAGTGAAGCAGCGACATGCCGGCGTTGTCCACGGCGTTCGGGTCGACCTTGCTCTTCCCGGCGCTATCGAGGTTGTTCAGGATGGTGAAGTTGCCGTATTCGACGCAGTAGAACGCGGGCGTGCGGCCCTTCTCGTCCTTGCCGTTCACGTCGGCGCCTTCCTCGATCTTGTTGAACGCGTTTTCCCAGTCCTTTTCCTTCAGGAACTCAAACATCTCCTTGTTGAGCTTGGCTTTGCGCTTCGCCTCCTCGCGGGCGGCGGCGTTCGCCTCGTACTCAAGTTTAAGCTGGGCGATCTTCGCCTCGCGTTTCTTGACCGCCTCTTCGCGCATCTGGATGCGCTTCTCGCGTTCTTCCTCGTCGATGCCCTCCTCGTCCGGATCGGGCGTTTCCTCGAGCGGAACCATGGCCTCGAAATCGGGAGGCGTTTCGTCGTCGCCCTCAAGCGCCTTTTCGCCGGCTTTTTCCCCGGCTTCACCGTCTTCCATCGCGCCTGCCGCGGCCGCCATTCCGGCCTGCACGGCCTCGAGGATGGAATCCTCGGAGATGTTGAGGGATATCACAGCGTCGTTGCCCTTGGTCTCGACCTTCAGGGATTCAAAGATCTTGGCGGCGTCGTTCGCCTCTTCGTCCTCAGCCGGGGTCAGCATCGTCTTCAAGGACTCGATCTGCTTCACGACCTCGGCGCGCGTATTGTCGTTGGTGAACCGGATGGTCAGGAAGATGTCAAGGGAGCTGTCCGCGCCGGGTGCGATGCGGAAGATGATGGTCTTCACGTCCTTCGCCATCTCGTCGGCGTCGCCCAGCGAACCGACCAGACCGGCGATCTCTTCCGAAGTGTCCGCACGTTTCTCAATCTCGTCGTTCAGCTGCTTGAGGAACGCGGAGGCGTCAAATGCGATGGCGAGAATGGAATCGTCGGCTTTCAGCGAGCGTACGAGCGCGGGCGCGTCTTCAACCTCCTCGAACAGAACCGGCTTCATGGACATGTCCTCGCCGAAAAGAATCTGGACATAGTCTTTCCCGACGAAGGACACGAACGCATGGAGCTCCTTCTCCTCTTCCTTCAACTCGTAGACCTCCGCGCCGTCGAACTCAATCTTCTTCAAATTGAGCGCTTCGTGCTCGGACAGGATCTTTTTGCCGTCCTCGGCGCTGTCCTTGGAATAGCCGATCAGGCCGACGCGGGGACCGGGCAGGAGGAAGACCGCCAGCTGGAAATCCTCTTCCTTGACATCGTCCAGCCCCGTCTCGCCGAGCAGTTCGTCAAGGTTGACGTCGAACGATTTCAGAAGGCTTTCGAACGCGGGCGAATTCACCATCGTCTTGTAGTTGATGTAGGCGACGGCGGTCGCATCCGACGGCACAAAGCTCGTGACGGGCTCCGCGCCGAACGAGGTTAACGTGGTAAAAGCGAGAGCCAGGGAGACGGCTGCCGACTTCAAAGCAAGTTTCATATTCATCATAGCGGATCTTTCTTTGGCTGAAGTTGAATGGTTCAGACGGGACGGATACGGGCGACCGCACGGGGCGCGGCACAGAATGTGCATATCCTTACTTGTATTATACAGCAGAAAACGAAAAATTGCAAGCCCAAAAGCCGAAAAAATCGTATATTTTTCCGAAAATATCGTATTTCCGAATGATTTTTTGTCAATTCCCGGCAACGGACACTCTCCGCCTTTTCCGCGATTTCATCCGCTTTCGATTTGACTTTTCCGGCAAAACAGGCTATCTTTATTCAAGTATGCATTTTTCAGGGAAAACGAACAACGACGCGAAACACAAACAAGGAGTCCCGGCATGGAGCAGTCCGCCTTTGTCATGAAACTGAAACCCGGCGTGATCGAGGAATACAAACGCCGCCACGACGAAATCTGGCCCGAAGTCCTGAAGGCGCATACGCTCGCCGGAATCCGCGACTATTCCATTTTCTATGACCCGGAAACGCTGACGCTCTTCGCCGTGCGCCGCCTGACCGCGAATGAGACCACGGAGACGCTGAAGGAGGAAGCCTGCATCCGCAAGTGGTGGGACTACAATGCCGACCTCATGGAGTGCCACCCCGACAACGAGCCGTGTTCGCGCCCGCTCCGCCTCGTTTTCCACATGGACTGACCTATCACGCATTCAACCGGAGTACCGATCATGAACGCACGCCATATCGCCGCGGCAGCCGCACTGCTGCTCGCCGCAATTTCCGCTCAGCCCCCCGCCGACGCCGCCGAAATCCGCGAGTGGGAGGACCAGAGCATCAACTATGTGAACACAGAACCGATCCGCCCGGACTGCATCGTCCCGGATGGGAAGGACGCCATGCTCCTGAATGGCGACTGGAAATTCCATTTCTCCCTCACGCCGGAAACGCGCCCGGTCGATTTCTTCAAAAAAACCTATGACGTCTCGAAGTGGGACACGATCAAGGTGCCGTCCACATGGGAGCTCCAGGGATACGGCACGCCGCTGTATTCCGGCTGGGAATATCCGTTCAAGGTCGATCCGCCGTTCGTGACGAAGGAGCCGCCGCGCAAAAAAACGTCGTTCATTGAGCGCAATCCGGTCGGTTCGTACGTGCGTGAGTTCGACCTACCGGAAAACTGGCTCCACGAAAGCCAGGTCTTCGTACGCCTGAACGGCGTGGCGTCAGCGTTCTACCTGTGGATCAACGGCAAGAAGGTCGGCTACGCGGAGGATTCGTTCAGCCCGGACGAGTTCAACATCACGAAGTTCCTGAATCCCGGGAAGAACACGATCGCGGTCGAAGTGTACCATTTCTGTGACGGCTCCTACCTGGAGGACCAGGATTTCTTCCGCTTCTCCGGCATCTTCCGCGACGTGGTACTGTTCCGTACGCCGGACGTCGCCATCCGCGACCTCTTCTTCCGTCCGCTGCTCGACACGTCCGACTACAAAACGGGCGTGCTCGACGGCGAGATCACGCTCAAAAACTATGGCGACATTGAGGATGACCGCCGCCTGTACGGATTCCTGCACGACCCGGACGGCGAGCTTGCCTACAGCTTCTCCCTGCCCTTCCGCCTCGATCCCGGCGAGCAGAAAGTCGTCACGCTGAACAACATCCGGTTCCCGAACGTGAGGGCGTGGACCGCCGAAACGCCGAACCTGTACCGGCTCGACCTCGGGATTGAAAGCGACGTCCACCGCCACAAGCAGGACCTGAGCATGAATATCGGATTCCGCACGGTCGAGATCGGACCGAAGAACCAGCTGCTGGTGAACGGACGCGAGGTTATCCTGAAGGGCGTGAACCGTCACGAGACGCACCCGGACCTCGGTCGCGCCCTCACGCACGAGGTCATGGAACAGGACGTCAAGCTCATGAAGGAGAACAACGTCAACACCGTCCGCACCTCGCACTACCCGAACGATCCCTACTGGTACGAGCTCTGCGCGAAGTACGGTCTGTACGTGGTCGCCGAGGCGAACATCGAATGCCATGCGCACCAGGTCCTCACCGAGGATCCGAAGTGGACGCAGGCATACGTCGAGCGCAACCGCAACAACGTCCTCCGTCTCAAAAACAACCCGGCGATCATCATCTGGAGCCTTGGCAACGAGAACGGCTGGGGCGAGTGCGCCAACCTCGTCGCAGCCTCGAAGGAAGTCCAGAAGCTCGACAAGACGCGCCTCATCCACGCCTGCGAGCTCGGATACCGCCCCGGTCTCACCCACATGGGCAGCACCATGTACCCGTCGGTCGAGTCCGTCGAGAAGATCGGCAAGGACCAGGCGCACGCGAACTGGAACTGGGCGGCGCCCGAAAAGACCCGCGCGAAAACCGGGCCGTTCTTCGTCTGCGAGTTCGCGCACAGCATGGGCAACGCCCTCGGCAACTTCAAGGAATACATCGACCTCTATGAGAAGTACCCGAACCTCATCGGCGGCTGCATCTGGGACTGGGTCGATCAGGATATGCGCGCCGAGCGCCAGGAGAACGGCAAGTACAAGGCCGCGCCCTTCACCGGCTCCGCCCTCGCGTTCGGCGGCATGTTCGGCGACAATCCCGGCGACGGCAATTTCTGCGACAACGGCGTGATCTTCGCCGACCGCACGAAGAGCGCGAAGCTCCGCGAGGTGAAGCGCATCTACCAGTACATCAAATTCGCGCCGGACACGCCCGCGCCGAAGGAATCCAACTTTTTCACCGTCAAGCTCACCAACAAATATTTCCACAAGAACCTCGAAGGGCATACTCTCGTGGTCCTCTACGCCGGCGGTCTCCGCGCCGACCTCGACGGCGAACGCATCTGGGACGCACATCCGATCCCGAAGCTCGCGCCCGGCGAATCCGTCGTCATGAACTGCCCGTACCCGCCGCAGGTCGCCGGAAAGGACGAAGCCCCCGCCATGCTCCTGCTCGTATTCGACACCCCGATCAAGATCGGCACAACGCGGCTGCTCACCGAGTTCACATTCCTCGCGGAACACGACGTGATCGACCTGCTGGACGCCGGCAGGCTCGACGAATTCGTGGACGCCGCGGTCGCGACGTATTCCGTGGACGGCGCGGCGTATGAGACGCCCGCCCCCGTGAAGAAAGCCCAAAAAGCCGCAACCGCGCTCACCGTGGACGAGGACGGCGAAAAGACCATCACGGTCAGGGGCGACGGCTTCGAGGCGGAATTCTGGGACGCAAACCTCGTTTCGCTCGTCTACGGCGGCAGGGAAGTCCTGAAGTCCGCGCCGCGGATCGAAGGCTACCGTGCGCCCGTCGACAACGACAAGTGGATCTGGGAGAAGAAGGACGGCCGCGTCGTCAAATCCGCAAAACTCGACTGCGACGCCTCCCGCGACAAGCTTGAATGGGAAGCCGTCGGGGACGGGATCGTCGTCCGGACGGAAAAGGAATACACCATGGACGGCGGCGTGCGTGCGATCGTCCACACGGTCTGGGACATCGCACGCGACGGCGCGATCACAGTCTCCGCGACCGTGAACTGCGGAAACGATGCCGACTATACGCTCTACCGCAACGGCTTCGAGTGGGTCCTCGACGGAGGCTACAGCCACGTATCCTACCTCGGATTCGGTCCGCACGAGAACTACCGCGACCGCGGACACGCCGCCTGGTTCGACCGCTTCGAGACGACCGTGGAGGGCATGATCGAGCCTTACGTGAAGTCCCAGAGCTACGGCAACCGTGTCGGCACGCGGAACGTGATCCTGTACGGCGAGGATGAAGACCTCCCCGCCCTCTCGTTCACCGTCCTCGCGAACATCCCCGGCTCCGGCGAAGGTCGCGTGCTCCCCGGCGCGGAATTCTCCGTTTCCCCGTGGTCCGAACAGGAAATCAACGAGTCCTACACGCGCGACCGCCTGCCCGTGCCCGGCGCGAAAACCGTGCTGCACCTGGATTCGCTCGTGTCCGGCCTCGGCGGCGCGAGCTGCGGTCCGGAACCCCTTCCGCAGTACAAGGTCGGCAATCCGGTCTTCCGCCTCCACTACGTGCTCGCGCCATACAGAGGCAAGCTGAAACGGAAATAATCTCCGCCTCAAAAACATTTACGCCGGGGAAACATGGTCTCCACTGCGGAAGTGCAGTGCTCCGCTCCTGCACAAAGGAGGCACAGTGTACCCATGGTGTTCTGTGTTCACCCCGCCAAACAGCAGGCAAAAAAAGCTTATTTCCGGCAGGGCTTGCCGCCGTGCTTTCCGTTGTTTCTGTTCCGCCCGTGTGGGTCCGGCGGGCGTTTCCCTTCGCGCTTCCCGCCGTCTGGATGATGACCGTGCGCGAGTCCGGCGTCGCGGTCGCGCCGGAGCATGTCGCGCTGTCCGCGGCGTTCGGCGAGGCCCTTGTTGACCTGGATCGGCTTCCCGTCTGGCGTGGTTTCGGCGCAGTACATGGCGCAGCCCATGGTCATGGCGAGCGGGATGAAGTCCTGGACCTGTTTCGGGCTCCAGTGATTTTTCGCGAGGTAGTCGTCGACCACGCGCATGTGGCGCTCCGTGCAGCCGGGGAAATTCGAGATGAAGTACGGGATCATGAACTGTTTTTTTCCGGTTCGGCGATTCACGCGGTCGAAGATTTCGCGGAACTTGTCGAACACGCCCGCCTGCCCCTTCCGCATCAGGCGCAGGACCTCGCCGTCGAGGTGTTCCGGGGCGACGCTGAGCTGGCCGCCGACGTGATCGCGGATGATCTTTTCGGTCAGGCGGGGCTGGATCAGCGCCAGGTCGAGGCGTATGCCGGAGTTGATGAAGACGTGTTTCACGCCGGGGATGCGCCCGATGCGGTCAAGCAGGTCCATGAGCGGCTTTTCGTCGGCGTGGTAGTTCGGACAGATCAAGGGGAAGAGGCACGAGATGCGGCGGCATTTTTTGCATTTTTCGGGGTCGAAGGGACCGTGCCCGTAGATGTTGCCCGCCGCGCCGCCGACGTCACTGATTGTGCCATGGAAATACGGCTGGGCGGCGAGCTTTTCGATGCTCCGCACGATGCTCTCCGGCGACCTCGAAACGAGGTGGTGGTTCTGATGCGACACGAGCCCGCAGAACGCGCATCCGCCGGGGCAGCCGCGCACCACGGGCACGGAGTCGCGGATCACGTCCCACGCCGGGATGCGCTCGGTATAGCTCCAGTGCGGCACGCCGGTGAACGGCAGTTCGCAGACGTGGTCGAACTCGGCGGCGGTCATCGGCGGACGCGGCGGCTCGACGAGCAGGATGCGGCCGCGCGTCCACTGGACCAGGCGGCGTCCGTTCCACGGGTTCATTTCCGACTCGACAATCTTTGTCTGGCGCATGATGGCGTCCTTTTCGGCGGCGACCTCCTCGCAGGACGGCAACACAACGCACGAATCGTCCGGTATGAAGGCTTCGCTCTCGCGTCCGCCGAGGTAACGGCACGTGCCGCGGATGCCGTCGAGCGGCTGTTTCCTTTTGATCCGGTCGAATATTTCAAGCATGGTCAGCTCGCCCATGCCGTAGCACAGCAGGTCGGCTTTCGCGTCCACCAGCACGGACGGACGCATCTTGTCCTGCCAGTAGTCGTAATGCGCCACGCGCCGCAGGCTCGCCTCGACGCCGCCCAGGATCACAGGCAGCCCCGGAAACGCCTGCCGCACGAGCTGGCTGTAGACCACGGACGCATGCGGCGGACACAGCCCCGTCTTCCCGCCCGGCGAATACATGTCCTCGTGGCGGAGGCGGCGGCCGGCGGTGTAGAGCTTCACCATGGAGTCCATGTTGCCGCTCGCCACGCCGCACCCGAGCAGAGGTCGCCCGAACATCTTCACGCTGTCCGGGTTCCGCCAGTCCGGCTGCGCCGTGATCCCGACGCGGTATCCGGCGTCCAGCAGCACGCGCGCGATCAGCGGCGGCCCGAACGTCGGATGGTCCACGTAGGCGTCGCCGGTCACGATCAGGATGTCGATGGCGTCCCAGCCGCGCGCCTCCATTTCCGCACGGGTCATCGGGACGAATGATGTGAGTTCTTCGCGGGTCATGTTCTCCTGTACGGGATGCGGACGGTTCTGGTTGAAAAAAAAGCGGATGATCGTTTCACAACAAATATACAGCAAAAACGGCAAATTGCAATCCCGGCAGACAAGCCGTTCCGCACGTCCCGGCGTTTTATCCGGGAAAATATGCCGCGGAAGCCGCCTTTTTTCCGTTCCGGGGTTGCCTTTTTTCCGAATATGGTGTATTTTATTTGCTTGTAATGAATTTTTCCACCTGAAAGGTTTCAATTATGCTGACTCTCCTGATCGCCCTGATCACTTCTCTGCTCGTCGGCGCCGTGTCCTACCGCGGTCTGCCGCCTTCCGCCGTCGTCGTCATGATGGTCGCGGTCTTCATCATCGTCCACCTGATTATCTCGCTGCTCCTGCGCGTGCAGTCGAAGAAAATCAACGAAAAACTCCAGGCGCTGATGCTGGAGATTCAGCAGAAGATCCAGGGGATGCAGAACCGCATGATGCACCGTCCCACCGGCAGCCCGAAACAGATGATGCAGATCCTGGAGCGCGAACAGCAGGCGGGGCTCGACCGCATGATCGAAGCGCTCGACCTCTACAAGCCGCTGTACAAGTGGAGCTTCCTCATGAAGCGCCAGGTCAACACCATGAAGATGGCGTTCCTGTTCCAGCAGAAGAAATTTGACGAGGTCGACGCGCTGCTCCCGAAGTGCATGTTCTTCGATGCGCAGAGCGTGACGATCAAGCTCGTCCGCATGTACAAGAACAACGATCCGAAGCTCGACAAGTTCTTCAAGACCCGCGTGCGTCGTTTCAAGGGCGACAACGCCGTCATCCCGTACGCCGCGTACTCCTGGATGCTCGTAAAGCAGGACCGCATTGAAGACGCCATCGCCGCACTCACGGATGCCCGCAAGCAGACCTCGAACGAGGTGCTGGAGAAGAACCGCGAATTCCTGCTGAACGGCAAGGTGAAGCAGTTCTCCAACGCCCCGCTCGCCGAAGCCTGGTACGCCCTCATGCTGGAGGAGCCGAAAATGCCCCGCATCCAGCAGAACGTCCGCTACCGCTGACCGCCCGGCACGTGACCCGGATTTAACTCAACCCCCTCGCATTCCGACCGCGGGAGACCGACATGGAAGACATCGAATGGAAAGACTCGCTCCTCCGGATCCTGGAAAAGGATTCCCGGTACGACGCCCATGCGTACATTTTCATGAACAACGCCGTCTCCTACACCGTGAACAAGCTCTCCAAGCAGGGACGCCCGCTCGGCACGCGCCACGTGAGCGGCGCACAGCTCATCCAGGGCATGCTCGAATACGCGGTCAGCACCTACATGTTCCTTGCTCCGGACATGCTCCGCTACTGGAACCTCCTCAGCGGACGCGACGCCGGCAACATCGTTTACAACCTCATCGAGGAAGGCGTGCTCTCCGCCGGCCCGAATGACCGCATCGAGGATTTCGACTGCGTGCCCGACCTGCTCTACGTCACGCAGGAGATCGTGCGCCGCAGCTTCGGGAACCGTCCCGACCCCGCGCCGGGCCCCGGTCCGCTTCCGGTCATCGACGTCTGACCTGCGTCGCCGCCCTTCCCGGAACCGGGAGCCCAATCCATGTCTGAAACCGCCCTGCCCCTGCTCGACCTCGTCCGCGAACACCGCTTCTCCAACGGAATCCGCGTCTTCCTCTGCCCCATGCCCGGCGCCCGCACGGCCAGCTGCAACGTCTGCGTGAACACCGGCAGCGCGTTCGAGGGCGCCGACCTCGGCAGCGGCCTGTCGCACTTCCTCGAACACATGATGTTCAACGGCACGAAGAGCTATCCCGGCGGCTCGGAGATCGCGGACCGCGTGAACGCCCTCGGCGGCAACCTGAACGCATACACGACGCAGGACCAGACGTTCTACTACATCAACCTCCCCGCCGCGAACGCCGTCGAAGGCGTCCGCATGCTGGCGTCGATGATGCGCGAACCGCTCTTCCCCGAGGACGAATTCGCCCGCGAGAAGGACGTGATCCTGAACGAAAGCCGCATGCGCCTGGACAATCCCCGCCTCGCCGTCTACGAGAACATGCTCGGCGAACTCTTCCGCGGCAGCCCGTACCGCGTGCCGATCATCGGATACGACCACATGCTCGCCTCCGTCACGCGCGACCGGATGGCGGCGTACCACCGCAGGCGCTACACGCCCGAACGCATGGCGTTCTTCATCGCCGGGCGCTTCGATGCGGACGCCGTGCTCGCGGAACTCCGCGCGAAGCTCGAAGACTGGCAGACCGATTCCTTCGACGACGCCGTCCCGGCGCGCCCGTTCAAGCGCTCCGGCAGGCACACCGCCGAGCTGACCTGGAAAGACTCGCTGGCGTATCTGGCGTTCGGCTGGCAGCTGCACGGTCTCACGCCGAAGGAAAACGCCGCGCTCCGCGTGCTGGCGTTCCTGCTCGACGACGACTCCGGGCGCGTCTACCGCGCCATGCACATCGAAAACGAGCTGGTTTCGGGCTCCTGGGCGGACTACCTGGTGTTCCAGGACGGACAGGGCTTCTTCTTCACGGCGTTCGAGGGCGATCCCGCGAAGCTCGACGCCATGCAGGCGGGATTCCTCAAGGTCCTGCATGATTTCAGCAAACACCCCGTCACGAAACGCGAAATCGCGCGTGCACGCGCCGCCGTCGAATGCGAGATCCTCTGCCGATTCGAAACGCCGTCCGGGTTCGCCGGGCTCCTCTCCGGCGCGGTCCGCCTCAACGGAAGCTGCGACCTCCAGCCCATGCTGCGCGACCTCGACGCCGTCACGCCTGACGACGTGACGGGCATCCTCCGCACCATGCTTTCACCCGACGACGTCACCTGCGTCCGCATGGCTCCCGGTGATGCCGCAAACGCAAAGAAATCCGCCCGGAAGAAAGCCGCGCCCGCCCTGCCCCGTCCGGTCGTCGAGACCGCGAAATCCGGTCAGACAGTCCTGCTCCTGGAGGACCGTTCGCGGACGATGGCGGAGATCACGCTCGTGCTGCCCTGCTCGGCGGCATTCGAGTCCCCCTCGGAAAGCCTCTTCTCGCGCCTCGTCTCCGAAACGCTGTTCTGCGGCGCAGGCGCCTACGACGAGGTGAAGCTCAACGATTATCTCGCGGACTACGCCATCGAGGCAGACTGCACCGTGGGCAACAACTCCATGCTCCTGTGCCTGAACTTCCCGCTCAAAAGCTTCCGCCGCGCGGTCAGGATTGCCGCGCTCCTCGTCGGCGAACCGAGATTTCCCGCCGACGCGGTCGAACGCGAGAAGCTGAACCTGGTCCGCGAATGCGAAAGCGCGCTGCTCCAGCCCGACACGGTCGCGTTCGCGCGTCTGAAGGAACACCTTTTCGGCGCGGACCATCCGTACGGACGCAGCCCGGAAACCTCGCTCGCCGCGCTCAAAAAGGCATCAGCGGCGAAACTGAGGAACTATTACCTCAAACGCGTGCTTTCCGCGCCGTCCGCGTGCCTGGCGTTCTCCGGCGCGCTCTCGATGAAACAGACCCGCGACGCCGCGCAGGAGATTTTCGCCGCCGGGCGCTGGACCGCGCCCGTGCCAAAACGCCCCGCGCCGCCCCCGGCGAACAAGCCAGCCGACCTCACATTCGCGCTGGAACAGCGCAAGCAGGCGGTCGTGACCTGCGGGTTCCGTTCGTGCGGCGTGGAGACCGCCGATCCCGCGTGGGATCTCGTCCTGAATGCGGAAAATGGCATGTCGGCGAAGCTCTTCAAGAAGGTGCGCGGAGAAAAGGGGCTCGCGTACTGGACCGGATTCATCCGCATGTACGGATTCGGCGCGGGCGTGTCCGCGTTCGCCGCCTCGACCGCGGATGAAAACGCCGCGGAGGTCCGCGGTCTGCTCCTCGACGAATTCCGCCGCCTCGCCTCGTCCGGGCTCGACAAGGACGAGTTCGACTCCGCCCTCGCAGCCCAGAAATACGCCTTCGACGCCGCGCCGTCCGGCGTGCTCGCGAAACAGTCGGCGATCGAACAGTTCCTGATCGGGGATGCGCTTCAGCCGTGGACCCGCCGCGAACAGCTCGACAAGCTCACGCGGGCGGAGATGAACCGCCGCCTGAAACGCGACCTGAAGGGCGTGAAGCCGTCCACGCTGATCGCGTATGCCAACGGGATCCCCGCAGGCAAAAAAGCCGTGAAAAAGGCGTAAAACAGACGCTTTTTCCCCGTCCGCGCCCCCTTTACGTCAAAAAACGCAAAAAAAGTCAAAAAAAACGCCGGACTTCATTTGAAATATCGGCTTTTTGCCTTAAAATATATGGTGATGTCTTTTTCGGGGCATCGCACGCTTTTACGTATTCTGAATTTCAAATAACTTTTTCCGGAGGTTCCACCTGTCATGAAAGCCACTCGCATCGTCATCCCCGCGTCCGCAGCGGTCGCTGCAATCATCCTCGCCGCCTGCGCCGAAAAACCCGTCCGCGTCCCCGGCGGCACGTTCGTCGAAGACCCCTACACGGGGGAAACCTCCGAGAAAACCCATACCGTCGTCGCCAACGGCGAGGAAACGGTCGTCGACACCGAGGTCATCTTCATTGAGGACGAAGTCCCGGTCGGACCGGTTGAGGACAACACGCAGGTCGGTCAGCAGGGCGGCGGCACGCTCCAGGGCGGCACGCTCCAGCCCGTCGACCAGCAGCAGTCCGTGAAGAGCAACGCCCCCGAAGGCTCGGTCGAATACAAGGTCGTGAAAGGCGACACACTTTGGAGCATCGGCATGGTCTACGGCGTTTCCGTGGCGCGCCTCGCCGAGATCAACGGCATCGACGAGAAGTCCACGCTCAGGGTCGGTCAGGTCCTCATGATCCCGCCGGACGCCAAGAACGCTGTCGGCAAGCCCGTCCAGAAGAAGACGGAAACGAAGCCCGCGGCCACGACCACCACGAAGCCTGCCACGACCACCACGAAGCCTGCCACGACCACCGCGAAACCCGCCACGACCACGAAGACGCAGCCCGTCACGAAGGAGGGCGAAACCCTCTACGTCGTGAAGAGCGGCGACAACCTCAGCATGATCGCGTACCGCCACCATGTGAAGCTCGCCGACCTCATCGCCGCAAACAAGGTCGATCCGAAGGCGACGCTCCGCATCGGGCAGACGCTCGTCATCCCCGCCGCCGGCAGCAAGACCGCCGCCTCCACCACCACGAAGCCCGCGTCCACGACCACAACGACGAAGACCGATTCCGGCACGAAGCCCGCGGCCACGACCACCACGACCACCACGACGAAGACCGATTCTGCGACCACCACGAAACCCGCCGCAACCACTACGCAGAAGGGCGGCGAAGGTTCCGGCGGCATCGTCGAACCCCTCGGCGGTTCCTCCATGGGCGGCTCCGGCTCCGCGTCCACCTCGACGCCCGCCACCACGAAGCCCGCGTCCGGCTCCTCGTCCGGCGTCGCCGGACTTGACCCCGTCTCCGGTCTCTCCGACAGCAACGTCTTCGCCGTGCCGATCAACTCCGAATCCACGCTTGAGGAAGTCGCAAACAACCACGACAAGAACCTCGAAGACCTGATCCGCCTGAACCCCGAGTTCAAGCCCGGTCAGAAGATCCCCGCCGGAACGGCTGTCAGAATGCCGCTTTTCTGAGCGCAGGCCTCACGAATCCGCGATCCGCAAAACTCTTTTGCGGGTCGCTTTTTTTAAGACAGCCTGAAACAGCTTCATGGTCAAGCTTCAAGCGCAGACGTCCGTCCCCGCCCGCTGGCGAATCGCTTTCGCCGCGGCGCTCATCCTCGCGTTTCTGTTCGCAGGACTGCTGCTGTTTTCCCGGAAGGACACCGTGCCGCCGCGCGACAACACGGACAACGCCCTGGACGCCCGGATCCGCTTGCAGACCGCCGCCGTCGCCTTCTCCTCCGGCAAGCTCGCTCCGCGCGTGCTGATCCTCACCGACTACCCCGCGTTCTACTGGAAGGGAGACGGCGCCTACCAGGAGTTCCGCAAATTCGAGGATCGCTTCCTCGTAATCGATCCGGCTTCCGTCCCGGATTTCGGCATCGGCGGTCCGTGGAAAGCGTTCCCGCAGTTCTGGAACCATTTCCGCCGGGATCATCATCCTCTCAGGAATCCTCTCTGGGACAAGCCGGACCTTGAAGCCGGATCCCTGAAACGGACCATCGGTCAATCCGGCGCGGACGCATCATCCACGTTCGACGTGATTCTGCTGGACTGCGCATACCCGGACCGCCTCTTCTCCCGGAAAACTCTGCTCTGGTCCTCCTCGTTTTTCGAGATGCTGAAAAAGGATGCAATGAACCCGGGCGGCGTTTTCGCGGTAGTCCTGCCGCCGGACCGCCTGGAAGTCTCCGCCTGCACCCTCGCGTTCCTGCGCCGTTCGTTCGGCAACGCGGGCGCGTTCTGTTTCGGCGACCGCGTGATTCTCGCCTCGGGACTGAACGCCGAACCTGTTTTCGATCTGGAAAAACTGAGCAATACGGCTGAGCTCGCCGGATATTACGACGGCGGCATCCCGGACAACGCCATCGGGCTTGTTCTGGACGAGGATTATTCCGACTCGATCCCAGCCGGACTGCTCGAAGCCTCCCACAACATCGCGATCCCCCAAAATGTTTTCACACCGTTCCGCGTCGTCTTCGCACGCGCTCAGCTCGGACCGAAAGTGAAGCGTTTTCTGCCGGACGGATTCCCGGTCCGGACTGTCTGCGCCTGGATCCTCGGCATCCTCCTCGCCGCCTACCCGTTCCTGCGCTACTTCATCTCGTGGAAACCCGTCCATAAACAGGCGTTCCGTGCGTTCGAGGATATGTTTTACCTCACGGGCGTGCTTGCGCTGTTCCAGATGTTCTCCCTGGAGCAGATGCCGGATTGGGGAGCACCGCTGGCACTGTTCGTGATCATCCTGGTGCTGCTCCTGTATGAATGCAACGGGAACTGGGGATGGAAATTGACAAAAGGAATCGCGGAGAATCCCGTCGGGCGCTTCATCCTGTATCTGCTGGTGGCACTGCTGTTCGGAGTGGCGTTCTTCTGGCGGATATCCGATCCGGTTCTCTCCTCTCTGAGATTATACACCGGCGTGCTTTTCGCCGTCTGGCCGCTGCGCGCCCGCATGAAGGAATGGATTCAGCCCGGACCGGCGATCCCGTTCGCCTATCTGTTCGGCGTGACGGCGGCTCTGGCGCTGTTCGCCGTGAGCCTGTGCTTCCCGCTCGGTCCGTTCGTGTTCGCGGCGGTCGTCTGCGTGTACCGCCTCATCCTCCTCGACTGCTGAGGGGCTTTTCCAAGTCGCGCCGGACTTATTTCCGCCCGGCGGCGCACAGCCAGCGGTGTTCCGGCTCGAATTCGACCGTCACGTCCGCGAATCCCGCTTCCAGCATCAGGTCGCGCAGTTCGTCCGATGTCGGGCAGACCATCTTCAGATGCGCCACAATCGCGAGCTGACGTTCGTTCATCGCGCCGCCCGCCATTTCCAGCGCGGTCATGAACCATCCGCCGGGGGCGAGCACGCGCCGGATCTCGCGCAATCCGGCGACCTGGTCATGCCAGAAATACAGGCTCTCGACCGAAAATGCCGTATCGAACGCGCCGTCCGCAAACGGCAGGTCGGGCACGCCGCAATGAAAAAAACGCATCCGCCCCGCCTTCACATGTTCCTCGTTCAGCGCCGTCGCCGTCTCGACCGCGAGCGGGGAGATGTCGCATCCGGTCAGCTCGGCTTCGGGGTACTGTTCCGCCAGTTCGCGCAACGCCGCGCCCGCGCCGCACCCGACGTCCAGCACGGACCGTCCGACCGGGATGTGCGCGAATCCCCACGCCCGGAGCGGACCGTGTTCGCGGTTCATGCGGAGGATCATGTCGCGTCCCGCGTCGCCCGCGGGGCATCCTGCTGTTTCGACTTTCGAGAAATCGGCTTCTGTCATATCGTCCATTCCATATCGGTTGAAAATGAGTTCCGGGGTCAAATAAGATAGAGCCACCGGGCGCGGAAGTCAAGAGCAAACCGGAAAAAACGGCTCAAAACGGTTCAAATCCGTGGTTTTTGGCGTGTTTTTTCGGAATCGCGTTTGAAAATGCCGCGAAATGTGCTATCTTTTATGGATATATTTTTGTACGCGAACCAAATCCAACAATCATGGAGAACCACAATGGGAAGACAGTATAACAAGCACGAGAAACAGGCCCGCCGCAAACAGTACCTCAAGCGCGTCAAACTGCGTGTGAAAGAGGCGATCAAGGCCGCCAAGAAGAAATAATCCGAGCTCAAAACCGGACTACTGACATGGCGCAGATTCACCAGACCGCCATCATCGGAAACGACGTCGAGCTTGCCGACTCCGTTTTCGTCGGACCGTACTGCATCATTGAAGACCATGTGAAGATCGGCGAGAACACCCGCCTGATCGCGCAGTGCCACATCTACTCGAACACCACGATCGGCGCAGGCAACACCATTTTCCCGTTCGCCACGCTCGGCGGTCCCCCGAACGATGTCAGCTACGACCCGACGCAGGATTCCTACACGCGCATCGGCGACAATAACATCATCCGCGAGGGCGTGTCCATTCACCGCGGCGCGCATCCCGGCACGGAAACGGTCGTCGGCAGCCACGGATTCTTCATGGGCAACGCCCACATGGCGCACAACACCGTGATCGGCGACCACGTCATCATGGCACTCGGCGCCCTTGCCGCGGGCTTCGTCCAGATCGGCGACCGCGCGTTCATCTCAGGCAATGTCTGCATCCACCAGTTCGTCCGCGTGGGCCGCTACGCCATGATCTCCGGAGGTTCCGCCATCTCAATGGACCTGCCGCCCTTCATGATCGGCGACGGCCGCAACGGCGGCGTCCGCAGCTTCAACAAGGTCGCGTTGGAGCGTGCCGGATATTCCAAAGAAGACATCCGCACCATCCACAAGATGTACGACATCGCCTTCCGCCGCGGTCTCAACATGAAGAACGCGCTGGAAGAGATCGAAACCACTCTGCCGCAGATCCCGGAAGTCAAGGAATTCGTCGAATTCGTGCGCTCCGCGAAACGCGGCGTCCTGAGCGGAGGCAGCACCCGCCGCGCATAATCCGATCCCGCCCCGGATGCTTGAAGAAACGGCACGTATCGCCAATGTGTGATGCGTGCCGCGACTGTTTTTATGAGACAGCGCCTTGTCTGGGCGTGGACTTATGCACTATTCCAGCATCCACTCTTCCGGTTCCTCGGGAACACGCTCCTGTTTTGCCGGAGTATTTTTGTTCCACTGGTAAGGAGTTCCGGAAAAAACGGAATCGTCGATGTTCTTCAGATGTTCCGGCAGCCTGACCTCGCTCAGGACCCAGCAGCTGCGAAATACCTTCGGACCGATCTTCGTGACACTGTCCGGGATGGTGATGCTTTTCAGCTCTTCGCACTGGGCGAACGCCTCCTCGCCGATCTCCTTCAGGCTGTCCGGGAGCGTAACGCTTTTCAGATGACCGCAGGAGAAAAACGCCCTGTCTTCGATCTTCTCCACGCCGTCCGGGATGACGATCTCCTTCAGAGACATACTCTGCCGGAACGCTTCTTTGGGGATCGTCTTCATGCCGGGCGGAAGTCGGACCGACTCCACGTAGCTGCAGAAAAAAGCGTTTTCGTGGATCTTCGTCACGCCCGGCGGAATCACGACTTCCGGCATGAGCGCGCCCCATTGGAACACTCCCGCGCCGATTTCCTTCAGCGACTGCGGCAGTTCGATCTGTTTCAGTGCGGTGCAGTTATCGAACGCATACATATCGATCTTTATCAGTGTGTCCGGCAACCCGACGTGTTTCAGTCCGGTGCACCCCCCGAAACACCCGGCGGGGACCGTTTCCAGCCCGTCCGGCAGACGGATGTCCGTCAGGCTCTCGCAATGCACGAACGCACGGGGTGCGATCTCCCGCACGCGCGATGGGACGACAAACGGCGCGGCAGGTTCCGAGGCGCAGACCAGCAGCGTCCCGCCGTCTTTGGAATAGAAAACGCCGTCCTCGACCGTGTACAGCGGGTGGTCGTCCGGGACCGAGAGGCGGCAGCCGCTCCCGGAGAACGCGCCGCCTTCGATGACCTTCATGTTCTTCCCGATGATCATGGACGGCAGGCCGCGGCAGCCCCGGAACGCGTGATACTCGATCTTCGTCACGCTGTCCGGGAGATTGACCTCCTTCAGCGCCGTGCAGCCGGAAAAGACCTCGTATTCGATATACTGGATCCCCTCCGGGACCACGACCTTTTTCAGCGAGGTGCAGCCCTTAAAGAGGCCGTGATGCAGCCCCAGGCTGGCGTAAGACTCCCATATCACCTCCGGCCACCCCTGGAACGGAGGAGGTTCCCTGACGACGCTGACCGGCTCGGACCTCCCCAGCGAGGCGGGCAGCCGGACCTCCTCCAGACTGGTGCAGTCCATGAATGCTTCGAACTCGATCCAGAGCACATTGTCGGGGATCGCCAGTTCGCGCAGGGCGGTGCACCCCCGGAACGCGTGGTCGCCGATCTTCTCCAGGCTGTCCGGGAGCCGGATGCTTTTCAGCCCGGCGCAAAGTTCGAACGCGCAGTCTTCCAAGGTCTTCACTTTATCGGGAACCCGGACGCTCTTCAGCCCGGAGCATTCCCGGAACACGCCGAACTTGATGGTCTCCAGGTTGTCGGGGAGATTGATTTCCCGCAACGAGGAACATTTCCGGAACGCCTCGCTGCCGATCGTCTTCACGCTGTCGGGGAGCCGGACGGACACCAGGGCGTCGCATCCCAGGAACAGCTCTTCGGGGATCTCTGTGATGCCGTCCGGCAGGACTACCGATTTCAGCCTTACGCAGTCCTGGAACGCCCGGGGCGCGATCTTCGTCACGCTGTCCGGGATCAGGACGCTGACGACGTCCTTGTTGCCCTGGAACGCCTTGGCGGCGATCTCCGTCGCGCCATCGGGGATGATGTAATGCCGGTACATCAGGTACGGCTTGATCCACGGATGCGTCTTCGTCCACGCCAGCCCATCGATGTATTTTCCCAGGGGTGAATACATTTCGATCACGGACGAGTCGACGACAGTCGTCCCTGCCGGGATGGTATAAAAGTACATGTAATGGATGAACAACCAGACCAGCACATACAGCACGAGGAACGGCGAAAGGACCTTGAAAACCGGCCGCAATCTGCTGAAGATCGACTCGCGCGGCATCTCATTCCCGTCTTTCATCATGGCGTCCTTCTGTTTTTTTGTTGTGTGTTATAATTATGTTATAACAATACTCTGTTATGCTGTTTTGTCAAGCGCCTGCGACTGATAAAACAACATTTTCCCGGATCCTTTTGCAGACACATTTACCATGCCATGTTCAAGAGGGGAAAACCCCACCCTCGCCCATTGTAATTCCATAAACCGAGCTGCAGGGAAAAACTCTTTTCCGGTCCGTCCGCGGACGACTCATCGTTTGCGTTGTCGGACAGATTGATCAGTCCGAGTTGCAGATACGGTTCGCTTTTTCTCCAGCTTTGTTCCCGTCTGCTGTCGTTGAAGACACCGATCTGAAACCGGTTCGTCTCAAGAGACCGGTTAAAAAGACCGATCTGCGCGATGCCGGAGTCATGTTTGCTTCCCAAGCGTCCCCAGAGTTCGCGCCAGTTGACGGCGCCGAGCTGGACGCAGTATCCGTCCGAGCAGAAGTTCACGAGTCCGAAATTCAATCCGTTCAGTTCACCGACCGCGGAAAAAAGAGGAGACATTATGACGCCATTGCCGAAAATCTCTGTGGAGAATATGGAAAAACCGGCTCCGTTTACGCCCCCGCCGACATCGAAAGGAGACACGACCAGACCATTTACGCCGTCCTTCTCCTCACCAACGCCGGCATCAATCCAAACAGGAAGTCCGACCTTCAGCCACGGACGGTTCTCCCATTCTCTTTCGGGTCCGAGCCCCCAGCGGATTCCAATCTGCGCATATTTCGCATCAAGTGCCAGGTCAATGCCGTTTTCCTCCCGCCCCTCAGCCCCGGTCTGTCCGGTTGCCCCCGGCGATGAATGCGCCGTTTCGAAGGATGCCGTGGGATCCCGCGTGGCGGAACCGTCCTCTTCCATGTCCTCCGCCCGTTCCCCCGTGCGACACCCGGTGAACGCCGCCACGCTCAGGCAAACGGTTGCGAAGAAGACAAACATTCTGCGGATGATTCGTGACGGCATGGTTCAGGTCCTTTCGTGTATTGCTGAAGGTTGGAAGGATTATTCCGTTTCATTGAGGCGTTCCAGCGCACGGATCGCTTTCTGATTCCCTTTCTCCGCTGCCTTGCAGTACCATTTCACGGCTTCGGCTTTGTCCTGTTTTACGCCTTCGCCGTGCTCATAGCTCAGCCCGAGATTGAACATCGCTTTTGCTTCGCCCTTTTCCGCAGCCATGCGGTACCATTTCACGGCTTCGGCTTTATCCTGATCCACGCCTTCGCCGTCGTCATAACACGCGCCGAGGTTGGTCATTGCCTGTGTGCTGCCTTTTTCAGCGGCTTTACGCAGCCATTTGACGGCTTCCGCCTTGTCCGGTTCCAGCCCTTCCCCGTCAAAGTACCATAATCCAAGCCCGAGAATCGCGTCCAAATCGCCATCTTCAGCATCCTGATGCATTTTTTCAAAGGCGCTCCGGAACAATTCGGCGGATTTTTCCTTATCCTGTTCCACCCCGTCGCCGGTCTCATAGCACACGCTGAGGATGAACATGGCATCGGGACACCCTTGTTCGGCGGCTTTCCGCCACCATTTGACCGCCTCGGCTTTGTCCTGTTTCACGACCTCGCCGTCGAAATAACACACCCCGAGGTTGTACATTGCCTTTGTATTCCCCAGTTCGGCGGACTTTTGCCACCATCTGACCCCCTCGGCTTTGTCATATTTCACCCCGTTTCCAAGCGAATAGCAGCTGCCGAGCAGACGCATTGCTTCCGAATTGCCTTTGTCCGCCGCCGAGACAAACAGCAATACAGCGTTTTCATATTCGCCATTTTCATACGCGATTTTCCCTTTTTCAAACGCCTCCTGTCCACCACTCTTGTCGCAGGCGGCAAACATGGCGATCATACAAACGGCAGTGAGGGAAACAAATATTCCGCTGATCGTGCGTAACGACATGGTTCAGGTCCTTTCTGATGTTGCAAAAAAAAAGGAAAGTTTCGTCAAATTGCGATATACTATACAACCTGCCCGAGAAAAATGCAAGCGAAAAAAGATAATACGGCGCAAAATGGGTCCTATAGGTCATATGGGACCTATATTCGAGAGATTCGAGAAGAGCTCAGAACTGGAATTCGCCCTGGACGGTGTCGGGCGGGTTCAGGATGGAGCGGACAGGCTCGAAGGTCCTGCGGTGGAGCGGGCACGGGCCGTATTTGCGGATGAGGTCCGTGTGGAGTTTGGTGCAGTAGCCCTTGTGGACTTCGAACTGATACTGCGGATACTGTTTCGCCACCTCCATCATGAAAAGGTCGCGGGAGGTCTTGGCGAGGATGCTCGCAGCGGCGATGCTGGCGGACTTCGCGTCACCCTTCACGATGTTTTCCGAAGGGACGGGCAGTCCCTGCACCGGATTGCCGTCGACGAGCACGAAATCGGCGGGACGCGGCAGCCCCAGGACGGCGCGGCGCATGGCGAGCCAGGTGGCACGGAGGATGTCCGTGCGGTCGATCTCGTCCTGGTCGACCATGGCGACGGACGTGAGCGCGGATGGTTCGACGAGGATCGCCTCGCGCAGCTCCATGCGCTGTTTGTGCGTGAGCTGCTTGGAGTCGTTGACTCCGGCGGGGATGCGGTTCCTGTCCGTAAAAATGACGGCGGCGGCGCAGACCGGTCCGGCACAGCAGCCGCGTCCGGCCTCGTCGACCCCGGCGATAAAAGAAAACTCCCCGTCCCACTTGAGTTCGTGGACGAGGAGTTCGGAATTACCGGGAAGAAAATCCATGCGGGAAGCAGGATTACTTCGCGGCATCGGCGGACGCCGCGGGTCCGAAATACTTTTTCTCTTTGACGCGGGCGGCTTTGCCGATCTTGTCGCGCAGGTAGTAGAGTTTCGCGCGGCGGACATGACCGTGACGTTCCACGGTGATCGCGTCGATGCGCGGGCTGTGGATCGGGAACACGCGTTCGACGCCGTAGCCATTCTGGAAACGGCGGACGGTGAACGTTTCGCGGATGCCGGAATTCTTGCGCGCGATGACGACGCCGGTGAAATTCTGGATGCGTTCGGTGGTGCCTTCAATGATCTTGGTGGAAACCTTGACGGTGTCCCCGATATTGAAGTCAGGCACAGAAGCCTTGCACTGCGCCTTTTCGATCTTGTCAATGATGTTCATGGTTGTACCTCCATATGTTAATTTTTGTCGTTGATCAGGTCCGGACGGACAAGAAGCGTCGTGTTCATGGATTCGGCGCGGCGCCATTGTCCGATTCTGGCATGGTCCCCGGACAGAAGCACATCCGGGACTCTCATGCCGTGAAATTCGACGGGCTGAGTGTACTGCGGATACTCAAGCAAGCCGTTCTCGAACGACTCCTGCACGGCGGATTCGTCGTCGCCGAGCACGCCCGGCAGCAGCCGGACGATCGCATCGACCATGACCATCGCCGCCAGGTTGCCGTTCGTGAGGATGTAGTCCCCGATGGACAGCTCCATGTCGACCAGCAGGTCGCGGACGCGCTGATCGACGCCTTCGTAGTGTCCGCAGATAAAGATCAAGTGCTGTTCGCCGGAAAGCGCGTGGGCGGTCTTCTGCGTGAAGCGCCCGCCCGCTGGTCCGGTCAGGATGACCTTCGTCCCGTCCTGTTTCAAAGAGCTCACCGCTTCGAAAAGCGGCTCAACTTTCATCAGCATCCCGGGACCGCCGCCGAACGGTTTGTCGTCGACGGTCTTTCTCCGGTCGTGCGTAAAATCGCGAAGGTCGACCGCACGGATTTCGACCTTGTTTTCCCGCATCGCCCTGCCGGTGATGCTGCTCGCCAGCGGACCGAAGAATATCTCGGGAAACAGTGTGATGATATCGATTCGCAGCGCCACGTCAGGCTCCTGCCGCCTCGACCTCATCGTCCAGGACCTCGACGCTCACGCGGCCTTTCGTGCGTCCGGCGGCGCCGGAGACGAGGGCGCGAAGCGCCATGATCGTTTTACCGCTTTTGCCGATGATCTTGCCCCGGTCGCCCGGGCGGCATGTGATCTGGATCACGCTTCCGTTCTCCGCGGAAGCCGTGCGGACCTTCACTTCGTCGGGGTAGTCCACAAGCTTCTTGGAGATGTACAGCACGAAATCTTCGAGGTTCTGCTGCGAAGACGGATCAGCGGTTGTTCTGGCTGCCGGCGCGGAGACAGCGGCGTTTTCCGCCTCTTCCTTCCCGCCGAACAGTTTGCCGAAAATACCAAAAATAGACACGGCAGTTCTCCCGTGTTGCACGGGCGAAGCACAGACTTACGCCTGCTTGTCCTCGCCCTTCTTGAACGTCTTTTTCTTCGTGTAGGGATCGGGCTGACCGTACTGCTTGGACTTGCCGGCTTTCGCGCGGTCGTAGATGTCTTTCACAGTCTCGCTCATGATCGCGCCGTTGCCGACCCAGTATTCGAGGCGGGCGACGTCGAGTTTTTCATCGCTGCGGCGGGGATCGTAGTAGCCGAGTTCTTCCAGCATGCGGCCGTCGCGCTGCGCACGGATGTCGCAGACGACGATACGGAAGCTGATCCAGTTCTTTCCGCCAGTTCGTTTCAGTCTGATCTTTACCATAACGGTTTTTCCTTTGTCTTTACCAGTGGGTTCGACTGCGTCGTTCGACGCTCACGCTTTGTTCGCTTACCGCACTGCGCGTGAACTCAATGCGATATAAAAGTCAATTAATATACAGCCTCTTCCCACTTTTTTCAAATCGTTTTCGAGATTTCTTTCAGCCTTTTTCGCGTTTTTTGCATGTTCCGGCGTTCAGAACCATGCGGACAGGATCGCGCCTGCGGCGGCCGCGCCGAGCAGGAGCGCCGTGGTCGGCAGCTTCGTTTTCAGCATCAGCACGATCGTCGCGCCGCAGATCAGGACACCCGCCGGGGAAACGCGGAACCCTTCGGGCAGGACGGGGCGCTGGAGCCGGAAGAGCGCGCCGAACGATTCCCACGGGATCGTCTTCGTGAAAACCGACATCCCGAGGAAGATGGTCACGGCAAACATGATCAGCGCCACAGCCGCCAGGCGCGTGCCCTTCAACATGCCTTTCACGAGGAACGTGTCCTTCCAGCGGTTGATGCCCGCCGTGGCGGAGCACCCGATCAGAATCGTCGGCGCGATCAGCCCCAGCGAAGCCGCCAGCGCCCCGAAGAAACCCGCGTTCACGTACCCGACGTAGGTCGCGGTGTTCAGGCCGACCGGTCCCGGCGTGACCTGCGCCACGGAGCAAAGGTTGCCGAATTCGCTCATCGTGAGGACCCGTTCCTGGTCGACGTACTCCGCCGTGAGCAGCGGGATCAGCATATATCCGCCGCCGAAACACAGCACGGAAAACTTGCAGAACTGGAAGAAGAGGACGATGCAGTGGTTCATTTGGCGTCCTCCCCGTTTTGCATGGATTCGGCGGAGTCTTTAGAAGATTCTCTATTCGCCTGTTCCGCCCGAGCCAGACGCCGTGTCTGCCACCACACATAGCACCAGCCGAACGGCACGGCGACGAGGATCAGCAGCGCGGGGCTGACTTTCATGATCGCAAGCACAAAGAAGACCAGGACCACGGCGCATTCCAGCTTGCTTTTCACGGTCCGGCGGAACATCCGGCATCCAGTGACGAGGATCATGCCGGTCACGGCGGCGCGGATCCCGGCGAACACGCCGAGCAGGTAACGGTTTTTCGGGTCCAGGTGAGGAAAAAGCGACGCGATGATGAGGATGACCGTGAAGGGCGGCGTGACAGCTCCGAACGCGGCGGCGAGCGCGCCGGGGACACCGGCGATCTTCATGCCGATGTACACAGCGGAATTGATCGCGATGATGCCGGGGACCGTCTGCGTTAGGGCGGTCATGTCCAGCAGCTCCTCGCGCGTCATAAGCTTGTGCTTGACGACGAAGATTTCCTCGATCACGGGGAGCATGGCGAGACCGCCGCCGACCACGAGCGCGGTAATGCGGAAAAATGAGCAGTAGAGCAGCAGGAGGCGTTTCGCCTTGGACAGCGTCTGGATCTCCATGCGGTCAGTGCCCCTCCCCCGGCTCAGAGCGTCACTCCGAACAGGCGTTCCGCATTCTTGTAGAAAATCTGCTCGAACTGGGCTTCCGTCAGGTCCAGCGTGCGCGCCTCGGCGATGCCGTCGCGATGGGACAGCGCGGGATAGTCCGTCGCCCAGAGGACGCGGTCCACGCCGTGCGCCAGGATGATGCGTTTCACCTCGTGCGGCGGCAGGCGGAAGAACGTGCTGGAGGTGTCGAACCAGACATCGCGCCCGACGAGATATTTCCAGGCTTCATCCCATTCGCAGTAGCCGCCCATGTGCGCCGCGATGATGTTTTTGAGGTACGGGAAATGGTCCAGCACGTTCGCGAGGCGTTTCGGGGAGGAATAGTCGCTGGTGGCGTCGCCGACGTGGAACAGGATGGGCATGTCCGGCGGGATCAGCTCATACAGGCGCATCATCCTCGGCTCGTCGATGTAGAGCTTCTGGAAATCCGGGTGGAATTTCAGTCCGGTCAGCCCGATCTCCTTCATACGTGCGAGCTCGCCCTTGAGGTCCGCATAGTCGGGATGGAGCGAACCGAGGCAGATAACCTTCGGGCTGAGCAGGGACGCCAGATAGTTGTTGAGGTTCTTTACCTGGTCGGGGCGCGTGGCGGAGGCGAGGAAGACCGCCTTGTCGATATGGGCGTCCTCGAGCGATTCGTGCAGGTCGGCGACCGTGCCTTTTCTGCGCCAGGGCTCGTGATAGTACGATTCGAGGGAAGCGACGACCTTCGGCGCGACGCTGTCCGGGAACACATGGCAATGTACGTCAAAGTATTTCACGGCACTCTCCAGGACGAAGTATCCGGATACAAAAATGGCATCCCCAACGGGATTCGAACCCGTGTTACCAGGATGAAAACCTGGTGTCCTAGGCCTCTAGACGATAGGGACGCACCTCGGAAAAAAAGTATGTATTTAAAATAGCATGCCGGACGCTTTTTTCAAGTGCGAATCGCGGATTTTTCCGATTTTTCCGGGGTTTCACGCCTGGGTACGCGTTTCCGCCTCACGCTGATGCTTCGCCTGAACGCGCGCACGGAGCATCGACTGGCGTTTCCGGCGGCGTTTTTCAAGCTGGATCCGGTAGCCGATGACCATCTTCTTCACCGCGATGTACGTGATCGGAGTGAGGACGAAAGCCATGATCGCGCCGCCGACGAAGAACGCGATTGTCAGGTCGCCCGCAAGGCTCTTTGCGGCATCGACGAACTCGGAAAAATCCGACGCACTCACAATATCCTTGAGTTTAAGTTTGATGTCACCGTAAGAAAGGTTCAGTCCGATCAGCTTCGCCCCGGCATAACACTGCACGGGATAGATGAAGAAGACCGTGACCTGGTTCGTGATGAACGTGCCGAGGACGGCGCCGATTTTGCTGCCCTTCAGCAGGAAAGCCGCCGGGATGGAACAGATGAGCTGACCGCCGATGGGGATGAGGCATCCGAAGAACATGCCGATGCTCCAGCCGCGGGCGATGTACTCGGGCGAAGCTTTCTCTCGGACGATCTTCAGGTAGAATTTCCTCCACTTCTTTTTGAACCACTGACCGGCGATCATACCGAAACCATCCCCATATCTTAGATATTGATATAGAATTTCCGCATTTCGGGGGCGCGCTGGGCGATGTTGACGAGGTGGTCGCCGATCCGCTCAAGCTCCCAAAGCATTTCGATGAAGATCACGCTGGCGTCGACGGCGCACTGACCGTTGTTGCGGCGTTCCACGTGAACCTGTTCATACTGTTTGGCAAGCTCATTGATCTCGCGTTCGTTTGCCTCGGCGTCGCTGGCGACGTGGGCGGCCTCCTGCTGGTCGCGGGCCTGTTCCGCCATCATCGCCTTGATGTTCTTCTCGTACTTGTGCGCGAGCTTGTTCAATTTTTTCTCGCCCTCGATCGCGGACCGGATGCCGGCCTCGTTCTCTTCGTGCTTGTGCGAGAGAGCGCGCATGACGTTGTCCGCCTGCGAGGACAGGAGCTCCCAGAGGGAATTGAGGTTGTCCTGCGCGACGTCGGAGAGCTTGGTATCGACCTTGGAAAGGCGTTTGGTAAGGCGCATGATGTTTGCCGTATGGTCGGCGATGCGTTCGGCATCGTTGGTGCAGTGCATGAGCAGCGGGATCAGGTTGGACTGCGGATTGGAAAGATGCTGGCGCGTGATCTGGACGAGGTAGCTCGTGATGTCGGACTGCATCTTGTCGACCTGCTGTTCGTCCGCCTCCAGCTGCTCGAATTCCTCCTGGTCGACGTGCGCGGCGCGGAAATGGTGATTGACCGCGCGGTCGATCATGCTCCAGGAGAGTTCGACCATCCTGCGGATCTCGATGATGGACTGTTCGATAGCCATGGCGGGCGTGCGGAGGAGCAGGGGTTCCAGCGTGCGCGTGCTGACCGGCTTGGTCTTGTCGCCTGGGATGAGCGTTTCGCAGAGGTGCGCGAACGGCTTCAGCACGGGCATGATGGCAAGGACCGTGAGAACGTTGAAGATCGTGTGCGCCATGGCGATGTGGCGTTCCAGGTTCTGCGGAACCGCAGCGAACGCGTCGCCCGGCGTGATGGCGTTCACAATGTACAGGAAAAAGGGGATTCTGTGCTCGCCGACGGGGATATAGAGCAGCACCACCATCAGGACTGCGCCGAAGAAGTTGAAGAGGAAGTGCGCGAGCGCCGCCTGTTTCGCCACGCGGTTGGCGGTGATCGAGGCGAGGCAGGCGTTGATCGTGGTGCCGATGTTCGTGCCGATCAGGAGCGGGACCGCGGTGTAGAAATTGACGAGCCCGGCGGCGGAGAGTGCCAGGATGATGCCGATGACCGCCGCGCTGGCGCTGACCAGGAAGACCGCGACCATGCCGAGGCCGATCGCGCCGAGGATCGGCAGGAGCGGCATGAACCCGTCGGGCGTCTTCGGGGCGCAGTCGATCAGGGAGAAGAGGTGAAGGAAGGACGGGAAGGTGCCGAGGATGCTCATCTGCGTGCTCATCATGCTCATGCCGAAGAAGAGCATGCCGAAGCCGAAGACCGCGTTGCCCCAGCCCTGCAGGATGCGTTTCTTCGTGAACGTCATCAGGACAAAGCCGATGGCGACGGCGGGCAGGGAAAGGCCGCTGAGGTTGAACGAAATCAGCTGGGCTGTCATGGTCGTACCGATGTTCGCGCCGAAGATGATGCCGATCGCCTGCACCAGGTTCAGCAGGCCGGCGTTGATGAAGCCGAGCACCATAATGGTCGTGGCGGCGCTGGACTGGATGACCGCGGTGACGAACGCACCGGCGATCACGCCGAGGATCGAGTTTTTCGAGAAGAACTGAAGCACGTTCTGCATCTTCTCGCCCGCGATGTTCTGGAGACCGCGGCTCAGTCGCAGCATGCCGAAGATCAGGAACGCGATGCCGCCGACCATGCTCATGCAGACGGCGAACATGTCGATGCCGAGCATCCGGGCATCCAGCGCGCGAATATAAATATTGTGCGCCGGGTCGGCGACCTCGATTGAGAAATGGTATTCGCCGGTCTCGCCGCCGAGCCGGACGAACGTCTGCGCGAGGCCGTTCTTGTCGGTGCGGACTTCCGGCGTGAGGACTTTCGGTGCGGATTTGCCGCGGGGCGCTGATTTGACGCTGAAATAGACCGGCGCGTTCTCGACCGGGTTGCCGTCCGCATCGACCACCTTGATCACGAGCGGTTCGCCCATGACCTCGTTCGTGATGCCCTGCCGCTCGGCGTTTTCGATCTTCGCGCCCACTGTCATGCGGACAAGGATGAACTTGTCCGGATCGTTCAGCGGCGTAATCTTGACGTAGTTGTCACCAACCTTGTGACCGGCCTTGACTTTCGCGCGGACGACGCCGACGACGTCGGTCTCCTCCGAAACCTGCGTGATCTCAAGATCGGATCCTTCGGCGGCCTCGAACTTCACTGGCTCCCCTGCAAGGAGGCGCTGTTTGCCGGAACCGGAGGAATCGTCGTCCGTCACGCCGCGGACCTCCACGCGGACGTCGCGTTCGAATTCCTCTCCGGGAATGGTGCATTGATCCGTGCCGTAGACGACGTCGAGACGGCCGATCTTGTGGGAATGTTCGGCGGAACCGTCGCACGCGGAAAAAACCGCAATCAGAAGGAGCGCCGGCAGAAGAACGGCAAGTTTGGAAACAAGTCTCATAAGGACCCTTCGGTTGGATTTGGAATCACAATAATATACCACTCCTTGTGTCAAAAATCAAGTATTGGCTTGAAAAAGAAAGAAAGAAGTATTATATTATTTCGATTGCAAATCTTCCGCCCGACGCGGTTCACAGCGGGAGGCGAGGGTTTGCTTTTGTCCGCCGCCCATATGGACGCCGCACGACGGGAACGACATTTTTTGGCACTGTGGCGGCATACAACCTGAAGTAAAGGAAATGTCCGTGTTATGGAAACACTGAAACATTTGATCGCGAACTCCATCTATCCGCTGGCGGCGTTCGCCGTCTCCATGATCCTGACACGCATCTGCATCACGGTGCTGCCCCACCTCGGCTACATGGACATGCCAAAAGGCAGGCACATCCACAAAAAGCCTGTTCCGCGCGCGGGTGGCATCGGATTCATCCTCGCGTTCTGGTTCTCCATCATACTTTACGCGGCAAAACTCTGCGGCGGAGACTTCTCGAAACTCGCGGACCAGAACGTCGGCCAGTTCCTGATCGCCATGTCGGGCGCATCGTTCATCCTGTTCTTCACGGGGTTGTACGACGACCGGTTCGACATGCCGAGCATTGTCAAGCTCATGCTCCACATCGCGGCGGGCGCCACGCTGTATTTCCTGGGCGGCGGCATCCGCACGCTGTTCGACATCACGCTCCCCTGGTACGTCGCCCTGATCGTAACGGTCTGCTGGACGATCGGCATTGTGAACGCGTTCAACCTGATCGACGGACTGGACGGGCTCGCAGCCGGACTGGCATCCATTTCCTCCGTCTGCATCGCCGCATGGACCATACTCAACGGCGGAAACCTGCCGATGGTGATTTTGCTCTTCACGTTCTGCGGTGCCTGCCTCGGGTTCCTGGTGTTCAATTTCTCTCCCGCACGCATCTTCATGGGCGACACGGGCAGCATGTTCCTCGGTCTCTTCTTCGCCATGACTAGTATGGACCAGTGTTCGCGCCCGGCGGTCACGGTCGCCGCGCTGCTGGTGCCGCTGGTTGCCATCGGGGTGCCGATCTTCGACGTGATCCTCGCCATCTGGCGGCGCAGCGTGAGACGGTTCGGCATACACATGCTGAAAGAGAACCTCGACGACGCGGAAGCCGTGACCGAGCTGGAGCACGGCATTGATGCCACCGGACGGATCGAGCTCAAAGCCGCGATCAGCAACGAAGGCGGCGTGATGGACGCGGACCAGGACCACCTGCACCACAGGCTTCTGCGCGAATCCCACAACAAGACCAGCCGCGCCGTCCTGCTGATGTACGCCATCTCCGTAATCTTCTCGCTCGGTGCCATTGCCCTGACCTTCATCGGCCGCAGCATGCCCGCGCTCGCGTTCTTCCTTGTCATCATCGGCGTTTTCTTCACGCTCCGCCTCGCGAACATCGAACTACTGGCATCCATGAGCGTACTGGCGCAGGGCGTCCGGTTCCCACGAAAATCCTTTATTCTTACCGCCGCCCATCCGCTGATCGACTTCCTCATGGTGGCGACGTCCTTCTTCTTGATCTATGCGCTCCTGCAGAAACCGGTCCGCGCCACTTACAACTTCTATCTTTTCCTCATCCTGGTCGTGCCGTACTTCCTGGTCCTGACCGTCTCCGGCGTCTACCGCACCTACTGGCTGCGCGCCGGCATCGAACGCTATTATTTCCTGCTGAAGCTTCTTTTCCTGTCCGCGTGCATTTCCTTCATCCTGCTGAACATTTTCGCCATGAAAGGCTGGGTTCTCGCCGGACTTTCCAAGCGCATGACGGTGATCATCTTCCTGCTCCAGACATCTTTCACGTTCGCCGCCATCACAACCGAGCGGTTCCTGCTTCACTTCTTCGAATCCTTCGCCATCCGCTCCTACTATCTGAAAAATTCCCCGGAAGCCAGCCAGCACAACACCATCATCTACGGCGGCGGGCTTGGCTGCCGCATGTACATCAACAACCTGTACAGCAGCCGCCACCTCTCCTGCCCGTTCCATATCCTCGGCATCATCGACGAGGATCCGTCCCTCCAGAAACTCAACGTCTACGGCTTCCGTGTGCTCGGCACCAGCGAAGACCTGGAGGCGCTGTACAAGAAAAAACCGTTCGACACCATCGTCCTCACCACGGCAAACATCTCCAATGAATCCATCGATAGAATCCGCACATTCGCCCGCGCACACAACGTCCGGGTGACCATGTTCCTGTCCCAGGAATACCCCGCCGACCAGGACTTCTTCAACCTGCTTCAGAGCAAGGCGATCAATCCTGTCGTCCTGGAGGAAAAGCCGGACGACGAGGATGATCCCGGACTCGGAATATGACGCTTCACGAAATCGGAGAAAACCTGGAACAGTATTTCATTGAGATCATCCAGGAAAAACGCCGCGGCTCCTTCGACCGCGTCACCTACGGATTCCTGTTCATGGCGTCCCGGTTCTACCGCCGCGCCGTCCAGTTCCGGCTCTGGCTCTACGAAAACCGCGTGATCCGCAACCACTCCATCGGCTGCCTGGTGGTCAGCATCGGCAACCTCACATGCGGCGGCACAGGCAAAACCCCGGTCGTCGAAATCTTCGCGAAAACCCTGAGCAGGAAAGGACGACGCGTCGCCGTCCTGAGCCGCGGATACCGCAGCCGCGACAACCGCTCGTTCCTGGAAAAACTCCGCGGAAAATTCACCTCTCGCCGGCGCGTCGTCCCCCCCCGCGTCGTTTCCGACGGCAACAACCTGCTCCTGAACTCGCTTTCCGCGGGCGACGAGCCGTACATGCTCGCGACGAACCTGAAGGACGTGGTCGTGCTGGTCGACAAGGACCGCGTGAAATCCGGTCTTCACGCCATCGCGGAATACCACACCGACACGCTCATCCTCGACGACGGGTTCCAGTACCTCGGTCTGCGTCCGCACCTGAACATCCTGCTCGTCGACTCCACCTGCCCGTTCGGGAACCACCACGTCCTGCCGCGCGGACTCCTCCGCGAACCGATCAAGAACATCCGCCGCGCCGACTACATCTTCCTCACGAAATCCGATGCCTCGCCGCGCCTGCGCCACCTGAAGGATTTCATGCGCCGCCACAACCGCCGCGCCGAAATCATCGAGTGCTGCCACCGCCCGAAATACCTGGAGGACGTGTTCGAACGCGGCGTACGCTTCCCGCTCGAAATGCTCAACGGGCTGAAGATCGCCTCGCTCTCCGCCATCGCGAACCCCGCCAGCTTCAACGCGTTCCTGACCCAGCACGGCGGCGAGATCGTGCTCGAACGCCATTTCGCCGACCACCACCGCTACAGCCAGCAGGAAATGATCGATTTCGTGAACAGTGCCAAAGCCGCCGGAGCGGAGTACATCCTGACCACGGAAAAGGACGCCGTCCGAATGCCGCGCCTTGACCGCCGCGACCTTCCGTTCCTCTTCCTGCGCATCGAAATCGACATCCTCAGCGGACAGGAAAACTTCGACCAGTGCATCACACGCATCTGCTTCCTCTGACCGTGCCGGGACGGGGAGGGTATCCGCCGCACCGCCGCAGCCGTGAAAAAACAAAAATCGGTTTTCCGGGCGCTTTCTTTTACTTTCTATAAAGAAATTGCTTGATTTTTTAGGAAAAACCTGTATATTAAATGGTTATTCTCCACAATCGACATAAAAAACACGCTAGAAAAAACGCAAAACAACTGCAAGAAAGGATTTCGCATGAAGAAATCTTCCGCGAAAAAGTACGTCTACCTGTTCGGAAAAGGCATGAGCGACGGCGACGCTTCCATGAATGAACTGCTCGGCGGCAAAGGCGCCAATCTCGCCGAAATGGCAAAGCTCGGACTCCCCGTTCCCGCCGGATTCACTATCACCACCGAATGCTGCGTCGATTATTTCGCGAACGGCCAGAAAAATCCCGCCGGCCTCGACACCCAGGTCAAGGCGGCTCTCGCCCAGGTCGAAAAAGTCATGAAGATGAAGTACGGCGACAAGGACAACCCGTTGCTCGTTTCCTGCCGTTCCGGCGCCCGCAAATCCATGCCCGGCATGATGGAAACCGTCCTGAACGTCGGTCTCGCCACCAGCACGATCCCCGGTCTCGTGAAGCGTACCGGCGGCAATGAACGCTTCGTCTACGACGCCTACCGCCGCCTCATCATGATGTACTCCGACGTCGTCATGGAAAAGGCCGAGGGCATCGAACCCGCCGAAGGCTGCGCCATCCGCAAGCAGCTCGACGCCATGCTCGACGAACTGAAAAAGGACAAAGGCTACAAGAGCGACACCGACCTCACCGTCGCCGACCTGAAGAAACTCTGCAAGGACTTCAAAGTCCGCATCAAGAAAGTCCTCAAGCGCGAATTTCCCGACGACCCCATGCTTCAGCTTGAGGGTGCCATCGGCGCCGTCTTCAAGAGCTGGAACGGCAAGAAGGCCGTCTCCTACCGCCGCATCGAAGGCATTCCGGACGACTGGGGCACCGCCGTCAACGTCCAGAGCATGGTCTTCGGCAACATGGGCGACACCTCCGCCACCGGCGTCGCATTCACCCGCGACCCCGCCACCGGCATCAACAAGTTCTACGGCGAATGGCTCATCAACGCCCAGGGCGAAGACGTCGTCGCCGGCACCCGCACCCCGTTCCCGCTGAACGACGAGACCAAGAACGAGCAGAACAAGCACCTGACCTCCATGGAGGAGATGCTCCCGAATACCTACAAGGAGCTCGTCGGCATCCGCAACAAGCTTGAGCGCCATTACCATGACATGCTCGACATCGAGTTCACCATCCAGGACAAGCAGCTCTTCATGCTCCAGTGCCGCGTCGGCAAACGCACCGGCACAGCCGCACTCAACATGGCGATGGACATGCTCAAGGAAAAGCTCATCGACGAGAAGACCGCCGTCATGCGCGTCGCCCCGAACCAGCTTGACGAACTCCTTCACCCGATCCTCGATCAGAAGGCGGAAAAGGCCGCCAAGATCATCGTGAAAGGTCTCCCCGCCGGTCCCGGCGGCGCGGTCGGACGCATCGTCTTCAACTCCGAGGACGCCATGGCGTGCCACAAAAAGAAAGTCGCCTGCATCATGGTCCGTGAAGAGACCAATCCGGAAGACGTCGACGGCATGCGCGCCGCCACCGGCATCCTGACCGCGCGCGGCGGCATGACCAGCCACGCGGCGCTCGTCTGCCGCGGCTGGGGCAAGTGCTGCATCGTCGGCGCCGCCGACATCCAGGTCGACGAGGTCAAGAAGACCCTCAAGATCGGCAAGAAGACGTTCAAGGAAGGTGACATGCTCAGCTTGAACGGCACGCGCGGCTACGTTTACGAAGGCGCGCTGAAGACCGTCGATTCCAGCGAAAATGAACAGCTCAAGAAGTTCATGAAGCTCGTCGACAAGTTCAAAAAGCTCGGCGTCCGCGCCAATGCCGACACCGCCGAAGACGCCGCCAAGGCGCGCGCGTTCGGCGCCGAGGGCATCGGCCTCTTCCGCACCGAGCACATGTTCTACGGCGGCAACGAGAAGCCGCTCTTCGCGCTCCGCAAGATGATCCTCAGCAGCACGCCCGAAGAACGCGTCAAGGCGCTCAACGAGCTCTTCCCCTACGTCAAGAAGGACGTCCTCGCCACCATGAAGGCGATGGAAGGTCTCCCGGTGACCATCCGCTTCCTCGATCCGCCGCTGCACGAGTTCGTGCCGCACACGAAAGAGCAGCAGGTTGAACTCGCCAAGTCCATCGGCATCACCCACGCGGAATTTCTGAAGCGCGCCGACGCCCTGAAGGAAAGCAACCCGATGATGGGTCACCGCGGCGTCCGCCTCGGCGTCACCTATCCCGAGATCACCGCCATGCAGGCGCGCGCCATCTTCGAGGCCGCCTCCGAGATCATGCTCAAGGACAAGAAGCCCTGCCACATCGAGATGATGATCCCCGTGACCTGCGACCCGAACGAGCTCAAGGACCAGAAGAAGGTCATCGGACAGGTCGCCGCGGAAGTCGCGAAGAAGAACAAGATCAAAAAGTTCGACTACATGGTCGGCACCATGATTGAGATCCCGCGCGCAGCCATCCTCGCCGGCAAGATGGCGGAGGAAGCCGAATTCTTCTCCTTCGGCACCAACGACCTCACCCAGATGACGTTCGGCTTCTCCCGCGACGACATCGGCGGCTTCATCAATGAATACCTCGAAAAGGACATCATTCCCGCTGATCCCTTCCAGACCATCGACCGAGACGGCGTCGGCTGGATGATCCGTCACGCGGTCGAGGCCGGACGCGCCACCCGCAAGAACCTGAAGGCCGGCATCTGCGGCGAACAGGGCGGCGAACCGAAGTCCGTGGAATTCTGCCACGAAGTCGGACTGACCTACGTCTCCTGCAGCACCTACCGCGTGCCCATCGCGCGCCTTGCCGCCGCGCAGGCCGCCATCAAGTCCGAGCTCGCCGCGAAAGCAGCGAAGAAGGCGAAACGGAAATAATCCGTTCCTTCGGACCATACCGGGGTGCCTGTGAACAACGGGCGCCCCGTTTTCGTTTCAGCATCTCCCCCAGAAACAATCTTAAAGAAACCTCGTCCCATGCAGTTCTCCGGCAAACCCGTTTCCTTTTTCTATCCCTGGCGCTTCGTCTCCCGCGAACTCTACCGGTCCGTCATGGTCGACTTCCGCGACCACGGCGCGGACCGCCTCGTGATCGTGCAGGAATGGATGGAGCGCATCCTCTCCGACCATGTTTTCTACCTCGACCTGCTGGAGGTGGTCCGCGACGCCGGCATGAAGCTCTTCGAAGTGCACGCGCCGAACGGACCGCAATGGGACCTCTCGTGCGTGTTCGGGGGACGGCGCGGTCCGATGATCGAAGGGCACAAGCGCGCGCTCTGCTACGCAGCGGAGACCGGATGCCGCACGTACACGATCCACATCGGCACGGGCCAGTACAACCGGTTCCGGATGCCGATCCCGAAACTCCGCGAGGCAGCCCTCCGTACACTCGACGAACTCGTCCCTCACGCGGAAAAACTCGGCGTCGTGATCGCGGTGGAGAACAGCTTCGAGCCGCCGAACACGCCCGACGAGGTGCTGTTCCTGCTGGAGCATTTCAAGTCGCCTGCGCTCGGCTGCTGCTACGACGCCGGACACGCGAACGTCATGGCGCCCGCACCCGGCAAACGCCAGGAGCTTTACTGCTCCGTCATGAAGGAAATCTGGGACGGCAACGTGGTCGAATACCCGGACGCGCTTGATAAGCTCGCCCCGTACGTCGTGACCGCGCATCTGCACGACAACGACGGATACCGCGACGCGCACGCCCTGCCCGGTTCCGGCTCAATCGACTGGGGTGCCATCCTTTCCAAGCTCGCCGCCTGCCCACGGCTCGTCTCCGTGCAGTCGGAGGTGCATTGCGACCGCGCGGAAAACGAGGTCACGCCCGGTCGCATCTGCCGGAAATTCGCGGAGCTTTTCCGCTGAAAAAACGTCCGCTCAGAACCAGCCCCAGCAGCAGATGCCGGCGAGGACGGTGTAGCCGGAAAGCATCATCAGCGGCGTGTCCATGGAATGCGGCGCGAACGCCTCGGCGAACGTCATAAGCGGCGGGAGAATGACCAGCGCGGCAACGAACTGGCGCGCGGTGTCGAATTCGCCGTGGAAGATGAAGATCGCAATCAGCGTGGTGAAGAACACGCACGCGCTACCCTCGTAGGAACGAGTGTAGCTGCGTTTGAAATTCCACGCCGGGACCGTGTATTTGTGCTTGCCGAAGTACTTTCCGATTGGCTCGGCAAGGCCGTCGCCGATGCTCACCGCCAGCACAATGATCATGACCAGGTACGGCTCGTGCAGCTTATGCTCAAAAAAGTTCTGGAAGGTGACGCTCAGCAGCAGGCCGGGGAGCAGGTTGCCGAGGATAATCCATTTCAGCGTGTGCGGACGGTCTTCCGGCCGGTCCATTGAGTTGAACTGGAGCATGAAGAAACGGCAGTTCTCGCGCAGCGGCTTGATCAGCAGCAGGAAAGTCAGCATCACGAAGAGCGTCTCCCACAGGTGCGGAAGCAGCCCCTCATGTTTGCCGAACGGGTTGATCAGGGGGGCGAGATACGCGGCGAAATGCTGGAGTTTGCGCGTGTAATTGACCTTGAACTTGGTCGGGCGCGTGTAGACGATGTAGCCTTTTTCGTCCGTGCCGCAGTATTTCCGGCAGAGGAGGCCGCCGACCAGCGACACCGCACCGACGATGATGATCTTGGTCAGTCCGAACGCGAAGAAATCACGGTCGATGATGCCCTTGCTGTCGTACCAGTAGGTGTACAGGCTCAGACCGATGAGGGCATAGATCCACATGAAGAGGAAAGCGAGGTCGAATGTTTTTGTCCATGGTGCATCGTAGTTGCCGTATTCTTTTTCGTCGCTCATGAAGAACGCTCCTTCGTTTTGATAGCCCGCGGGCGTGGATTTGTTGCCGATTATTTTTCAGCGATACAATAACACGGGAAGAAGGAAAAATCAAGGCGGCAATCCATCTTTTTTTCCGGCTTTTTTGAAAAAAACGGGACCGAAAACGAATGATCCCGGCGGGAAGAGACATTCCGGGATTCGCGCATTTCCCGTTTTTTCGCATTTTTTTTCGCATTCCGGCTTGACTTTTCCGCAAAACGGGGAAACAGTATGTTGTAACAATTCTTTTATTGTTCCCGTTCAACAGAAAGGATTCCGTGAATGAAAAAAACGTATGTGCTTGATACGAACGTCATCCTCCACAGCGCTCAGGCGCTGAACTCGTTTGAGGACAACGAAGTCGTCATCCCCATGACCGTGATTGAGGAGCTGGACAAGTTCAAACGCAACCAGGATGAACTCGGTCGCAACACCCGTCAGGCGATCCGCCAGATCGACGCGCTCCGCCAGAAAGGCTCGCTCGCGGAGGGCGTCAGCCTCGAAAACTCCACGGATCCCGAAAAGTGCGGCAGCCTCCGCGTCTTGGTCAGCGAAGGACGCCTCTCCGACAGCTCCGACATGAAAGTGCCGGACAACCGCATCCTGAACGTGGCGAAGATGCTGATGGAGAAGGAAAAACGCCCTGTGATCTTCATCACCAAGGACCTGAACCTGCGCCTGAAAGCCGACGCGCTGGGCATCCCCGTGGAGGATTTCGAGTGCGAGCAGGTCAACAGCGACGAACTCTACTCAGGCGTGCTCACGCTCCCCGCCGATGCCGACCTCATGACACAGTTCCACCGCGACGGCTTCATCGAAATACCGAAAGACATCACGATCTACCCGAACCAGTTCGTGGTATTCGCGGACAAGGCGAACGAACACCACACCACCGTCGGCTGGCGCCGCCACGGACGTATCGAGGTCCTCCCGGAGGGCGCGGGCGAACACGTCGGCGGCATCACGCCGCGCAGCCTCGAACAACGCATGGCGCTGATCCTGCTCACCGATCCGGAAATCCAGGTCGTCTCCCTGGTCGGCCAGGCGGGCAGCGGCAAGACCCTGCTCGCGCTCGCCGCCGCCGTCGAACAGGCGATCAACAACAACCTGTACGAACGCATCCTCGTGAGCCGTCCGATCGTGCCGATGGGCAAGGACATCGGCTACATGCCCGGCGGCAAGGACGAAAAACTCGACGTCTGGATGCAGCCCATCTACGACAACCTCGAATTCCTGCTGCAGAACGGCGGCAAGAAGGACCAGCAGTCCGTCCGCCGCCGCCTCGACGACATGCGCCGCAACCACCAGCTCGAACTCGAAGCCCTCACCTACATCCGCGGACGCAGCATCCCGCGCCAGTTCATCATCGTGGACGAGGCGCAGAACCTGACGCCGCACGAGGTCAAGACCATCGTCAGCCGCGCCGGACTGGGCTCGAAGATGATCCTCACCGGCGACCCCGCCCAGATCGACAATCCCTACCTGGACGCCTCCAGCAACGGTCTCTCCTACCTCGTCGAGCATTTCAAGGGCATCGACCTCCACGGACACATCACGCTGAGGAAGAGCGAGCGCAGCCCGCTCGCCGCGGCCGCCGCCGAACATCTTTAATCCTCGTTCCGGAACGTTAATTACAGCTCCGCCGGTTCGCCGACGGGGCTTTTTTGCACAAAAAGTATATCTTTTTTTCCTGAAAATGATTTGCTTTCTCAAAAAAGCGTGTATATTAGAGTATAAAACCAGTCTTTTCCACCTTACAGCAACACAGAAAGGCAAGTTATGACCACCATGATGAAAACACTTTGTGCCAGTGCATTATTCGCCACGGCCGCCGCGGCTTCCGCCGATTTCCACGATTGGGCGAAGTCCCCGCCGATGGGCTGGAACAGCTGGGACTGCTTCGGCACGACCATCACCGACGACATCGCCAGGGCGCAGGCCGACGCACAGGAAAAATACCTGAAGGACTCAGGCTGGGAGTATTTCGTGGTCGATATCCAATGGTATGAGGGCGGTTCCCAGGGACACGGATACAGGCGCGACGCCGTCCTCACCATGGACGAGTTCGGCAGGCTGCTCCCCGCCCCCAACAAGTTCCCGTCATCCGTCGACGGCAAGGGCTTCAAGCCGCTCGCCGACTACGTCCACGCCAAGGGCCTCAAGTTCGGCATCCACCTCATGCGCGGCATCCCGAAGCAGGCGGTCCGGCAGAACACTCCCGTCAAGGGTACGAACTACCACGCCCAGGACATCGCGAACACCCGCAGCACCTGCGCTTGGAACCCGGACATGTACGGCGTGGACATGAACAAGCCCGGCGCGCAGGAGTACTACGACTCCGTCTTCGAACTCTACGCCTCCTGGGGCATCGACTTCATCAAGGTCGACGATATCTCCCGCCCCTACGACCGCGTCCAGCAGCTCGAGATCGAGGCGATGCGCAAAGCGATCGACAAGACCGGCCGCCCGATCGTCTTCAGCCTCTCCCCCGGCGACACCCCCGTCGCGAAGGGCGCCCACGTGAACCGATTCGCCAACATGTGGCGCGTCTCCGACGACTTCTGGGACCGCTGGGATCCCCTCTACGGCATGTTCGGCAGACTCGACAAGTGGACGCCATACCGCATTGAGGGCGCATACCCCGACGCCGACATGCTCCCGTTCGGCATCATCGAGTTCCGCCGTCCCACCCGGTTCACGCATGACGAACAGGTCACGGTCATGTCCCTCTGGTGCATCGCGCGCTCCCCGCTCATGCTCGGCGCGGACATGACCAAGTTTGACAACGACGAATGGACCGTGAAGCTCCTCACGAACAAGGAAGTCCTCGCCGTCAACCAGCACAGCACGAACAACCGCCAGATCTCGAACAAGGGCGACCTCATCGTCTGGGCAGCCGACATCCCCGGCAGCAAGGACAAATATGTCGCCCTCTTCAACGCATCCACACCCGGCAGCCGCGAGGTCGATTTCCTGAAGGCGAAATACCGCAGCATCCGCATCGGCGGCGACGGCGAACGCGAAGCCCAGGTCAAGGCGGACATCAGCGGCTCCAAGGCGTTCGCACTCGCGGTCACCGACGGCGGCGATACCAACAACTGGGACCACGCCGCCTGGCTGGAACCCGTCATCTCCGGTCCCGCGGGCTCCAAGAAGCTCACCGAGCTGAAGTGGAAGAGCGCACAGCAGGGCTGGGGCTCCACCCGCGTCGGACTCACCTCCGATGGACGCCGCATCGACGGCATCGGCACGCACGCCGTCTCCGTGATCATCTACGACCGCCCCGAGGGCTACAACACCGTCACCGCGCGCGGCGTTCTCGCCGACGACGCCGAGAACCGGGGCGGCACGGTCGAATTCCTCGTCCTCACCGACGAAGCGTTCGGCGCGGAAGCGAAGGAAGAGGGCGAAGTCACCGTGAACTTCTCCGACCTCGGCATCGGTAAGCGCGCACGTGTCCGCGACCTTTGGGCGAACAAGGATCTCGGCACGTTCGACGATTCCTTCTCCAAGGTGCTGAAATGCCACGCCTCCGGGCTCTACAGGATCAGCCCCGTCGAATGAGCTTAGAGCTTATCCCTAAATAGTGCTTGAATTTCTAAAAAATGATGCTATATTATCTGCATCCAATCAACAGGAGGCAGACATGGCGCACAAATCATGGGAAATCACCGATGAATTCTGGTCGAAAGTAGAACCG
>CADCMR010000017.1 GCA_902802585.1 uncultured bacterium
CTCGCACGACATCGCCATGATCAACAACGTCGGCGTCGTGGGTATCTGGGGCGTGAACGACGGCTACCTCAGCTCGTGGTCCATCCTCAGCGCAGTGACTTTCGAGTGGACGCTCGCGGGCGTCGCCGACTTCAACGGCGACGGCACCGACGACATCGCGTGGAGCAACTGTGACACCGGACTCACCGGCTACTGGCAGATCAACGACAAGCAGCTTACCACCTGGTCCAACCTCGCCGTGATCGGATAATCCGCTCAACAAACCACACAAACATGAAAAAGCTCCGGTCCTTTGTTTCATGGGGCGGAGCTTTTTTCCCGCATCCGCGCACGGCGGCGGCACGAACCGTGCGATCGGACCGTTACGAATCCAGGTCGGTGTCGCCGGCGGACGCCGCGAGGAAGGTGGTCGGCATCCCTTCGAGCTGCTTGTTGACGCGTTCGTAGAAGGAACGGCAGTCCTCGACGTGCGGGGGGATGAATCCGAGGAAAATGAGCGACGCGTGCGAGGAATACGCGCGGAAGGCGGTCTCGAAATCCACCTCCTGCGAGAGCACGAGGTGCTGCGCCTCGATGCGCGAATCATAGGAGAGCTGCGCGAGCTCCTGTTCCGCCTCGGGACGGTGTTCCGGGTCCGCCAGGCGCAGGAGGCGGATCTTTGTCTTGTGCCATCCGCGGTTGCAGGTCAGCAGGTGCGCGAGGATGAGCATGAGGGAGCCGTTCTGGCGTCCGCGCCACCATATGTCGATGGGGCCGTCGCCCGGCTCCTCGCTGGCGCGTTCGGGGTTGATGAGGACGAGGGTGTTCATGCGGAGCAGGCGTATGGTCTGCAGGTGGCGGAAGAACGCCTCGACGCGGTCGGCGTTGACGGGCCATCCGGAGAGGACGATGTTCGGCGCGAGCGGACCGAGCGAATGCGATTGCAGGAAGACGTTCAGCGCCTCGTCGAAATCGGTCTCCTCGGAGGTTGCGACCGCCACGGGGAAGAACGCCGTGCCGGATTCTTCCGCGAGCTCGCGGAGCTTCGCCTCCTCCTGTTTGCGCTGGCGTTCGGCGGCGGCGGGATCGGGTCCGGGGTTCAGAAAGCGCGCCACGGACATAATGCCGCGTTCGTTGTTCAGCAGCGAGCCGTAGCGGATGAGCGCGAGGTGCTTTTTGTCCGGTCCTGCGAGGATGAGGATCTGCGGACGCCAGTTTTTCGCGTCGGAGGGCATGGACGCCAGGCGGATGAGCGCCCGGCGGATGCGTTCGAAGTAGTAGCCGCGGCGGGCGTCGCCGAACGTGCTGGCGAGCGATTTCCTGCGCGCGACGAGGAAGAGGACGCCCACGATGAAGAACGCGACGAACAGCAGTTCGTAGTTGATGAAGAGCGCCACGGCGAAGCACGCCACGGCCCCGTAGCAGCCGACCGCCCAGTGGAAGAGGCGGAATTTCGGGCGGAAGGACGGGTTCGCGGCGAAATGCTCGACGGCGGCGGCGATGTTGATGATCGCGTAGGTGAAGAGAGTGAACATGGTCACGAGCTCGGCGACGGCGTTCAGCGCGGTACCGCCGCTCTGCCGGCTGCCCCAGAGCAGGATTCCCGCCGAGATCAGCAGGGTCAGGCACATGGCGGGGATCGGGTCGTTGTTCTTGCCGCGTCCCCAGGCGAAGAAGTTCAGCGGGCTGAAGATCCTGTCGGCGGCGAACGCCTGGAGGATGCGCGGCGCGCCGATCAGCGTGCCGAGGGCGCTGGAGAGCGTGGCTGCGGCGACGCCCGCGAAAACGAGGAATCCGGTGTGGAGGACGGCGGTTTGTTTGAGCGTGTCATAATAGTCCAGCAGTTTTTCGCGCGGCCAGGTGGCGCCGAAGAGCAGAATCTCGGTCAGATAGATTACGAACCCGACGCCGATCGCCATGATCGTGCCGCGCGGAATGGATTTGCGGGGGTCCTGCAGGTCGCCGGACATGTTCACCCCGGCGAGAAAACCTGTCACGGCGGGGAAGAAGATCGCGAACTGCGCGGCGAAGACGAGGACGTTTACTTTGATGTTGTCTTTCGCGTGGAGGTTCGCCTGGAACTGCCCCAAGGTGGGACCGCAGGCGACCGCGCTGACCAGGATCACCACGATGGAGACCGCGAGGATCGCCATGATCACATACTGCGTGCGGATCGCCCAGTTCGCGCCGATGATCGCGATGGTGAAGAGGACGAGGAGCGGGACCATGCCCACCCAGAGCTGCATGGGCGCGAAGGAAGGAAACACCTTCACGAACGCTTCCGTGAAGCCGATTACGTAGAAGGGCACGGACAGCGACTGCGACACGTAGTAGGTCAGCCCGATCGATGTGCCGAAGCCCGGGCCCAGCGACCGCGAGATCAGGAAGTACGGACCGCCGCTCTTCACCGGCGTGTTCGTGGAGATCGCCGAGATGGAGAGACCCGTGGCGACCGCGATGCTTTCCGCCACCAGCAGGATGCCGAGCGCCCAGAGTATGCCGAGTTCCCCCGTGACCGTGCCCAGTCGCATGAACATCACCACGCCGAGGATGGTAAGGATGGACGGCAGGAAGACCCCGCTGAAGGTGTTGAAGCTGTATCCTTTTGCGGCGGGTTCCGCCGCCTGTTCGTTCTGTTCCGGTTTCATCGTTTCACGGTCTTTCTGTCTGACGATTCTTTCTGGTTCGTTTTTTCATGGCTAACTATACCACCCATTTTTGCCGTTTTCAAGCTCGAAACGCATCTTTTTTGCTGAAAACTCAGTATTCGAAATGCGGCTTCGTCTTCAGGACCTCGGCGTCGAGGACCGCCAGGACGCGCGCGAACGCCTCCCGCACGGCGAGCCGGACCCGGACTGATTGCGGTGCGCGTTCGTCCGCTTCGAACCCGACCGCGTCGATGCCGTGCCGCGCCGCCAGATAGATCGCGCGTTCGCAGTGGAACCGCTGGGTGATGACCGTGAGCTCGGTCGCGCCGAAGAGGTTGCGGGCGCGGACGACTGAATCCAGCGTGCGGAATCCGGCGTAGTCGGAGAGGACGTCTTCCGGCGCGACGCCCTCCGCGATCAGTTCGCGTGCCATGTCGCCGGTCTCGTTGTAGTCCGTGCGGCCGTTGTCGCCCGACACGATGATCTTCCTGATCTTCTCCGCCTTGTAAAGCTCGACCGCCGCGTGGATCCGGTTGAAGAAATACGTGTTGAGGTGTTTCCCGTGCACCAGGCGCGATGTGCCGGGCAGCAGGCCGTATTCGCGGGCGGGGATGGCTTCGACTTCGCTGTAGACGCGTCCGGCGGAATAGCCTTCGACGTACCGGTCGGCGGCGAACAGTGCGAGGACTCCCAGAAACGCGGCGCCGACGAAGACCAGCAGAATTCTGCGGATGATCGTGCGCCTCTTCGTTTGCGGGGTTTTCGCGGGTGTTTTGTCCGGTTTGTTGTCGGGATTCATTTGATGTGTGGAAAAGAAATAGCCGCGGATGTCTTTTGGAACGTCCGCGGCGTAGAAGTACACTTTGTCAGTCGTGCCCGAGCGTTGCCGGGCATTACCGCAGTGGAGGCTGCGCCTCCTCAGAGTTTGGAGAAGCTTTCATTCATCTTCTTCTCGTAATCGACGTCGATCTTGGTGTCGTGGATGGTCTTGCCGTTCTTGACCTTTTCGATCACGACGTCATCGAGCCACGCCTTGCCTTTTCCTTCGACCATGATGCCGATGCGGTCGCGGATCGCCTGCGCCGGGATGTCGAATTCGCCGGAGAAGCTGGTCCATTCCTTGGCGTTGGTGGCGTCGAAGAGCTGGAGGTCGAGGCAGCGCTGGAATCCGGAGTTTTCGCCGCGGATGCGGATCGTGACCTTGCTGTAGCCTTCGTTCTTGACCTTGCAGGAGACCTTCACATGCGTGCCTGCCACGTCGCGGATCCAAGTGCCGATGCCGTCCGCGCCGGGAGCCGTTGAAATCTCCTGGACCGAGGGAAGGGCGGTCGCCGGATCAAGGTTTTCAATACGCAGCGAGGCGGGGGCGGAGGCGTATTCCTTGGTGTCGCGGTGGGGATTGATGCGGATGGGATCCCAGCGGCGGGCTTCCCAGCCGAGCGGACGGTCTTCGCCCATCGTCATGTCGCCGTTTTCGACGGTGATCCAGCGGGCGTCGTACTCCGCCATCTTCTTTTCGACTTCGGCGAGGATCGGCTCGAATTTCTTGGCGGTCGCGGGCTCGCGCATCTTCAGGTAGGCGTCGAGGTAACGGCAGCCGAAGATTTCGACGGAGTAGCCGGAGATGTGCAGCTCGTCGCCGCGGTGCATCAGACCCTTCGAACTGATGAGCTTGCAGTTCTCGATCTTGGACTCGACGTCCTGGATCATGCGGTTGAATCCGTCCGTCCAGTTCACGTAGCGGCCGAGCTCGCCCACGAAGAGCGGCAGATCGGCGATCCCGATGTCCGTGCGGACGTCGGTCACGAGCTTGTTCAGTTCGTTGATGTAGTTGCGGTTGCCGGTGTCGGACTCGCCCTGGTGCCAGAGCATCGCCTTGACCTCGCCCTGTTCCTGCGCGAATTTGATCTTCTTGATGAGGTTGTCGTAGTTCGGCGCGCGGTCGGTGTTGTCGCGGCCGCCCTTGCTCAGTTCACGCATGGAGCGTCCGCCGCGTGCCGCGTGAATCACGCCGACCGTCACGTCCGGATGCAGTTTCGCATAGTGAAGCGCGAAGGCTTCGCCCGGGCCGAAGCCGCGTCCGTACGGAGCGACGTTCTTCACCCACTCCATCTTGTCGGTCAGCTCGATCACCTGCGTCGTGCCGGTCAGGTACTGCGGCAGGACGGGGTAGCCCGCGCCTTCCATGTTGGACTGGCCGGTCAGCAGGAAGATGTGGAATTTCTGCTTGTCGGCGGGGATTTTGACGACGTTCGGATCGAACTGCGATTCGGCGGTCGTCTGCGCGCATGCGGTCGTGGCGGCGACCGCGGCGAGGATCGGCACGAGGCCTCTCATCATACGGAAGAACTTCATGATGTTGTCTCCTGTTACGGGGTTGTATGGTGTTATGGGAAGATGTCTGCTTGCGTCCGTTTCCAGCTCAATTCAGGGCGGAACCTGGCTGGAAATCCTATTCAAACGAATAATATACCACCTCGCCGGAAAAATAGAATGTATCTTTTGTTCGATTTTGTGTAGTATTTATGTGTATGAAAAGAAATAAAAGAGCGGAGTAGAAAATAAAACAGATGATATATGAAAAATATAATGAGCAATATTTTCTAGAACGATAAAGATAATATTATAAGGCTTATAAGTCCTATAAGTCCTATGTGTCTTATTGGCTTTATTCCTTTTTCTCCGGTTGTCTTGCGTGAAAGATGCTTAAGAGGGGGTGGAAATGTACAGGATTTGACTGGAGAATACCTGGGCGGCAGCAAAGATGATGTTGTCTGGAGAATATGTGTGAAAACTGAAAAATAACAAAATAAAACAAGCAAAACTATGTCAAACTCTTTGTTGATTTGCTTTGTTGTTTCTTTGCCGTCTTTTCTTCCTGTTCTTTCTTTTCTGTCGCGATGCCGCCGGACGGTCATTCCGTCGATTGTCGGAACGCTTTCCCTTGTGCCTCCGGCGGAGTCGCTCCCATGCCGCAAAAAAATGCTTGTTCTTTTACTGTTCCGCCGGGATCCGGGATGGCTGAAATGAATGCCCCCGGTGATCGAATTTTTTAGGATTTATGTCAATAATCGGCATAATCAATAAAAACGACATGTTTTCTGATAAAAAATACATTTGAAATTCGCCATTAGTCGTGTATAATATACGCGAGAATATATAATTAAATCGCCTGTGAGCGGGCGCAACACAAGGACAAGCTCAAAAACGAAACGGACAAACGAAGACGGGAATGAACAAGAGGCGAACAGGAACCAGCGGAAACGAAACGAACAGGACAGGCGAAACGGAACCGAACGGGAATTGAACGGAAAACAAGACAAACTGAACATAAAACGAACCTGAGAAACGAACCATGAACGAAACGAACAGCAAACGAACGGAACAGGAGGCAGGAGCCGGGTGGTAGGCCGGAAACCCCGGACGGCGCAAGCCGGGCGGTCCGAACTGAAACCGGGCTTCGCAGAAGCGGAGCAGGGCAGGGCGGAGACGAACGGGCGGGACGCCGGACGGAACGGACGGAAGCCGCGCAAGCGGCGTTGAACACAGCCTCGTGCTGAACATGATTTTCACTGACTTGAACCCGGTCGAAGGGGCGTCGGAAAGACGACCCGGAGACGCAGTCCGGGAACCGAACCCCGGGCTGAAGAAGCAGCCGGAACAACAGCGGGAAACCGCGGGAGACAAAAACGATGACGACGAACTGGAAACGGACGGAAACGGCGGACGGCGCCGGGGCGGATGCCCTGTACGCCGCCGTGTGCGCCTGTCCCGTGCCTGGAAGCCGCATCGTCCGGCCGCTCCGCCAGGGACATGGCGCCGCGTGCGGAAACGCATCGGCGGCATCCGCGGGTCCAAGCATAACCAGAACGATTTTTTCTCACATCCCGCACTCAATTTCAACCACAAACCCGAAAGGAAACCCCAAACACAACCCAGAAAAGAAAGGCAAACAACTCAAGCAAGTAACAATTTTCGCAAGAAACCCCGTAACCTTAGCTTACCAACCAAGGAGAAAAAGCTATGGCAATTCTAGATGGCAATGTGTATGTCAATCCGGCGTACACTTCCCAGGAAGCGATTGACGCCCTGGGCGGCACCAGTTCCATTACCGGAGAGGTTCTGGAGTTCGGTGTCAATGCGTTTGCTTCCGGCGGCACGACGTCCAACGTCCCCGCGGAAGGCGGCACGATTTTCTTCCAGGACGTCGACCGTTTCACCAGCAGTATCTACAACGACGGTACGTACGACGGCGTGTTCCTGAACACCCGTTCGAACTACCTGTACGCCCTTCCGAAAGTGGCCGGCACCGCTGATAAGAGCCTGAACTACACCCGCGACATCATCAAGATTTACGTCGACGGCGGCACGCACCAGCACATCACCCTGCTCGGACGCAGCAACTACGTCAACCTGTACGGCGACCTCTCGTTCACCGCGAAGAACGCCGACCTCGGTCAGGACAACCAGAACATGGGCGGCGGCGACAGCACCGACAACAGCCACTGCTCGATCATCGGCGATGTCTCGTTCGACATTTCCAACTGCCAGAGCGGCGGTTCGTTCTATGTCCACTACGGCAGCATCGGCACCGCCGAAGAGAAGGTGAAGATCACCGGCAAGGTCGTCAATTTCACCCTGAACAGAACCGACAACAACAGCCCGACCTTCCGCGGCGTCCGCACCGGCGACAACTACGGCGTCTGGGCCGACTACGACCTGACGGTGTCCTCCTCCTGGTTCAAGGGCAGCCTTGAAATGGGCTATGCCACCGACAACTCGACGTGGGAAGGCAACTTCGTGATGAACGTCTCGGCGACGACCGCGGCGAACATCTATGCGTTCGAGCGTGCGACCATGGAAGGCCTCAAGGGCGACCACAAGTTCACGCTGAACATCCTGGCGTCCGAAGCCACCACGCAGGCCGCCGTGATCGGCAATTTCAACGAGATCAACATCGCGGCGGGCGCGACCCTGACGGCCACCGCGAGCGTCAACGACGCAGCCGACCTGAACATTGCGATCGGCGGTCTCATTGTCACTCCGGCTCTCTCCGGCATCGGCTGCATCAATGTGACGGGCGAATTCGTCCAGGCCGACACCGTGATCATTTCCGGCCTGACCTCGTCCTCCATCGACAGCCTGATTATGTACGGCGACCAGGAGATCACGCAGGGCAAGTTCGGCGGCCAGTATGAAATCCTCGCCGGCAACCTTGTCATTCACAACCCGAGCAATGTCACGGTCCTCGTGAACAGCAACTACACGAACGGTCAGACGACCGACCTCGGCGTGAAGGGCTACTCCACGCTCGCCGCCGCTCAGACCGCGGTCACGGACAAGGCGAAGACCACCATCATGGTCACCACGCTGGACACCGATGTGGATCCCAGTGATTTCACCGCAGACCTCGTGACGAAGGACTATCTCACGGTCCTCGACGGCGCGAACGACGCTCTTGACCTCCAGGGCATGAACCTCATCATCGGCGACACCGCCGCCGATATCGAAAACGCCAGCGTCTCGGTCTCCAATACTACCAATATTAATACTATTGCGTTCGGCAACGTGACGGGCACCGCCTCTGTCGGCATCGTCGATTCCGATGAGATCGGAACCATCGACCTGACCGGCGCCGCGATCACTGACGCCCAGATCAGCGTCGAAGGCAGCGAGATCGGCGACGTGATTCTCGCCGACAACTCCGCGACCGGCGGCAAGATCACGATCAAGGATTCGGACATCGAGAACGTCTACGGCGGCGCGGCCAACCTCACGGCCGACCTGACCGGCAAGAACACGATCGAAAACGTCTATGCGGAAGGCCAGGGGAGCAAGATCAAGCTCGCCGGTTCCCATATCGGCACCTATATGGCTGGTTCCAACACGGAAGGAACCGAGTTCGAAACCCTTACCTTCAACGACGGTTTTGACGCCGACAAACTGATCATCGGCGGCAATGAGAACATCATCGACAAGATCGACGCCACCATCACCGGCGGCGAAGTGAACGAACTGATCGTCGGCGGCGAAGATGACTCCATCGGCGACGTCGACCTCACGATCTCCGGCGGCAAGTTCTCCTCCGTCACCATCGGCGAAGAAGCCGAAATCACCGGCGCGATCAACGTCACCCTCGCCGGCGGCACGACCGCCCAGCGCGACAACGGCGTGTTCTACGGTCTGATCTACGGTGCGTCCGTGACCGGCACGCTCGACGGCAACGGCGGCGTCCTGACCGTCCTCGGCAATGCGAAAGTCAACGCGGTCGAGAACTTCGGCGGCCTGTTCGTCACCGGCGGCACCCTGAACGTGGCGGGCGGCACCGACAAGTCCGCCGTCTCCACCGGCAACACTCTCGCGATCAACGGCGACATCCTGAACCGCCGCGGCATCAACGCGGGCGTCATCACCGCCACCGGCAACCTCATCAACTACGGCGTCGTCGGCACGATCCGCGACGGCGAAAACGCCGACGTCGTTGCCATCAACCTCACCGGCGACCTTGAAAACTATGACTATGTCATGACCGCCGGCATGAACGTCGACGGCTCCCTCACCAACACCGGCAAGATCACCGCGACCGGCGACATCACCGTCGGCGGCGCCTTCTCGAACTCCGGCGAACTGTATTTCAAGGCCGTTTCCACCCAGGACGGTCAGTTCATCCAGGACGGCGGTCTCTTCCTGGGCGGCGTCGATGTGGTCAATACCGGCTTCATCAGCGCGGGCTCCCTCAGCGGCGTCAAGAACCTGACGACCTCCAAGCTGTACGTGACCGGCGGCGCCGAAATCACCGGCAACATCACCATCGATGCCGGCGCGGAAGTCGCGTTCACGAACAAGGCTGACAGCAGCGTCGAAAACGGCCTGACCCTCGGCGGCTCCATCTACATGGGCGACACCTCCCGCCTCGTCGTTTCCGGCAACCTCAGCACCACCGGCACGAAGACCATCACGGTCAACGTCGGCGACCTCGAAGGCGTCCAGGAAATCGTCCGTGCGGAAGGCGGCGTCAACGACTGGACCATCAAGCTCGCGGGCGACAATGCCGGTCTCTACACCTACACGAAGGACGACTACTCCGTCACGATCTACAGCGTCGACGAGCTCTATGTGAACTCCAAGTTCTCCGCCGACCAGAAGATCGTCATCAACGGCGAAACGCTCGTCTACGGCGTCAACGCGTTCTCCTCCGTCGATCGTCATCACCGGCGACAAGACCGGCATGGACGTCTCCGCCGCCGGCTACGACGTCGAGATCGAAGACTCCGTCGTCGGCACCGTTCAGGCGAAGACCATCTACATCGACGACGACAGCACGATCGACACGATCGCTTCCGCCACGTCTCTGATCATTGACGCGGACGCGGTCCTGACCCTCACCAACACCATGCCGTCCACGATGCATGTCGTCATCGACGCGGAAGAGGGCTTCGGCTCCCGCCTCGTCCTCGACGTCGATCCGGAAAAGGTCCAGCTCGATGCCGGCAGCGTCACGGTCATCAGCCCCGAAGGCAAGGCCTACACGGCCCTGGTCCTCGCGGGCGAAGGCGAAACGGTTCCCGCGCACCTGGGCGACCTTTATCTTATCTCCAATGACTACGTTTACTTCCGCAAGGGCAATCCGGCATTCGTCGACGGCGATACCTTCGACGCTGCGACTGGCGACGCCCTGTTCGCGGGCGTGAACGTGTTTGAAACCCGTGCCGATGCCGAAGCGAAAGCTCTGGAAGTCGGCGGCGTCCTCGTCCTCGTCGGCTTCAACACCAGCGACACCGACGTGAAGGGCAGCTCCACCGTCACCACGGCGTTCGAGTTCGCTCCGGGCGGATCCTCCAGCCTCTACGGCACGGACGGCGACATCTACGAAGGCGGCGATCACACCACGATGATGATCGGCTCCACCGTCGGCACCACCGTCTACGGCCTGAACAAAGCCTTCAACACCTCCGGCAACTTCACGCTCATTGTGAAGGATTCCGTCTTCAGCGGCGCCAACTTCTACATCACGGGCAACACCTACGGCAGCGTGATGAACGGCAACATCAAGGCCGAGATCACCGGCAGCACGATCGCCGGCCCCAGCGGAACCAACAACTACTCCGCCTACATCGGCTACGGCAACTTCGGCACCGACGAAGAGAACCCGATCGACATCGACGTGACGATCAAGGATTCCCGCCTCGGCGTCTTCCGCGGCATCAACATGAGCGGCACCACCGCCACCCAGATCAACGCCAACATCAACATCACGGTCCTCGACTCCACGATCGGCGGCCACTTCTATGTGATCAACACGGCTGACTGGGTCGCCAATGCCGGCGCCAACATCTACCAGTCCACCTACACGGCCGGCAGCATCACCGTTACGATGGGCGGCTCCTCCGTGACCAACACCGTGCGTCCCGGCGACTCCCTGACGCACGGCGCGAACGCCCTCCAGGTGTTCAACGCCCCGACGACCCTGCACATCGTCGCGACCGAAGACAGCGCCGTCACGCAGGCCGACTGGGTCATGGAATGGGATACCCTCATCATCGACGCTGACGCGAGACTCGAACTCGGTCACAACCTGCAGTTCCAGACCGCGTACCGCGGCGAAAACGCCAACGCGTTCAACGGCCACGACCTCGACCTCGACATGGCGGGCACCCCGATCACGATCCTGGTCAACATGTCCGGCTACGAAGGCGGCACGCACACCGTGATCACCGCCGGTGAAATCTACACCGACGCCAACCTGAGCAGCATCTCCGTCATCGGCGACAACGACCTCACCGGTCAGTGCCAGCTCATCTACAGCGGCTTCCGCCAGATCGACAGCAGATACGTCCTCAGCCGCATCGGCGTGTTCGACAAGACCGACGACATGTACGTCAACGCCTCCTACACCGACGCCATCTCCGGCACGACCGTCGGCGGACAGGAACTCTTCTACGGCGGCAACGCCCACAGCGAGTTCGACCTGGCTGTCGAATACGCCTCCGAATGGGGCGGCACGATCGTCGTCACCGGCGGTAACTTCGAGGCCCAGAATTTCGGCGGCAACAACGTCGACTTCCAGAACGGCAACATCGGCGAAATCACGATGGGCAGCGAGGCGGATTCCCTCCTCAAGGTCGGCAAGAACGCCGTGTTCACCACCGCCGACGGTTCCGGCAAGGCCACCATGGACATCGCGAAGGACGCCACGCTGGGCGCCGTCTCGAACTTCAAGGCCATCAAGTTCACGGCTGACGCCGAGATCACGGCCGGCACGCTCGACCTCTCCGGCACCTCGATCGTCGTCGACGTCGACGACTTCACCGGCAGCTCGCACATCGTGCTCACCGCCGACGCCATCTCCGGCTTCGACGCGGCGAACGCGGTCTTCATCGGCAAGGACGCTGACAAGTACAGCATGATCCAGGACGGCACCACCCTGGTGCTCAAGTCCGCGATCCAGTCCAACACCTATGTGAACAGCGAGTACACCGTCGAGACCACCGGCACGATCCTCCCGGACGGCACCTACCTCGAATATGGCTTCAACGCGTTCAGCACGCTCGCTGAAGGCGCCGCCGCGCTCGGCGGATCCGCCAACACCCTGACCGTCACCGGCGGTTCCTTCGCCGATGATGTGTTCGAGCTCGCGTCCGGCAACCTGGCGCTCGCCGACGGCGTTGTGATCAACGGCGTCGTGGTCGGCAATGCCAAGAACGCCATCTCCGTCGACGGCAACGTCACGCTGGGCGGCATCGAAGCCATCTCCAACATCACCATCACGACCTCGAGCCTCCTCTCCGCCGACTACATCGACCTCGGCACGGGCGGCACGATCTACGTGACCGGCGCGCTCGGAGCGGGCAAGGTCGGCAACATGACCAAGATCATCTCCACGCAGGCCGGCATCTCCGGCGCGTCGCTGGCTGGCGATCCCGGTTTCTACATCTATGCCCAGGGCAACGACGTCTACCTGCTCGACACGACCCGCATCTACCTCGATCCGACCTTCACGGAAGCCGTCACCGGCACCACCACGTTCACCGGCGACACCCTCATCTGGGGCGTCAACGCGTTCGCGGTTCCGAGCAACACCAACCTCGCCAATGCCACCGAGCTCAACAATGCGCTCGTCACCGGCGGCACGCTGTTCATCTCCAACTGGGGTACCGCGGGTTCGCAGGCCGGCGATGTCCGTACGCTCAAGGACGTCAGCATCGTCGCGCAGGGCCCGACCAACTTCTCCATCGTCTTCGGCAACAACGGCGGCGGCGGACATGTGGTCGACAACGACATCAACATCACCGTCACCAATACCGGTACGCCGCAGGGCAACACCCGTGTCATCCATAGCAACAATGATAATGCGCGCTGGACCTTCAACGGCAACGTCATCATCACGTTCAACGGAACCGGCAACTTCAACACGAACGCCAGCTTCGGCGTTATTGCCCGTTCCAAGTTCAATGGCGATCTGCTCCAGATCAACATGGATGGCTCCAAAGGCATGAACAACGATGCCGACTACTGGCTGTTCCGTGACATCGCGGCCGGCGACTACGACAACGTCAAGCTGATCGAAGTCAACATTACCGGCGTGACCACCCCGAACTCCAAGTGGGCCGGCCTCTTCGCGGGCAACCCGAACGTTTCCGCCAAGCAGGTCGTCCTTAACATGACGGACTGCGTCTATCGCGGCGGCAACTGGTCCTACAGTCTTGTTGACAGCGGCGAACTCGCGAGAAACACGAACTTTACGGTTCACCTGAGCGGCACCACGATCGAAGGTCTCCTCTCCGGCCAGCGCAAGCGCGACCAGAACGTCCCGGGTACGACTTCCGTCTACGAAGGCGTGAGAACCCTGTACGTCGACGGCGACAAGATCAGCCGTGTCCAGCAGGCCCAGATGTTCAACCACTTCGTGCTCGACGCCAGAGCCCAGCTGATCGTCAACAACAACAACAATCCGAGACTTGGCGCGATCCAGTTCATGGCGCACAACTCCTCCGGCCAGGACAGCATCACCATCGACGTCACCAACTACGACGGCGCCGACAAGATGGTCCTGCAGGCCCCGAGCTTCTCCTACGGCCAGCAGAATGCGTCCCTGGATGACATCGCGCTCTACCTCACCGGCGACACCGAAGGCAAGTTCGCCATTGGCCTCGGCCTGAGCCGCGGCGCGTTCATCATCACGAAGAACGGCGATGTGCTGTACAACGCCCAGATCTCGACGGAAGACAACGGCCGTGCATTCGGCACATCCTTCATCCTCGCCGATCACGAAGACGCCAACGCGTTCAACGACTACGACGCCGCGAAGGCAGCCTTCGACGCGCACGAAGCCGTCAATCCGGGTCGCAGCCTGTTCGTGTCCGGCAACGGCGACCAGAGCCAGGCGTTCTACGCCGACGGCTATGCCGTGACGATCAACGGCGGCACCTATGACGAAGTCTACGGCAACGACGACGAAGGTTCCGTCGCTTCCGTCAGCATGAAGGTCACCGGCGGCCAGTTCTTCACCCTCGCGACCACCGACGGCGGCGATGTCACCGGCGATGCCCGCATCGAACTCGCCGGCGGCAAGTTCGGCATCCCGGCCACCTACACGACTCCGGACGATCCGGAAGAAGAGCCCGAAATCGACGAGCCCGAAGTTCCCGCCACCATCGACGGCGCCAAGGACAGCGTCGGCGGCGTCAGCTCGCTCGTTGTGAGCAATGACCTCTCGATCGCCGGCAGCGTCGTCAACTGGGATATCGCGTACGTGAACGCCAATACGTCCGTCACCGGCAACTTCGAAGCCACCACGATCACGATCGACGCCGCCAAGACCCTGAAGGCCGAAGGCGACATCGTCGCCACCACGATCACGATCGACGCCACGGCCTACGAAGGCCCGACGAAGGTCATCGCGGTCTCCAAGAGCTTCGAGAGCGAGACTCCTGCCGTGACGATCGACGGCGACATCGACATCTACGACTACAGGTATGTGGAAGACACCCTGTACCTCGTGTCCAAGAACGCCGGCAACGTCTACCTGAACAGCGACTGGGATGAAAGCATCTCCGGTACCATCTACAACGGCGAACTCCTCGTCTGGGGCGTCAACGCCGTCGCCAGCATGGACACCGCGATCGGCATGCTCACCTCCGACTACACGCTGTTCGTCACCGGCGGCTCCTATGCCGGCACCTACACGTTCGCCGACAACTCCAAGATCTCCATCCGCGACGACGCAACCGCCATCACCGGTCTCATCCTCGGCGAAGGCACGAACCTCACGATCTCCGGCGTCACCAGCGGCGCTGTCTCCATCGGCAGCATCGCCGCAGTGGAAGGCCAGACCGCCGGTTACAACGTGGTCGCGAACAGCGAAACCGCGTTCGGCACGATCGACGGCATCCGCGCCTTCACGTTCAAGGCCGGTCAGGACATCTCCGCCGACGGCATCACCTACCGTGAAAACGGCGGCTATCTCACCGTCGACTTCGACGGCTACACGAACGGCGCGGGCGTCGGTCTCCAGACCGTCGACGGCATCAACAACTTCCTGCAGTACACCGTCGAACTTGCGGACGGCAGCACTGTCAGCCGCACCACCGTCGGCGCCAGCAACAACACCGACAAGTTCATGCCGTACTATGACGAAGCCAAGAAGGCCGTCATCCTCGCCGCTCCGGGCGAATTCGCGTTCCTCGATCCGAACGCCAGCGATGCCGACAACGGCGTTGTCGTCACCATCGACGGCAAGACCTCCACGAAGGTCTACGGCTACAACGAGTCCGAATGGAACGTGAACTCCGGTCGTTACACGATCTCCGGCGGCACGCTCTTCGCGGACGGCGGCGAAGACACCACGTTCTACTGGTTCTTCACGGCCGAACCGGTCAACATCAACATCGTCAACCTCCGCTGCGGCGCCTGCGTCGCCGGCTACAACGATGACAATCCGGGCCACACCCGCGACGGCGACTTCACGGTCTACGCCGAAGGCTGCACCTTCACGTGGTTCACCGCGTTCGCCGGTCAGGGCACTGACGCCTCGCACCAGACCTTCATCGTCGCCAACCTCGTTCCGGACGATCCGGAAGATCCGGACACCGACTACCACTACGAGAACGGCGAGTGGAACCTGACCTTCAAGGGCGGTACCCACGACACGAACGACTTCCAGGTCACCAACTACGCCAACATCTCCGGCGGCACCGTGAACATCACGTTCCAGGATTACCTCCTGCGCGGCGACCTGCAGCTCTTCCGCCGTGTCTACAAGAACGACGGCGAAGGTCTCGAAGAGGTCAACGTGGTCTTCGACAACGTCACGTCCCCCGCGGCCAAGTGGTGCTATGTCTGGGATCCGCGCGAAGGCACTGACACCAAGATCACCATCACCGTGACCAACTCCACCTTCACCGGCGACGACCATACCCTCGGGTTCATGGGCGGCTCGACGGACGGCGGCTGGAGCGGCGACGGCGAATTCTACATCAGCGGCTTCACCATGGGCGGCCGTCTCTCCGGCGCCCGCGGCAGAAACGACCAGGGCAACATCTCCAACATCACCGGTTTCCGTACGCTCTTTGTGGACGGCGACAACTATGCGCGCGTCATCCGTGACTTCTCGCGCATCGACGTTGCTGCGACCGCAGGCGTGCTCCGCGCGAATGATATCAACCTCTCCGAGGCTTCCGATATCATCCTCCGCGGCACGGAAGGCTACACCGGCGATGTCCGCGAGTACATCGTTGCCGGCAACACCATCAGCGGCATCCTCAAAGACAGTGCCTGGTTCCTCGACGAGAACAACAACGAGATCGAAGGCTACAAGGCCGCCATCGGCGACAAGACCGCCTTCATCTACAAGACCACCGGCGACGTCTACCTCAACAGTGACTACACCGTCGCGGTCAACGGCACCACCATCACGGATTCCGACGGAAAGTTGAACTACCTCGTGTTCGGCGACAACGCCGTCACCTCCTTCAACGCCGCCATCGAATCCGCCAATGAACGTGTGGATGCCACGATCCAGATCGAGAACATCACTGCCAGAGACTTCTACACGAAGGGACAGAAGGTCTCCGTGAACGGCGGCCGTGTCACGAACGTGTACGGCGGCAACCAGCCGACCACCGAGAAGGTCGATTCCGGCGAAGTCGATCAGGAAACCGGCGAACCGATCATGGTCGACGTGACCGTCCCCGCTGATCCTGTCAGCGAGTCCGACATCACCATCACCAGCGGCGCGACCGTCTACAACGTCATTCTCGCCAACGAGAATTCCGCTGTTTCCGGCGACGCCACCCTCACCGTCGGCGACGGCGTTGCGTTCGTTACCGGCACCACCACTGGCGTCCTCGACGGCGGCATGGCCAACGTCGGCGGCGACAGCAGCCTGGTCTTCCTCGGCGATGCGTCCGCAAGGACGATCACCGGCTTCGACATGGTCACGCTCTCCGCGGACGGCATGGTCGAACTCGTCGGCGCCTTCGACGGCACCGCGATCACCATCGACGCCACGGACTACGTCGGCTCCACGAAGAAGGTCCTCGTTGCGGAAGGCGGCTTCGGCGACGTTTCCGCCATCACGGTCACCGTGGAAGGCGACGCCAGCTACGGCTACCAGTTCCTCGACGACGGCAAGACCCTGGTGCTCACCACCACGTCCGTCAGCGACACCTTCGCGAACACCGCCTGGACCGAGGCTGATGTCCACAACCAGTTCGTCGGCGAAACCGCCCTCGTCTGGGGTGTGAACGCGTTCGACTCCTTCGCGGCGGCCGCGAACGCCATCGGTCAGGATGCCACCCTCACGCTCGACGGCGGCGCCTCCACCGAAGACGTTGTCCTGAAGAAGAACAACGACGTCATCGTCAACGCCGGCACCGTTGCCACCTCGGTCGGTTCCATCACCGCTGACGGCGGCGCGCTCTTCGTCGAAAACGACTTCGTCGCCACCTCGATTGCCGGATTCTCCGCCCTGAACCTCAATGCCAACAAGACCATCACGGTCAACGGCATGGAGATGGCGGCCGATTCCACGATCACGATCGACGTGACCGGCTATGTCCAGGAAGCCTCGGACGTCGTGGTCATCTCCACGCAGGACGGCATCACCAACCTTGATACCGCGACCATCAGCGTGGCCGGTGAAAACGACAAGCTCTTCTACGCGTACTACGACACCGAAGACAACGATGTGCACCTGATGCGCGTCGACAACTTCTACGTCGACGTCGCGTACGGCACCGCCGGCGAAAACATCCAGCCCGGCCAGGTCAACCCGATCACCGGCGAACCCCTGATCTGGGGCGTCAACGCGTTCTACTATCTCAACGATGGTCTCAACGCCATGAAGCCGGGCCAGTGCCTGTACATCAACGGCCGCATCGGCAACAACATCAATACCGGCGACCGGATGGGCAACATCTACATCACCAACAGCACCGTCCCGGTCCTGATCAACGGCTACACCTCCGGCGACCAGGTCTACACGGGCGGCGATGTCTGGCTGACTGTGGAAAACAGCACGATCGCCACGGCGGCCGGCAGCTTCCTGTTCGGCACCGTGACCATGGGCGAAGCCTGGAACCACAACCAGCACATCCTCGGCAACATGACGGTGAATGTGATCGGTTCTACGATCGGCGGCGACACCGGCGCGATCCTGGTTTCCGGCATGAACTTCGTGAACGTCCTCGGCACGGCTGAAGAAGCCGCCACCATCACGTTCAACTTCGTCGACACCATCATCCGCGACGACTTCACGTTCGTCGGCGACTCCCCGCTCGGCAAGGATGAAACCTTCCAGGGCGTCACCCGCAAGGGCGCGAACCTTGTCATGAACTTTGACAATGTCCTCGTCCCGCAGGCCAAGTGGTGGAGAATCATGGATGGTGACCAGGAGTCCACCGGCACTGTCACTGTCAGCATCAAGGGCAGCACCATCGGCGACTTCGGTGGCGAAAATATGCGCTTCTCGCTGGGCAGCTGGCAGTATGGCGATCCGCGCAACCACCAGGACTTCAACTTCACGATCGAGGATTCGATCATCAACGGCTACCTGCAGTCCTCCAAGCACGACGACGGCAACCACGCCGAACTGGTGAACTTCGACGGAAAGAAGTCCATCGTCCTCAAGGGCGACAACATCATTCGTCGCACCTACTGGTTCGATGAGATCACCCTGACCGCGGGCGCGACCCTCACCGGCAGCGGCATCCGCATGGCCTCCAAGGGCGGCACGATCAACGTCGACGTCACCGGCTACACCGGAAAGAGCAAAGTCCTCGTCAGCATGAACGATGCTTTCGAGAACGTCTCCCAGATCAACGTGACCGGAGCCGAAGGTTCCGAGTACAAGGTCCTGACCTCCGACCGCGCCATCGTCATCAAGGGCGCCGTCAAGGATATGTACGTGAACAGCACCTACACCGCTGAGACCTGCCCGGCCGGCACCGTCTACAACGGCGAGCTCCTGTTCTTCGGCGAAAACGCCTTCGCGCTCATCGACGAAGCCGTTCCGCTCCTGACGGACGACGCTGTCCTGTACATCACCGGCGGCACGAACCTCCTCGACCTCGCGACCTGGACGCACAGCATCTCCATCGACGCCACCGCCGAGGTGGACTATGCCGGATCCGATGTGATCACGATCGCGGGCGATCTGGCGAACGCCGGTCTCTTCGTGATCTCCGCTGCTGGATTCGTCGGCTCCGCGGACATCACCGTCCTGACGGCGACCTCCATCACCGGCGACGGCACCTTCGCGACCGACGATGACACCTACCTCGTCAAGGTCGTCGACGGCACCGAGGTGCACCTGATCCAGAAGAAGACCGATGTGTTCGTGAACACCGAATGGGCCGACCTCGCGGACGGCACCACCGTCACCATCGGCGAAGTCCAGGCCACGGTCGGCATCGACGCATTCGCGACTGCCGATGCGGCTTCCGCGGCTGTTGCCGAAAACGGAACCATCATCCTCAACGGCGGTACGCTGAGCTTCAACGGCGCGATCGTCAACACGGTCGTCGCTCAGGACGGCGTCGTCGTCGAGAACACCAACGTCGGTACCGGCACCGCGATCGGTTCCCTCACGCTCCAGAGCGGCTCGGTCGGCAAGACCCTCGCCGTCCGCGGCAAGGGCATCCTGGCGGTCGAATCCGGCGTCAAGGTCTCCGGCCTCGGCATGGTCAAGGGCGCGTCCGTGACCTTCGCGGCCGGCTCCGTCCTCGACTTCGACATCTCCGGCACCACCGCCGGCGCGTCCCCGTCCGTGACGAACTTCTCGGTTCTCCAGGGTACTCCGGACTACACGATCACGCTCCTCGCCGACCAGGCCGAAGGCGAATATCAGCTCGCAAGCGATGCCGCCAGCTTCAACAGCGTCGTCACGCTGTTCGTCGGCGACTCCTCCATCGGCACTGCCTCGCTCGAAGCGGAACTCGTGACCACGAAGTACACCTACACGCTCGGCATCAACGACGACAGCGTGCTCGTCCTCTCGGTCACCGAGAACGTCCTGCCTGAAGTCCCGACCCTGGCCTACGTGAACAGCGAATGGACCGGCCTCACCGACGGCACGACCGTCACGGTCGGCACCGTCTCCGCCACGATCGGCTATGATGCGTTCGCGGACCTCGCGGCCGGCATCGCCGGTGTCACGGATGACGGTTCCGTCGAAGTTGTCGCCGGTACGGTCTCCTTCGCGGACGGCTACAGCAAGACCATCACGGTCGACGCTGAAGCCACCGTCGTCGGCACCGCCACCTTCGACAAGGCTCTCACGATCGACGGCACGATCCTGTTCGACACTGCGATCGCCACTGCGGAAGCCGCCCAGTTCGACGGCTTCAGCTACATCACCGGCGAGACGAAGTACGTGCTGGCGTCTCTCGACGCTGCCAAGGGCACCTACCTGCTCGCGTCCGATGCGGCCGACTTCGCCGGCAGCATCGTGTTCGGCGAATACACGCTGACCGTCGGCGGCGAAGCCGTCGTGGTTGGCGACCTCGCCTACTCGATCGGCATCACCGACAACAACGATCTCGCCCTCCTGATCGACGATGCGCCGGTCCCGCCGACTCCGGATACTCCGGTTCACGCGTTCGTGAGCAGCGAGTGGACTGGTCTCGCCGACGGCACGATCGTTACGGTCGCAGGCGGCACCGCCAAGATCGGTTACGATGCGTTCGCGACCCTCGCGGCTGGTATCGCCGGCGTCACCGCCGACGGTTCCGTCGAAGTTGTCGGTGGCGAAGTCTCCTTCGCTGACGGCTACTACAAGACCATCACGGTTGATGCTGACGCTACCGTCATCGGTACCGCGTCCTTCCTCAACCTGCCGATCACGATCAACGGCACGATGGCCTTCGACGTCGCCCTCACGACCAGAACCGCCGCCCAGTTCGCGGACATCCAGTTCGTCTCCGGCGACACGCAGTACACGCTGACCGTCGACAACCCGACCGTCGGCACCTACATGCTCGCCTCCGGCCTCTGGTACGACGCCAACTACCAGCCGGTCTTCACCGGCGTGGTGAAGTTCGGCGAAAACGAACTGACCGTCGGCAACGACATCACCATCGGCGACTTCACCTACGGTCTCCGCACCACCGGCAACCTCGAGCTCATGCTCGTGGTCGACAAGGCTGTTGCTCCGACCGCCGAAGTGAGCTTCATCAACGCTTGCCTCGACGGTACCCAGAACATGATCGGCAAGATCTTCGCGTCCGAAGAGGCTGGCTTCTCGACCGAGATCAAGTTCTACACGCTCGACGGCAACGTCTACGGCATGAGCGACCTGATCGAGGACGGCTGGACCTTCGCCGGCGTCGGCGACTTCAACGGCGACGGCATGGACGGCATGCTCCGCTTCAACAACACCAACGGCCTGGTCGTTTCTGACAACGCCAACGGCAACGGCACGTTCACGCCGGCAGTCCTGAACCTGAAGAACGCCAGCTGGGATATCATCGGCACCGGCGACTTCAACGGCGATGGATTCGACGACGTCCTCGTTGCCAACCGCACTGCGTCGTCCGCGACGGTCGGCCTCCTCGGCTACTGGTCCAAGGGTACCGAATGGACGCTCATCAACGGCTACTCCGATGAGTGGACGCTCGTTGACACCGGCGACTACGACGGCAACGGCTGCTGCGACATGCTGTGGAAGAACAGCTTCGTCGGCGAAGGCGGCGGTACCTACAATGCGTACTGCACGTGGCGCCTCGGCGATCTCGCCGGCGGCATCGACTGGAGCATCGTCATGGTTGCCAAGGTCAACGAGACCGAGACGCCGGACACCGACGCCTGGAGTTACCTCACCACTGGCGACTTCAACGGCGACGGCATCTCCGACATCGCGATGATCAACGACGTTGGCACGGTTGCTGTTGCGACCATGGCCGCCGACGGCACCTCCAGTGCCTGGACGGTCCTCTCCGTCGTCGATACCAGCAGCTGGAACCTCGCCGGAACTACCGACCTCAACCTCGATGGTGTCGACGACATCATCTGGTGCCAGGACGAAGTTGCTGGCGTCGGCTCGCTCGCCGGCTACTGGCAGATCAACGCTGATGAATACAACCACCCGGTCATGACCTCGTGGCAGAACATCGGCTGGCTTGCCTGATAGCTCCCAGCAGCTGAGAGTTCAGTTCGCTGAACTCAACGCAACGGCCCCCGCATTCGGAAACGGATGCGGGGGCTTTTCCCTTTTAAAAACATGCGTCGGGAGGAAGGGAAACGAAGCGGATCGCCGGGGGCAGGGGGGCAAGCCCTCCGGACGGTCAAACAGAAAGGTATATGCGCCAAGCCCATAATCCCGCCGGAGGCTGCCTGCTAGTCCGGTTAAGCAGATAAGGTATAGAATGCAGGGCAGACGATTTCGCAGGACAAAACGAAGTCCGGTACTGACCGATAAATGCGTCGGGTGGACAACGAAAGCCAATGCACCTATCGCAGGACTTCAAGGGGACAGAGAATCCGGTCCACGCCGTGTCAAACCGCCGTATGCCGAATGGCAGGAACGGGGATGAAAGAAGGCGGCTGCCCTGCTAAGGACAATCGCCGTATGCCGAATGGCAGGAACGGGGATGAAAGAAGGCGGCTGCCCCGCTAAGGACAACCGCCGTATGCCGAATGGCAGGAACGGGATGAAAGAAGGCGGCTGCCCTGCTAAGGACAACCGCCTGTTTGATTGGTATGTCTGATTGGATAGGACCCATAGGTCCCATAAGACCAATATGCCCAGTTTTCCCGGCTTACGAGATCATGGCGATGTTCTGCCAGGTGGTGAGCTGCTTGTCATTGATCTGCCAGTAGCCCGCGAGACCGAGACTGTCGCTGTACCACGCGATGTCGTCCGTGCCGTCGGCGTTGAAGTCGCCGACGCCCGCGAGCGTCCAGGAGGACTGATCAACGGCGCTGAGGATGGACCAGGAATTGAGATAGCCGTCGCCGACGCCCCAGATACCCACGACGCCGACGTCGTTGATCATGGCGATATCGTGCGAGCCGTTGCCGTCGAAGTCGCCCGAGCAGAGGAAATTCCACTCCTTCGGATTCGCGACGCTGACCATGCGCCAGTCGACCGGATTATCCACGATCCACGTGCAGTACGCGTTGTAGGTCAATCCGCCTTCGCCGATGAAGCTGTTGCGCCAGAGCATGTCGCACTTGCCGTCGCCGTTGAAATCGCCGGTCGAGACGCATTCCCACTCCGGCGAATACCCGTTGATGAGCGTCCAGGTCACGCCGCTTTCCCAGTAGCCCAGCAGTCCGACGGTGTCGGATGCTCCGGTGGGGTTCGCGATCAGCACGTCGCCCGTTCCGTTGCCGTTGAAGTCGCCTGTGCCGAGGATGTTCCAGCCCGCGTTCTTCAAGTTCAGCACCTGCGGCGTGAACGTGCCGTTTCCGTTCGCCATCTCTCCGACCACATAGCCCTCTGTGTTCACGCGCAGGAAGTCGTCGAGTTTGTCGCCGTTGAAGTCACCGGTGCCGACGACCGTCCAGCCCGGATCAAGCGTGAGCCCGAGGCCCCACGCTTCGCCGTTCTGGTAGATCGTGACCGTGCTGTCTTTCTGCGCTGCGAGCGTGTCGAAGTGGTCGCCGTTGAAGTCGCCTTCGAAGAAGAGTTTGTCTCCTGCCGGAGGCGTGCTTCCCGAGACCGTGACGGTCAGCTTGTAGTCATTGCTCAGGTTCAGCGCGTAGGTCACGCCATTGATCTCCACCGTGCCGCCGACCGTGAGCGTGCCGAGCGTCGCGCCGGAGGTGCTCTTCACCGTGAGCAGACTTTCGGCAGTGATGACCTTGGTGTCGAATTCGTAGGCATATTCCATGAGGTTGTACGTGCCGTTCGCCTGCGAGCCGTTGACCGTGAGCGTGCAGTTGAAATCCTCATTCGGATCGAAGTTCGCATCGTCGTCCATCAGGAATTCGCCGCCCGGGGCGGCATTCGAGATGTCGAGGTCGAGCGTACCGCCGTACATTCTGAAAACCGTATAGATATCGTGCAGGACGCCCGTGACGACGCCGCCAGTGCTGACCGTAAGCGCCCTCAGATAGCCGCCGGATTCCACTTTCACTGTGCCGCCCGAGCTGACGGTGCATCCCGCGGTGCCGCCGGATTCCACGACCATGACGCCGCCGTCCAGCAGGGTCGCACCCGCGGAGTCCGCACCGGCCTTCACCGTGACGTCGCCATTGGTGACTGTGGCGGACCCGAAGTCGCCGCCGCTTTCGATGATGACATGGCCGCCGTCGGAAACGACCACGCCGGAGCAGAAACCGCCGTTGTTCACGATGACCGTGCCGCCGTTCTTCACGATGGTGTTGCTGGACACGAGTTTCCCTTTGGGCGCCTGATACGCCCAGCCGTCGCTTTCGATCACGAACACGCCGCCGTTCACGACCACATTCTTCGCCATGACGTCGTCGTAGATGAACATTGTGCCGCCGGAGTTCACAAGGGTGTCCACCGCATCGCCGTCGGAGCAGATCCTGAGCACGCCGCCGTAGTTGACCGCGGTGTTTCTCGCATCGCCGCCGGAGTACACTTCCATGACGCCGCCCGCGTTGACGAGGGACTTATCCGCCAGGCCGCCGTCGTAGACCCGGAGCATGCCTTCCGCGTTGATCTCGGATTCGGTCGCCGTTCCGCCGGAGGAAACGACGAGTACGCCGCCGGAATTGACGATGATCCCGGAGACGGTCGTGCCGGATCCGATCGTTTTCGTCTCGTCGGACAGACCACCTTCGCCGAAGTCTTCTCCTGTGGCGCGGACCATCAATGTCAGCTCGTCGCCCACAAGATTCAGCAGACAGTCCGTATCGCCGATGGTCGTGATCTTGCCGACCGTGAGCGTACCGACAGCTCCGTTGCGGATCGTGTTGACGGTAATGGTCTTGTCGAATCCGGCGGCGCCCTTTGCCAGGCTGAACGTGCCGATCCACGGTCCGTTGCTGAATAAGACCGAATACTCCGGAGCGCCCTGAATGAGGCTCAGGTCATTCACGCACGGAAGCTGCACGGCGCCGACAACGCTGTATGTAGGCATCGTAAACTTAACGACACCGCCGGACGACACGACAAGCTGTGATTCCGGGGCCAGGACAAAGTCCTGCATTGCGATAACGCCGCCGGAAAGCACCGTGGCGCTTGAAAGCTGCGTCGAACTTGAAACATTCAGGGAACCGCCGGAACTGACCACGATATTGGATACGGATCCGTTTCCGACATAGAAACGTCCGCCGTTCAGGACATCGATCCGGTTCGCGGAGCACGGGGCGGCAAAATAAAGAGCCCCGGAATGCACCTGATAGGAGGAAATGAAGCCGTTCTGGAAGGCAAAGGCGGACCCGGCGTAGGAACCGGAAACGCTCTCCCCGTAGCGCAGATCGAGATTCAGCTCCGCACCGTCCTCGCAGGTGAGCCCCGTGACGGAGCCGTCGTACAAACCGAACGATCCGCCGGACAGGACATTGACCGTTTTCGCGGAGCACCCGCTCGACAGCAACAGATTGCATCCGGAATGGATGGTATAGCCCGAAACAATGCCGTCCTTGATCACGAAGGCGGATCCGGCGTAGGAACCGGAAATGACCGTCTTCGTGTTGAAGCCGATGTTGAGCAGTGCTCCGGCATCGGCGGACAGTTGCGTGACGGTGGAATAGTCGGAGGCGGAGGCATTGGTGTTCTGGCGGATGTAGAACGATCCGCCGGACCGGACAGTCGCGCCGGAAACACTCGCGGTTGCGGAGTTGAGCCATAGTCTGCCGCCGGAACTGATCACGGTCCCATTGGCAATCGCGGTATAGTAAAGCGTCAGATCGCCGCCGGAAAGGATATTGACATTGTTCGCCGAGCAGCCGTCCGTAAGAGAGACACTTCCTTCATGGATGTCATAGTCGGAAAGCTTTCCGCCGGAGATCAGGAAGGCGGACCCCGCATAGGTGCCGGAAAGGAACGTGGCGCTGTTGACGCCGATGCTCTGAACCGCGCCGGAATCCAGGACGATGCCCGTCGCGGAGGCATGGTTGCGGTTTATGAAGGAACCGCCGGACAGAACATGGATCCCGTTTGCGGACCCGGTGGACTCGATCAGAATGGAGCCGCCGGACGTGGCGGTCAGGTCGGAGGCATAGCCGCCTGAAATATCCACGCACCCGGAGAGACCGGCGGTGATCTGCGTGGCGGAACCGCCGTTGTTCAGTATGATCATGCCGTTCCGGAACGAGTAGCCGGTGATTTTGCCGTCATCGATCTCAAATGTGGAACCGTTGGACTTCCCGCTGATATAGGTGCCGGAAGCGATATGGATGGCGAGGTAGGCGCCCTCTTCGGCGTCGATGTTGGTCACGGATGCGCCGGAAGAAACACTGAGGTGGCCGACATTATGGACCGTGACGCTGTTGACGGATCCGCCCGAGGAAACATCGACATAGCCGAAGACCTCCAGATTTCTGACATTTCCGTCGTTGAAGACCGACATGCCGCCTTCTCCCATGACGGTTGCGGATCTGACCTGTCCGCCGCTGCTGACCATGACTTTCCCGGCGTTGTAGACCTTGCAGTCGGAGAAGACACCCTTGTTCCGAATGATGACGCTGCCGGCGGAAAAGACTTTGCAGTTGACCGCGGAAGCGCCGCTTTCGATGAAAAGCCTGGTCCTGGTGTAAATGGAAGCGCCGGAACACAGACCGGACGAATACCGGATGTCATTCCCGTTGGAGACGACGTTGACGGAATTGTTCTGTCCGACGCACAGAAACAGCTCTGCGCCGTGCACCGCGGAAATCCCAGACGCATTCCCCGCGGCTCCGATCCAGAAAGACCCGCCGGAGGAAATCGTCGCTTCGGCAGCGGAGCCGCCGGAAACCCGCATGATGCCGCCGCGCAGCACCTCCGTCCGGGATGCCTTGCCGCCTGACACCTCGTACACGGCGCCGGCGGAAACCGTTGTCCTGCTGACAAGGCCGTTGGAAAGCGTCGCGAAAGCGGAGGAACATTTGAGGTGAACATTCTCAACCGTGCCGCCTACAACATTCAAGGAGCCCGAGTTTACCGTGACTCCGGACACGGATCCGCCGGAAGAAACGTGCGCGAAAGAGGATTTTATGATCGTAACATCCTGCGCGGTACCGCCGGAGGAAACATGCAGATAACTACTCATTTTATTAATGTACGCATCAAGAGTGACGTCGGAGACCAGTCCGCCCTGGGAAACATAGATGAATCCGCCTTCAGCCTCGACGGCCTGCGCCGTTCCGCCGGAGAAAACATTGAGTCTGCCTGTATTGTTAAGCGTCGTACTGAGAGCAAGCGCATCGTCTCTGACGTTCATGAATCCGACGGATTCGACTCTTGTGTAATAAGCGGATCCGCCTGAGATGACGGAGCAGGATGCCATGGTGCCGATTCTTGCACGTTTAATGATGCCGGACACCGTTACACTGGCACTCTGATAAAAAAAGCCGTTATCCAGTATGCCGCCGGATAGAATCGTAATATAAGAAGCGGCTGATCCGGAGATGAAATTCGCAGTCCCTCCGGAGGAAATGATCAGCGAGGCGCCGGCTTCCAATACGACAGAACTTGCAGCGGCGTTGGATCCGAGCAGTGTGAGCGAGGCATACGGACCGACGGTAGCGTTGTTCACATATCCCCCGGCACTGCAGTACAGACGGGCATACCGATTGGACATCCCGGAAATTAGGGCTTGTATGATAGTCCCGCTGGAAACATGGGCGCTTCCGTTCGACAGTGTCAAGTTGACGACGCTGCCGCTTATGACATCCAGTCGACCGTTGTCTTGGACCGTCGTATTGTTTGCCTGCGTCCTCAGAAGAACCATTTTCCCGTAGTTCAGGACCGTGTCGCCTTCCGTATAGGCTTTCTCGATATCCACGGATCCGCCGGAAGAAACGGTGCAGGACAGATTGATTCCGCCGGAACTGACTTTGAGATATCCTCCTGTCTTGACAGTCGTGTTCGTTCCCGTGCCGCCGGAGAAAACGAACATCTGTCCGCCGGATAGAACGAACGTCTCGACCGCGAGGCCGCTGGCGTATACATTGAGGATGTCCGACTGGTATCTGACCAGTCCGCTGACAGCTTGCCCGCTTGAAACGTTGTATGTTGACATGGTTGTTTGCCTTTCGTTTTGTGTTTGTGTTATATGTTATGTTGTTTTGAGTTCAAATCTGGGGGGATAGGTCCCATAGGACGTATCGGCCGTACAGGAAATATAGCTAAATGCCTGATGTGCGTGAACGCAGCCCGGCTTTTGAGGATGGCGGCCTTGATGACCTTCACATCCTCAACAAAATCTGGCACGTTGTTTTTACTCATGGTGAAAAAGGGATGGGGTTACGGGCAGGCTGGTTCCATTCGTTGTCGCACATTGCATTTGCATAAGATACACCCGCACGCGCGAGAATACAAGCGCCGGGAATGAAAAATAACGAAAAAAACGGAGGAAAACCCCTTCAATACGGAATCAATCCCGCCGGACTGTCAGGTCATTTAGAAAGGATGACCGGGATTGCGCGCCGCGACCGCCCGGAGACGAGCAAAAACGAGATTGCGCGACCGCCGCTTTTCCGGCTTTTTCTTTACTATTCGTGCGCGCGCCCTTGAAATATCGCCCGACCTATGCTATTTTATCTACGGATTTTTATCAACGCAATTTCGGGCCGCGACCATCCGGCGTCCGCACGGGCGCTCCTCAAAACGGTCCGCAACAAGGACAGGGTCCCATCATGATCATCATTCTGAAAGAAAACGCCGACGCGGCGCAGTTCGACGCGCTGAAAGACTGGCTCACCAAACAGAACGTCTCGCTCCACATCAGCGAAGGCATCCAGCAGACCATCATCGGGCTGATCGGCGACACCTCGCATATCGACCTCGACATCATCAAGCAGTTCGACATCGTCGACGATGTGAAGCGCATTCAGGAACCGTTCAAGAACGCCAACCGCAAGTTCCATCCGCTCGACACGGTTGTCCAGGTCGGCACGGGCGGCGTGAAGGTCGGCGGCGGTGGATTCGCGGTCATCGCGGGTCCATGCTCCGTTGAGAACGAGGCGCAGATCATCGCCATCGCCGAAGCCGTGAAGAAGTCCGGCGCGAACATGCTCCGCGGCGGCGCGTTCAAGCCGCGCACGTCCCCATACTCTTTCCAGGGGCTCCGCGCCGAGGGGCTGCGCCTCCTGCTTGAGGCGAAAAAAGCCACCGGCCTGCCCATCGTGACCGAGCTGATGGACCTCTCCCAGCTCGACCTCTTTGCCGACGTCGATGTCATCCAGATCGGCGCGCGCAACATGCAGAACTTCGAACTCCTGAAGCAGATCGGAAAATGCGACAAGCCCATCCTCCTGAAGCGCGGTCTCGCGAACACCTACCAGGAGCTCCTCATGAGCGCCGAATACATCATGGCGTCCGGCAACCGGAACGTGATCCTCTGCGAACGCGGCATCCGCACGTTCGAGACCTACACGCGGAACACCCTCGACATCTCCGCCATCCCGGCGCTGAAGACGCTCTCCCACCTGCCCGTGATCATCGACCCGAGCCACGCCGCCGGCATCGCCCGGTTCGTCGCGCCGCTCTCCCTCGCGGCGGCGGCCGCCGGAGCGGACGGCATCATCGTGGAGGTGCACAACAACCCGTCCTGCGCGCTGTGCGACGGCGCCCAGTCCATCACGCCGCCGGTCTTCGACGACCTCATGGAGAAGATCCGCCACATCCTGCCTTTCCGCTGCACGATCAAGGCGTGAGGCTGGTCCATGCCCGACCTTCCGGACAATCCGTCTCCGCTTGATGCTCTCCGCGGCAGGATCGACGAGATCGACGCGGAACTGCTTCCGGCGTTCATCCGCCGTATGGAGACCGCCGTCCGCGTCGCCGACTGCAAGCTCGCGTCCGACACGCCGGTGAGCCGACCCGGACGCGAACACGTCATCCTCGACCGGATCCGCGCCTCGGTCCCGCCGGAATTTGCCGACGACGCCGTGCGCCTCTACCGCACGATTCTCGCGATCAGCTGTTCCCGGCAGCGCGTCCGCATCCTGTCCGCGAAGCTCGGACGACGCGTCGCGCTCTGCGGTATCAAGCACTGCGGCAAATCCTGCCTCGGCGTCGCGCTCGCGAAGACGCTCGGCGTGCCGTTCTTCGACACTGACGCCCTGCTGGAAGCCGATGCGGGCAAACCCGTCCGCGCGCTCTACCGGGAGGTCGGCGAAACGCGTTTCCGCGAACTTGAGACGGAATCCGTCCGCAAGTTCACCTCGTCCGCCCCATCCCACGCGGTCGTCGCGCTCGGCGGCGGTGTGGTCTCCAATCCGTTCCTCACCCCGGACGACCTGCGTGCGCTCGGACTCATCGTCTGGCTGGACGTCCCCGTCCCTACGGCGTTTGAACGCATGGCGCGCGAGGGCTTCCCGCCGTTCCTGGCGGACAAGCCCGATCCGTTCGGCGAGTTCAACCGCATCTGCGACGCCCGCCGCCCGGTTTTCCGCGCCGCCGCCGACGCCGTGCTCGACCTGCCCGAAGTCCTCCCCGTGGAGGAGGCTGTCGACCGCATGCTTACCGTCCTTGAATCGAAAGTGAATTCAAAATGAGCTCCAACACCTTCGGTACCCTGTTCCGCGTCACCACCTTCGGCGAATCCCATGGAGCCGCGCTCGGATGCGTCGTCGACGGCGTCCCCGCCGGGCTTCCGATCGACCTCGACGCGCTCAAATCCGAACTCGCACGCCGCAGACCCGGTCAGTCCGGCATGACCACGCCGCGCCAGGAGGCCGACGAACCCGAACTCCTTTCCGGCGTACTGAACGGCGTTGCGACCGGCGCGCCGCTCGCCATCCTCTTCCGCAATACCAACCAGCACAGCGCCGACTACGATTCCATCGCCAACCTTTTCCGACCCGGACACGCCGACTTCACGTGGGAACGCAAGTTCGGATTCCGCGACGCGCGCGGAGGCGGGCGCACCTCGGGACGCGAGACCGTCGCCCGGGTGGCTGCCGGAGCCATCGCGAAACAGCTCCTCGCCCGCCACGGCGTGACCGTCCGCGCCTGTGCGCTTGAAATCGCCGGGATCAAGGCGCGGAATATCGACTGGGACCAGGTCGAACGCAATCCCGTGCGCGCCCCGGATGCCGAAGCGGCTGTTCGCATGGCGGATGCGGTCAACGCCGCGCGCGCCGACCATGACAGCGTAGGCGGCGTTATCCTCTGCGAAGCGCTCGGGTTGCCCGCCGGTCTCGGCGAACCCGTCTTCGACAAGCTGGACGCACTCACCGCTCATGCCATCCTCTCCATCGGCGGCGTGAAGGGAATCGAGTTCGGCGCGGGATTCGACGCCGCCGCCATGCGCGGCAGCGCCCACAACGACCCGATCCTGCCCGGCGGCAAGTTCGCCACAAACAACGCGGGCGGCGTGCTCGGCGGCATCTCCAACGGCGACGTCTTCACGTTCCGTTGCGCCGTGAAGCCAACGGCGTCCATCAACCGCCCGCAGAATACCATCGACCGCGGCGGCGCGCCCGCCGAAATCTCCACGCCAGGACGGCACGACCCGTGCCTCGTTCCGCGCATGGTCCCGGTCGTCGAGGCAATGCCCGCCATCGTCCTCGCCGACCTCATGCTCCTCGAGAAGAACAGCTGTCTCGGCTGACCCCCGCTTGCCGGGCACATACGGCTTATGTGATATATGTTGCTTGTTTGTCCTCCCTGTGTCCGAGCGGAGCCGGACACTGCCCAATGGGAGGACTTGTCCTCCGGGGCAGGGGGTTACTTCGCGAGGGCGAGGATGACCACGCCGAGCAGGATCAGCGCCAGCGCGCACGCCTTCTTTTTGACATGGACGTCGCGGAAATACCACGCGCCCGCCGTGAACGAGACGATGCAGTTGCATCGGCGCACCAGCGAGACGAGCGAAATCTTGATGTCCGGCAGGCTGACCGCGTAGAAATACAGGAAGTCGGCAAGGATGAGCAGGACTCCCGTGAGCGGGATGGTCCAGCGCCAGATGAACTTGTGTTTCTGTCCGAAGCATTTCGCACGGACCAGACACCCCGCGCCGAGGATGAAGACGAGATCGACGGAGAACCAGAACTGGACGGTGCGCGGCGGGATGTGGAGGGAGTTCAGGAGGTATTTGTCGTAGAGCGCGGATGCGGCGCCGAGGACCGTGCCGAGCAGGATCAGATGCACTTCGCGGGCGCGCCGGAAGGAGATGCCTTCGAGCTTTCCGAAAACGGAAAAGAGGTAGTAGCCCGTGAAGATCAGGAGCATGGCGACGCCCTGCCAGAGCGTGGGTATCTCGTGGAAAAGCAGCAATCCGCCGAGGAAGGTCCAGACGGGGCTGCTGGCGCGGATGGGCGCAGCGATGGAGATCGGCAGGTCGCGCATGGCGTAGTAGACGCAGGTCCAGCTGGAAGACACGAGCAGGGATTTGAGGACGATGAGGGCGAAGTCGCGTCCGGAGCAATGCGCGTCGGCGAACGATCCGGTCCACAGCACGGTCGCGAGCAGATAGAACGCCGAGCCGCAGAGCGTGGCGAAGAAGAGCACGTGCATCACGGAGTTCTTGTCGACGGCGTGTTTCTTGCAGAGGTCGTAGAACCCGAGCGCGAACGCGGAACCGAGGACGGGCAGAAGCCACGCGGGAAGGGAGGGCATAATCGGATCAGCTTTCTGGATTCATCATCCGGCGGGGGGAGGGGCTGCGGTCAGCCGAGGATGGACGCGATGTCTGGCGCGACCGACTGGATGTGCTCCTTCGCGAGGACCATGACGTCCTCCGGATCGGCGGCGGTGAGGGCGATCTTCGCGAGCTGTTCCGAGGCGAGCATGGAGGTCTTGCGGATGACGCCGCGGACCTCCGCGAGGGCGTTCGGGCTCATGCTCAGTTCCAGCACGCCGAGTCCGAGCAGGATGGGCGTGAACCGCGGATCGGCAGCGATCTCGCCGCAGACGCAAACCGGGATGCGGTGTTTCTTCGCCGCCTCGACCGTGAGGCGGATCAGCTCCATGACGGCGGGGTGGCTGGGACGGTAGAGATAGGCGACGCGTTCGTTCAGGCGGTCGACTGCGAGCGTGTACTGGACCAGGTCGTTCGAGCCGATGCTGAAGAAATCGACCTTCGCGGCAAGCGCGTCGGCGATGAGGCATGCGGACGGTATCTCGATCATGGCGCCGATCCGGACTTTCGGATCGAACGGGATGTTCGCGAGCTTCAGTTCCTCCATGACCTCGTCGCGGATGGAGAGCAGTTCCTCGATTTCGGAGAGAGAGGAGACCATCGGGAACATGATCCGCAGGTCGCCTTCCGTGCCGGCGCGGAGCAGGGCACGGAGCTGGGTGCGGATGAGCTGCGGCTTCTCATGGCAGAGGCGGATCGCGCGGAGCCCGAGGAACGGGTTCGGTTCGCGCGAGGCGGACGCCGAGGCGAAATCGAGCTTGTCGCCGCCGAGGTCGACGGTGCGGATGGTCACGGCGCGTCCGCGCATGGCGCGCAGGAGCTTGGCGTAGATCTGGTATTGCGTTTCCTCGTCGGGCGCGACCGGGGTGTTCATGAAGAGGTATTCGGTGCGGAAGAGCCCGATGCCCTCCGCGCCGCAGCGGGAGACCTCCTCCAGGTCGTCCGCGCCTTCGATGTTGGCGCAGAGCTTCACGCGGTAGCCGTCGGTGGTCTCGGCGGCGCGGGAGCTTTCCTTCCGCAGGATGCTGTAGAGTTCGTCCTTGCGGCTGATCTTCTCGCGGTAGAATGCCAGTGTGTCGCGGCTGGGATTGCGGATGACCATGCCGAGGAAGCCGTCTACAATCACCTCGTCGCCGTTGGCGAACTTGCCCGCGATGTTCCTCATGCCGACGACCGCCGGGATGCGCAGGGAGCGCGCGAGAATGGATGTGTGGCAGGTCTTGCTGCCGGTCTCAATTGCAAATCCGAGGATGTTCCTGCGGTCGAGCATGGCGGTGTCGGACGGGGTCAGGTCGTGCGCGATAACGACGGTGTTTTCGGGGAGGTTGTCGAGCGAGGGACCGCCGTCCTTGTCGCCGTTCAGGTTGCGGAGGATGCGGTTCGCGATGTCGCGGATGTCGCCGGCGCGTTCGTTCAGGTAGGTGTCGTTCGTGCCGGAGATGGCGTCGAGGTATCGGCGTACGGTGAGCAGGAAGGACGACTGCGCGTTGCAGAGTTCGTTGCGGATGCGCGAGACGACCTCCTTGTGCAGAAGCTTGTCCTCCACGATCAGCAGATGCGCGTCGAAGATTTTAGCGTCGCGTTTTTCGATGGTCCGTTGCATCCGGTTCTGGATGGTCTTGATTTCGGATTTCGTCTTTTCGATGGCGGACTGGAAACGCGCGATTTCGGCGTCGATTTCGGACGCGTCGATCGGGATCGGGTCGATCTCGTGGAAGTCGGTATGGGCGGCGCCGAAGACCAGCACGCGACCGCGGCAGATGCCCGGAGACGCCGGGAGACCATGGAAAAGGACTTCCTTCTTTTCAACCGGGGGTGCGACCGGCGCAGCGGCCGGAAGAGGATCCGCGGAGGCTGTATCCATCATTCGTCGAACCCTCCTTCAATGAGCGCGGAAAGGACATCCATTGCCTTGTCCGCGTCGCGCCCGCTGATCTCAACGCGGAGGCGGGTTCCCTTTGGCGCGGAGAGCATGAGCATGGACATGACGCTTTTGCCGTCGGCAACGTTCCCGGAATCGAGATTCGTGACGGAGATCTCGGACTCGAAATCGGCCGCAGCCTGCACAAAAACAGACGCAGGACGGGCATGTATCCCGAGTGGATTGCTTACGACAAAATCTTTCGCGAGGTTCTTTGGATCCATATCTTTGGTTCGACCCTTTCCAAAAACGATGAGGCTGGTATAATAATATACACCTGTTTTGCCGTTCATTCAAATCGCGCGCGCAAAAAACACAATAAAATAGGGGAGGCGGAGCCTCAACTTGAGCAGTGCGCGGCTAACGCTCGCGCATGAGAAAGTCCCCGGAAAGCAAGAGAAAGCCCCCGTACCGAAAATACGGTACAGGGGCGAGGGGCGGGAGGGCAAGACCTTGGGTAGTACTTGGCTCCGCGCAAGCACATGGCAAGCCATGCAGAGGTTAGTGCCTGGCGGCACAGACCTCTAATTTTCCAGCTTATGACAGGGTGGCGATGTTCTGCCAATCGGTGAGCTGCTTGTCGTTGATCTGCCAGTAACCGACGATTTCGAGCGAGTCGCTCGCCCAGGCGATGTCGTCCGTGCCGTCGGCATTGAAGTCGCCGACGCTCGCGAGCGTCCAGACCGAGGTGTCGACCGCGCTGAGGATCGACCACGAGTTGAGGTAACCGTCCTCGATGCCCCAGATGCCAACCACGCCTTCGACATTGATCATGGCGATGTCGTGCGAGCCGTTGCCGTCGAAGTCGCCCGAGCAGAGGAAATCCCATTCATCCGGGTTCGAGACGCTGACCATGCGCCAGTCGACCGGATCGTCCATGATCCATGTGCAGTAGGCGTTGTAGACGAGGTCGCCTTCGCCCATGAAGGTATTGCGCCACAGTATGTCGCATTTGCCGTCGCCGTTGAAGTCGCCGGTCGAGACGCATTCCCATTCGGCGGAGTAGCCGTTGATGAGCGTCCAGGTCACGCCGCTCTCCCAATACCCGAGCAGTCCGACCGTTTCCGAAGCGCCGAACGGGTTCGCGATCAGCACATCGGACGAGCCGTTGCCGTTGAAGTCGCCGATGCCGAGGATGTCCCAGCCGTCGCTCTTGAAGTTCAGCACCTGCGGAACGAACGTGCCGTCCTCCTGCGTCATTTCGCCGACCACATAGCCTTCCTCGCTGAAGCGCAGGAAATCGTCGCGTCCGTCGGCATTGAAGTCACCGGAGCCGCTAACCGTCCAGCCTGTATCGACCTGGATGTCCTGCATGGCTGCGCCAGTGACGTAGACGTGGATCATGTCGTTGAAATCGGAACTGGACACATCCAGCATCTCCCTGGCGAGGTAGGACTGCGCGCCGCCCATGTAGCGTCCGGAGTAGTATCCCATGGTGTAGTAAACGGGTCCCGGTTCCGGTCCGGGGGGTTCAGGACCGGGGCCGGGGGAGATGCCTTCCACTGTGACGGAGAGCGTCCCGTCGTACAGCGACAGCGAGTATTCCAGTTCGCCCACGTACGCGTGCTGGTACAGGGAGAGCATGCCGTATTCGACGCCGCTTTCGTCGACGACCGAGATCACGCCGTCGAACATGCCCGCGCCTTCCGCGAGTGTGTAAGTGCCGGACGTCTGCAAGGCGGAGGTCGTGAGCGTGTAGTCCGGGGTTCCGCCGACGGCGCTCAGGTTGCTGATCAGCGCAGCGTTTTCCGTCACGGCCGATGTGATCTCGAAGTCGATCACGCCGCCCGATTCCGCGATTACGAAGGCTCCGGGCGTGAGGTCCCAGCCGCCGGTGATTCTGCCGCCGGAGGAAATATAGATGTTGCCGTTGGACGCCACGGAGCCGTTGCTCATGACGCCGCCGCTGTACACGTTCGCAATCGCGCCGCCGTCCATGACCGTGGTATCGTTCATCGAGCCGTAGACATAGGCGGACCCGCCGCTGCTGACCATAGTATCGTTCGCGGTGCCGCCGACCTGAAAGGATGCGGCGGTACTGACCGTGGTATTGTTCGCGATGCCGCCGTCAAGAACTCTCACCTCGGTGTATAGGCCGCGGTATTCCGGTCTCAAAATGGTATCGTTCGCCGTGCCGCCGGAGGAAACCGTCAGCAATCCGCCGGCGGAAACCGTGGCGCTGTTCACCACGCCGCCGTAAACGGCTGTTTTGTCTGCAATGGCGTTGGCGGAGACGCCCATGCTGCCGCCGTTATACAACTTGCAGTTCCACACATAGCCGCCGGAAAAGACATTGAATGTGCCTCCGTCGTTAACCGTTACGTTGGACGCCGAACCATCTGAACAGACCAGCGCCGAGGCGCCGTTGTAGACCGTGACGTCATCGACCGCGGTCCCCGAGAAAAGGACTGCCATGGTGCCGCCGCTGTTCACCTGAACATTGCTCGCCGAGCCGCCGGAGACGCGGACGACTCCGCGGGATTTGACCTCAATCCAATTCGCTGTGCCGCCGGAGGAGACATGCATTACGCCCCAGGCATTGACCGCGGTTCTGTTCGCCACCCCGGTCGATCTGACATGCATCATCGCCTCGGAGTTCAACGTGGTGCTGGTTGCCTTGCCGCCGGGCAGGACGTAGACCGTACTGCTGCTTAGGATCAGTCCTGAATTGGTCACGCCGCTTGAGATGTAGATATCCGCCTTTTTGGATCGGTCATCCTTTCATTCATCTCGCGGGTTCGATACCCCGCTGCTTGCGGCGAGTCCGCATAGAGAATGTTTTTGCGCCCGGCTCGGGAACGAGCCGTGTACGGTCGGGCGTAATACCGCGTAGCTTGCTGCGCGGATAGCCTGACCGGAAGCAAAAACTTTATTGGTGAGGTTGCTATGTGATTGTTGAAAACAGGAAAACGCCATGTGGTGTCCGCGGAGAGCAGAGAAGAACGGACATTTGTTTCCAGTTTGTTTTCGTGATCTTTTGCAATAATATAATCTCGGAACAGGAAGAATCAAGTATCATTTTTTAGAAGAAGAGAAAAAGCGGCGGATTATTCTGTATGACTGGAGATGTCCGGAAACAGGATACGATTCTGTGAATCCGAACAAGAAATGGGCGTCCGGGACTCTGCGAATGGAGCCGGGGACGCCCGTTGTTTTTTTGTGTTTGCCGTACGATCGCGAACTTACTTTTTCTTGTTCGGCACGAGCTTGTCGAAGCCGCAGTAGGGTTTCAGAACGTCGGGAATCGTGACGGATCCGTCCGCCTGGAGACGGTTCTCCAGGAACGCAATGAGCATGCGCGGCGGCGCGACGACGGTGTTGTTCAGCGTGTGCGCGAAATACTTCTTGCCGTCCTTGCCGTTCACGCGGATGCGGAGGCGGCGCGCCTGTGCGTCGCCGAGCGTGGAGCAGGAGCCGACCTCGAAATACTTCTTCTGGCGCGGGGACCAGGCTTCGACGTCGAGCGACTTGACCTTCAGGTCGGCGAGGTCGCCGGAGCAGCATTCGAGCGTGCGGACGGGGATGTCCATGGAACGGAAGAAATCGACGGTGTTATGCCAGAGGCGGTCGAACCACATCATGCTGTCCTCGGGCTTGCAGATCACGATCATCTCCTGTTTCTCGAACTGGTGGATGCGGTAGACGCCGCGTTCCTCGATGCCGTGCGCGCCTTTTTCCTTGCGGAAGCAAGGGGAATAGCTGGTGAGCGCGAGGGGGAGGGAATCCTCGGGGAGGATCTGGTCGATGAAACGTCCGATCATGGAGTGTTCGCTGGTGCCGATGAGATAGAGGTCTTCCCCCTCGATCTTGTACATCATGGAATCCATTTCGGCGAAGCTCATGACGCCGGAGACGACATTGCTGCGGATCATGAAGGGCGGCACGCAGTAGGTGAAGCCGCGGTTGACCATGAAGTCGCGGGCATAGGAGAGAATGCCGGAGTGGAGGCGAGCGACGTCGCCGACGAGGTAGTAGAAGCCGTTTCCGGCGACGCGGCGTGCGCTGTCCAGGTCGATGCCGCAGAAGCTCTCCATGATGTCGGTGTGGTACGGGATCTCGAAGTCCGGCACGACGGGCTCGCCGAAGCGTTCCAGCTCGACGTTCTCCGTATCGTTCTTTCCGATGGGCACGGAGGGGTCGATGATGTTCGGGATGACCATCATGGTCTTGAGGAGTTCGTCCTCGACGAGTGTTTCCTCGTAGGAAAGCTTGTCGATGAGTTCGGCGTCGCCCGCCATTTCGTCCTTGATCTTTTCCGCCTCGTCCTTTTTGCCCTGCGCCATGAGCTTTCCGATCTCCTTGGAGACGGTCTTGCGTTTTGCGCGGAGGGATTCGACCTGGGTCTTGATCTCGCGGTTGCGGATGTCGAGGTCCAGGACCTTGTCGACGAGCGGGAGTTTGTCATCCTGGAATTTCTTGCGGATGTTCTCGCGGACCAGTTCCGGATAATCGCGTACGAATTTGATGTCAAGCATGTCTGGAGTCTCCTATGGATGCTCAGAATTCCGGCATCGGGAAGTCGGCGCAGAAGTCGATCACTTCGGCGCGGATCGCGGCGAGTGCGGCATCATCGTCCTTCGCGGCGGCGGCACGGTCGATGAAGTCGGCGATGCGGAGCATTTCCGGCTCCTTCATGCCGCGCGTGGTGACGGCGGGGGTGCCGATGCGGATGCCGCTGGTGACGAACGGTTTTTCGGGATCGAAGGGGATCATGTTCTTGTTGACGGTGATCGCGGCCTTGTCGAGGGCGGTGGCGATCTCCTTGCCGGTGGCGTGGCGCGGACGCAGGTCGACGAGCATCAGGTGGTTGTCGGTACCGCCGGAGACAATGCGGAATCCCTTGTCTGCGAGCGCGGCGGCGAGCGCGGCGGCGTTCTTCACAATCTGCTGCTGGTATGCCTTGAATTCGGGGGTCATGGCTTCCTTGAAGCAGATCGCCTTCGCTGCGATCACGTGCATGAGCGGACCGCCCTGGAGGCCGGGGAAGACCTTGGAGTTGATCGCCTTGATGTATTTTTCCTTGCAGAGGATGAGGCCGGAACGCGGACCGCGGAGGGTCTTGTGCGTGGTGGTGGTGACGACGTCGCAATACGGGACCGGGTTCTGGTGGAGACCGGCGGCGACGAGGCCGGCGATGTGCGCCATGTCGACGAAGAGGAAGGCGTTCGCCTTGTCCGCGATCTGGCGGAGGCGGGCGAAGTCGATGGCGCGCGGATAGGCGGACGCGCCGGCGAGGATCATGCGGGGCTTGTGCTCCATGGCGAGGCGTTCGATCTCGTCGTAGTCGAGGCGTTCGGTCTCGGCTGAGACGCCGTAGGGCACGATGTGGAAGAGGTTGCCGCTGAAATTCATCGGGTGGCCGTGCGTGAGGTGTCCGCCGTGGTCGAGGCTCATGGAGAGGACGGTGTCGCCGGGGTTCAGGAGGGCGAAATAGACCGCCATGTTTGCCTGGCTGCCCGCGTGGGGCTGCACGTTGGCGGCTTCGGCGCCGAAGAGTTCCTTCGCGCGGTCGATGGCGAGCTGTTCGACTTCGTCCACGAATTCGCAGCCGTTGTAGTAGCGCTTGCGAGGATAGCCTTCGGCATACTTGTTGGTGAGGACGGAGCCCTGGGCGGCGCGGATGGCGGTGCTGGTGAAGTTCTCGGAGGCGATCAGCTCAATGCCGTTGAACTGGCGGTCGGCTTCCTTGTCGATCAGCGCGGCAATCTCCGGGTCGGCGGAACGGACCGCGGCGATGTCGTCGTAGGTGCGCTTTTCGAGGATTTCGAGACGGCGCACATGGCGGGCGTCGCCGGAGAACGGGGTGGAGAGCCAGACCTCGATGAGTTCCTTCATCTTCGCCTCGTCCATATAGTCGGCGGGGAGGACCAGCACATTGGAACAGTTGTGGGCGCGGCTGGCGGCGGCGTTTTCCTTGCAGAACGCGACGACGGCGCGGACGCCGTGGAACCGGTCGGCGGTGATGACCATACCCGCACCGCTGCGGCACAGCAGGACGCCGAGCTGGATTTCTCCCTTGGAGACGGCCTTCGCCATCGCGGATCCGAAGACGGAATAGTCGTCGCCGGCGTCGTACACGGTCGGACCGAAGTCGCGCACGGTGAAGCCCTTGCTTTCGAGGAACGGGATGAGTTTCGCTTTCAGTTCAAATCCGCCGTGGTCGGCGGCGATGCCCATGGTAAGCCCCGTGGAGCCGTACCAGTCCGTGATCTTGTTCATGGTGTTTGTCCTTATTGATTGGCTGTTTGCCGTTGAAAAAAGCGCATGTCAATGTCTGTTTTTCGCTCATTTTGGAGCCAGAAAAAAACAGACGCATATAATATACAGCATTTTCCGGAAATAACCAGTCGTTTCCCCGCCTTTTTATAGAGTTTATAGATTTTTCACGCACGACCCCCCCAGGGCGCCCGCGCATGGGACGGCGCACGGGAATCCTGTTTCCGGAAAAAAGCTCGCGGGGCAGGGGGCGGATTCAGCGGACCGGATAGTCGAAATAAGTGTCCGGATACGGCTCGTTTTCGAGCGTGAAATGCCACCATTCCGTGTCGACCGGTTTGAAGCCGTACTTCAGCATGACCGTGCGGAGCAGCATGCGGTTGCGGAACTGCGCGGCGCTGATCTTCCGGCTGTTCGGCGTGCCGACGGGGAAATCGCCCGTGAACGTCCTTGTCTCGGGATTGCCGCCCCAGTCGGGATGGCTTTCCCGTCCGAACCAGTCGAACGTGCCGCCCATGTCAACCTCCTTTTCGGTCTTCATGTCGAAGAGTGTGAGGTCGACGGTGCTGCCGCGGCTGTGTCCGGAGTTCTCGGCGATGTATCCCTGCGGGAACAGGACGGTCTTGTCGAGGTCGGGGTAGAAATACGTCTTCATCCTCGTGTCGTTCGGCCGCTTCGACCATTCGACGAAGTGGTCGACGGCGCGCTGGGGACGGTAGGAGTCGTAGATTTTCAGGCGGTATCCCATCGGAAGGAGTTCGTCGCCGACCGCCTTCAATGCGGTCGCCGCTTCGACGGTGAGCATGGGTGTCGGGCGTTCGTAGCCGCGGATGCGGTCTCCGATAAAGTTGTAGGTGGAGTAGTAGCGGACTTCGAGGATGGCGTCCGGCACGGCTTCGGCGAGGTGGACGAATCCGGGCGGAGTCACGTCCGTGCAGTCCGTCCTGCACGCGGAAACAGCCAGCATGACAGCCGTCGTCACGAAAACAGCAAGCATTCTTTTCAGATTGTTAAAAGCTTTATGTGCTGAAAGCGATTGACCGTGAGATTGTTTCATGTTCAGACCTTTCCCTGTTTTTCCATCCATTCCTTTTTCAGAATGGCGTACTGCATGGTGTTTTCATAGACCGGATTGCCATCGGCGTCCCGGACGAAGGAGACGAACTCCAGGAACAGTCCCTCGCGGCGCATCCCGAGTTTCTCGCAGAGGTGCTGGCTGCGCACGTTGTAGTCTTCCGTATAGGCGAAGATCCGGCGGATGCCTTTCCGCATGAAGAGATAGTCGAAGAACGCGTTCGCCGCCTCGTACGCGTAGCCTTTTCCCCGGTAGGCGGCGTTCAGCATCCAGCTCGGGCTGAACGTGTCTTTCCGGGGCGCGTCATCCTTCTGTGCCGCTCCCGTCTCGTCGTGTGAGCACAGCTTCGGCGGTTCGTAGGTGGTCGACTCGGCGTCGATCTCCCCGATCACCTTGCCGGATTCCTTCAGCACGATGGCGAAACTGTATTCCTTATCTTCTGCGCGTCTCGCCATTTCCGCCCGTGCCTGGTCGAGCGAGTCGAGTTTCAGTCCGACGAAGCAGTTCGGCTCCGGCTTGCGGAGGTACTCCAGGACATCCGCTGCGTCGCTTTCACGGAACGGACGAAGGATAAGTCTTTCGGTTTCAATCGTGCTCATAGTTTCTTCATTTCGTCGTTATAACGTCGGGAACGTTCTGGACAAGCTTCCGGTTGTTGTCCTGCAAGTGGTCCGGATCCCTGTTGAAACGCCGGTCGACTTCCGGCAGATTCCTGAAATCCGTCAATGCGGCATGGCGCATGTGCCCGATGTCGTTTGGCTTCCTGGCATCGTCCCCGACTTCGGACAGCGGCCACTTCCTGATTCCGCGCATCATGAGGAAGGCGCACCAGCGCATGTGCTCCGTTTCGGCAAGCGCGTTCAGGATTTCCCCGGAGGAGATTGTTTCTTTCCATTTCCCGGAATCGAACGTCGCTTCATTCATCCCGGCCAGTAGCAGGAGATTGTTCATGCCGGATGCGCAGGAGCGCGCTTTTTCCCGTTCGAACATGGACACTCTTTTCCATTCCCGGTCTTCGTCGGATTCCATGTCCGGGTGTGTTTGCGCGATATGGTTCCTGTTGATGATTTTTGCCCTGCGGTCGAGCGTTTCGTTGATGATGACGTCGCGGCAGTAGCATTCGTCCAGCACGCCGAAGAAGACGTCTTCGGTCTGGCTGTTCTGCGTCGGGTCGCGCAGGACTTTTGCCGTGGTGCTGTCCGAAACGCGTATCATCATCCTGGCGCTCGCCTGCGCGGAGTTCCCGAACACGATGTCCTTCCGCCTTGCGAGCATTTTGATGCGCGTCGCCGTTTCCAGGTTCAGGGAGTCGTCGCCGAACGCGATGACGATCCGGTTGTAGGACGACAGCTCGGGCTCGATCCGGCGGTAGAACGCGCTGGTGCACGCGTCCTCCTGGATGAAACGCACGTTGTATTCCTCCATCGCATCCTCGAAAAATGCGCCCCAGAGGTCAAACGAGGCGGGATCGCGGTCAACGACGTCCACGCGGAACGGAATCCTGCCGTCCGAGCCGCTTTGCAGGAACTGTCCGTCGCAGATGGTCTCCCGAAGGATCGCCTTTCCGACTTCGCCGAATCCGAGCAGCAGGATGTTGAAATGCCCGGAAATTTTCCCTGTTTTATCCATGATCTGGACCTTCGGCGACTTCAGCAGCGGATAGCGGTTGACCAGGATGCGGGCGAGCAATGCTGCCTCGTTGATCAGGTGGATGTCGATGCTCGCCTTTTTCTGGATGCCTTCCGCCCAGCTTTCCGCCCAGGCTTTCCGGACGTCGTCCGAAAAGCGGACGTAGAAGTCAAGTTTTTTGTGGGGTATGGTCTGGTATTTCTCCCACAGCTGGTTTGCCATCCTGATGTTCCAGTTGTAGTCGTCCGTCAGGAAGAAATGTTTCGTCGCCCCCAGGCAGACTTTGTGAATCTGCATCGGCTTGCGCAGGCAAAGCAGATGCCCGAGGTAATTCAGTTTTTCCTGAAGCTCGGACGCATTGTCGATGCTGGCTTCCTCCGCGGAGAAGATGCTGTGCTCGTCGATGCTGTTCAGATAGATGTCGTTTGCCAGCATGATTTCTTTCCGGCTCGGCACGTCGCACCAGAACACGTTTCTCTTCTGCCGCAGGAACCGCAGCAGGAAAAGACGCCAGCGGTTGGTGATCTTGCCGCCCCAGATCGCGATGACGATCGAGATGGAGAATCCGCAGCTCAGATAGTAGAACAGAAGCTTGGTCCAGGCAAAATCGCCGGAAGGCGTATCGTATCTGCCGCGCGACGGGAAAAACTCCGCGATGGAGATGCAATAGCTGATCAGAATGCGGGACAGGGTCGTGCCGCCGGTCATCTCCTCGCTCCTGTCCGGAAGGTCGGAGAAGAAATTGGCAAGGCACCCGATCACGAAGATCACGAGGAAAAGCAGGATCCGGACCCTGGTCCGCCTCAGATACTGCATCATCGACAAAATGGCGATGCAGCTGAAGCAGAGGAGCCCCAGGACCATGATGACCGTTCCCGTCAACGGGAAGCTGTTGAACAGGAAGAATCCGGCATTCCAGAGCAAGCCGCACTCCAGGAGCAGGATCAGCGGCATCGCGACCGTCAGCAGCTTGCGTGTCCGGCGGATTTTTTTTCGTTCGACTTCCCGTTTGTTGTCATGGTTGGAGCTGGACATGGTCAACAATTCTCAATCGGAAAAAAGAGGGGCATTTGTTAAGGCTTGTATGATCTTGCGTTTTAAAAATAATACAGGAATCCGGCAGAGGAAAAAGGCGGACCCGATATTGCGGGGCCCGCCCTGGATTCGGCTTATTTGTAGGGGAAGATCGTCACGATCCTGCCCGACGCGTCGAAGTTCAGCTCGGTGAATTTCACGTTGCGCCGGTGGTTGATGCCGTTTGACAGTTCGCAGTCGTGGTAGAAGAGATACCACTTGCCGTGGTACTCCAGGATGGAGTGGTGCGTGGTCCAGCCGAGCACGGGCTCCAGGATGCGGCCCTGGTATGTGAACGGTCCGTACGGATTGTCCGCCACGGCGTAGACGATGTAGTGTGTGGTGCCGGTGGAATAGGTGAAATAATACTTGCCGTTGTACTTGAACATCCACGGATCCTCGAAGTAGCGGCGGTCCTCGTCGCCCGCCTTGAGCGGCTCGCCGTTTTCGTCCAGGATCACGATGTCGCGCGGTGTCTCGGCGAACTCGAGCATGTTGTCCTTCATGAGCGCGATCTTCGGGCAGACGGCGTTCTCGTCCTTCGCGGGCTCCGTGCCGTTCGGATCGAACTTGCCGGTGCGGTATTTTTCGAGCTGGCCGCCCCAGAGTCCGCCGAAGCACATGTAGACTTTGCCGTCCTCGTCCTCGAACGCGCACGGGTCGATGCTGAAACTCCCCTTGATGCACTCGGGTTCCGGCTTGAACGGGCCTTCCGGCACCTTGCTGGTCGCGATGCCGAGGCGGAAATTGCCGTCCTTGTCGCGGGCGGGGAAAACGAGGTAGTAGGTATCGTTTTTGAACGCGACGTCCGGCGCCCACATCTGAGTGCTGACCCACGGCACGTCGTACTGCGACAGCGCCATGCCGCAGTCCACCGGATCGGCGGTTTCGTTGTCCATGCGGAAGACGTGGTAATCCTCCATCTGGTACTCGTCGCCGTTGTCGTTGTCCTCGCCGTCGTGCGGGATGTCGTGCGACGGGTAGATGTAGAGCTTGTCGTTGAAGACGTGGGCGGACGGGTCCGCGGTGAAAATGTGGGTGATGAGCGGTTTTCTCTGCTGCGCCATGATGGGTCTCCTTGTCGGAACTCCGCCCGGCTTGCCCGTGGCGGGCACGCGTTGAGCAGATCGTTCCGGTTCTTATGTTGTTGTTTGCGAAACGTTGTCAGGTTACTATAGCAGAAATCAGATGAAAATCAAGCGGGAAACCGCGTTATTTTATGGTTGCCGTACGACGATCCGCCGATGCGAACACGACGCGGATCGAAAATCCATGTTTTTCGAATTGGCGCGGATTGCTTTTTCCGTCAAATGGGAGTACATTATAGCGTATCTTTGAACCGAAACCACAGGAGAGCCGGATGCAGGACAGAATGGTGGTGCGCGGAGCGCGCGTTCATAACTTGAAGAATATCGACGTCGAAATTCCGCTTTATCAGATCGTCGGGATCGCGGGCGTGTCCGGGTCCGGCAAATCGTCGCTCGCGCTCGGCGTGCTGTATGCGGAGGGCTCGCGCCGTTACCTGGAATCGCTCTCGACGTACACGCGGCGGCGCATGACGCAGGCGGCGAAGGCGCAGGTGGACGACGTGCTGTACGTGCCGGCGGCGCTGGCGTTGCACCAGCGGCCGGGCGTGCCGGGTATCCGAAGCACGTTCGGCACCGGGACGGAACTGCTCAACAGCCTGCGCCTGATGTTCTCGCGGCTCGCCTGCCACCGCTGCCCGAACGGGCATTACCACCCGCCGACGCTGGCGGTCGCGGCGGAACAGGAGCTAGTCTGCCCGGAGTGCGGCGAGAAGTTCTTCCCGCCGGGCGCGGAGGAACTGGCGTTCAACAGCCAGGGCGCGTGCCGGAAGTGTGACGGGACGGGCGTCGTGAATGTGGTGGACGAATCCACGTTGGTGCCGGACGAATCGCTGACGATCGACGAGGGCGCGGTGCGTCCGTGGCAGACGCTCATGTGGTCGCTGATGAAGGACATCGCGCGCGAACTCGGCGTGCGGACTGACGTGCCGTTCCGCGAGCTGACTGCGAAGGAGCGCGACATCGTGTTCCACGGACCGCCCGTCAAACAGCACATGATCTACCAGAACCGCACCAACGGGGCGGCTGGCGAGATGGATTTCACTTATTTCAACGCCACATACACGGTGGAAAACGCGCTCGCGAAGGTCAAGGACGAAAACGGGATGAAACGTGTGGAGAAGTTTCTGCGCCAGAGCGTGTGCCCGGAGTGCGGCGGCTCGAGGCTGTCCGACAGGGCGCGCGCCCCGCGTCTGCGCGACGTCTCCCTCGCCGACGTGTGCCGCATGACGCTGTCTGAGTTGATGGATTGGGTGGGCGGCGTGCCCGGTTCCCTGCCGGAACCGATGCGTCCGATGGCGGAAAGCATCTGCGAATCGTTTTTCTCCGCCGCGAAACGACTGATCGACCTCGGGCTGGACTACCTCACGCTCGACCGCGCGGCATCCACGCTCTCCACAGGCGAACGCCAGCGCATGCAGCTGGCGCGGGCGGTCCGCAACCGGACGACAGGCGTGCTGTACGTGCTGGACGAACCGAGCATCGGGCTGCATCCTGCGAACATCGAGGGGCTGAAAGGCGTGATGCGCGACCTTATCGCCGACGGGAACTCCGTGATCCTGGTCGATCACGACACTCAGATCCTGTCCGAGGCGGACTACCTCATTGAGATGGGACCGAACGCGGGCGCGGACGGCGGACGCGTGATCGCCGAGGGACCGATTGAAACGGTCCTGCACTTGAAGGCGTCCAAGATCGCACCGTTCCTGACCGGGTGCGCGAAATTGACCCGGAAAAAAGCCGGTGGAGCGCTGTTCGAGAATGGCAGAATCCACCTCGAAACAAAGCAGATCTATACGGTGAAGCCATTGCGCGTCGACATCCCGAAGGGACGGCTTACGGTCGTGACAGGTGTGTCCGGGTCCGGCAAGACGACGCTCATTCTGGAGAGCCTGATTCCGGCGCTGGAGGCAGCGACGGGGCAGGGGCGGGCGCCGGACCACATCATGACGGTCGAACCGGACGGCATCCGCCAGGTTAAGCTCATCGACGCCACGCCCATCGGCATCAACGTGCGTTCGACCGTGGCGACGTACGCGAACGTCCATGACGAACTGCGGAAGATTTTCGCGCGGACACCCGAGGCGAAAGCGCACGGGTTCAAGGCGGGCGATTTCAGCTACAATACCGGGAAACTCCGCTGTCCGGTCTGCGACGGCACGGGCGAAATCAATCTTGACGTGCAGTTCCTGCCGGATGTCGACATCCCGTGTCCCTCGTGCCGCGGGTCGCGTTACGGAAAGGAGGCTGGCGCGGTGCGTCTCGCCGGGAAGAACGGCGAATCGCGCACGATGCCGGAGCTGATGGACATGGACATCCATTCCGCGCTGGAATTCTGCAAGGGCATGAAACTGGTGTATGAACGCATGAAGACGCTCGACGACCTCGGGCTGGGCTACCTGACGCTCGGCGAGGAGACGCCGAGCCTGTCCGGCGGCGAGGCGCAGCGGTTGAAGCTTTCCGGCGAGATCGGGCGCGGTCAGGATGACGCCATGTTCGTCTTCGACGAGCCGACGATCGGGCTGCATCCGCTGGACGTGCAGACACTGCTTGATGTGTTCCAGAAGCTCATCGACCGCGGCGCGACGGTCGTCGTGATCGAGCACGACCTCGACGTGATCCGCAATGCGGACTATGTGATCGACATGGGACCGGGCGGCGGCGAGGCGGGCGGCAGGATCGTTGCGTGCGGCACGCCGGACGAGATTCGGCGGTGCAAGGAAAGCCGGACCGGCGGATTCCTCTGAGTTTGCTGAGTTTTGAGGATCATTCCTTTTTTCTACATATACACTTGTAATTCAGAGAAAACAAACCTATATTATGGGGAACAGTATCAACTGGCTTGAACCCGCTAAAACCAGGAAAGGCTCCCCGATGAAAACAACGTCCGCCGCTTCCATGACCTTCCCCGCCCGTTCCTTTTTCCGTATGTTCGCCATCATGCTCTGCGCGGCGCTTTGCCTGTGCGGAACATTTTTATATGCAAATGACGCCAGACCTGGATACGCATGGAATCTGGGCATGAACGTCGACTGGAAGTTCTCGAAGGCGAAGGGCGCGACGTTCCCGCTCGCGGACGCCCTGAAGGGCATGGAGAAGGACGGGAAGCAGTTCTATGACGTCGACTACGACGATTCGGACTGGCAGACCGTCAGCGTGCCGCACGCGGTCAACGCGGACGATTCCTTCGACTCGCTGATCGCGGACGCGGGCGAACAGGACCTCTACCGCGGTTTCATGTTCTACCGGAAGAAGATCAAGATCGAGTCCTACTACAGGGAGGTGAAAAAGTATTTTCTGGAGTTCGAAAGCGTCCGCCAGACGATTTATCTGTACGTGAACGGCGAGTTCGCGGGATACTACGAAGCGGGCGTCGCGCCCGCCGGATTCGACATCACGCCGTGGATCAGGAAAGGCGAAAACCTGATCGCGGTCGCCACGGACAACACCTCGTCGCGCGGGATGACAAGTTATGTGCGGGAGACCCGGCCCGGCCACACGCCCGGCGACAATTCGGGCGAGGGCTTCCAGTGGAACCAGAAGGATTTCAACCCCGTGCAGGGCGGCATCACGGGCAACGTGATCCTGCACATGAAGCCGTCCATATACTTCACGCTGCCGCTGTACAACAACCTGAAGACCGTCGGCACGTACATCACCGCGTCCGACTTCGATTTCGAGGAGAAATCCGCCGTGATCACCGTCCGGGCCGAGGTCCGCAACGAATCCGGTGCCGCTGCCGATCTCCGCGTCAGATGTATGATCGATCATCCTGTAAGCGGGACTCTGGGACTCGTCATGGAAAAATTTACCAGCGAGCCAGTCCGCGTCCCGGCCGCGAAGGACGCGGGAAAGGTCTTCCCGACCGCGGTCGAGTCCGATGTTTACGGCCGTGATCCCGCGCCGACCGGAGTCCATTCGCCCGAAACGACCGTGATCGAGTTCAAACAGAAAGTCACCGGGTTGAAGTTCTGGTCGCCGGAAACCCCGGAACTCTACGGGATCAGGCTCTGGCTGTGGAACGGCGACGAGCTCGTCGAGGAGTACCGGCTCCGGACCGGATTCCGCAAGGTCGAGTACGACCGAGCACGCGGAGGACTCCTGATCAACGGGCGTCCGTACTATCTGAAAGGCTACGCGCAGCGTTCCACCGACGAGTGGGCGGTGATCGGCGTGGCAAACCAGTGGCTCCACGACTTCGACGCCGCGCTGGTCCGTGAGTCCGGCGCGAACTACATCCGCTGGATGCACGTCGCCCCGAAGCCCGCCGCGATCCGCTCCTGCGATAAGTACGGCATCGTGTCCGTATGTCCCGCCGGCGACAAGGAAAAAGACATCGAGGGCCGCGCCTGGAACCAGCGCGTCGAGGCCATGCGCGACGCCATCATCTACTTCCGCAATTCGCCGTCCGTGCTCTTCTGGGAGGCGGGCAACAACGAGATCACGCCCGCTCACATGCGCGAGATGACCGCGCTGAAACGCCGCCTCGATCCCGACGGCGGACGCTTCATAGGCTGCCGCACGATCTCCTCGCCGGAACAGGTCGCCGAGGCGGAATGGGTCGGCACCATGATCTACCGCCATGGCGCGAAGGCGCTCGAATCCATGAAGAAGATCGGGAAGTTCATGCCGATCCTGGAGACCGAATACAAGCGTGACGAATCGCCCCGCCGTGCCTGGGACCGCTACTCGCCGCCGGACTACGACTACGTGAACAAGTGGCTCGGCCCCGGCGCGAAGAAGACGGACGGCTACGACGTGTGGGACGCCACGCAGGAGGACCTGAGCCGCACGCTCGCCGACCGCATCGACGGGTATTCGTATTTCTACGACAACCGCGTGACCGGAGCGGACACGGGCACATACTCCGGCGCGGCCATGATGGTCTGGTCCGACTCCAACATGCACGGTCGCAACGCCGGTTCCGAGAACTGCCGCACCTCCGGTCGCGTGGACCCGGTCCGCATCCCGAAGGGGACGTTCTACGCCGTGCAGGTGTACCATTCCGAGGTACCGAAGGTGAAGATCGTCGGCCACTGGAACTACCCCGCGCTCACCGACACGAATTATTTCTATCAGGAACGCAAAAACGACGGCACGTACATGAAGCATACCGGGAACCTGCTCCGGCGCGACCCGACGAAGAAGAGCGTCTACGCCGTCGCCGCGAAGTGCGACAAGGTCGAGCTCGTCGTGAACGGGAAAAAAGTCTCCGAATGCACGAAGCCGCGCGACGGATTCGTGTATGATTTCCCGAACGTCGACGTCACGCAGTCCGGCGTGGTGGAGGCCGTGGCGTGGGCGAACGGCAGGATCGTCGCCCGCGACCGCATCGAAAGCGCCGGACCCGCCGCCGGGATCCGCCTCACGCCCGTAACCGGCCCCAGCGGTTTCTTTGCGGACGGCGCGGACATCGCGTTCTTCGACGTCGCCGTGGTCGACGACAAGGGACGCGTCTGCCCGTGCGATTCCCGACGGATCGACTTCACGCTCGAAGGTCCCGGCGTCTTCCTCGGCGGCTACAATTCCGGCAAGTTCGGCAAGGAATCCGTCATCCACAAGAATTATGTGTTCGCGGAATGCGGCGTGAACCGGGTGTTCGTCCGCGCCACACGCGAGAAGGGCAAGATCACGCTCAAGGCGCGTTCCGCCGCAATCGACACCCCGGACATGAAGTCGCCCGCGTTCGAAGCGGAGGCGACGATCGAGGCACGCGCCGCCGATCTGTCGGACGGCGGGTTCGGCTCGTATAACGATGAAATCCCGCCCGGCCGTTTCAAGCCCGTCGAATACGTCGCCGCGTCCGGGTCCGGTCCCGCGCCCGTGCTGGACGATCCGAACGCAAGGTCCTGCGCGGTCTACGTCGGCTCGAAGCCGGTTGAGTTCCCGACCTATTGCAAGCCGTTCCGCCCCGATTCCGCCACGGGCGTCGTCTGTCCCATCCTCACCGTGCTGGATGAACTGATCAAACAGGGCGTACCTGTAAGTTACAAGATGATATTCGGCCGCGAATCGCCGATCCCGCAGCTCAAGTACGCCCGGGGCCGCATCTATGTGGTGAAAGCCGGAAAACGCACGCTCTACCTCGCTGAAGGATTCACCGAGATATTCCTCGACGACGGTTCGGAATCCAGCCTGACCAACTTCGAGTTCGAAGTGCGGAGTCTCGAATTCATCGGCGAGCTCAGCGCCGTACTCGCGTTCCTCCCGGTCAAGACCGACTTCGCGGAGAACGTCATCTACATCACCCCGTGAGAAGAACAAGTCTTCTCCCTCGGCAGTGTCCGGCTGATTACTTTTTGACTTCGGCGGAAGCCGATTTCGTTTCGGAGGGGGCGTCCAGGAGTGATTTGATGAGCTTTTCGAGTTCGTCCAGACTGTCGCCGGATTCGAAACGCTTCACGACCTTGCCATTGCGGTCGACGAGGAATTTCGTGAAGTTCCAGCGGATGTCCGCCTTGTTCGTTTCCTCCTTCAGGAACTTGTAAAGCGGAATCTGCTTTTCGCCGTTCACGTCGCACTTCGTCATCCGCGGGAACGTGGTGCTGTAGCGCGAGGTGCAGAACGTGTTGATCTCCTCGTCGCTGCCGGGCGCCTGCCCGCCGAACTGGTTGCAGGGGATGTCGATGAGCTCGAAGCCCTTGCCGTTGTATTCCTTGTAAATCTTTTCGAGCTGCGTGTACTGCTGCGTGAATCCGCAGCGCGTGGCAGTGTTCACCACGAGCACGACCTTGCCCTTGAAATCGGCGGTCTTTACATCCTTGCCGTCCCAGGATTTGAGTTCAAAACCATAGAAACCGGATGCCGCCGCGTCTTTTGTGACGGTGAGCGTGGATTCGATCCAGCCGGCGATCTCCTTGTCCGCCTGGCGGACGTTTGCGCCGCGAATGGCTTTCGCGGGAAGCACGGATTTTGCTTTCTCCGCAATCTTCTTCGTGTCGCGTTCGCAGTTCTGCATGCCGCCGCTGCCGTAGGTGAAGAACGGGACCACGGTCTTTCCCGCGAGGTCGGCGGAGGCGAGGAAGCTTGCCGCCGGCGGCGCGATCGTGCCGAACCAGTTCGGGGAGCCGATGAAGATGACATCATATTTCTTGAAGTCGACGGGATCATTTGCGAGTTCGATGCGGACGCCGTCGCGGATTTCCTTCTGCGCCTGCGTCAGACATGCGTTGTAGTCCTTCGGATAAGCGTTTTTCGGCTTGATCTCAAGCAGTTCGCCGCCGGTTGCCTTCTGAATCTGTTCGGCGGCGTATTTCGTGTTCCCGGATTCGCTCCAGGTGTAATACGCTACGAGAATGCGGCTGGATTTCACAGATGCCTTTTCGGGCGCATCCGCGGCGAACGAGCTGAGCACAGCGAACGCGGCGAACGTAATGGCGACCATTTTTTTGAACAACATAACAACCTCCTGTTTTGGTGAAAGATGCGGCAAAATAGCCGACTAAATTAATATACTTTCATTCGTGGCGATTTCAAGTGAAAAATGAAACACTGCGGCGGATGAAAAAACAGACCGGGGCTGTCCGTCCGTGAAACCGGGTCATTTCAGCCCGGCGATGGTCTCCTCGTAGATGGAGATCAGCTTCGGATACGTGAATCCCTCCAGGACTTTTTCGCGTCCTTTCCGCCCCATTTCCGGCAGCTGTGCGCGCTTTTCATAGCTTTCCGCCAGGCGTTCCGCCAGTTCGCCGCTCTGCTCCGAACGGAACCGCCAGCCGTTGACGCCCTGGTCGATCAGGTCGGGATCGACCGCGTCGCTCTGGATGACCGGGGTACCCGCCGCCCACGACTCCACGATCACCGCGCCGGAGTTCATGAAGCGGACCGGCGCGAGCATCACGTCGGAGGTCTTCAGGAAGCCGATCACGTCGGCGCGCGGGATCATGCCGGTGAAGACGACGCGGTCTTCGAGTCCGGCGTCATGGATTGCCGACTTCATCCCTTCGAGGAATTCCGGTTCGTAGTCGCTTCGACCGACGACGGCGAGAATGGAGCCCGGCATTTTCGGCGCGGCCTCGATAAACGCCTTGACCGCGATGTCCTGCCCCTTGATCCGGGAGACGCGCCCGAGCACGAGAAACACCATCGCGTCCTCCACGATGCCGTAACGCTTCCGGAACGCCGCCCGGTCGACCTCGGCCTCGTATTCCGACGTCTCCACGGGAACAGGCGAGAAGGAAACGTGTGGATTATAGCGGCGGAAGACGTCCATTTCACGGTTCGAGATCGCGAAAATGTGGCTGCATTTTTTGAAAAGCCTCTGCCGCGTCCGGCTCGGTGTGTACTGTTTCAGGCAGTTCGGATCGATCTTTCCGGTCTTTTTCTGAATCTCGGCGTAGTCAAGCAGGTCGAACGAGCAGAGGATGAACGGAATACCGCGGATCTTCGATGCGAGCAGCGCCAGCATGTTGTTGTGGTTCAGCGCGGGAAACGCCATCACCGCGTCGAAATCGCCGAAAAGGATCCGGAAAAAGATCCCCGGCATGAACGTGTCGCGTCCGATGTTCGGCAGGCGGTTCCGAACATCCAGCAGACGCCGCACGGAGAATGCACCGATGTTTTCCTTTTTCGGTGTTTCGGGAAGACGCCTCGGGGTGAACACTGTCACCCTGTGACGTTTCGAGAGTTCCTGCGCCTGGAAATAGAGATTGGTTTCCGCGCCTCCCACTTCGGGATAAAACCGGTTAAGGACTAAGGCGATCTTCATGCTGCGTGATCCGTTTGTCGACTGGTTGTGGTTGTTTTACTGCAAATAAATATAGTCCGTCCATTATAAAAAGTCAAGAAAAGACATCCAATCTCATGGGAGGAACGACAGCGCAGGGGAACGTTTTTTCCCGGAACGGTTGTTTTCCGGGGAAGGTGTGCTATATTAAAAGTCGGAAAAGGACCAAAAAGGAGTTTGGAACGTGGGAAATGTCGTAATAGGACTCTTGATCCCGCTTGCCGGGACGGTCGCGGGAGCGGGATGTGTATTCTTCATGAGGCGGGCGCTGAACGACACGCTTCAGCGCATCATGACAGGATTCGCGGCTGGCGTGATGGTGGCGGCGTCCGTGTGGAGCCTGCTGGTCCCCGCCATGGAACAGTCGGGCGATATGGGGCGGCTGTCGTTTCTTCCTGCCGTGGCGGGTTTCCTGCTCGGGATGATGTTTCTGCTGTTGCTGGACCGCCTGACGCCGCACCTGCACCGGAACGAGACGCGCGCGGAGGGGCCGGAAAGCCGGCTTTCGCGCACGGCGAAGATGGTGCTCGCCGTGACGCTGCACAATATCCCGGAGGGGATGGCGGTCGGCGTGGTCTACGCGGGGCTTCTTGCCGGATCGGGCGACATCACGGCGGGCGGCGCGCTCGCGCTTTCGGTTGGCATCGCCATCCAGAATTTCCCCGAGGGGGCGATCGTTTCCATGCCGCTGCATTTCGAGGGGAAAAGCCTTACGCGGGCGTTCCTGTACGGCGGAATGTCGGGCGTCGTGGAGCCTGTCTTCGCCGTGCTGACGCTTGCCGCCGCCGGGTTCATCGTCCCCGCCATGCCGTACCTGCTGAGCTTCGCCGCCGGCGCGATGCTGTATGTGGTGGTGGAGGAGCTGATCCCGGAGATGTCCGCGGGCAGGCACTCCGACGCGGGCGTCGTTTCGTTCGCCGCCGGATTCGCACTCATGATGGCGCTCGACGTGGCGCTGGGATGACGCCGGAAGAAGCCGGTTTTTCCCTCAGGGTGGCGCTCGACTTGGTGCCGGGGTGACGCAGGGGAAAACAGGGAGTCCGACACGGAAAAGAGGGGAAGAAACGGGGAAGAAAGCCCGTTTTTGAGCGTAAAAATGGCGGAGAGAGGGTGCGTCTCCCGCGATTTGCCAAATTTCGCTCAAAAAACCGCAAAATCGTCGTTTCTACCTCAGATGATGTACATAATGGCACATTTTTAGGCGCTTTTTCTTTGATGAAGCGGGGAAAAAATGGGCCATTTCCCATCCCTTATGGGGAAAAAATGGGGAAGAAATGGGGAAGTTTTTTTGAGTTGTATATCAGCCATCAGACAGCGAGTTGATCACCGCGATCTTCTCTTTGAACTGCCCGACATGATACTATACCACGAAAAATCGTTAATTCAAGGTCGAATACCTGCGGAAAGAAGAAAAAAACTACCCGATGCGCCTCACGCACCGGATAGGGATATGCTGTCCGATATGGCAGTCAGGGTTACATAATCATCCAAGACCTCCTGGACGAGACGGTCAGACCTGCGATTCCAACTGCGACGATTACAGCAAGCGCAAGCCTTTCGACATTGGGTGCGGGAAATAACGGCGGGATCAACATAGAGACGTTTCCTCCTTGTTCAGAATTTGATGTCGTCGGGCAATTTGACTCCAAATTGACTTAGGATAATTCCGGCAGCAATTGTTATAACGATCCTTCCGATCCATTTCCAGGTGTCGGACTCGTCGGGCGAAGTGAAGCTGTTTGCGGTTTTGAACATGATTGGTTTCCCTCCTGTAGGATTTGAGTTTGTTTTGGATGTGGCGGCAGCATCGTGCTGCCGTCACGGTTGAATTGTTTTTTAGTTCAGATGGAGAGAGGCAACGGGATCTCTTCCTGTTCTTCCCCGGAACAGTCGTCCGTTGCTTCAGGCGGGGGGCAGAGGAGCTTCTGCACCTTGGAGACGTCGAGCAGCCGGAAGCAGTCGAAATACCGTTCGGCACCCTTGGCCATTTCGGGCGGGAACTCCTGCGCGATATCGCTCGGTTTGCGAATCCATCCGAGCTTGCGAGCTACGGCAACATTCAGAGCTTTCATCAGCTCGATGTTGAACTTGATGTGAACGTTGTTGTTGAGATAGCACCGGAAGGCAAAGAGGACCGTCTTATAATCGTCCATGAAGACCGTACCGCGTTTTCCCCAGGTCTCCGGCATCTGGATAAAACCTGTCTTGAATCCGAGGTTGAACGCCACGGCACAGACGTCCTCGATTTTACGCTGACACGAATCCCTGACTCTGGGCTCGCAGCAGCTGTGCCATCCCTCACCCGGCAGAGCGTATTCCGTACAGACGATGCGGTAGTCGAGCGTGTAGTGCGTGGAACGCGGCTTTTCGCCCCATCTGGAACGGAACTCCTCGAAGACACGCTTGTTCGAGGCATAGTTCTGCACGTTCGCCGGACAAGAGAGAGCACAGAACAGGTCGATCATCTGCTGCTCGGAGAACTTGTTGTAGTTCTTGATGACCCAGACGATCATCGCGTACAAGTTCGACGGTGTGAAATCCACGCTTTTCAGGATGGCGAAGCGTTCCAGCATATTCCGTCTTGAGGTTGACGTCAGGCGGGATGTGATCTCTTCGAGGCAGTCGAAAGCGGCTTTCCAGTAAAGGGCCTTCAGGCCGCTGAACCTCATCTTCAGGGCTTCCTTGACCTTTTTCTTGTGAACGCCGATCGATTCCAGCACAGCAGAATCAAGCCCGGCAATCGTTTTGAAGTGATTGAAGAGCTCGGTTCGCGCCTCCTCATAGCCGTTGCAGAGAAGCTCCACCTTGTTCTTTGCTGCGGCCAGTTCAGATTTCAGCTTGCGTTCCTGCTGTTCCACCGCCTTAAACTCAGCGTCCCATTTGTCGCCGTTGTCGTCGGGCATCCCGAAGATCTCGTCGAACATGTAGCTGAATCCGGCATCGTCATCCATCCAGCTCTTGTCGATGTGGAGGATGTCAACTTTTGCCCGTGCATTACGTTCGGCGTTCATGAAATCCGCATGACCGAGCACACTGACGAGCTTTGTTCCAGCCGGAGCTTTCAATGACCTCAACGCGAGCTGAATCGTCCTGCTCTGTTTCCAGCGGCTCGGAATGATGAGAAAGATATCGTCGCAGTTGCTTTCGAGGATAATCCGGCGAGTCCACTCCTCGTATTCCGAATACGGTGGATTGCAGAAGATCGTATCGACCTCTTTGTCGATGAGCGTTGCCTCGTTGAAGTCCGTACCGAGCACGATCACGTCCGGGTCAAGCCTGTCGATCAGGATATGGCTCTTCTCGATCACGTAATACTCGTAAATATCCACGGACGAACGTTCTCCCGCTTCCTGATTGAGCTCGCCGATCCATTTGCGGAAGTCGCATTTGCCACAGCCGATGTCCAGCACTTTTCCGAAACGGTAATGACCGGAACGGTTTTTGCTCTGAAATCTCCAAATCCGGCGAATCATATCGCGTGTGGTCGGGTAGAATTCAAAATCTTCTCCGTTCTCTTTGAGCTCTGCGATCAGCCCGTACATTTGCTTGTTCATGGGCATGTCCTTTTGTTTGAAAACGCCGGAGGGGGATTCGTTCCCCCTCCGGTTGAGGTTGGTCAGGTTCAGGCGGCGAAGAGAGCCGCAGGACGACCGTCAAGGCCAAAGGCTCGGTTGAGCGCGCGGTAGCTGAAGTCCACGCGTTGCGGAGTGTACTTTTTCACGATCTCCGAAAGCGCGTTCATCAAGCTCCAGCGGGTCGGCTCTTTGAACTCGATATGCGAGGGCTTTTTGAACTCGTTGAACACGGGCAGGATGTCGCTCGAATTGATCACGCCGAGCTCGGCAGCTCGGACAATTGAACTCCGGGCTTCGTCGTCGTTCTTCAGGTACACGTCCTTCAGGTCCTCGCAGACAGTTTCCATCGTCAGGAAGTCGTCTTCGAGCGAAGCGACAGCCCGGTCGATCAGCTCGGACAGGACAATGCCGCTCGTATGACGGCGTTTCACGACCGTGGTTCCGCCGAAAGCGAGATTCGTGCAGACGCATACGGCGATTCCAGCCGAGAGACCAACCGCAATGCTCTTGTCGTGGCTGTTTCGCAGGCCAATGCAGCGATGCCATTCAGGGGATATCGAGGAAGTTATTTCCATCACTCCGAAGAGGCGTTTCCCCTCGTTGACGAGGCCGAACTTTTCGCCTTCGATATCCCAATTATGGGCTTTGATGACGTTGGTCACGGCTTCGATTACGTCGATGTGCGGCACAGGCCGCCAAGTAGCGGTTGAGCTCGGGGTGTCGGTTCTTGCGACTTCATCCCTGCTCACGTATTTGCCTTCTGCCATGATGAGTCCCATAGTTCACGCGACCTTTCTGTGAACCGCCTTGCAGCGGCTACCATAAGCGCACTCGGCGCAGTTCATGCATGATTCGACCGGGAGAAAGATGCCGGTATTGACGGCTTTCTCGATCTTTCCCGCGAGGAAGACGAAACGTTCGAAGTCATCGTGCGACCTGAGCGTGTAGAACTGGTGATGGGCGGGCTTCTGGCCCTTGGTGAAGACATCGAACCGGAACACAGGATTTGTGCCGTACTTCTTCTGGTAGGCATAGCAGAACGTCGTAGCCTGAAGATCCCGGTCAGCCTTGCCGTTCGGCCACTTCATTGAAGCGGTCTTCCAGTCACAGATCGTCTCGTCTCCACCGTCAACGGTAACGAGGTCGAATTCTCCGACCAGCGGTTTCGAGAGTCCGGGCACGTCCACGCTGAAGGCTTCGGCCACGCTTTTGACCGTGTAATCGTCCGGCCATTCGGCGAGGGCCACTTCGAGCATGTCGCAGCCACGTTTGTCCCAGAACCAGTAGTCTTCATCCGGCTTGTATGTCAGGTTCTCACTGACCTCGGTCTCACCTCGGAAGTAGACGGCGAAATCTTCCTTCGCGTCCTGGATGGTGTAGCTGGTGCCTTTGCGAGCACGGTCGGACAGCACCATGTGAAAGGCTCGACCGAACGGAATGCTGATCGAGGTGCGCTCCACCTCGGCATGTTCGATGTATCGGAAATAGTACCGCATCGGACACGTGAGGTAGGTATTGAACGCCGAATACGACCAATGAGGCGTCTCGCGCATGGTTTCGATTTGTCGTTCCATGAGGTCACGCCGCCTTTCCGCTGAGCTCGTCGATGGCACGACTGCACTGCGTTTTGGTGAGGCTTTCGAGCGCGGGCACGTTGAACTTCGCCTTGATCTGCTCCGGATTGATTCCGAACTGCCTGGCGAGGTCGAGAAGGTACTTGACCTGTTTCGGACTTGCGGGAGCCTCGGAGGTCGTGCCGTTCTTCTTGCCGTAACCGTTTTTGTTCTGCTGTGCAGGGTTCATCTGCGGAGCATTCGGGACGTTTTCTGCAGGGAGAAGAGCAGGCTGATTCGGGGTGGAATTGTTCTTCAGTTCGTCTTCCACGCTTTTGCGGAGCAAATCGAAGTTTTCGTGAATCTTCGCTTCGATCTGTTCGGGCGTGAGTCCGTCAGAAAGCTCGACTTCCATACAGACGTGGTACGACTGGCTGGAGTATTCGGTTTCGGCCGGGACTTTCTTTGCGTATGCGGTGTTGAGTTTGAGCATGATTTGGGTTCCTTTCGTTTTTTTGGAGTGAATAGAGCATCCCCGACTGCTTGCGCAGTCAGGGATGTTTGCATGCTGTATTACGGTTTGAGGTTATTCGTTTTCGGAGCGTTTCTGTTTGCGTTTCATTTTCGGCAGGATGTCTTTGACAATGACGTCTAAAGCATCACTCCCGGTAAGATCGTTGATACAGTCGGCCCCGTACCTTTTACAAACTGCTTTTTCCGAAAGATGGTGTTCCTTCAGGATTTTCTTGAATTGCCGGGCAAGCTTCGAGGTGAGCGTCTGATCCAGGCGTTCGAAGAAGTCGGGTTCAGTGGAGGAGGCATCCAGATCACCGGGCCATAGACCACTGTTTTTATACGCTTCAAGCGCGTTTGAGATCAGCGTCAGCAGCGCAGATATTTTTTGGACGTTCATTTTGAACTTGACCAGATTATGATTCGGCGGAGCATTGAGAGAAATTAAAACTTGCATTTTTTAATCCTTTATGTTGAATGATGAGATCAGGGTTTACGTTTGATCTCGCTGACAATATCAGTAGCGACACTTTTCGGGAGGTCTTCCAGATGGTTCACGCCGTACGCCTGACAAAAAGCGGTTTCGTCAAGGTTCCGCTTTCCCAGAGATTCCTTGATGCAATACAACTGCTTTTCGGTGATTTTTTCAACGGGCCCCGGTTGGAACGCTCGTGCTTTTGACGTTGACGTCTTCCTGTTCAAAACAGGAACATCCTGCACATTAACCTCATCGTTCGACAGAAGGCGGGCCGGAGGAACACCTTTCAAGGACTCGGCAATAGGTTCAGGAAGATCATTCATCATCTCCTGTATCTTGTCCTTGACGCTTCCTTCAACGACCTCAGTGACATGGATCTGAACCGAGGGCTGACCGTTTTTGATTGCGTAAAATAGTTCGATTGTTTTTGCCATGGTTTTTTTCTCCTTGGGCTATGTTAATGTATTCAAAGACAATAACTTTGTCTATATAATGAATACTATTTCATACAATAAAAACGGTAGCTTTTTTTTAGCTCAGATCCATGTCTGGGGGAGCCGATTGGGGTCAGGCGGCTCCGGTTGCCACACGGACACGTTCAAGCGTGCGCTTAGTCTGCTGGTACTCGCGTTCTTTCTGCCGCTGCGAGATTGCGACCTCGCGAACTTTGCGGGCCAGGGCCGCGGATTCGTCGAACATGGTTTTCAGCTTGGCCTTCATATCTTCGATGTTGGCGGTCAGCTCGTCGAGCGGATTTGCAGGTTCCTGGTTCTGGGCGGACGTCCGCATGGGAGTGGACACGGTGTGGGTGATGGTGGTGGATTCGTTCATGGTGGGTTTCTCCTTTGTTGATTGGGTATTGGGTATGGCGGGATTATCTTGCGGGGGAGGAGGAATCTGTTCGGTGACGGATTCCGAGGTTTCGGGTACGGGCTGAGGTCCGTTCTGCTCGGTCTGGTTTTCGGGCTTTACACCCGTTTGGGCGGATGCGGTCTGTTCCGGCTGCGCTTCAGTTTGAACATGCGGTTTCTTGATATACAGGGGCATCGCGACATACTGTCCGATACCACCAGTTCCGACAAACGGACCGAGGGTGTCGCTGAATCTGAGCTTCGTGTGGCCTTCGTCCAGCATGTGTAAGAGTATTTCCTTGCGGATGACAATGCTGAACTCGCCCCAGTTCGAATCGAACTCGGCCGGAATACTGAAATCATGTCCGTCCGCGTCACGAAGCGTGAACAGCCCCGCCGTATCGCGGTAGAGCGTGATGCCGTTCAGCATCCTGGTGTTCGCAATGCTTTTCAGGAAGGACTTCAAGCGGTTGGCCTGCTCCTCGGTGAAGCTGACGGAATACTTCAGGTTAATGGTCTTCGGCATAACGCGCTTCCATTCAGGATACGCGCCGGGAAGAGCCTTTGCCGTCCAGCTCCACTTGTCGATCTTGACCATGAAGAACACGTTGAAATCGTTCTTCCACGTTTTCAGCTCGCCCGAACCGATTGCCCTGGTCGCCATCAGCGCTAACGGGAATGGGATCGTCAAGTCGTCGAGAGAAAACCGATAAGGGCAGTTGAATAGCTCCTTGCCGTTTGTGGCGGTGATGCCATCCTGACTGAGATTGATCCCGTGGAGGATCTTTCGCGGTTCTTTCAAGTCGACCAACTGAGCAGCAGCAGAAAGGGTATTGACGAAAGTCCACGGTAACGGCATCGTTGCTACCGAATCCCCTTCCATAGGCCCGGCAACATCCCAATCTCCTTCCATCGGGGCAATCGAAACGCCGTCTATGCTGAGTTTACCATCGGCGAACTCGAACTTGATGTTCTTGTTGCGGCTGTTCTTCACGATTGACCGGAAAAGATCGAAGTCCATGGCGATCTTGAAGGGGTCCATCCCCTCGGCATCCATTCTGAACTCGATTTCCTCGTCTGAGTTATGCGTTCGGAAGAAGAGCGCGTTGTTGATTGATTCGATCTGTACGGCATGATACATCGGGATTGGCGATGTGCGACAGACCAGTTTCCCCAGAGCCGATAATGCTCCGGCCAGTTCTGTTTTATTAAGTGTATTTTCCATGTAATTCCTCCATGGGGTTAAGGTGATAGTGAAATATCAAATTTGATTTCTACAGGAGGAATATATACACGTTTTATTTCGATTTGCATATTTGAGATAAAAATAGAAACTATTACACTCAATCTTGCTGAATTTTAATCAGAATCATTATCTTTTTTCATTCTTAATATTTGAAACATTGTTTTTTTGCGTAAAGGATATTAATTCACTCTGGAACAAGAGAAAGCACGTTGATGAGAAGGAAGGATTTTCTGTGGATGCTTAGGAAAAAAGGAAGATGAGAATAATGTATTAAAGATTCTTTCTTTATCATTTTGCAAAGTATCTGCTTTGATTGGTATATCTGCAATAAACTCTATAGGATCAGTGGAATACAATCTCCAAATACGTTGTGCTGCTTCTGTAATATCACGCACATCATTACGGAAATATCCATTTACAACGAGTATAAAGTTGTAACAATCTCTGTTTGAGTCAAAAGACCATGAATAGACTGGACGCAAATCTGCACGACGCAGGAGAGACAGAAAGGAACCGAGATACCTTACAAATGCAGAGTGGTCATGTACATTAGGGAAGCAGTAGATGGCTGCTCTGGCAGAACCGAATGCTATTGCAAAAGCATCGATCATTGAACTGATTCTTTCGACTTGAGTTGTTTCATCGGTCATAGGCGATAACTCCTTTTGATAGTGGTTGTACTATATGATGAAATAACTAATCATGTAATTCGTTATTTTTTTGTAAGTACTATCTCACGCATTATACTATGCGATAATCTAAGTTCAAATCGTGATTGCTGATTCCTTGTATATCGAGACCATTCCTATTCGGTCTATGTCGGATTAAGTAATAGTATTATTAATGTATATATCTACTGTATATCTACTGTATATCTTCTGTTTGTTTACGGTATGTCTGTCTATCATGTGTCTTCTATATATCTGCTGTGTATCTACCGTATATATCTACTGTATCTGTCTACCTATACTACACCACATGTAGAACTTATATTCTTCTTGATCTATAGAACTTTTTACCATTAACCATTTTTATATAACAGGTGAACCTATGAAACTTCTAAATCCTAATGAGCAAATGAAATATTCCATGAACAACAAGATATTTGAAAGAGCAGATGCTCTCTTGTCTCAAGCATTAGATAAACACAGTCAATTGACTATAACGAGATTTGAAGTGCATCCAGTGAAAGAAGATATAAACATAATGAGATTTAATCAAAGGCTTGTAGAGATGGAGAAGAGAAAAGGAAATGATCCTCTCTATATGACTGTTCCTGAGATTGGTGAATCAGGGAATATCCATTTTCATGAGTTGTTCATCCTCAATGGCAATAAAACCAGACACGGATGGAGTCTTCTTCAGGATGCGAAAAGAGTCCTGAAGAACATGCTGGGGGATGATCCAGATCAGAAGTGTGGTAAAATCCATCTGAGCAAGTATGACTCTCAATATGAGTTCATCCTCAGAAGGAACGCTATCGACAAAGAAACGATAAGTGAACTAAGCAAAAAGATCAACTACATAGCTAAACTCGAACAGAAGGATAAAATCAAGGGTAAATCCTTCTACTCATCCCAGATTAAAAAGTAATATTCTCTTTTTATAACGTATGGGACTTTTTTCATCTCTATATCTCTCTCTTTTCCATCTCCATTATACTCGTTTATTCCCAATATATAGCACGATCTTAAATACAGAGAAGAATCATCCCTTTATCAATGTTTTGAAATATAATCTTATTTCTTTCATTACGAAGCATAAAGTCCTATGTGAACCATTCAACAGGACAAGACATTTTTCATCATTCTAAGTACAAACACACTCAATATACAGAAGATGATTTCACTCTGTTCTTATCTAATATCAATATATCACTGTTTCAGAACATTGCTCGAAATATGAAATATTTTCTCTATAGATATATTACTGAACTATAGATATTCTCTTTATCGCATAAGATCTGTTCTTTCTAAAGCTTCTCATCTATGAAGAGATATATGAACCATATCAACAAGATAGATGCCCTCTGAAGACACCATAAGGACAACAGATTATTTATCATCTCCATTTTGACAATATTCCTATTGATTGGCATCTTTTATGCTCATTTGACTAACAGAACGATACCCACAACTTTTTCAATTCTTCAAAAATGACATTCTCTTACGATACCATACCATTTGAAACTTTAATGTCAACAGGACATTCCATCTCCAGCCAGCATACATCACTGCCACGAGGCTGATGATCCCCCTGTTCCTTTGAGATAACTGAGGCCATGGACAGTATCCGGTATTCCCATGTGTTTCATCGAAGAAAAAGCGAAGTTAAAGGATAACATTCACAACAGAAAAGGGTTATGCAAACATCTTTTTCTTCACATCAACAAGAAGCGCAAAAAGAAGAAATGTCTCTAACCTTTTCAAAACAAGCATGTTGTGTTTTTATCTTTTCCTACAGTCTTTTTTGCAATCAGGGTGTGCGGACTTACAAGCAGCCATCCCCTCTTCCGTGATTACCCAAGAAGGTGCCTTTCTTGTTCCGATGTTCATGACAAAATGCAGCTTGGATGACATTTTTGTAGAAATCAGATTCCCTATCTTTTTATTCTTTTGCTCATCCGTAAGCAATGGCGACAGATGCTTTTTGATAAGCTGCGTGATATCCTGACGACTGGCCTGCCCCTTTTTGCAAAGGAACTCCAAAATCTTCTGGATGTAGAACGCATCGTCATACGCCTTGTTATCCAGATACTCATCAAGCTTCCCTGTCGAGATCGCGACGTTTTCTGCCGGGTACACCTTGGGATACCGCCCTTCGATCAACTTCTTTTTACGAAGGTTATCTGCGGCTTCCTTGGAGATTTGACCGTTTTTCTGGAGGATGTCGAGAAGGATAATATCGTCCAGCGCAAGGTCCGGCTGACGCATAAGCAATCTCGTGTAGCGTTCGTCCAAAACTTTGCCCTGCAGGATTACCCTGACTTCATTTCCGTCGATGATGTAATCGGGCATCGGCATGAACCGTTTTTTCTGCGTCAGGAACATCCGGCGAATCCCGGAACCGATCGTATCAATCATTTTCAGTTCCGTCATTGCTTCAGTCAACTGCTTGTTCGGGTAAAAACGCGGTCTGCCGTTGTCGTGAAGAACGTTTTCCACCGAGCCGGGAAGGAACGCTCCGGCATTGGAGAACTGCAGGTGGTCCGGATACTCTGAAACGACGATGGAACAGCGCATGGCGTAGTCGGAATGCGCGATACAGTTGTGCAGTGCCTCTCGGAAAACCCAGCGGTCATATTGGGATATTTCAACAGGGAACAGGGTCCCGTCCGGCATCGTGCGGATCGTGATGTTCCGTATTTTGGAAAAGACGCTGTCGACCGTCAGCAGGAATGGCGGTTCAAAGTGCTTGTAGTCAATGTCATTACCCTCGGAATCCAGTAGTTTCCATGTAATTTTTGCTGCTGCGCCGTCAAGGAAATGAACGGATTCCGGTTTTCCGAGAAGAATAATGGCTGCGCGAGTGAGTTTCCCGTTGATAGCGAGCTTTGCCTTGTTCAGAAACGTTATGTCATCCCAAGTCTCAATCTCCGGGAAAAAGGAATCATCCTTATGCTTTTCAGCAAACTGCATCCGGGCGAAATCAATCGCTTTCCGGTCGAGGTCATCGCAGGTCGCCCGCAACACGATCTCCCCGGACCAGTCTTTCCCGACCGTCCGGTAAATCTGTTCTGAAATCCGAGGCAACGTTGATAATTCCACCAGAGATTCCCCGATACGCGCCCATGCAGTACCGCTGAAGGCAATCGGCTGACGATAGGCGGCCTCCACTTCCATAATCACGACTTGAACGTTGTTTACGGGAAACTTGAAGAACTCGAAGGATATTTCCGGTCGCAGCTGGGTATGTAGCCAGAGCTTCAGATTCTGGTTGTTCTTTTTGGCCGTATCCGGATTAAAAGACGTTCCGACGACCTGATGCGTCTTGTCGTCGATCCCCCAGATCAAATACCCGTAACGCTGATTCGCGGCACTGGCGCAGTTCGATAATGCGGAGGCATATTTCCCGATGCGTTCGGGGTCGGTATTGTCCTTCTTGAATTCCAGCCATGTCTGTTCTGTCGGATATGCCAGAAGCTCGTTGAGCAGTATCGTCAAATCTTCATTCGTATAGTTGTTCATGATCGTATCCTCCGTTTGGATAATATACCGCATCTTCGAGAAAAAACAAGCAAAGGGAAAAAGAAATGGAAGCGAAAACGCTCCAAAACAACAAGAGCCGGACAGCATTCTTAATGGCGGTTGCCCGTGGTCGCAAATGGCAGTGTGACATCGACGAGGGGAAGGTCAGGGACATCAAGGAACTGACCGAGATTCTCAGCCTTGATCAGAGCTACGTCAGCCGCATCCTTCGTCTGGCACATCTCGCACCGCCGCTGATCGAGCGGGTCATCAACGGTACGATACCGGAGAACCTGTGCATCAGCCGGGTCAGGAACACGATCTCCAACATCTGGGACGACCAGTCGCAGGAGTTCCGAGTTGAGGCGTGATAACTGGCAGAGATGCCCGGCGGCTTTAAATATTTAGAAAAAGTTAAAAAGGGACTTGAAATCCTCTATAATAGCAGTAGATTATTATGACATAAGCGTGTCGCGGAGGCGGTTTGCCAGTTCCGTGATGCCGTATTTGCATGGAAGATGCTATAGTAAAACATTGTCGGACCTCCTACGTTTATATTGAGGTTGTTAGCGCTCTTTAATATAGCGCAGGAGCCGACGTTTTCAATCATAACCCAAAACTTTTACCGGACAGTAGTGACCATGAAAGCCCCTCTTCGGGAATACGATTGAATCACGCGGAAACCCAGTTATGAACAGCAAAGATATCCATCAAACCGAGCTTGCCGGGGCTCCGGCGAAAGGCGACATGCCGCGTGAGTCGCTCGCCGACAGGATCAAGCCGTTCATCCTGATTTTCCTGCTGGTAGTTCTGCCTATCGAGCTGTTCCATGCGTTCACGGACTACATGTACGTATGCCGCATCCATCTCCCGGCGGGGACAAAAGTCGTCGACGCATCCGTTCTCCCGGAGCGTTCGCCTCTGGGGCAATTCATTTGCGATTCGGCCCTGATCAGGAAATGGCATTGGGACTGGATTACCCCGTACCTGGGCTACCGGCATTACATCATCCCGGAGGGCACGGAGGAAATCGGCTTGGGAGCGTTCAACGGAATAGGTATCTGCAACAACCTCCGCAGCGTCCGGATCCCCGGCAGCGTGAAGACGATCGGCGACGGCGCGTTCGCGTCCTGCGGCAAGCTGACGGACATCATCATTCCCGGCTCCGTGGAACAGATGGGCGACGATGTGTTCAAAGAGTGTCGCAGTCTGCACAGAATCGCGATTCCGGGGAGTGTAAGGAAGATCGGCGACTGCCTGTTCATGGATTGCACCGGATTGAGCGAGATCGTGATCCGGGACGGGGTGAAGTGGATCGGAGAAAATGCTTTCAGCGGCTGCATCGCTCTGCGGACCGTGGATATTCCCGATTCCGTGGAGAGGATCGATATGGGAGCCTTCTATTGCTGCGTCTCGCTTGAGGAAATCCGGCTCCCGGCGGGGATGGCGAAGCAGATGACCGAGAAGGAAAAGGAACGCCTGCTGTCCGCGGGTTCGATCGTTCCGTCGCCGGGCATCTGGTGGGGCACGTTCGACAGCTGTACAGGCTTGAAAAAGGTCACGCTCCCGGATGGGATCGAACGAATTGATTTGGCAGCTTTCCGGAACTGCCCCGGCCTGTCCGAGATCAACCTCCCGGACAGTTTGACCGACATAGAAGATCAGGCGTTCAACGGCTGCCGCAGCCTGGCGCCGCTTACGATCGGCAAACGGCTTCGCCACATCTCCGGCAGCGCGTTCGCCGGGACCCGCTGCGCCCTCACCGTACCGGACGATCATCCCTTCTTCCGCTTCGAGGACGGGATCCTTTACTCGAAGGACGGTTCCGAACTCATTTCCTGCGTATCGCCGCCGGAGGGACCGTACGCGGTCGCTCCGGATGTGAAGATGATCCAGAGCTCTGCCTTTTGGGGTTGCGATGGCATCACGGAGATCCGTCTGCCGGATGGTCTCGAGGGGATCAACGCCCTGGCGTTTGCGAACTGCTCCGGCCTGAAGCGCCTGGAATTGCCGGACTCTCTGCGGATGATCGAATATGGCGCATTTTCCGGCTGCACGGGGCTGACAGGCACGCTCAAGATTCCCCCGAACGTCACGTTCATCGGCCAGGACGCGTTTTTTAACTGCACCGGCTTGACCGAACTCCCGATCCTCCCGAATGTCACACGCATCGGCGACAGAGCGTTTTCCGGCTGCAGGGGGTTGACAGGCACGCTCAAGATTCCCCCGTGCGTCACGTTCATCGGCGGTGCGGCGTTTTCGAACTGCTCCGGCTTGACCGGGCTCACAATCCCCTCGGGGGTGAAAACAATCCCCTGCGGCGCGTTCGGAGGATGCTCCAAACTGAAACACATTACATTCCCGGACACTCTGGAAACCATCGAAACCGGCGCCTTTTACGGCTGCAAATCACTGGACCGGGAAACATTGGAGTATCTGAACGCCATGAACCCCGATGCGTGTGAGCTGTCTGCGAAAAACTTCGATGAGGAATGACTGGCGCGCCGCCTATCAGACGCGCCAGAAGAACCATCAGCGTATAAGTTTCTCTTCCTTTTTCGTGCTCCGACGATCCTGGTGATGGATTGCTGTTTGTTTCCAAAGTGGAGTCCCCGAAAAGTTGGGAAGCCGAAAAAGAACTTACAACCGCACCGGAGATG
>CADCMR010000018.1:0-18576 GCA_902802585.1 uncultured bacterium
GTATTCATTGCACAATTCGCTGATCCGGCAATTGCCTTTCAGCCCCTGCAGGACGATCGAAAGCTTTTCCTGCCCCGTCCAATTCTTCTTCGTGCTCATACTGCCTCCTTTCAAAGACTCTCTTAATATAGCACGTTTCTTATAGGGGTGCAATATAGTTCAAATAGAGGGGCGCTTCAACATTGTTATTACTTCCAATGGCCGTCTTCTCGTTAAAGTGGACGACGATCTTGCTGCTTGGGAGCGCAGGATGGAGATGTTGCAACTCATCGGTGAGGCCCCCGAGAAGCCAGATCCTGTTTTTGCTGAAAAACTGCTGAATGAAGAAGGTGCTGGCATTGTGAATTGGGCGATTGAGGGTGCTGCACGGGTTTTCACGGAAGGATTCCCGAAGGAATCGTTGTCAAAGAAGCGTGTGAAAAAGCTTCTTCTGGAGTCAAATTCCATCGTTGGCTTCCTGGGGACAGCCATTGAGAAGTCCGATTCTGGGCCTGGAATCACAATCAATGAACTGTTTCGCGAGTATGTGCGGTGGTGTCAGAATAATGAATGGGAGCCCTTGGTGGACGCGGAGAATAAGCGCAAGCTCAAGCAGGGGCTGGAAACGCGCTTCCATGTAACCGAGGCGCACAGTCTCAAACGTACGGATGCCTCCGGCAACGAGACTGAAATTCGCGGCTACAACGGCATCAGGTTCATGGAACAGGACAACCAGTAGTCTGAACTCTTGAGCATGGCGATCTCCCGGTGTTTCGTTTCGGGGGATGCGCCAAGCCACTCTTCTAATCAGTGGTCAGTTCAACAACTGGGGCGAATAGCTCAGTTCGCCCCGAAACCCAGGAGGTTATATGAAACCTACAACAATCGACATGATCCGGACGATTCTGTCCGGGGACGAAACGGTAACCGGTGAGCATGCGGACAGCATCCTGCGCAGCTGCAAGCAGCCGACGGCGCGTCGTCATCTGATTAACGCGAAGAGGGCGATGGAGATTCTGGGAATCTCCCGCCCGACGCTCCGTGCTTATGTCAAGGGGGGCTATCTGACTCAGATCAAGCTCTCGCAGAGGAAAATTCGTTTCGACGAGAGCGAGGTTCTTCGCTTCGCGAACACAGGGATGTCCGCATCGTGATTTGAGTTGAACTTGGCAGACTTTTGAGGTTGCATCGCGGCAAACTTTTTTGAGGTTGTCCGCCTGTGGTGTACGATTTCTCGCTTTCTGCGCAGCAAGCGTCGTGAACCGCAGGCGGTTGTTTTTTAGCCGATTGGATGCCTTCGCAACTGATGTGTACTGTGTCGCACGTTTTCGCCTCTCAAGGATTGAGCTTGTTTTGCCTCAAGAAAAAGTATTACTTTAATTTTACTTTACGAGGGGTAAAACAGTCGAAAAACAGGGTAAAAAGACGGAAAAGAAGGGAATGTAAAAAATGGAGCCGCTCAAGTTCGAACTTATTGAAAATCAGGGCATAAAAATGGTGGATCCTGCCGGATTCGAACCAGCGACCAAAGGTTTATGAGACCTCCGCTCTAACCACTGAGCTAAGGATCCACGAAAAATCCATACGTCAACAATACCGGGCTGATTACGATCAGGACGGGAAGCACCCCGCCAGTCAGGACAGTATTATGACGGGAAACACCCTCCGACTGAACCCCAAACGGAATTCCGCCGAAGGTTTTTGGACAGGATAATATACCATTTTCTTTTCAAAAATCAAGCAGCGAAACTCACGTAAAACATTTTTTCCCTTGCAACAACCTTTTTTCAGCATTAATTACACGCCCGCGCCTTGACTTTGCCGTTTCACCGGGATATAGTAAAAACGTATCCGCATCTTCACCCCGGTCCGGGCGCACCTCTCATTTCCACGCCCCACCGGAAACGCAAGGAGTCTCCCATGTCATTCCTCAGCCTCAGAAAACTCGCCGCGGCCGCCGTGTTTCTCACTGCCGCTATGCAGCTGTTCGCGGCGCAGCCCGAAATCAGAAAAGACAATTACATCTACAACGTCGACGGTCCCCGCACGTTCATCCTGGCAGGGAAAAACAGACCGACGCTCCCCGTCATCATCGACGACGCAGACTACACCTGCGTGAAGAAAGCCGCCGAAATGTTCTGTTCGGACATCAATGCGATCACGGGACGCGCGGACACGGTCAAGCTCACGAATCAACTTCCGGCGGACAAGCCCGGGAAATCTGAAAGACAGGAGCGGTCCTCCACCGGCGACAACTCGGCATCCTCGTATGCCGTAATCGTCGGTACGCTCGGACACAGCACCCTGATCGACCGCCTCGTCAAGGACGGCAAGCTTGACGTTTCGAAAATCAAGGGCAAATGGGAACACACGCTCTGGACGCTTATCACCGATCCGTTCCCGGAGGTGGATTTCGCGCTCGTCATCGCGGGCAGCGACCGCCGGGGCACGGCTTACGGTCTGATGACGATCTCCGAGAAATGCGGCATGTCCCCGTGGCACTGGTGGGCGGACGTACCTCCGCGGCATTCTGACATGCTCTCGTGCGCCATTCCCAAATATGGGGAGAATGTCATCGACGCCCCGAAGGTAAAGTACCGCGGCATCTTCATCAACGACGAGGACTGGGCGCTTCACGAATGGGCGAAGAACAACTTCGAAAAAGACGGCTTCAAGCGCATCGGACCGAAGACAAACGAAAAGATCTTCGAGCTCATGCTCCGCCTCCGCATGAACTATTTCTGGCCCGCCATGCACGACGTCAGCGTCGAGTTCGGCGCGGTCCCCGAAAACCCGGTCCTCGCCGACCAGTACGGCATCGTGATGGGAGCGAGCCATTGCGAGCCCATGCTCCGCAACAACTGCCACTGGAAGAAGGAGGACGGCGAGTGGAACTACATCACGAACCAGGCGAAGATCGATTCCTACTGGAAGGAAAGCGTGGACCAGCGCGGCGACAAGGAGGCGGTCTGGACGCTCGGAATCCGCGGCATCCACGACTCCGCCATGGCGGGCGCGAACACGATGGACGAGAAGAAGGCGCTCGTCTCCAAGGCGATCACGAACCAGCGCGCCATGCTCGACGCGGGCGTGAGCAAGGAATGGGGACCCATCGCCCAGTGCTTCGTGCCGTACAAAGAAGTCCTCTCCATCTACGACGCCGGGCTTGAGGTTCCCGAGGACGTCACGCTCGTCTGGGTCGACGACAACTACGGCTACATCCGCCGCCTCAGCAACCCCGAGGAACAGAAGCGTTCCGGCGGCTCCGGTGTGTACTACCACATCTCCTACTACGGCGGACCGCACTCCTACTGCGAACTGAACACCACACCGCCCGGACTCATGCAGGTGGAACTCCGCAAGGCATGGGACAACAACGCCCGCGACCTGTGGGTGCTGAACGTGGGCGACCTCAAACTCATGGAGATCGGCGTCGACTACTTCGCCCGCCTCGCCTGGGATCCGGTCCCGCGCCTCACGGGCGGCATCGACGGTCTCGGTCTGCTGACCGGCGACAACATGCACCAGAAGGAGTATCTGAGAACCTTCATCGAAAACCAGTTCGGCCGCTTCGACCAGTACATGGGCGACACGCTCGACGACTACTTCCAACTCGGATTCTTCCGCAAGCCGGAGGAGATGTCTCAGGCATGGGCAAACGACCTCCGCGACGACCAGGTCCCGCAGCTCAAAAAAGCTTATGAAATCCTGATCGCCGAAGCGCGTCTCGCCGAAATGAAAATCCAGTCCCAGGATCAGGCGGACGCGTGGTTCGAGCTCATCGGATACCAGGCACAGTACCTCGGCAACGCCGGTCTCATTTTCCTCGCCTGCCGCGAATCTTCGAAGCAGGGAAAGAACCTCCGCGAAGCCGCCGAACCGTACATCAGGGCGATCGACGAAAACCGCGCGCGCTTCAGCGCCCTCCACGGCGGGAAATGGGCGGGATTCCTCCCCGACACCGTTCGCAACCGCACTACAAACAACGAGTGGTGGACCCACATGCAGTGGCCGTGGAACGACCGTCCCGGACCGCATTGGGGCAACACCGCGCACAAGAACGGCTGGTCCGCCGACCTCAACGCGACCCTCGCAACAGGCTTGCTCCCCATCCGCCCGGAAGAAACGGCATGGATCGGGCTTGACCTCGGAACGCCCGGCTACACGCTCAGCTCCGCCGCAGCGTCCGTCTCCTTCGACGAAAAGGATGAAAAGGCTCCTGCGCTGAACTTCACGTTCAACACGGACAAGGCGGAGGCAAACGCCCTCATCGACTTCCTGCCGTCCTATGCGCTCTATCCCGGCAGACAGACCCGCGTTTCCATCTGGCTGAACGGCGATTATCTCCGGACCGTCGCCGTCCCGAACTCCGACAGCGCGAATCAGGAAAACGGTCCGCGCAGTACGCAGATCCTCGACAACTTCGCTCGCGTCGTCGTCCCGCTGAAGAACCTCAAGCAGGGCGAAAACACGTTCACGGTCCGCGCGGTCGACCCCGGCGTCTCCATCCGCACGGTCTACCTGCCGAACAAGTAAACAGCCTTATCACCAGGCTAAACCCGCCGATGTCTGTGCAGAACAGGCGTCGGCTTTTTTTGTTTTTTCTTCATTTTTCACTTGAAACAATCCAACGTCAGGTTTATATTATTTCCAACAACACAAAGGATTTCCTTCATGCCGCTCATTTTTCGATACAAAGGCTTCGTCATCCGTTTCTGGTACTGTTTTGTGGAACGGCGTCGCCATGTGCATGCCATCAGCGACGATGCAAACGTCAAAATATGACTTGAGCCGGAAATCTCCGTCGCGTCCGTTAAAGGGCGCATCAACAAATCCATGCTCAACGAACTTCTTCAGGAGGTCAAACGAAATGAACAGCTTTGCCGAGATGCTTGGGATCAATACATCGGACAATAAAACGCGCTTCCTCGGGACGACCGACGAGGGAATGGCGATTCTCGTCAACGGAAAGGACTATTTCCTGCGCTATGCGGATTTCCCGTGGTTCGAATACTGTGGCGCAACGGAACTGCGCGACGTCACGGCAGACCGCTGGGGTGTGTACTGGAACACGATTGGGATCGACCTGCCGATTGAGGCGCTGGAACACCCGGAACAATTCCCCGAAAAGATCTCCGTGGAATCCTGGCTCAAGGCAAGAAGCCGAAACGCCGCCCGGATTCTGGGACAGGTCAAATCCGCGCGGAAAGCTGCTGCAAGCCGCCGGAACGGATTGAAAGGCGGACGACCTCATAAAAAGGAAACGACTCCACAGCGTTCGGCTGCCGCGAAACGCCGTTCCAAGCACGAATCCGCATGAAACACCATTCTGTTTCATCGCCGGCGCTCATTCTTCATGGCGTCGGCGTTTTTCGTGACGGAGCAAAGCCGGACAGCGTCGCATGGAGGCTTTGCATCCTTGGGAAACGGTAGCAAACACGCCTATGCGCGAAAAATATAGAAAAAAAGTCGGAGAAATCTTCGTTTTCCGGTTGAAGAAACGGGTTTGACGGGGTATAGTTAAAGTTAATTTGAATCTTCGTGGAGTCTGTCTCATGTTCTGGCTTGTTACCGGTTTGATCGTTCTGCTGCTCATCGTCGGGCTGATCGCGCTGTATCAGCGCATCCTGATCGTCCTGCTCCGCGGCAAGCTGAAAAACGCCATGCACGCCAACGCGCAGACCAGCAGCTATCTGAACATGTTCTCGCGCGGCGTCCGCCAAACCGAGAACAAAAGCGAATGGATGAGCGTCACGGCGAAATACCTGTCCGACCTCATCCAGGCGGACTCCGTCTGCGTGTACCTGTACCGCGACGGCGCGTTCTTCCCGTCCGGCATGACGCCGCACTATCCGCTCCAGCTCTCGCGCCCCCTGCCCTGCGACCTGAACGATCCCGAGGCAAGGGACAAGGCGCAGACCGACACGCCGAAGGACCTCGCCGACCTGGTCCTGGCGACGGTTCTGGCGCACGAATCCCTGCTTATCAGCGACCCGCGCCATCCGCTCCTCACGAAGATCACGCATACCGAGACCGTGAAAACGTTCATCGCGGTCCCCATGATCTACGAGAAAAACCTCCTCGGCATCATCTGCGCCTCAAACAGCTCCGCGCCGCGCCGCAAGCACTTCACGCAGGAGGAGGTCAACCGGCTGAACCTCCTGACCGCTCCGGTCATTCTCGCCCGGAACATCCTGGAGATGTACGACCGCCTCAGCCAGCAGCAGCGCATCTCGCAGGAACTCGAGTTCGCGCGCACGCTCCAGCGTTCGCTGCTCCCGCCGGACTGTCCGCAGTGGGGCGGATTCTCCATCCAGGCGGTGTCCCGCGCCGCGAAGGAGGTCAGCGGCGACTTCTACGATTTCGTCGAGATCGACTCGAACCGCCTGCTCGTGGTAATCGGCGACGCCTGCGGCAAGGGCATTCCAGCGTGCCTCATCATGGCAATGACGCGCAGTTTCATCCGCGCCAACATCCCGCATTTCACCACGCTGAAGGCGATGCTGTTCGAGCTGAACGACAACCTCTTCCGCGACATGGGCGACGGCCGCTACATCACGCTCGCCGTCTGCCTTCTGAACAAGAAGGAAAACACGGTCGAATATGCCCGCGCAGGACACACCGAACTGATCTTCTATGTCCGCAACCACATCCGCAGCATCAACCCGAACGGCGCCGGTCTCGGCCTGCTCCCGTCCGAGCTCACCGAATACGACACATTCAACACCCAGTTCGGTCCGGAGATGTCGTTCATCATGTTCACCGACGGTATCAACGAAGCGGAGAACGCCGCCGGCGAGCAGTTCGGCATCCAGCGCATCAAGGACTGCTTCATGACCTCCTGCGTCGCGCAGGAATCCCCCCGCGAAGCCGTCGCCAAGCTCATGGACAGCGTCGACCGGTTCTCACCAGCAAACGGCGAACAGGACGACCGCACAGTCGTCGTCATCTCGCCCCTCATCTGAAGAAAGGAATCCATCCTATGACCCTCGCCTCAAAATTCGCGCTCCTGGTCGTTTCCGCGTGCGCGGTTTCCTTCCTCTCCGCCTCGTCCTGCGCCTCCACCGAGGCGAAAAAACAGCAGCAGATGGCGGAGCTTACGCCCGAACAGATCGCGAACATGACGCCCGACGAGGTCGCAGAATACTACGCGCGCCGCTCGCGCCTCCGTGCGGAACAGGCGCAGCTCCAAGCTGAAAAGGATGCCTCCAACAAAGGCTTTTTCTCCACCGTCCACAGCGTCGAAAAGCGCGAGCGCCTCGGCAACGTGAACCAGCGTCTGGAGGACAATGCCGCCAACGCCGTCTTCCCATGGCAGACCCACGACCCGCACCGCAGCGAATCCCTCCTCGGACGCGGTTCCGCCGTCTATAACTGGTAACCAACAGCACATCTGATTCCAAGTTTTCATGAGCATCGCAAACACCCAATACATCGTCACGGGCGCAGCCGGATTCATCGGCAGCGCCGTCGTCTGGGGACTCAACCGCAGGGGCATCGAAGACGTCCTGATCGTCGACCACCTCGGCGAGTCCGAAAAATGGAAAAACCTCCGCGCCCTCCGCTACGCCGACTACATGGAGAAGGACGACTTCTTCCGCGAGCTGGCGGTGAACGGGCTGCCCTCCGGCGTGAAGTCGGTCATCCACCTCGGCGCGTGCTCCTCCACGACTCAGCTCGACGCCTCCTACCTCGTCCACAACAATTTCGAGTGCACCAAGCTCCTCGCCACGCTCTGCGCCGCGTGCGGCGTCCGCTTCATCTACGCATCCAGCGCCGCCACCTACGGCGCGGGCGAACAGGGCTACTCCGACGCGCTCGACGGCATCCCGGCGCTCCGCCCGCTGAACATGTACGGCTACTCCAAGCAGATGTTCGACCTGTGGGCGATCCGCAACGGCATGGTCAACTCCATCGCCGGCATGAAGTTCACCAACGTCTTCGGTCCGAACGAACGCCACAAAGGTTCCATGCGCAGCATGGTCTGCCGCGCGTTCGAGCAGATCCGCGACACCGGGACCGTGAAGCTCTTCAAGTCCTGCCGCCCCGAATACGCCGACGGCGAACAGAAGCGCGATTTCGTGTACGTGAAGGACATCGTGGAAATGATCCTCTTCCTTCTCGACCGCCCGGACCTCCGCGGCATCTACAACGCCGGAAGCGGGCTCGCAGAGACCTGGAACGAGCTTGTTTCCGCGGTCTTCGACGCCATGGAGAAACCCCGCCGCATCGAATACATCGACATGCCGGAAATCCTCAAAGGCAAGTACCAGTACTACACCTGCGCCGACATGACGAAGCTCCGGTCCGCGGGCTTCACCGGCGGACGCACCCCGCTTGCCGAAGCCGTCGCCGATTATGTGCGCGGCTACCTGCTCCCGGACAAACACCTCGGCGACGAACCGTCGAACTAACCCCCATCCAACCTGACCTCGAATCCATATGGCAACCGCAAGGAACCCTTTCACATGGCAAATGAACTCAAACTGAAAGTCGGCGTCATCGGCACCGGAGTCCTCGGAAAATACCACACCAACCTGTACCGCACCGCGCCCCACGCCGACCTCGTCGGCATCTACGACGCGGATCCGAAAGTCGCGGCGGACGCCGCAAAGCAGTTCAACGTGCAGGCGTTCGAGAACCTCGACGAGCTCGTGGACCGCTGCGACGCCCTCACGGTCGCCGTTCCCGCCACGCTTCATTACGAATCCGTCATGCCGCTCCTTCAGAAAGGCAAGCACGTCCTCGTGGAGAAGCCCATCGACTCCGAGGTCAACCGCGCCCGCGAAATGGTCCGCCTCGCCGATGAAAAGGGCGTCGTGCTCGCCGTCGGCCATGTGGAACGATTCAACCCCGCCATGGACTTCCTCGAAAAGAACCGCAAAAACACGCTCTTCATCGAGGCGCACCGCCTCGCGAAGTATCCCCCGCCGCGCCCCGGTCACCTCCGCCGCGGCACCGAGGTCAGTGTCGTGATCGACTTGATGATCCATGACCTCGACCTCGTGCTCACCATGGTCGGACAGGAAATCGAGAAATTCGACGCCGTCGGCGTGCCGATCCTCAGCAACACCGAGGACATCGCGAACGTCCGCATCAAGTTCGTGAACGGCGCGGTGGCGAACCTCACGGCAAGCCGCATCAGCGCCGGTCCCATGCGCAAGTTCCGCGTCTTCCAGACCGATTCCTACATCTCCATGGACTACTCGAACAGCACGGGCGTCATCTACCGCAAGGGATTCCTCGGCGTCGGCAAGAAGGACATCAAATGCACCAGCACGAACGCCCTCGCCGACGAGATCAACAACTTCGTCGACGCTGTGATCGCCACAAAGACTGCCGGGAAGATCGTCCCGCCGAAGGTCACGGGCGAACAGGGGTTGCGCGCACTGGAGCTCGCCGACGCCATCTGCCGCGAAATCCACGACTACAACTCCAGGTACGGCCTCTACAAGTTCAAAAAGTAATCCCGCCCCGATTCCGCGATGCTGACCTGCTCCAAAGTCAATCTCTCGCTCGCCGTCACCGCGAAACGCCCCGACGGCTATCACGACCTGGATTCGCTCTTCTATCCCTTCCGCGATCCCTCAGACGTGATCCGCCTCGAAGACGCGCCCGCGCCGGACGGCGTGACCATCCGCTGCGATGCGCCCGGCGTCCCGCTCGAACCGGAGAAGAATCTCTGCGGCAAGGCGGTCTACGCCTACTGCAAGGCCGCCGGGATGGACGTCCCCGGACTGGTCATCCATCTGGAGAAAAACATCCCCGTCGCCGCCGGAATGGGCGGCGGTTCCGCCGACTGTGCGACCGTGCTCAAACTGCTCCAGGAACGCTTCCGCGCGCTTTCGGATTCCCAGCTCGAAGACGCGGCGTTCTCGCTCGGCGCGGACGTCCCGTTCTTCCTGAATCCGCGTCCCTCGCACGTGACCGGCGCGGGCGAACACCATACGCCCATCGAGGGACTGCCCGAACACCTCCCGATTCTCCTCGCCGCGCCTCAGTATCCGGTCAGCGCGGCATGGGCATACAAGCACACGGACCTTCAGCGCGCGATCTCAACGCCGCCACGCACAAACGAGCTGATCAATGCCCTCCGCCGCCGCGATTACGAATCCGCTGCACATTTCATGCGGAACGACCTGGAACACGCACTGTTCGACAAATATCCCCTGCTGGTTCTGCTCCGCAGATTTCTGCTCGAAAACGGCGCGCTCCGCGCCATGATAAGCGGCAGCGGCCCGACCCTCCTCGCGCTGTTCCGCGACGATGCCGCCGCGCACGCCGCATACGCCCGCGCCGCCTCGGAATTCGATCCCGCCGTCCGATTCCTCCTCCCCGACTGAACAAACTCGTGCGCGATCGTTGCCGCGCACTACCGCAGTGGAGGTTCTGCCTCCTCGACGGTCGCGGTCACGAAGAGCAGCGTGAGCATGTCCGGCTGGTACGCTGGATTGCTGATGCGCGCCGCCAGGACGGGCTTTCCGAGTTCCAGATACAGCGTCTGCTTGAACGCCGTCGTGTCGACCATGGGCAGTTTCAGCGTACCGGACAGGATTTCCTGTTCGGTCGAGCGCCTCGGGCGCGCATAACGGTCCGCCTGAACGCCGTCGTCGTCCTCGTCATAGTCGCCGGAATCTCCGTAGAACGAATACGTGTAATTGCGCCAGCCGGTCTGGGTCGCCTTCTCAAAGCTGTAATCCAGCTGCACTGTCTTCTCGTCGCTGAGGATACGGGCGGCAGCGCGCAGAGCGGTCCCGGTCCAGACGGTCTCGGTGTTCAGCGGCTCGGCGGGGTCTCCCGGCTCCTGGCCGGGCGCCCATTTCAGCGGGACGAACAGCGTCCTGGTGTTGAGCTGGATGGCGACGGGTTCCTGCGAGGGAACCAGCCGGAAGCTCGGGCTGTAGAAGTCGCGCAGCTGGCTGCTTTTCAGGAGCTTTTTCATAAAGTCGTCGGACGGGACGGCGGGGCTTCCGTCGGAACTCCCGGCGGCGCAGATGTCGTTCCATCTCGCGCGCACGATCTGGAAATCCAGCCTGATGAGCTTTTTTTCGCTTCCGGTCGCGGGCGTGACCTTTTCCGGCACGGGCAGCGCTTTGGTATAGAACACATGCAGCGTCCAGACGCTCCCGGACGACGCCTTCGCGACGATCATCGGTTTGCCGCCGGTCGCAGTAAGCGCGCTGGCGAAGGAATTGTCGTCGAAAATGGGCGTCTGCGTCCTGCCCCAGTCACCGTATTCGCTGTTCGTGAATCCGCTCAGCTTCCGCATGCTCGATTCCATGGAAAACACGCGCGGCGGGCGGATGTCGAGGAAGAATTCGTTTCCGTAAGACGAGGAATCCCCGAAGAACGGGAAAACGCTCGCGAGGTTGTTGTACGAACCGCCGTTATCGACGGAGGAATCGTCATCCGCATCCTCGTCGTCGCTGTCGTCGCCGTCCTCCTCCGCATCGTCGTCCGAATCGGCGGCGATGATATTTCCATCCTCTTCGTCCTCGTCGTCCAGGTCCGGGGGCGGGAGTTCACCGTCGTTGAACGAGGATTCGTCAGGGGCGCTTTTCGGCATGATGTAGAAATCCGGGAAATACTCCAAGCGCGACATCTTGAACGCGAGGGGGGTGTTCGCCGCGGAATACCCGGCGGTATACCCGATCACGCGGTAGCCGCCCTCCTTGTAGATCGCGGGCAGCAGCTCGTCCGTCGGCTGCGAGTTTTCCGGGAGCTTCATGGATTTCGCGGCGGCTGTCAAAACCTTTTTCGGAACCGCAATGACCTGATATTCGAAATACTGGTACGCGCCGGAACGCTCCGCGGCGACTGTCGCGGCATCCTTCTCTGGAGCGGTCTCTTTCGCCGGAGCGGCTGTTTCCTTCGCAGGGGTGGCTGTTTCCTTCGCGGGGGTCTCTTTCGCCGGTACCGCGACCGGCGCGGCAGTTTGCCCCATCACGGACGAACTCAGGACACAAAGCAAAAATGCCGAAACAAAAACGAACAGCTGACAGACGGTGTGTTTCATGGAATCCGGCTCCGGAACTTACATGGATTCATCTTGAGGAAAGCGGGATAATGTCAACTCAAAAGGTATCACCGTATAGAATAAAAGTCAAACGCATCCGGCAAAAAAAGGCGAAAAAAGAAAGTCGGCGAAATAATCTTCACCGACTTTCAAAGGGGAAAACGAATCGGACGGATTCGGTTATTTCGTCTTGACGGGCTTCGCCTCTTTCACGACGAGCAGGACCGGATACTTCGCCTCGGACTCCGGCACGCTGTACATGGCGCCGGTGAGCGTCGTCGCGGCGTCGGTCAGGGAGACGTCCTTCGGGAGCGCAACAGGGATGACCTCGTCGGCGCCCTTGCCGTAGGCGGTCGCGAAGGTGTAGGCGTCTTTATCCTCGAATTCGACCGCGGGAGCGGCCGCGCCGGAGTCGTACGCGCGGATGCCTGCGACCTCGAAATGCGCGAGCTTGCCCGCGAAATGGTGTCCGGACGCCTTGTCGACCTTCTCGAAGTTCAGGTCGGCGGGACGGTCAGCCATGAGCGGGTTCAGCGCCAGGATGGCGACGACAACGATCGCGCCGGAAAGGATCGTGGCGGGCAGACCGACCGCGAGCCATTTCATGAAGGTGACGTGCGAGGCAGACGGGCGCTTTTCGAGCATGCCGAGCGCCACGATGTTCGCCGTACTGCCGATCATGGTGATGTTGCCGCCGAAGCATGCGCCGAAGAGGAGCGCCCACCACAGCGGGAAGTCCTTCACGCTTTGGGAGAGCTGTTCGATCACGGGGCAGAACGCCGCCACGAAGATCACGTTGTCGACGAATGCGGATCCGACGGCGGAGGAGAAGAAGATGAATGGGACAAGCTCATACGGACTGGTGCCGCAGATTTTGGAGAAGCCGTTCGCCATCACGAGGTCGACCTTGGTGTACTCCAGCGTGCCGGCGACGGCGAAGAGGAGCATAAAGAAGATCAGCGTCCACCAGTCGACTTCGCGTTCGATGTAGTAGCGCGCGCGGTTCTGCTTGATAATCATCACGATGCCGGAGCAGACGAGAGGCGCCACGATCAGCACGGTGTTCTTCGGCAGGCCGAGCAGCTCTTCGGTCGGGTGGTGGGAGGCGATGGCGCACACGGTGCAGACCAGGAGGATCAGACCGGGCTTGTACGGCACTTTCACGCGCGGAGCCAGCGAAAGCCCCTGCGCCAGGCGGTTCTGCAGGCTTTCGTCGAATTTCCTCAGTTCCTTGCGGAAGAGGAAAAGCAGGAGCGCGACCACGCTGAACAGGGACACGAGCATGACCGGGAACGCCCACATCATGAAGTCGCCGAACGTGAGGCCGCCCTTCGTGCCGATGTAGATGCCGACCGGGTTGCCCATCATGGTGCCCGAGCTGCCGATGTTCGTGGCGAGCACGGCGATCAGAATGTACGGGGTCGGGTTCAGCTTCAATCTGTCGCAGACCTGGAAGATCAGCGTGGAGATGAAGATGATCGAGGTCACTTCGTCCACGGCGCACGCCAGCAGCGCGGACGCCACGCTCGTGACTGTGATGAACTTCATGCCGGACAGGTTCGGCATTTCCACGATCAGCTGCACGATCCACGTGAAGAAACCGAGGTCGCGCAGGGCGCCCACGATCACCATCATGCCGACCAGGAACAGAATCACTTCCAGCGAGGACGACTGCACGAAGTGGGGGATGTCGAGCGAGCCGGTGAAGATCAGGACCGCCAGGCCGAGGAACGCCAGGGCGAGACGGAACTTCCAGAAGAACAGCGTGCCCATGATGAGGCCGATGAAGACGGCGCAGGCAACCGCCTGGTGCGACGCGAGCGCGTGCGAGAAGAAGCCGCCGAGACCGACGGCCAGGCTCACGGCAAGCAGGATCAGGAAACGCGAAACAAAGTATTTGACGGAAATGGAGGAGGATTCTTCCGACATGGTATCTGTTACCTTTCTTTAATTATCTCGTATTCGTTGCGCCGGGGTCATTCCCAGAAGAACTTCGCGCAGAATTCGCGCAGGGAGACCAGACCCGCCAGACGGCCGCGTTGGTCCGTGATGATCAGCTGCGCGGTCTCCTGTTCCAGGAAAAGCTTCGCCAGCTGGATCGCCGGGACGTCTTCCGAAACCGGCTCGCCGAGTTCCTGCATAATATCGGAAACGCGCGTGTCGCTGGCGCTCTTCAGCAGGTCAACGAACGGCTGGAACCGGTAAATCGGGGAAAGGTTCTCCATCCAGAGGAGGTGTTCCGGCAGCGTGTAGGACAGGACGTCCTTCAGGGACAGCACGCCGCGCAGATCGCCCACGGAGTCGATCACCGGCAGGGAGGCGCTCTGGGTGGTGGCGAAGATGTCGATCGCCTCGCGGATGGTGTCCGTCTCATGGAGCGGGGTGAAGTCGGTGCGCATCACGTCCTTCGCGAGCAGGTATTCCGGCATCTTGACCTTGCCGGTGGCGAAGAACGTGCAGACTTCCGCCGGATTCCTCAGGGCGGCGACCTGGCGGATGTTCGCGGGGTCGGAGAACGATTTCGCCAGCATGGACATGACCTGAAGGTGCAGGTTCGGGTCTTCCAGCGGGGACAGGATCAGCACCATCACATTGATGAAAACATTCATGTTCAAGGATATGACCTGCGTGGTCACATTCTTGCCGCCGTAGGCGATCCCGGTCGGGCTGCACGCGATGGCGATCATCGGCTTTTCAAGCCCGGCGAGGCGGGCGTGCGGGACGGCGAGACCGGGGGCGACGATGCAGGGGAACACTTTTTCGCGCTTCTCGATCTCGGCGCGGGCCTCTTCGACGTTGAGCTGGGGATAATGCTTTTTAAGCATGTCCAGCTGCATGTCCACGACTTTTGTGCCGTCGGTTTCCGTCACGCCGCAGGCAATGAGGTCGGCAAACAGGTAGTCCGAAAATTCGTTCTTCGTTTCACTCATGGTGGGGATAACCTCCTGGGTCGTTCCATGTGATTTAAAAAAGTAAAATCCTTTTAAAGTAGCACATAATTCAGAAATTACAAGTTCAAAACACGTTTTTTCACGGTCTTTCCCATGCTTTCCCGCGCCCGGGGACGCCGCCGGACATAAAGTTTTCGGCTTTTTTTGCGTTTTCCCTCTTCAACCGCTTGAAAAACATATTGAAACGCAGTATATTAAAAGATTGTTTTTTCTTAAAAATCATTCCATTGACGAGGTTTTCATTCTTATGATTACGAAAAAGAATCTTGTCCTGCTCGGCCCGCCCGGCGCAGGCAAAGGCACACTCTCCGACCCGCTGATGGCGCAGGAAAAGCTCGCGCACATCTCCACCGGCGAAATCCTCCGCGGCGAAGTCGCCGCCGGCACCGAACTCGGCAAGCAGGCGGAAGCCTGCATGAAGGCCGGCAAGCTCGTCCCCGACCAGGTCGTCGCCGACATGGTCGCCGCCCGCCTCGCCACGGCGGAATGCGCCAACGGGTTCATCCTCGACGGCTTCCCGCGCACCGTCGCGCAGGCCGAACTCCTCGAAGACGCCATGAAGCGCATCGGCATGAAGCTCGACGCCGTGATCCTCTTCGAAGCCCCCGAAGACCTCCTGCTCCAGCGCCTCACCGCCCGCCTCACCTGCAAGAAGTGCGGCGTCGCGTTCAACAAGCTCTTCGCGCCCCCGAAACAGGAAGGCGTCTGCGACCGTTGCGGCGGCGAGCTGATCCAGCGCGCCGACGATTCCCTCGAAACCGCGAAGAACCGCCTGAAAGTCTACCACGAACAGACCGCCCCCCTCATCCAGTTCTACGAGGGAAAAGGCTGCCTCGCGCGCATTGATTCCTCCCTCCCCGTCCAGGAAGGTTTCGCGGCGCTGCTCGCGCTTCTGAAGTAATCGCATTATGCGCCTTATGAAACGCCGCAATTTCGTAATCCACACGCCCGACGAGATCGTTCGCATCCGTGAAGCCGCGCGCGTTACCGCGCTCGCCCGCGAGGAGATCGCGGCGCTCGCGCATCCCGGCATGACGACGCTTGAACTCGACGAGCTCGGCGGAGCGGTGATCCGCGCCACCGGCGGCACGCCTACGTTCCTGAACTACAACGGGTTCCCGCGCAACATCTGCATTTCGGTCAACGACGTGGTCGTGCACGGGATCGCCAGCGATAAGTGCGTCCTGAAGGAAGGCGACATCGTCAGTGTGGACGTCGGCGTGACCCTGAACGGCGGCATCGGCGACACCGCGAAGACGGTGCTCGTCGGCAACAAGCCGACCTCGAAGGACATCGAACGCCTCCTCGCCGGAACGCAGGAAGCGCTCGAGGCGGGCATCGCCGCGGCGAAGCCCGGCGGACACGTCGGCGACATTTCCCGCGCCGTCGCGGAAGTCGCGAACCGCTACAAGCTCGGCATCGTCCGCGACCTCGTCGGACACGGCTGCGGCACGCGTCTCCACGAACCTCCCGAGGTCCCGAACTTCGTCAACACGAGCGAAGGTCCGGTCCTCGCGCCCGGCATGGTCCTCTGCATCGAACCGATGCTGAACCTCGGGACTGCGCGCGTGTACGTGGAGCCGGACAACTGGACGGTCCGCACGGCGGACGGGCTGCCGTCGGCGCATTTTGAACACATGATTCTTATCACTGAAACTCATACGGAGGTCTTAACACGTGTCTAAAGACGTTGTCAAAGTAGAAGGCGTCGTCCGCGAACTGCTCCCCAACACCATGTTCCGGGTCGAACTTGAAAACAAACATATCGTCCTCGCCCACATCAGCGGCAAGATGCGGCTCCACTTCATCCGCATTCTCCCCGGCGATACGGTGACGCTTGAGATGTCCCCGTATGACCTGACGAAGGGAAGGATCATTTTCCGCCAGAAATAACGTCTTCGGCAGATTCCGAACTCAAAAAACGAAAAAAACGCCCGCCGCAAAGCTCCGGGCATATCCACTCTTTTTGACTTGATTCAACCATAACCAATAAACGCCCGCAGGGCAGAAAAGGAAAACCAACCATGACGAAACGTGATCTCGTTGTCAAAATCTCCGCTGAAACCGGTCTCATCCAGACCGAAGTCGCCAGCATCGTCCAGAAGACCCTCGACTACATCGCCGACGAACTCGCCGCCGGTCGCGATATCGAACTGCGCAACTTCGGCGTCTTCGAAATCCGCGTCCGCAAGGGCCGCAAGGGCCGCAACCCCAAAGTGCCGCAGATCACCGTCCCGATCCCGGAGCGCAAGGTCGTCAAATTCCGCGCCGGCAAGGAACTCAAGGATCGCGTCGCCAGCCTCAAGATCGACTGATCCCGGAGTAAACTCCCATGCCGAAAATTGCTCCGCCTCCCGGAGTGAGCGACATCTTCCCGGACGAGGCGACCGCCTGGCTCCAGCTCGAATCCGCCGCCCGCAGAGTCTTCGGGCTTTACGGGTTCGGCGAGCTTCGCACCCCCATTTTCGAGTTCACCGAGGTCTTTCAGCGCGGGCTCGGAGGGGAAACCGAAGTCGTCCAGAAGGAAATGTACACCTTTGAAGACCGCGGCGGCAGAAGCCTCACGCTCCGCCCCGAAGGGACCGCGGGCGTCATGCGCGCCCTCGCCGGAACCGACGCGGCAAACGGCGTCGAACACCGCGTCTTCTACATGGGTCCGATGTTCCGCGGCGAACGTCCCGCCGCCGGCCGCAAGCGCCAGTTCCACCAGGTCGGCGTCGAGAACGTCGGTCGTCCGGCGTCGCCGGGTCTTGATGCGGAAGCCATCGCCATGCTCTGCCATTTCCTTGAGGAAATCGGCATCACGGGCTTCAACCTGCTCATCAACACGCGCGGCGTGGCGTCCGACCGCCCCGCGGCCGAACAGGCGCTCGCGGAGCATTTCCGGCCGCACCTCGCCGAGATGTGCGACGACTGCCGGGCACGCATCGACCGCAACGTCTGGCGCATCCTGGACTGCAAGCAGGCGTGCTGCCGTCCGTTCATCGAATCCGCGCCCGATCCCGCCCAGTTCTTCAGCCAGGAGTCCCGCGACTACTTCAAAAAGGTCTGCGATCTCCTCACGGAACAGGGCATCCCGTTCACCGTCGATCCGCGCCTCGTGCGAGGCCTCGACTACTACGTGCACACGGTCTTCGAGCTCACGCACTCCGGGCTCGGCGCGCAGAACGCCATCGCGGGCGGCGGCCGTTACGAGCTCCAGCTCCCCGGTCTCCGCAATCCGATCCCCGGCGTCGGCTTCGCAGCGGGCATGGAACGTCTCCTCATCGTGCGCGACGCGCTCGGCGTGACGCCGCCTCCGGCGCCCGTGCCGAAGATCTATCTCGTCTCGCTCGGCGACGCCGCGCAGGCGTTCAACACGTCGTTCGTGGCGAAGCTCCGCCATGCGGGCGTCTCCGCCGCCATCGACTACGATGCGAAAAGCATGAAGTCCCAGATGCGCGCCGCCAACCATATGAAAGCCGAATATGTGGTCGTGGTCGGGGATTCCGAACTCGAAGCGCTATCCGCCAAGCTCAAGCGCATGGCGGACGGATACGAGATCGAGGTGAAGCTTTCCCTCGACGGCGTGCTTGCCGCACTTGCCGCCGACACGGAAACGAAGTAATCCGTTTTTTTTCGACCGACATA
>CADCMR010000018.1:18593-74373 GCA_902802585.1 uncultured bacterium
GATCTCCTCAGCGTCCTCGTCCGTAAATGCGCTGATGATCAGGTTCGGGAACAACGTGATCAGGTATTTCGTATTGTCCGCGAAGAAATGCGAGATGGATTTGCCGTAGGAGACCTGCGGATCCAGGATGTTTCCGCTCAGGTAGAACGGCCAGTAGAGCAGCGCGATCCTCGCCGTCGTCTCAAGTTCGGCTTCCCCTGCCCCCACCAGGTCGATCGTCCCGCTCGCGTGGTAGTCGTCGATCACGTCTCCGTCCAGATCAAGAGATTTCAGGTCCATGACGCCCTGCCGGACGGTCATTTCCATCGTGCCGTGCCTGAACTCGACCGGCGCGTCTCCCGAAATCATGTCCATGAGGGTTCCGGCTGTCGTCAGGCGCAGCGCCCGCCGGAGCATTTCGCCCGGGACATAATCGATGAGGTGCGGCACGCTGACCAGCGGCAGCAGCAGGATGTTCAGAAAGACCGACCGGTCGCGCAGGTAGGTCCGCAGGGAAACGCCCTCCAGCTCGGCGGCGCAGTCCGCCTGAAGATTATTCGCCAGCGCCTCCGTCGTGAAGCCTTCGCCATGCACGACGGACTTCAGGCGTTTCACATAGCCTTGCATACGGCGCGGTATCTCCGGGTTGTCGTCCGTGGCAAGGAACGCCGCAAAGCCCCTGTCGAACGGAATATTGGTCAAATCCGCCTCGACGTCAAACGGCCACAGGCCGTCCTTCAGGTGGATTTCCGCCGAAGCAACCCCGGAGACGTCGCCCGAAAATTCCGCATGGGGCACCAGGATCGCCGGATCGTCGCCGTCCCGAAGCTCCAGCAGGCCCGCACCGGAGAAGATCAGGGCATGGTTCCGCGAGTAGATCCCATGCAAGTCCAGCTCGAACGTCTTGTCGACGAGCGAGACTGACGTCTGTTCCACGCCGGGGTCGGTATTGTGGTTGTACCGGAAATACGACACGGCGAACGGCAGGTCCAGCGAGCTCGAAATGAACTTAGGAAGCGTGTCTTCCCCGCGCCGGTACAGGTACCGTCCGGAAATGTGATCCTCCCCGTTCCCGTCCGCCAGACGGATCAAGACGTCGCCGAACATCTCCTTGTCCGCCCAGGAAAGCACGCCTTCAAGTCGTCCGGACAACTCCGGGAACCGGTATTCCTCAGGCTCGTCCGACTGGAGCCGCAGGCGGTTGACCTTCAGTCCGCCCGTCCAGCTCATTTCCTCGAAATGGTGCGCCGCCTCGAAATCGATCTCCCCGGCGGTGTCCAGGTCCTCGAAATAGAAGCTTCTCTCCACGCCGTACCCGATCAAGTACAGCGCCTCCGGTCCGAACCGCACCTCGGGGAATTTCATCCGCGTCCGGAATTCGTCGGTCAGGTCGACCGTGCCGGATCCGCTGGCGAACAGCGTCTGGCGCGCCTGGCGGTCCTGGATGTCCACGTTCAGTTCCGGCAGAACCAGGAAACCTTTTTCCAGGTTGAACTGGAAACTCCCGTTCGCCCCCAGCCGGGCGGCCTCCCGCGGTTTCCCGTTGACCAGCACGGTCAAATCGTTTCCGACAAGTTTTCCCTCGCCTCCGACAAGCGCCCCGTCCGCGCCGACGGTGACATCGAGCTCGGACGTCACGACGCCGCCCGCAAGGCGGAAATCATCGCTTCCCTCAAGAAGCGGTTCCAGGAACGAAACCGGAAGGCTGTTCATTTTCAGTTTGAACGCCATCGGCGACCACGAAAACGCGCCGTTCTCCCAGACCAGCGCGGACCCGCCAAGGATGGACAGGTTTCCGTCCCCGTTGTCGACCCGGGCGCTCATCCGGTCCAGCGTGACGCTGGATGTCTCCGGCACGCACCGGAACGCCGCCGAGGCAGTGGCGTTGACGAACCGGAGGACCGGGAGACCGTCCCTGCCGGGGAAGAACTTATGTGTGAGCTGTCGCGCCAGCACGTCGCTGAGGCGGTCGACCTCGACCGTGCCGGAAATGGCGGACATGCTGCCGCCGGACGCGCTCACCACGGCATGGAAATCGTCTCCCGCCTTCAAATCCAAAGAGCTGTTGAGCTGCCACCCACGGTCGTCCGGCTCCAGCCTGAAATCGGCGTCGCCGACCGCGTCCAGCACCAGGTTTTTGTGTCCGCTTCCGTTCAGAGCGAGGTGCGAGAGATGCGATTCCTTATGAAGGGTCGCGGACATGTTGATCAGGTCGATGTCAAGCCTGGCGGTCGCGTCGTGCTCGGTCTCGCACAGGTTGGCGTCGTCCAGGAAACCGCACAGCTCGGCGAGCGTCTGGTCGCCGTATGTCTCGATCATGCGGTACGGATAGTAATGGAGGTCGCCTTTGAGCGAAAGCGTGCGGACGTTGTACTTGCCCGCGAGCTGCGCACGGCAGATACGCTCCTCGCCGTCGTAGAACGACAGGTCGCAGCGCGACACGTCGAACGAACCGATCCGGGTGATCCCCTCCGTCTCGAACTCCGCGTCCGCATCAAAGAATCGCCGCCCGCCGTCGCGCTCCCGGACCTCGGCTTTCGTGCTTCCGAGAAGGCACGTCTTTTCCTGGTCAAGCTCGACCCTGTAGTCGAACAACAGCTCCCTGCCCGCCGAATCGAAGGGGAGGACGGGATCGAACGGCGTCAGGTCGACCGCCTTTTCCGTCGCAACACGCAGCCTTGCGTCGTGCGGATTCAGCGTGTATGTCGCGTCCTCGTGCCGGACAAACTCGAAAACGCCTGTCGTCCCGAGGTCAAGACGACCTCCGTTCGGTCCGGTCAGATGTCCCGACACGGAGTCCAGCATCACGCCGCCGGTCGCCAGGTCGAATTCCACGTTTCCCTTCGCGTCGAAAACCATGTCGCCGGGGATGCCGAATTCCCGGCAGACCAGATCGCCCCCCAGCATGTCCGCATCAAGCCCCAGCCGGAGTTTCTCCCCGTCGAGCGCAAGCGTCCCGAACACCTTGAGCGCCGTGTTTCCCAGGCTCAGGTTCAGGGGCCTGTATTCCCAGCGGTTCGTGTTCGTCCATTCGCCGTTGAACTGCACGTCGGCATTTTCAGGATCGTACCGCATGACCAGCTCCGTCGACTCGAACGCTGGAATCTCCAGACGCGAATCCGGCAGCTTGATGACAAGCGGCTCGTCCGAGGCGACGGAAACAATAAGATTTTCGCCTCCGTCCGAGGACGAGACCGTAATCCGCCCGCCGCATTCCAGAAGACGCTGCGGATCGTTCAACCGGTACTTCAAGCCGCAGGACAGCTCCGGACGCGTCAGGCTTCCGTCTTCGAACCTCGCAGTCAGGTCGGAAACGATGATACGGCTCCTGGCGGCGCCCGCCTGCCACCCCGCTTCGGCATTGAGCAGCGTCAGGTCCGACATCCGCACGACCGGCTTCGACGCCCGGTCCCAAACCAGGCGGGAAAATGCGCGGACGGATTCGCCGGAAACCGGCTCGGCGTCCTGCGTCCCGGATGGATCATGCCCGGCGGACTGTCCATTTTGGGCGTCCGCCAGACGGGAGAAATCCATTGTGGCGCTCACTTCCTCGGCTCGCACATTCGACACACGGATTTCCTTCAGGTTCCAGCCGTCCAGTTTCACACCGTCCAGCCGCATGCCAAACACCTTCGCCTCGACTTCGCCGGCGTCGGCGGGAAGCCTCACCTTCAATCCGGTCAGGATGACCTCGCGGTCCGAGATCGACACCATCACGTCCGGATCGCCCTCGACTTCCACTCCGGCGCACCATGCGCCGACAGGTACGATCCACTGGTCAATCGTGAACAGCGCCGCAAGGAAAGCGAACACAGACAGAAACACAAAAACGCCGACCGCCCAGAAGACGGTTTTCAGGAATTTACGCAGCGGAGACCGCTTTTTGGTTTGCTTCGGTTCGGTCATGTCGTTCATCAGCCGGGACAAGTACGGGCGCGACGGCGGAATGCCGCGGCCGTCGTCCCGTTTTTATTAACAAAATTAAAAAACCAGGTCTTTTTAATTTACATCCTGCGGAGCTTTTTTCAACCTCACAGTTTAAAGAACAAATCTTTTTCCGAGTTTTTTATGCGCCGAGCCGCATTTATCCGGGGAAGGATTCCCTTTCCGTTCTTTTTCCCGCTCAACCGGATACGAAAATGGTATGAAATAATCCATTTTGATGATGTTAATTAACTGATTCCTGTCCGCAACAACACATTTTTCAATGGGAAAGTTTGTTTTTTTCAGCATAAACATTTGATTTTTCGACGTTCGTGGTGTATATTATTTTTTCAAAAATGACAAACCATCCTTCACATAACCATCTCAAATCAACTTTGTGAGGTAATTATCATGGCTACGAAAAAAACTGTCAAGAAAGAAACCGCCCCCGCCAAAAAGTCCGCCGCCAAGCCCGCCGTGAAGGCCGCACCGAAGGCCGCTCCGAAAGCACCGAAGGCCGCTCCGAAGGCCGCCTCACCCGTCAACACCAACGATCCGGAAGAGAATATCAAGCGTTTCGCCAAGACTCCGCTCGCGATGAACTTCGTGAAAGCCCACAACGGCAGCTGGAACCACGCCGACTGGCTGAACTTCCTCCGCGAGATCGAGGCGAAGGGCTATTTCCCGATCGACACCGACCGCGTCGGCCTTATCCTCGAAGACAAGAAAGTCATCTTCTTCTCGAAGTAACCGTCCACCGTTCCTTCGAAGACACACATGAGACTCCCCCGAATTGCCCTCACCATGGGCGATCCGGCGGGCATCGGTCCTGAAATTGCCGTCCGGCTCGCCCGCGCGGTTTCCGCCGGGAAAACTTCGCCCGCGGAAGTCGCGGTTTACGGCGCGCCGGATGTCCTCGACGAGGCCGTCCGCCGTTTCGCTCCCGACTCCGCGCCGCAGGTTGTCCCCTGCTCCGACCTCAAGTTCTCGCAGATGCGTCCCGGCAAGCTGGATGCGCGCTGCGGTCTGACCGCGCTTGAGTGCTTCCGCACAGCCACGCTCGACGCCATCGCGGGAAAAGTCGACGCCATCGTGACCTGCCCGATCAACAAGGCGGCGGTCAACCTGGCGGGGATCCCGTTCAGCGGTCACACCGAGCTTCTGGCGTCCCTCTGCGGCGTCCGCGATTTTGTGATGATGCAATCTGCCGGGAATCTCCGTGTCGTCTTCGCAACCACGCACATTGCGCTCGCGCAGGTGCCGTCCGCCGTCACCTTCGACCGGATCGTGACCGTCACGCACCTGCTCCGCGACGCCATCGTCGCCGAAGGCATCGTCCACCCGAAAATCGCCGTCGCCGCACTCAATCCGCACGCGGGCGAGAACGGCAACATGGGCAAGGAGGACGAGAACGTGGTGAAGCCGGCGGTCCGGGCACTCGCCGCCGAGGGGATCAACATCCAGGGGCCCTTCCCCCCGGACACCCTCTTCATCGAGAGCCTCCGCTCCCAGTTCGACGGCATCGTCTCCATGTACCACGACCAGGGGCACATCCCGTTCAAGATGCTCGCGTTCGACCGCGGCGTGAACTCTACGCTCGGGCTCCCCGTCATCCGGACCAGCGTCGACCACGGCACCGCCTTCGAGATCGCATGGAAAGGCACGGCCTCGATCGGCAGCCTCACCGCCGCGTTCGAGCTCGCACGCAAACGCGCCGTCTCCAGAATCGCAAACGCCTGAAACAACCGCATCATTCCCCTCATGTACGAACTCGACATCACACGCGATTTCTCCGCCGCACACAAGCTCGTCGGTTACAACGGCCTCTGCTCCGCGCTTCACGGGCACAACTGGACTGTCCAGGTCTTCATCCGCGCCTCCCGCCTTGATGAGATCGGCATCGCCGCCGATTTTACGGTCGTCAAGCGCGAACTGACCGCCATTCTGGCGTCCTTCGACCACAAGTACCTCAACGAGCTGCCCGAGTTTCAGGGGATCAATCCCACCAGCGAGAACATCGCCCGAATCCTTTACGAAAAGCTCGCGCCCGCGGTCAACATCCCCGGCGTCAAGCTCGACCGTGTCCGCGTCTGCGAATCCCCCACCTCCGGCGCGACCTACATTCCGGATTCCGACCGGCTTTGACACGAGGCCGGCAGACAATCCTGCAATCCGGCGAATTATCTTTCCCCCAAAAAAACTTAGACAAGTTTGCGCCTCTCCCCTTGTTTTTTCCGGGAGAGGTGCTATTTTATATTGTACGCATCTGAACTGAACCCATTATCAGAATCAAGGAGACCTGTCATGGCGACCGAAATCGTTTCGTCCGGCGTAGTTTCTTCCGGCGGTAGCTATTACAACAAGAATGTCGAAATCTACGGGACCACGTCGGATTTTATTTTCGACTACTGTTCCAGTGTCACCGTCATGCCGGGGGGCAAGACCTTTGACACAACCCTGGGCAATTCCAGTTATATGAAAGTCCAGAGCGGCGGTATCGCCAGCAGGACAACGGTCAAAAGCGCGACGATGATCGTTTCGAGCGGCGGAAGCGCCGACGGTGTAACATTTACGGGCGCATATCCCGGTTTTCTGCGCGTCGATGGCATTGCGACGAACATTTCCGGCATCGGTTCGATGACGATCGCATCGACTGGAAGGACATCCAAGGCGACAATGACCAATTTCGTCAACGTTTCCAGCGGCGGCCTGGCGATCGACACGACGATGGACCTAGCAGGAAACATGATCATCAATTCCGGCGCATCCGCGAGCAAAACAACGCTCCAGAGCAGCGCGCATCTCACCCTTTCCGGGACAGCCCTTTCCACGTATCTTGAGGGCGACAACGCATCCATGTACGTGAAAAACGGAGCGACTGCGTCGAATACGCATTTGTCGGGGGGAAGCGCAAGAATGTTTGTTTCCGCTGGCGGAAGCGTGCAGGCGACCTACATTTCCGGCGGAGCCATGGTCGTTTCCGAGGGCGCCGTCGCCTCGAAGACCTACGTTTCCTCCGACGGATCCATGAGCGTTTCCTCCGGCGGCACCGCGTCCTATGTCGACGCATCCTCCGGCGGCGTCGTGATTCTGCACGGCGGCGCGGAAGTCTCCACGCTCCACTTCCTCGGGGGATCCGTCCGGCTCACCGGCGGATTCCGCCTGTCCGGCGCCGCAATCCAGTCAGGTTCGCTTAACGTCCAGTCCAACAGCCTGGCGGTCAGCGTCGGCGTCAGAAGCAGCGGCGTCCTCAACATCCATTCGGGTGGCGGCGCCTCAAGTTGCACCGCAATTTCCGGCGGACAGATCAATCTCTACGGCGGCGTCGCGGTCAAGACCTCGGTAATGGCAGGCGGCGCCCTCGTCATCGAGGACGACGGTCTCAATGGTCCGCAGCTCATCGGTCCGACGCCCGTTTCCGCCGGCAGCGCCAGCGCCACGCATGTTGAACTCGGCGGCATCATCACGGTCGGATCCGGCGGTTTTGCGGCCAATACCGTCCTGGCGTATTCCTCCACCGGCGGACTTGACCAGCTTACTCCGGAAAAACCCGGAAAACCGGGCGGACAGCTTATTGTCCAGAGAGCGAGCATGAGCGTCATCCAGGGCGGCAGCGCCATCGGCGTGATTGCGAGCAGCGGCGGCTTCCTGACCGTCGGCACCGGCGGATCGGTCGTCTCCGCGACGATACTGAACGGCGCGAGAGTCAGGGTCCTGGAAGGCGGCATCTTGAACGACCTGAGCATCGCGAACGGCGTATCCGCGTCCATCCTCGGCTCCACGTCCAAACTTGCTATCGGAGGCATTGTAGAGCTGGGTTCCGGCGGTTCCCTGGCGGACGTCACGGTCGAATCCGGCGGCGTTCTCCGCGCGGAGGCCAGCTCGCTGGTCTCCTCCGTCACAGTCAGCTCCGGCGGCAAGCTCACCGGCAGGTATGCGAACGTGCCCGATTTGTCGATCGCCCTGTACGAGGGAAGCATTCTGGATTTCGACATCACCTCCCTGGGCGAAGATGAAGTTTGTATCGAGAACACGAACTACGGCGGCATTTATACGACCGGCTCCATCTCCTGCACGCTCACGGTTTCCGGCTCGCAGGCGGACGGCACGTACCAGCTGACAAACGGCATCTCCGGATACATCGACACGATCGAAGTCCTGAACACCGACGGCGATTCGCTCGGCACGCTCACGGCCGACGGGACCACGAAGATCGGCAACTCCAACTACACGCTGACAAAGGGCAGTCTTGGCGCCCTCACTGTCACGATCGAAGCCGCGGCGCCGGAACCGGTCGTCATCCCGCCGTACCTTACCGGCGATTTCAACGGCGACCTCTTCGACACGCTCGCGTCGCAGAAGGACGGCGCGGTCACGATTTACCAGAACGGCGAGCCGTGGGGCATCGGCGTCACGCTGGAGGATGGCTGGAACGTCCTCGGCACCGGCGATTTCAACGGCGACCACCTCGACGATTTCCTGCGCGTGAACGACGAGGGCTATGTGGTCGGCGAGATGTCGAACGGCAACGGCACGTTCACGCCGCAGGTTCTGAATCTGAAGAACCCCGGCTGGAACATCCTCGGGACCGGCGATTTCAACGGCAACGGAACGGGCGACGTGCTGATCGCCAACCCGACCGGCGCTTCGGATACCGTCGGTCTGCTCGGCTACTGGGAAAGCGGCGTCACGTGGACGCTCATCAACGGCTATTCGCCCGAGTGGGAATGCGTCTCCACCGGTGACTTCAACGGCGACGGCAAGTGCGACATGCTGTGGCGCAACAGCTTCATCGGCGCGGGCGACCTCACCTACAACGCCTACTGCACGTGGATCGTGGACGATCCGGTCGACTGGCGTATGGTCAGCGTCGCCAATCCGGACGAGTGGAACTTCCTCTGCTCGGGCGACTTCGACGGCAACGGATCACACGACATCGCCATGATCAACGGCGAAGGCGTCGTGGGCATCTGGGGAGTCGGAGACGGATACCTCAATTCGTGGTCCATCCTCAGCGCCGTCGATCAGTCCTCCTGGACGCTCGCGGGCGTCGGCGACTTCAATGCCGACGGCACGGACGACATCGCCTGGGCAAGCGACGCCCTCGGACTCGTCGGCTACTGGCAGATCAACGACAAGGAGCTCACCACCTGGCAGAACATCGCCGCGATCTCGTAAAACGGCTGTAAAAAAATGTAGGACATATAGGACTTCTTTGGTCTTATATGTCCTATCTTATGTCCGGACTCGCCCGGGCACAGCCTCAGTGGCGCGCTTGCCCTCCCGCGGCCTGGTGGATGTGGCGGTGGTATTCCTGGAGGCAGCTGACCTCGAAACGCCCGAATTCGAGCTGGTCGCGCAGACCGTCAACGGCGGCTTCCGCGCCCGCGATGGTCGTGGTGATCGGGATGCCGGCGGCGATCGACTTGGAACGCATCCGTATTTCGTCGACCATGGCTTCCGCGCCATTTTCCGAGGTATTGATGACCCACTGGATCTCGCCCTCATGGATGAGGTCGAGCAGGTTCGGGCGGCCCTTCGAGATGCGGAACAGCGCGTTCACGCGGATTCCCTCGTTGCAGAGCAGCGTGGAGGTGCCAAGCGTGGCGTACAGACGGAATCCGAGCTCGACAAGCTTGCGTGCGACGTCCACGATGCGCGGCTTGTCCTGGTCGCGGACCGACAGGAAGACGCTGCCCTGTTTCGGCAGGCGCGACCCGGCGGCGAGCTGGCTTTTCAAGTAGGCGATGCCCCAGTCCGGGTCAAGGCACATCACTTCGCCCGTCGACTTCATCTCCGGGGTCAGCACGATGTCGACACCGGGGAACTTCACGAACGGGAACACGGCCTCCTTCACGGCGGTGTACGGCAGGACGACTTCGCGCGTAAATCCGAGGTCGGCGAGCTTGCGCCCGGTCATGCAGAGCGCGGCGAGTCCGGCGAGATGCACGCCGATCGCCTTGCTGACGAACGGGATCGTGCGGGACGCGCGCGGATTGACCTCGATCATGTAGATTTTTCCGTCCTTGACCGCGAGCTGCATGTTCATAAGTCCGTTCACGTGAAGCGCGGCGGCGAACTCGCGGGCATAGACGCGGATTTGAGCTAAAATTTCCGGGGACAGGCTCATCGGCGGGGTGATGCTGGCGGAGTCGCCGGAATGGCACCCGGCGGGCTCGACGTGCTCCAGAATCGCGCCGATCACGGTCGTCTCGCCGTCGGAAATGCAGTCCACGTCCAGCTCGACCGCGTTCTCCAGGAACCTGTCGATCAGGATGGGCTTTCCCTCGGCGACGCGCGCCGCCTCCTCGGCGAACTTGCGCAGGTATTTTTCCTTGTAGACGATCACCATGCCGCGACCGCCGAGCACGAAACTCGGGCGCACGAGCACGGGATAGCCAATCTTTTCCGCGATGGAGAGCGCTTCGTCCACGGTGTGCGCGATGCCGCTTTCCGGCTGGAGGATGCCGATCTTCGTGGCGAGCTGTTTGAAATAGTCGCGGTCCTCGGCGAGGTCGATATCGTCCGGGCTGGTACCGATCACGTTCGCGCCGGCGGCTTTCAGCGCCTGCGCCAGGTTCAGCGGCGTCTGCCCGCCGAACTGCACGATCACGCCGGAACACTGTTCACGTTCGTAGATATGCATGATATCCTCAAGCGTAAGCGGCTCGAAATAGAGCTTGTCACTGGTGTCGTAGTCGGTTGAGACGGTCTCCGGATTGGAGTTCACCATCACGACCTCGTAGCCAGCCTTGCGCAGCGCGAACGCCGCGTGGCAGCAGCAGTAGTCGAACTCGATGCCCTGCCCGATGCGGTTCGGACCGCCGCCCAGCACCATGATCGACTTCTTATCGCCCCTCGGTCGTACGGGTTCGCCCGCGTCCGCGTAGGAGCTGTAGTAATATGGCGTGACCGCCTCGAATTCGCCCGCGCAGGTGTCGACCGCGCCGAAGCTCGGCAGCAGGCCGGATTGCCTGCGTTGCGCGGCGACGGCGGATTCGGTCGAATGAAGCAGGAACGCGATCTGGCGGTCGCTGAATCCGAAATCCTTTGCCTGTTTAAAGAGCGCATGGTCGGCGGCTAGGTTATCGAGCGTCCCGGCGGAGGCAATCTCGTCCTCGAACATGGCGAGTTCGCGCAGATGCCGCAGGAAGAAGCGGTCGATCTGTGTGAGGGAGAAGACTTTTTCGACGTCCCAGCCGCGCTTGAACGCCGCGCGGAGCCAGAAGATGCGTTCCGCGTTCGGCTTCACAAGCTTTTCCTCCAGGACTTCGTCGGAGGCGGACTCGAACGCAGCGTCCTTGCCGTCCGCGCCGAATCCGGCACGGCCTGTTTCGAGCGAACGCAGAGCCTTCTGGAGGCTCTGCTTGAAGTTGCGGCCGATCGCCATGACCTCGCCGACGGATTTCATCTGGGTGCCGAGCGTGGGGTCGGCGGCGGGGAACTTCTCGAAGGTGAACCGCGGAATTTTGGTCACGATGTAGTCGAGCGCGGGTTCGAAACAGCTCGGCGTGCTGCCCGTGATGTCATTGCGGAGTTCGTCCAGCGTGTAGCCGACCGCGAGCTTGGCGGCGATCTTTGCGATGGGGAATCCGGTGGCTTTCGAGGCGAGCGCGCTCGAACGCGACACACGCGGGTTCATCTCGATGATGATGCGGCGTCCGGTGTCCGGATTGACCGCCCACTGCACGTTCGATCCGCCGGTCTCCACGCCGATTGCGGCAAGCACGCGCAGTGAGTCGTCGCGCATCTCCTGGTATTCGCGGTCGGTGAGCGTCTGGATGGGGGCGACGGTGATTGAGTCGCCGGTATGGACGCCCATCGGGTCGAGGTTTTCGATGGAGCAGACGATGACGCTGGAGCCCTTCTTGTCGCGCATGACCTCCATCTCGAATTCCTTCCAGCCGAGCAGGGATTCCTCGATCAGGACCTCGTGGTTGAGGCTGGCTTCCAGACCGCGCCGCACGATCTCCCGGAATTCCGCCTCGTCGTGCGCGATGCCGCCGCCCGTGCCACCGAGCGTGAATCCGGGGCGAATGATGAGCGGCCATGTACCAATGGTGCGCGCAATGGCGTCCGCCTCGCTTTCGGAATGCGCGGAGCCGGACTGCGGCAGGTCGAGTCCGAGGTCCTGCATGGTCTTTTTGAAGAGCTGGCGGTCCTCGGCGCGGGCGATGGCGTCCGCGCTGGCGCCGATCAGCTCGACGTGGTAGCGTTTCAGGATGCCGTTCTTGTTCAGCTCCATGGCGAGGTTCAGCGCAGTCTGGCCGCCGAGCGTCGGCAATATGGCGTCCGGGCGTTCGCGCCGGATGATCTCGTGGAGGATGTCGCACGTGAGCGGTTCGATGTAGGTGCGGTCGGCGAGCTCGGGATCGGTCATGACGGTCGCCGGATTGGAGTTCACGAGCACGACCTCGAACCCGTCCTGCTTCAGCACCTTGCAAGCCTGTACGCCGGAGTAGTCGAACTCGCAGCCCTGCCCGATCACGATGGGACCGGACCCGATCAGCAGGATTTTCTGGATGTCAGTGCGTTTCGGCATTTTGACGACCTTTCAGCGCCGCTTCCACGAGCCCGTCGAAAAGCGGATGCGCGTGCATGGGGCGGGATTTGAATTCGGGGTGGAACTGGCAGCCGATGAAGAACGGGTGGTCCGGTATCTCGACGATCTCCACCAGGCCGCGCTGCGGATTCACGCCGCTGATGCGAAGTCCGGCGGATTCGAGCGCCTCGCGGTACTTCGGATTGAACTCGAACCGGTGGCGATGGCGTTCGTGGATGAGCTTTTCGCCGTAGAGGCGTTCCGCGAGCGAACCGGGGACCAGCTCGCAGTCATACGCGCCGAGGCGCATGGTGCCGCCCTTGTCATGAATCGTGCGCTGTTCGTCCATGAGGTCGATGACCGGATTTGTCGTATGTTCGTTGAACTCGGAGCTGTCGGCGTCGGCGAGCTTGAGGACGTCCCGCGCAAATTCGATCACGGCGCACTGCATGCCCAGGCAGATGCCCAGGAACGGGATCTTGTGCGTGCGAGCGTATTCGATCGCCCTGATCTTGCCGTCCACGCCGCGCGTCCCGAATCCGCCGGGCACCAGGATGCCGTCCACGCCATTCAGGAGCGCCGCCGGATCGGAGGACATGAATTCCTCGGATTCGATCTTGCGGACGTCGACCTTGCAGGAGTGCTTAATCCCGGCGTGGCTGAGCGATTCGTAGATGCTTTTGTACGCGTCCTGGTGGCGGATGTACTTGCCGACGACCGCGATGGTGCACTTGCTTTGCGGATGCAGCACGTCCTCAAGCCACTTGCAGTAGCCGTCCAGGTCGATGGTGCGCGGATCGAGGTGAAGCAGCTCCAGCACGCGCGTGTCGAACTGCTGCTGCTCCAGCTCCAGCGGCACTTCATAAATGGAATTCTGCACGTCCAGCTCCTCGATCACGCAATTGCGCCGCACGTTGCAGAAAAGCGACAGCTTGTTGAGGTGTTCCTCCTCCATCGGCACTTCGGACCGGCACACGAGGATGTCCGGCACGATACCGATGCCGCGGAGCGCCGCCACGGAATGCTGGCTGGGCTTCGTCTTCAGCTCCTTCGCCGCGCGGATGAAAGGCACGAGCGTGAGGTGGATGAAGATCGCATCGCCCGCGGGAGCCTCCAGCTTGAACTGGCGGGTGGCCTCCTGGAACGGCAGGCTCTCGATGTCGCCCGTGGTGCCGCCGATCTCCGTGATGGCGATGTCCACGTCGTCGCTCTCCAGCGACCGGATCGCCGCCTTGATCTCATCTGTGATGTGGGGGACGACCTGCACGGTGCCGCCGAGGTAGCCGCCGGCGCGTTCGCGTGCGATCACGCTGCCGTAGATGCGTCCGGAGGTGTAGTTGCTGGCGTGAGAACACGTCACACCGGCGATGCGCTCGTAGTGGCCGAGGTCGAGGTCGGTCTCCGCGCCGTCGTCGGTCACGAAGACTTCGCCGTGCTGGTATGGGCTCATGGTGCCGGGGTCCACGTTCAGGTACGGGTCGAGCTTCTGCATCGCCACGCGGTATCCGCGCTGTTTCAGGAGGAACGCGAGGGCGGCTCCGGTGATGCCCTTGCCGAGGCTGGAAACGACTCCGCCCGTGATGAAGATGTGTTTCGTTTTCATGATCTGCTGTCCTCCATGAGTTTGCGGAACGCGTCGAAAAGCCCGGCGGCGTCGTGCGGTCCGGGAGCGGCTTCCGGGTGGTACTGCACGCTGAACGCAGGGAGCGTTTTGTGGCGGATTCCTTCGATTGTATTGTCGTTGAGATTGATGTGCGTGAGTTCAAGTTCGGCGGGCAGATCCGTCAGCGCGAAATTGTGGTTCTGGCTGGAGATCGCGACCTCGCCGGTCAGGATGTTTTTGACGGGGTGGTTGCACCCGTGGTGCCCGAATTTCAGGCGGCCGCACTTCGCGCCGCACGCCAGACCGAGCAGCTGGTGCCCGAGGCAGATCCCCATCATCGGGACACCGCTTCCGAGCAGAACGCGGATGTTTTCGATGGCGTAGGTCACGGCGGACGGGTCGGCGGGACCATTGGAGAGGAACACGCCGTCCGGTTTCGCTTCGAGCACGACCTCGGGCGGCGTCGAGGCGGGGACGACCGTCACGCGCATGTCGCGCGCGGCGAGCATCCGCAGGATATTGTATTTCACACCGAAATCGTACACGATCACGTGATATTTCCCGTCGTCGTTCCAGTCGTACGGAACCGGCGTCGTCACGATGGACGCGTAGTCCTGACCTTCAAGTCCTTCCCATGCCTGCGCCCGCTTTACGGCTTCTTTCTCCGAGATCGCCTCTCCGCTCACATGCAGATAGGCTTTCTGGCTGCCTTTCGTGCGCAGGTGCAAAGTCAGCGCGCGCGTATCGACGCCGGCAAGGCCGGGCTTGCCGAAACGCTTCATAATCGCGGACAGCTCCTCGCGGGAACGCCAGTTCGAGGCGGGGTTGAGCTCCTGTATCATCAAACCGTTCAGGAAGAGGCTCCGCGATTCCATGTCCTCCTGCGTGCAGCCGTAGTTGCCGACCTCCGCGGTCGTGAGCGTCACGAACTGCCCCGCGTAGGACGGGTCGGAAATAATCTCCTGGTATCCGGTCATGCCGGTATTGAACACCGCTTCGCCCGTGCGGTCGTGCAGGTCGCCGAACGCATAACCGTGAAAGACCGTGCCGTCGGCGAGCGCGAGGAACGCCCTGCGTTCGCGCTGCTGTTTCCACAATTCCTTATAATCGTCCATATCAGTATGCTCTTTCCTGGTTGTTTTCCATGAAGTTCACCAGCGCGCGGTTCGCAGTGCGGACGCCGCCGGGCGTGGGGTAGTCCCCCGTGAAATACCAGTCGCCGGGATAATCCGGGCAGCAGGAATGCAGCGCCTCGACGGTCTGGTAGACGACCCTGAGCTCCGCCTTGAGCCCGGGCGGCGTGAGAAGGCGCGCGATCTCCGCGTGAAGGTCCTCCTCCTCGACGGCGTCGTAGACATCGCGCATGTGGTTTTCGTTGGGCGCGCCGCCGGACAGAGCTTTCCTCGCCGCCTCGCAGGCGCGGTTCAGCACGCTTTCGCGACCGGTGCGACGCAGGATCGTGACGGCGGCCTGGAACGCCGCCAGGTCGCCCGCGCACGCCATGTCGATGCCGTAGCAGTCAGGGTATTTGACCGGGGGCGCGGAGCTCGCCACGATGATGCGTTTCGGACCGAGGCGGTCGAGGATCGGCAGGATCGCGTTCCGCATGGTGTTGCCGCGCACGATGGAGTCGTCCAGCACGACCAGCGTGTCCACGCCCGGCCGGATCAGCCCGTAGGTCACGTCGTAGACGTGCATGTAGAGTTCGCGGCGGCTGTCGGCGTCGGCGATGAACGTGCGGAATTTCGCGTCCTTGACCGCGATCTCCCCGAAGCGAACGAGGTGATCCTGGTGCGCCGCCATCGTGAAGAGCGTTTCGAGCATGCCGTGGAAGCTGACGCGCGCGGAGTTCGGAATATAACTGAAGAAAGTTGAGTCGAAATCGTTGTCCGCCGCCTGAAGCACCGCCGGAACCAGCGATTTGCCAAGGCGTTTGCGTTCGCGGTGGATGTCCGCGTCGTTCGGACGCGAGAAGTAGATGCGCTCGAAGACGCAGCTGCGGCGTTCCGCCGGTTCCAGGCAGTCGAGGATCTCCACGCCGCCGTCCGCACGTGCAATCACCGCCTTGCCCGGCGGAATCTCCATAACTTCGGACGTGGCGCAGTCGAACGCCGCCTGGATCGCGGGACGTTCGCTCGCCGCCGCGAACACCTCGTCGTCAAAATAAAAATATCCGGGACGTATCGCATGGGGGTCCCGGATCGTGAAAGCATCGCCCGCGCCGTTGAAGCCGCAGAGCGTGAACGCGCCGTCAAGGCCGTTCAGCGCCTGCCGCAGGATCTTCGCCCAGTCCGGCGAACCGGGGTGAAGATTGGAATCCTGTTCCAGGTAGTGCGCGATGATCTGGAGGATCAGGTAGCCGTCCGCCTTGCTCTTCGGATGATGCCCGAGTTTCAAAAACTTTTCAAAGAGGTCGTGCGCGCCCGTGAGATTGAAATTCCCCGCCAGCAGCAGCGTCCGACGCAGGCAGTTCGAATCGTGCACGAACGGATGGCAGGCGGATTCCTCGTGCCGTCCATACGTCGCGTACCGGAGATGCCCCAGCAGGATTCCGCCGTCGAACCCCGGCGCGCCGCCGCATCGTCCGAGCAGGTCGGCGAGCGGGTCCTCCGATGCGGCGGAACGCTCCACGCGGTACGCCGGCAGACCGGGTTCCGGATTGAGATACAGCGAAGCGATTCCCGCGCCGTCCTGTCCGCGGTTGTGCTGTTTTTCAAGCAGGAGCGCCATCTTGCTGAATCCGTAGTCGGCGCTGCCGTATTTGCTGAAATAGTATTCCTGAGGTTTGCGAAGCCGGAGCAGCGCGACCGCGCATTCATGTTTGACCGCATCTGACATTGCGGTACTCCTTTCGGTGCGGAGTTGAGATGGTTTTGATATTGTTTCCCGGCGGACAAACAAGCATAAAACATGCCAAACGGCATTGAGGAGGAAAACGCAAAGCCAGGATTACATAAAATGTAAATACGGGGTTACACGATTACAAATCATGTAAACAGCCGACCGTGTTTTCCGCTGAATGAGGGTGTTGGCACGGGATTTGCTTATCAGACGCCGAGTTATTTCAAGTTGAACCTGACGAAGAAAGGCAAAAAACATGGAACAGCAAATCTTCCGACAGCAGCCGCAGGGACTCTACGACCCGCGGCAGGAACACGACGCGTGCGGCGTCGGCATGGTCGCCGACCTGAACGGGCGCGCATCGCATGATATTGTAACAAAGGGTATCACCATCCTGTGCCGCCTGATGCACCGCGGCGCGGCGGGAAGCGACCCGGAAACCGGCGACGGCGCCGGGCTGCTGCTCTCCATGCCCGACGAATTCTTCCGCGCGAAATCCGGCGTGAAGCTGCCCGAGGCCGGCAAGTACGCCGTCGCGATGGTCTTCGGAGGACTCGGCGCGGAACAGGACGTCGAGGAAGTCGTGCGCGCGGAAGGCGGCGGCGTCCTCGGCTGGCGCGAAGTCCCGGTCGTGCCGGAGAAGATCGGTCGCACCGCCCGCAAGAACATGCCCGTGATCCGCCAGCTCTTCATCGACGGACGGAATTTCGAGGACAATGCGGCGTTCGAGCGCAAGCTCTTCGTAATGCGCCGCCTGATCGAGAAGCGCAAGCTCGACCTTTACATCTGCAGCATGTCGTCGCGAAACATCGTTTATAAAGGATTATTGCTCGCGACGCAACTGGAGCAGTTCTATCCCGACCTTGACGACGAGCTCTTCCGGTCGCACCTCGCGATCGTGCATCAGCGCTACAGCACGAACACCTTCCCGACGTGGCAGCTGGCGCATCCGTTCCGCTATCTGGCGCACAACGGCGAGATCAACACCCTGCGCGGCAACCTGAACGCCATGCGGGCGCGCGAACACCTCCTGAAAAGCGAGCTGTTCGGCGACGACCTCGCGAAACTCCTTCCGCTGATTGAGCCAGGTCAGAGTGATTCCGCCTCGCTCGACAACATGTTCGAACTGCTCGTCGCCGCCGGGCGTGCCCCGGAACACGCCATGCTGATGCTGATCCCGCAGGCGTGGGGCGCGAAATATTATATGGGACGCGACGTGCGCGGGTTCTTCGAATACCACTCCGCGCTTATGGAGCCGTGGGACGGCCCGGCGGCGATCGCGTTCTCCGACGGCGTGAACGCCGGCGCGATCCTCGACCGCAACGGGTTGCGCCCGGCACGGTACACAAAATGTAAAGACGGTCTTTTCGTGCTCGCGAGCGAAACCGGCGTGCTGGACATCCCCGCCGAGGACGTGGAGCTGAAAGGCCGCCTGAAACCCGGCGAGATCATCCTGCTGGACATGCGGAACCACCGCATCGTACCGGATTCCGAGGTCAAGAACCGTCTGGCGCGCAGCAAGCCGTACCGCCGCTGGGTCGAGGAGAACCGTCTCTCCGTACACGGTCTCTTCACCGACATCACAGCCTCGCGACCGGATGAGGGCCTGACGCACAAGCAGCGTCTCTTCGGCTACACACGCGAGGACATGGACGTGATCCTGAAACCGATGGCGATCCAGGGCAAGGAGCCGGTCGGATCCATGGGAAACGACGCCGCGCTCGCCGTGCTCTCCGAACGCCCCCAGCTGCTGTTCCAGTATTTCAAGCAGCTCTTCGCGCAAGTCACGAACCCGCCGATCGACCCGATCCGCGAGGAACTCGTGATGAGCCTGATGACCTACATCGGCAACAAGGGCAACATCCTGGAGGAGACGCCCGAACACGCCCGCCTGATCAAACTGCGCCGCCCCGTCCTCACCGACGACGAACTCCGCCAGCTTCAGAATTTCGGCGTCCAGGGGTACCGTTCACGCACCCTGAGCTGCGGATTCCCGGCGAAAGGCGGGGAGGCCGCGCTGCGCGACGCGCTGAAATCGATCGAGGAACAGGCGGTTGCCGCCGCAAAGGCGGGCGAACACATTCTGATCCTGTCCGACCGCGACCTGCCGCCGGGACAGGCGGCGATTCCGAGTCTGCTGTCGTGTTCCGCCGCGAACCGCGCGCTGGTCGACGCGGGGCTCCGTCCGGAAACCGGTCTGATCGTGCAGTCCGGCGAGGTGCGCGAGGTCATGCACTTCGCGCTGCTGCTGGGCTACGGCGCGACCGCCGTCAATCCGTACCTGGCGCTCGCCACGGTATCCTCGCTGGCAAATTCCGGCGCGCTCGGGCTTGACCCCGTAACCGCCGCCAGCAACTACATCAAGGCGGTCGACAAGGGTCTCCTGAAGATCATGTCCAAGCTCGGCATCTCCACGCTCCGCAGTTACCGTTCCGCACAGGCGTTCGAGGCGGTCGGACTGAACCCCGACTTCCTCCGCGAATTCCTCCCCGGCACTGCCAGCCGCGTCGGCGGCATCGGTCTCGCGGAAATCGCCCACGAGGCGGTCCTGCGCGCATCCGCCGCGGATTGCGCCGAATCCCCCCTGCTCCCCGGCGGCGGTCAATACCGTTACCGCAAGGACGGCGAGGCGCACCTCTGGACGCCCGAATCCCTGAGCACATTCCGCCAGGCGGTGCAGACCGGCGACTACCATAAATTCAAGGACTACAGCCGCCTGATCGACGACCAGGCACACCGCCTGTGCACCCTGCGCGGCCTCTTCCAGTTCAAAAAGACGCACGCGATCTCCGTCAACGAGGTCGAAAGCGTCGAAAGCATCCTGAAACGCTTCGTCTCCGGCGCGATGAGCCTCGGCTCCCTCAGCCCGGAGGCGCATGAATGCATCGCCGCCGCCATGAACGCCTGCGGCGCGATGAGCAACAGCGGCGAGGGCGGCGAGAACGCCGAACGCTTCGGCACCGAGTTCAATTCCGCCATCAAGCAGGTCGCCAGCGGCCGTTTCGGCGTCACGATCAGCTACCTGCGGAACGCCCGCGACATCCAGATCAAGATGGCACAGGGCGCCAAGCCCGGCGAAGGCGGTCAGCTGCCCGGTCACAAGGTCAACGAATTCGTCGCGAAGATCCGCCACGCCATGCCCGGTGTCACGCTCATCTCCCCGCCGCCGCACCACGACATCTACTCCATTGAGGACCTCGCCCAGCTCATCTATGACCTCCGTAACGCCAATCCGAAGGCGCGCATCTCCGTGAAGCTCGTCTCCGAGCTCGGCGTAGGCACGGTCGCAGCGGGCGTCGCCAAGGCGCACGCCGACGTGGTGCTGGTCTCCGGGCACGATGGCGGAACCGGCGCGTCCCCGCTCACCAGCATCAAGCACGCCGGACTCCCGTGGGAACTCGGCGTGGCGGAAGCCCAGCAGACGCTCGTGCTGAACGGACTGCGCGGCAAGATCAAGCTCCAGGTGGACGGCCAGTTGAAAACCGGGCGCGACGTCGTAATCGCCGCTCTGCTCGGCGCGGAGGAATTCGGATTCGCCACCACCATCCTCGTCTGCATCGGCTGCGTGATGATGCGCCAGTGCCACAGCAACACCTGCCCGATGGGCGTCGCCACGCAGGATCCCGAGCTCCGCAAGCGCTTCGCGGGCAAGCCCGAATACATCATCAACTTCCTGCGGTTCATCGCGCAGGAGGTCCGCGAACATCTCGCCTCGCTCGGCTTGCATTCGCTGGAGGAGGCGTGCGGTCGCTCCGACCTGCTCGAAACGAACCACGCGGTCGACTTCTACAAGACCATCCGCCTCGATTTCAGCAGAATCTTCGAACAGGTCAAGGGCGGCGCGGTGCATTTCGACCCGAACGAACCTCCGTACGAACTCGTGAACTTCGACCGCCGCGCCATCCTGCCGAAGCTGAAACTGAATGGCAAGAAGGAAAGCATCTCCGCCGTCATCACGAACTCCGACCGTACCGCGGGCGCGGAACTCGCCGGCGTCGTGGCGGAAAAGTTCGGCGAAAACACGCTCGCCGAGGACACGATCCAGGTCAACCTCTCCGGCGTCGCCGGACAGAGTTTCGGCGCGTTCCTGCCGAAGGGCGTCACACTCCGCCTCGAGGGCGAGGCGAACGACTTCGTCGGCAAGGGCCTCTCCGGCGGCAAAATCGTGATCCGTCCGCCCGACAACGCCGGGTATCCCGCCGAGAACAACGTGATCGCCGGAAACGTGATCGGCTACGGCGGCACCTCGGGCAAAATCTTCCTCTACGGCATCGCGGGCGAACGCTTCGCCATCCGCAACAGCGGCATGACGCTCGTCGCCGAGGGCGTGGGCGACCACGGCTGCGAATACATGACCGGCGGACGCGTGGTCGTGCTCGGACACGTGGGCGTGAACTTCGCAGCCGGCATGACCGGCGGACTGGCGTACATCTACGACGAGAAGGGCCATTTCGACCTCAGCTGCAGCACGGACGGCATCGACCTCGAAAGCATCGAGTCCGGCACCGATGCCGAACACGAACTCAAATCACTGCTGGAGGAGTATTTCCACGAGACCGGCAGCAAAAAGGCCGCGCGTATGCTCTCCGACTGGGAGCAGTACCGCCCGAAATTCGTCCGCATCTTCCCCGTCGAATACAGAAACGCGCTTGCACACGCCGCCCGTTGAGAAAGGAGCTTACCGACCATGATCGAACGCATACACGATATGTACCGTCCCGCGGACGAACGCGTCCGCGATTACAACGAAGTCGAAATCCGCCTGACGCCCGAACAGGTCCGCGAACAGATGCTCCGCTGCCACAACTGCGGCGTGCCGTTCTGCCACGGCTCAGGCTGCCCGCTCGGAAACGTCATCCCCGACTTCAACAGCGCCGCCGCGTCCGGCGACTGGCTCGCCGCGTGGCGCATCCTCTCCGAAACCAGTTTCTTCCCCGAGTTCACCTGCCGCATCTGCCCCGCCCTGTGCGAGGGCGCGTGCTGCAACGGCGTCAACGACGACCCCGTGATGGTGCGCCAGTGCGAAAAAGTCATCGTCGAAACCGCGTTTGAAAACGGCTGGGTGAAACCCGTCGTCCCCGCGGTCCGAAACGGCAAAAGCGTCGCCGTCGTCGGCAGCGGGTCGTCCGGGCTCTACGCCGCCGAGTCACTGAACCGCGCCGGATTCAACGTGACCGTCTTCGAGGCGAACCACAAGCCCGGCGGACTCCTCCGCTACGGCATCCCCGATTTCAAGCTCGACAAACGCGTCATCGACCGCCGAATCTCCCTCATGCGCCAGGCGGGAATCGAATTCCTGACCGACTGCCGCATCGGGCTCGACGTCGCCGGGCAGTATCTCCTGCGGAACTACGACGCGGTCGTGCTCGCCACAGGCACCCCGTGCGCCCGCGACCTGAACATCCCCGGTCGCGAACTCAACGGCGTCCACTTCGCACTCGAGTTCCTCCAGGGGCAGAACCGCGTGAACGACGGCGAGCTCCGCACGCTCCCCGTCAGCGCGAAGGGCAAACGCGTGCTCATCATCGGCGGCGGCGACACCGGCAGCGATTGCGCCGGAACCGCGATCCGCCAGGGCGCGGCGAGCGTGAAACAGGTCGAGATCATGCCCATGCCGCCCGAGACGCGGTCCGCCTCCACCCCGTGGCCCGCCTGGCCGTGGATGCTCCGCACCAGCTCCAGCCACAAGGAGGGCTGCGAACGCGAGTGGAACGTGGCGAGCGACCGCTTCCTCGGCGAGAACGGCGTCCTGACCGGCGTCGAGGTACATTCCGTCCGCTGGGAAACCTCGCCCGAAGGCCGCCCGCTGAAACCCGTTCCGGTCGAAAACTCCACCCGCGTCATCGAAGCCGATTTGATCCTGCTCGCCATGGGCTTCACCGGAGCCGATCCCGCCGGTCCCGCCGCCGACCTCCAGCTCAAACTCACGCCCCGTAACGGACTGGTCGCTGATCCGGAGCGCCGCGTCTACACCGTCGGCGACTGCACCACCGGCGCTTCGCTCGTGGTACGAGCCATGGCGGACGCGAAGAAGACCGTCCAGGAGATCATCCGCGATCTGGCATAAGAATGTCCATCCGAGATTCACCCCAAATTCATGAAAGGTTTGTGTGTTTTCCTCTTGATTAAACATGACTAATCATGTATATTATTATACCATGAAAAATATCGCAAGCCCGCAACTCCTCGTCATCCAGAAGGTCAGCTCGGTCATCACCCGTGAACGCGACGTGCAGGCGCTCCTCGAAAGCGTCCTCGCCATCCTCGAAAGCGACATGGGCATGATCCGGGGCACGTTCGCCCTGCTCTACGGCGACACACTCAAGATCGAGGTCTCCTGCGGACTTGCCGAAACAGAGAAGAAACTCGGGCACTACCGCATCGGCGAGGGCATCACCGGGCACGTCGCCGAGACCGGGCACAGCCACGTGATCCCGGACCTCCGCACCGACACCCGCTTCCTGAACCGTACTGGCGCACGCCACTACACCGAACAGGTCGCGTTCATCTGCGTCCCGCTGATCCACCATGAAAACGTGATCGGCACGCTCTCCATCGACCGTCCCGTCCTGCCCGACACCGACCTCGACAGCGACGTCGCCTTCCTCGAGATTATCGCGAACATCACCGCCGACGCCGCCGCCGCGTGCGTGGAAATCCATGACGAACGCGAATCCCTGCTCGAAGAAAACCGCAAGCTCCGCAGCATGCTCCAGAAGGCGCCCGGCAAGATGATCGGGAACTGCCGCGAGATGCAGCTCGTCTACGAACAGCTCCGCCAGGTCGCGCCATCCGACGCCACAGTCCTGATCCGCGGCGCCAGCGGCACCGGGAAGGAACTCCTCGCCCGCGCCATCGTCGAGCTCTCCGCGCGCAAGGACAAACCGTTCATCACACTGAACTGCGCCGCCCTTCCCGAAAATCTCGTCGAAAGCGAGCTCTTCGGACACGAAAAAGGCGCGTTCACAGGCGCGGTCAGCCGTCGCATCGGTCGCGCCGAGGCCGCCGACGGAGGCACGCTCTTCCTCGACGAGATCGGCGACCTGACCATGCAGACCCAGGTCAAGCTCCTGCGTTTCCTGCAGGAACGCACCTTCTCGCGCGTCGGCAGCAACGAGGAGCTGCATTCCAACGTGCGTTTCCTCGCCGCCACCAGCCGCAACCTTGAGGAGCTGATGGAGAAAAAGCTCTTCCGCGAGGACCTGTACTACCGCCTGAACATCTTCCCCATCATGATGCCCCCGCTCGCACAGCGAAAGAGCGACATCATCCTGCTTGCCGAGTATTTCATCGAAAACCTGAACGTAAAGTACAACAAGGCGATCCGCAAGCTCTCCCCCGGTGCGATCCACCTGCTCATGAACTACAGCTGGCCCGGGAACGTCCGCGAGCTCGAAAACTGCATGGAGCGCGCCGTGCTCACCGCGTCCGACGACTGCGTCCACGGTCACAACCTCCCCCCCTCGCTCCAGGCGGTGCGGAACACAGCCGCGACGCCGGGCGCGCTCAACCTCGGCGACGACTCCTCCACGCTTGAAGTCCTGCTCGCAAACTACGAACGCGAAATCCTCCAGGACGCCATCCGCAAGAACGACGGCAACCTCTCCGCCGCCGGCCGCAAGCTCGGCCTCTCCCCGCGCATGATGAACTACCGCATGAACCGCCTCGGAATCAAAAAAGAATCCTGATTCCAGGAAGATTTCTATACTTTCCACATCATCGAATGACCTGGATTCACGCTTTTTTCACAGGGATGATGAGACCGCATTCGTAGTCCGGAGCGGCAGGATTTCCGGGAGGATAGGACTCGATATTGATGCCAAATTCCTGGTACTCCGGATGTTCCTTCAGCCAGCCATTATAAGCGGCGGCGTAGAGGTCCTGCAGCGATTTCGGCAACGCGCCTTTGCAACGGAATTCCGCCCAGTCGGATTCGGGGATCGTCAGGAGTTTCATGCCGTCCGGAACGGTCCCGCCGCTGTATTCGCCGCAGATCATGTACTCGAACGACCCGTCCCGCCCCTCGCTTTTCAGGCAGCGGCACACGGCGTACTGCCCGATCTTATTATCGAGCACAGCCTGTTCCTCGGGCGTCTCCGGCTTCATCGTTTGAAACAGGCGCGCAAACCGTTGCGCGTATTCATTCCAGAATTCCGGGCATTTGCCGACACCGTCCTCGTTCCTGATTACGATTGAAAAACCGATGAAGGTGATTTCCCTGCGACGGCTGGTGACGGGTTGGATTTCCATGGGTCGTTTCCTTGTTTTCGGGTTCTCCATATGTTCGATATAATGTAATCCATCCCGAACGCATTGTCAACCCGGCAAAGAGCATTTCCTCCTCGGAATCTCCTTGAAAAGAGGACAAACCCGTTTTACATTTTGTTGTCAGAGCACGCGGTTTTGTAAAACTTTTCCGACACGTCAACCTGTTTTTTCGCCTGAAACCATGTTTGGCACGGGATATGCTGAATGTTCCGGCGTAACCTCAAAATCCTTTCAGGAGAAACACGACATGAAACTCATCATCGCGTACATCCAGCCCGACCGGCTGAATCCCGTCAAGCAGGCGCTTTACGCCCGCAGCATCTTCAAAATCTCCGTCACGAACGCGCTGGGCTGCGGTCAGCAGCGCGGATACGTCCACATGTGGCGCGGCGCGCTTCAGGAAGTCAACCTGCTGAAGAAGGTTCGCCTCGCGATCGCGGTCAACGACGAATTCGTCGAGACCACCATCGAAGGCATCTGTGAAGGCGCGCGCACCGGACATATCGGCGACGGCAAGATCTTCGTCCTGCCCATGGACGAGTGCATCCGCATCCGCACGGGCGAACGCGGCTCCGAGGCAATCGGATAACTCCGCAACATCGGAAAGGAATTCAATTCACTATGAATAAGATGATGACAGCGGCTCTGATGAGCCTCGTTTTCGTTGGAATGTGCGCCGGCGCGGAAGAAGCGGCGGAAGCAGTCGCCGAAGCAACGGCGGTAACCGAAACAATTCAGGAGGTCGCGGCGCCCTCGACCGCCGACTATGCGATGTTCGCGGTGAACAACCTGTGGGTGATGGCGGGCGGCATGCTGGTCTTCCTCATGCACCTCGGATTCGCGTGCGTGGAGTCCGGTCTGGCGCGCGCGAAAAACTGCAACAACATCCTCTTCAAGAACACCATGACCCCGGCGATCGGGTTCCTCTCCTACGCCGTCTGCGGATTCGCGCTGATGTACCCCGGCGTGCACTGGATCTGGAACAACTGGTTCGGGTTCGCCGGATTCGGGCTGCATCTGCCCGCGGGCGCCCCGATCGCGTACCACAACGGCGAGTTCACGTACTGGACGGATTTCTTCTTCCAGGGGATGTTCGCCGCGACCGCCGCGACCATCGTGTCCGGCGCGGTCGCCGAACGCGTGAAGCTGAGCAGCTACCTGATCTTCACGGCGGTCTACGTGTCGGTCGTGTACCCGATCGTCGGCTCGTGGGGCTGGGGCGGCGGCTGGCTGGACGCCATGCATTTCCACGACTTCGCCGGTTCCACGTTCGTGCACAGCGTGGGCGGCTGGGCGGCGCTCTCCGGCGTGATTCTGCTCGGACCGCGCATCGGCAAATACGTCGACGGCAAGGTGATGCCCATCATGGGGCACAACATGCCGCTCGTGACCATCGGCGTCTTCCTGCTCTGGCTCGGCTGGTTCGGATTCAACGGCGCATCCGCCCTGAACGCGGAACCACAAAAGGTCAGCCTGGTGCTCGTGAACACCATGATCGCCGCCAGCGCAGCGGTCGTCTCCAGCATGCTGACGAGCCGGTTCATGCTCCACCACCCCGACCTCTCCATGACCATGAACGGCTGTCTCGCCGGGCTCGTGGGCGTCACCGCCGGTGCGGACTGCGTGAGCGTGAGCGCGGCGGTCGTGATCGGACTCGTTGCGGGCATCATTGTGGTCCCGGCGGTCGTCATGTTCGACCGGCTCCACCTCGACGACCCTGTCGGCGCGCTCTCCGTGCACCTCGTGAACGGCGTCTGGGGCACGCTCGCGGTCGGCATCTTCTCGCCCGAATACAAATTCCTGCCGCAGCTCATCGGCGCGGCGGTCGTCGGGCTCGTTTCCTTCGTGTCCTCCTTCGCGATCTTCTTCGTGCTGAAGAAAACCGCCGGCATCCGCGTCAGCGAAGAGGAGGAACTCCGTGGCCTCGACCTCTGCGAACACGGCGGCGAAGCCTACCCAGGATTCCAGTTCTTCGTCAATATGTGATCTCGCCCACGAGACAAAACACCATCCCTGCCCCGGTCTGCTCAAAGCGGCCGGGGCTTTCTTTTTACAGGAAACGTAACTTGAGGCTGATTTCAGGTGCGTGGCATCGGTCATAGGGTAAAGAAGCCCCCGGAGGAACCTCGGCGGAGCGGAAAATCAGGTGCTGCTCCATGCAGCACGGCATGCGCCGGATTCCATCGGCTACACGCGGGACTCGAAGCCGATTCGCGGGTCGGCGATCACGTAGAGGATGTCCGACAGCAGGATGCCGGCGAGCGTCAGGAATCCGCTGAACGCGAAAAGCGTCATCATCAGCGGGATGTCGCGGCTGCTGAGCGCGAGCATGGATAGCGCGCCCATGCCGGGGATGTTGAAGATGTATTCGATCAGGATGCTGCCGGACACCAGCCCGGGCAGGATGCCCGCGAAGAGCGTGATCATGATGATCAGGGCGTTGCGGAACGCATGGACGTAGATGACCTCCTTTTCCGCGAGCCCCTTTGCACGCGCCGTGCGGATGTACTCCTGGCGGATCACGTCGAGCATGCCCGCCCGCGTGAAGCGCGCGATGCCGGCAAACGACGCGTAGCTGAGGCAGAAGACCGGCAGGACGTAGTGCATCGCCGTCACCCACATGATTTTCCACGAGCTCATCCCCTGCGTGATGTCGGGCGTCAGGCCCTTCAGCGGGAAGATCGGCGCGAGACCGCCCACGCAAAGCGTCGCCTGCAGCAGCAGCGCCACGGAGATGGCAGGCAGGGAGTACAGGAAGAACAGGAACAGCGTCGTGGTCTTGTCGAACGCCGTGTCGTGCCGGACGGCGGTCTGAATGCCGATCGGAATGGACAGGATGTACGTGACCAAGATCGCGAAGAGATTGAGCTTGATCGTGATGGGGAGGCGTTCCAGGACCAGCTCGGTCACGGGGCGCCCCTTGTCCACCGCGACGGACGCCCCCAGGTCGCCGTGGAACGCATCCCAGATCCAAAGCCCGAACCCGACAATGATCGGCTTGTCGAGGTGGAGCTTCTCCTCGATGATCTTGTTGCGCCCCAGGTCGGTCTTGTCGCTCGACATGGTCCCCGCCGCGTTCTTGCCGCCGCCGTCGGCGGAGAGGAACGTGCTTTTGGACGGGTCGCCGGGAGCGAGACGCACGAGCGCATAACTCGCCAGCAGGATCACGAAGAGCGTGAAGATGCCGAGGGCGAGGCGTTTGACCAGATATGTCCAGAATTGTCCCTTCATGCGCGGGCGTCCCTATGGGCGGGTTACAGTTGATTCAACAAAAAAACTCTCTACAAATTTACCTCGTTTTTCGCCGATTGCAAATCCGCGTCCGAAAAAAACGCGCAAAACATGCACTTTTCCCGTTTCGCGCTTGATTTTCGTGTTCCCGTGATGTATTGTTATCAATCTATTGTTTCAACGGCTTCACTCTGTACGAATCGTCATCCATCATGGTCTTCTTTCTGTTCGTTTCCGCGCTATTTCTGCTTGCGTTCGTTTTTCTGGACATGTCGCACGAAGTCCTCAAAAAACGGATCCGCCGCATCAGCGCGAAAAAAACGGACGATCCGTGCCCGCCCGAACTGGATTATCCATTGTTCAGGCTTGGTCCGTCCGCCTCCGGGCGCACGCCGTGGCAGCGCTACAGCCGCCGGGAAACGCAGGTCGCCGACCGGGACGATTTCATCAGGAAAATCGCGCCGGAGCATTTCGACAAGTTCATTTTTCAGGAACGCATCCTGCGCCTGATGCTCGGCGCGACGTTTTTCGTGCTCGCGGCGGACGTGCTCGTGGTCGCGGCGCACATCATCCGGCACTGGCGCTGACCGGAACCCGGCTCAGATCGAAGCGACGAGCTGAAGCCCCTTGAGGTAACGCCCTTCCGGGAACGAGGTCAGGACCGGATGGTCCGGTCCCTGCGACAGCCACCGGACGGTGCGAAGCGGACGATGCGCGTCCGCCGCCGCGGAATCCACGATCTTCGCGAAGAGGTCGTCGTCGATCGCACCGGAGCACGAGAACGTGAACAGCTGTCCTCCCGGATTAAGGAGCTTGACCGCCAGCAGGTTGATGTCCTTGTAGGCGCGCGCGGCGCGTTCGCGCTGCGACATGGTCTCAGCGAATTTCGGCGGATCCAGCACGATCACGTCGAAGCTCCTCCGCGCGTCACGGCAGCTCCGCAGGAACTGGAACACGTCCGCTTCCTCCGTCTCGAAGGCGTCCGGGGAAAACCCGTTCAGCTCCGCCAACTCCCGCGCACAGGCAAGCGCAGGTCCCGAGGAATCCACGTTCAGCACATGCTCCGCGCCGCCCTTCAGCGCCGCAAGCCCGAATCCGCCCGTGTACGAGAAACAGTTCAGCACGCTCTCCGCGCCGGCGGCGCATTCCGCCACCAACCGGCGGTTGTCGCGCTGGTCGAGGTAGAACCCGGTCTTGTGTCCCATCAGGTAGTCGGCGCGGTACCGGATGCCGTTTTCCGTAAACTCCAGTACATCCGGCAGCGGCTCCCCGGCGAGATGTCCGGTTCGGGACAACAACCCGTCCTTCGCACGGCTGTCGACGTCGGAGCGTTCGTACACGCCCTTCGCGTAGTCCAGCAGCAGTTCGCCGATCAGCGCGCGGTGGCGTTCCATCCCCGCGCCCGTGATCTGACAGACGGCGTATTCGCCGTAGACGTCGGCAATCAGTCCGGGCAACCCGTCCGATTCCGCGCAGACCAGACGGAAGGCGTCCGGCAGAGTGCCGTGGAACACCGTCTTTCTCAATGCGAACGCCGATGCCAGGCGCTTCCGGAAGAACGCCTCGTCTATCGCCTCGGATTCCGTGAAGTTCCAGAGTTTCACCGGGATGTGCGATTCGGCGGCGTACGCTCCGTACGCCAGAAAATCGCCCCGCGCGCTCCTGACTTCGACCGTTTCACCGGATCCGGGATTGCCCGAGACTTCGCGGATGGCGCCGGAGAAGATCCACGGATGACGCCGCAGGACGGATTTTTCGCGACCTTCTTTCAGGATGACGTTATACATGTCACGACCTCGCGGGAATACAATTCAAGTTCAGAGAAACAAGGCAAAAAGAAAGGCGGACCGTTCGGACCCGCCCGGAAATACACGTTCAATAGCGGATCAGCATGGAGCCCCACGCCAGACCGCCGCCGAATGACGTGAACAGCACCAGGTCGCCGCGTTTGATGCGGCCTGTGCGGCACGCCTCGTCGAGCGCGATGCCGATCGAGGCGGAACTGGTGTTGCCGTAACGACGGATGTTGCAGAACGCGCGGTCGCCGTTGACGCCGAGGCGCTTCGCCACGGCGTCGATGATGCGGAGGTTCGCCTGATGCGGGATCACGAGCGAAACCTGGTCGATCGGGACGCCCGCCTTCGCCAGCACTTCCTCGCTGGACGACACCATGGCGTTCACGGCGAGCTTGAAGGTCTCGCGACCTTCCATGTAGATGAAATGCTGGCGGTTCCAGACCGTTTCATGGTTGGCGGGCGCTTTGCTGCCGCCCGCCGGGATCCGCAGGACGTCCGTGTAGCCGCCGTCGGCGTGAAGCGAGCTGGCGAGGATGCTGTCCGGGGCGTCCGTGCCGTCGTTCTGAAGCAGCGCGCATCCCGCGCCGTCGCCGAAGAGGATGCAGGTGTTGCGGTCGGTCCAGTCCACGATCACGGAGAGCTTGTCGGATCCGCAGACCAGCACGTTGCGGTATTTGTCCGGGAAGGACCGCATGAGGGAGAATCCGACCTCAAGCGAGGATACGAACCCGGCGCACGCGGCGGAGAGATCGAAGCAGAAAGCGTGCTTGCACTGGAAATGGTGCTGGATCAGCGCGCCGGTGTTCGGGAAGATGTAGTCGGGAGAAATCGTGGCGACCACGATCGCGTCGATGTCGTGTCCGTCAACTCCCGCCTGCGCCAGGGCTTTTTCCGCCGCGCGGATCCCCATCGTGGACGCGGTTTCGTCGTCTCCGGCGATGCGGCGTTCCTCCACGCCGGTGCGCGTGCGGATCCACTCGTCGTTGGTGTCGACCAGCTTTTCGATATCGGCGTTGGTCCGTATATGTTCAGGGAGGTACGAGCCCGTCCCCGCAATGCGAATGCCCATATTGTCATCCTTATTGGCCGCCGTTCGGCGTAGGGGTTGATAACGGTTTTCATTCTGCCGCATCCGGCGAAAGAAGAGCTCCGCGGACGTCCGGAAACAGATTAGACATCCCATAATATAACACCCGTTTGCGCTTTTTCAAGCATGTTTTTGCCCGCGCCGCGCAACAAATGAAGACAAAATGGCGTTCCGGCGGAAAATCCGGCTTTTTTCGCCTTTTTTTAAATGATTCGCTTGACAATTCAGACTTCAATGGTATTTTACATGTAACATGTACCCTTGCAACATACACCCCCACCCTGCTCACACAATCAAGTTTTCAGGAGTCACACCATGAAACGTTCTTTATTTGCCGCACTTGCGGCCGGCGCGTTCCTCGCGCTGTCCGCGGTCCAGGTCGCGGCCCAGACCGAGGCCGACCAGCTCAAGAACCTCAAACCCGCCAAGTACGTCTTCCTGTTCATCGGCGACGGCATGTCCCTGCCCCAGCGCATGATGGCGGAGGAGTTCAGCCGTTCCACCACCGGCAAGGGCCTCACGATCAACGCCATGCCGCAGCAGAGCTATTCCAAGACCAGCTCCGCCAGTAACTTCATCACCGACTCCGCCGCCAGCGGAACCGCCATCGCATGCGGCGAGAAGACCAACAACGGTCGCATCGGCATGGACGCCGAAGGCAAAAAGAACCTCGAATCCGTCGCCGAAGTCGCCAAGAAGAACGGGCGCGCCATCGGCATCCTCACCAGCATCACGATCAACCACGCCACCCCGGCGTCCTTCTACGCGCACAACGTCAGCCGCGACAACTACTACGACATCGGTCTCGACCTCGTGAAGTCCGGCTTCGAATACTTCGGCGGCGGCGGTCTCCAGGGCAACCGCAGTGGCGACAACGACATCTACAAGATTGCCGAAAAGGCAGGGTACACTGTCGCGTACAAGGACGAGGTCCCGAAAGTCGACCTGAAGAAAGCCGACAAGCTCTTCGTCCGCGGTCACAACGGTCAGCTCCCCTACGCCATCGACAAACCGGCGGACGAATGGGGGCTCGCCGAATACACCCAGCAGTGCATTGACTTCCTCATGCTGAAAAACAAGCCCTTCTTCGTCATGGTCGAAGGCGGCAACATCGACCACCACGGTCACAGCAATGACGCCGGCTCCAGCCTCCGCGAGACCATGGAAATGGACCGCGCCGTCTCCGTCATCATGGACTTCGCCAAGAAGCACCCGAACGACACGCTCGTCGTCGTCACCGGCGACCACGAGACCGGCGGACTGACACTCGGCTTCGCGAACACACAGTACGAGTCCTCCATCTATCTGCTCGGCAACCAGAAGTGCTCAAGCGACGAGTTCAAGAACAAGGTCAACCGTCTCGCCGACAGCATCCTCGGTCCCAGACGCTTCGGCCCTCCCGGCAGAAACAATAACAACCAGAACAACCAGGACAACGCCGAAGAGAAGACCATCAAGTTCGACGACATCAAGCCGCTCATCACCGAGAACTTCGGACTGGTCTTCGACAACCAGGAAGCCCCGCGCGGAAACAACGCCAACGTCAACCTCAGATCCGCCGACAACAACGCCCGCAGGAAACTGAACCTCGTACTCTCCAAGTCCGAACAGGACCGCATCGAGGAGGCGTTCAACAGGCAGTTCCCGAACGGCAAACGCGCCGGTGGCGGCGGCGACGCCGTTGCGAACACTGTCGTGGCGATCTTCGACAACAAGTGCTCCGTCGGCTGGACCAGCGGCGCCCACACCGCCCTCCCCGTCGACACCAGCGCCTACGGCGTGAACTCCAATGTCTTCTACGGCATGTACGAGAACTCCGACATCGCCAAGAAGCTCAAAGCGATCGTTTCCGTCCCCGTGAAATGATTTAATCTCAAAAGCCTATTTTCCATGTTCGACCATTGGAAAATATCCAGGCGCGACGCGGTCATGGTGGTCGTTTTCCTCCTTGCCTGCGCCGCGCTTTGGTTTCTCGACATCCTCCACACGGCCCCGCCGCCGGAGGGCGTCAAGTGCAAGGCGCGCATCCTTTCCGTCGACAACTCCAACGTCTTCACGATCGGACTGCTGAAGAAGGGCGAGCAGCGCGTCCGCCTGCGGGTCCTCTCCGGTCCGTTCAATGGACGCGAGTTCAACGGATCGAACATCATCCGCGCCAACATGGAGCTTGACAAGGTGTTCGAGCCGGGCGACACCGCGCTCGCAGCCATCCCGTTCGACGCAGACGAGAACTTCACGGTCATCGCACAGGACCACTACCGCATCGGCTACGCGCTCCTGCTCTTCACCCTTTTCGGCGTCCTCCTGCTCGTCTTCGCCGGCATCACAGGGTTCAATGCCCTGCTCTCCTTCGTCTTCAGCTGCCTGGTCATCTGGAAGCTCGTGATCCCGCTCGCGCTGAAAGGCGGCAACGTGCTGCTCATCACCTTCGCCGCGGTCACGCTCCTCAGCGCCGTCATCATCTTTCTGGTCGCCGGAATGACCCGGAAGGGCGTCACCGCCTTCTTTGGCGCAATCCTCGGCGTGCTCGCCAGCTGCGTCATGGCGTACGTCTTCACGAAGCTCTTCAAAATCAGCGGCGGCATGATGCCCTATTCCCAGACGCTGCTCTATTCCGGCTACGAATTTCTCAGCCTCCCCGACATCTACATCGGCGCGATCTTCCTCTCCAGTTCCGGCGCGGTCATGGACCTCGCCATGGACGTCTCCGCAGGCATGGTCGAAGTCCTCCAGAAACGCCCGGACATCCCCCGCCGCGAGCTCATCGGCTCCGGGCTGAACATGGGTCGCAGCGTGGTCGGCACCATGACCACGACGCTCCTCCTCGCCTATTCCGGCGGCTATCTCACGCTCATGATGACGTTCGCCGCGCAGGGCATCGGTCCGCTCGACTTCATCAACAACCCGTACGTCGCATCCGAGGCGGTCAAGACACTCGTCGGCAGTTTCGGGCTCGTCCTCGTCGCCCCGTTCACCGCGTTCGTCGGCGGATTCATCATCCCGCGCAAGGGGAAAGAACAGGGCGGACCGGAGCGGATCCCGGAAGCGGAACCGGAAGAACCGGAAAAAGCCTGACCTTCCCGCCCTGCCCCTCTTTTTTCGCATCTTTCCTGCATTTTTCTATAAAAAAACGGGAAAACACGAAAAAAAATGCGTTTTCCGGTTGTTTTCCTCCAAAACGGCGCTATATTGTTTCTTTTACAAGGAAAACACGCCATGCCAGACCAGAACATCCTCATATACGACTCCACGCTTCGCGACGGCGCCCAGGGAGAACATGTCTCGTTCTCGAAGGACGACAAGCTGCGCATTGCCGAAAAACTGGACGAACTGGGCGTGGCGTATATTGAAGGCGGCTGGCCTGGCTCCAATCCGCGCGACGCCGAATTCTTCCGCGACGCCGCTTCACGGACGTTCAAATATGCCAAGCTCTGCGCGTTCGGCTGCACGCGCCGCAAGGAACTGGCGGCGGACAACGACCCGCAACTGCGCGCCCTCCTCGACTCCGGCGCGCCCGTCTGCACCATCGTCGGCAAGACGCCCGCCTCGCAGGTCCGCGAAATCCTGAACGTATCCGAGGAGGACAACCTGGCGATGATCCGCGAATCCTGCCGGTTCCTCGCCGACGCCGGACGCGAGGTCATTTTCGACGCCGAACACTTCTTCGACGCCTGGAGCGAAGACCGCGCCTACGCCGAGCGTGTGCTGAACGCGGCATGCGAGGGCGGCGCGTCCGCCGTCACCATCTGCGACACAAACGGCGCCCTGCTCCCCGTCGAGATCCTCGACATCACGAAGCAGGTCCGCGCGATTCTCCCCGAAAACATCGTCCTCGGCATCCACTGCCACAACGACTCCGGCACCGCCGTCGCGAACTCCATCGTGGCAGTGCGCAGCGGCGCCCGCCTCGTGCAGGGCACGGTCAACGGCATCGGGGAGCGCTGCGGCAACGCCAACCTCTGCACCATCATCCCGAATTTCGAACTGAAAACCGTTTTCCGGTGCCTTCCGCCCGGTCACCTTGCCATGCTGAAGGACGTCAGCGACTTCGTCTGCGAAAAGGCGAACATGCGCCCCGACGCCCACGCACCGTACGTCGGCGAAAGCGCCTTCGCGCACAAGGCGGGGCTCCACGTCGACGCCATCGCGAAGAACCCCGTCACGTTCGAGCATGTCCGCCCGGAATCCGTCGGCAACCGCCGCCGCATCCTCATCTCCGAGCTGTCCGGACGCCATTCGCTCACCATGAAGGCCGCCGAATTCGGCATCGACCTGCGGGATTCCCGCCTCGGAAACGCCGGTCTTCAGGAGCTCAAGAAACGCGAACGCGCCGGGTACGAATATGAAACCGCCGAGGCGTCGTTCGTCGTGCTGATGCACAAGGTCATGAACCTGTGGCCCTCCTACTTCACGCTCGAAGGATTCCGCGTCATCATCGAAAAGCGCGGCGCGGGTGACCGCGTGGTCTCCGAGGCCACGGTCAAGCTCAGCGTCGGCGGCGTATCCCAGCTCACCGCCGCGGAAGGCGACGGACCCGTCAACGCGCTCGACATCGCGCTCCGCAAGGCGCTGGAGCGTTTCTATCCCGCGCTCCGCGACGTCTCCCTCATCGACTTCAAAGTCCGCATCCTGGAGAACCTGAACGGTACCGCCGCCCAGACGCGCGTCCGCATCCAGAGCCATGACTCCACCAGCGTATGGGACACCGTCGGCGTCAGCGAAAACATCATCGAAGCATCCTGGATCGCGCTCGCCGATTCCGTGGAATATGCCCTCTTCAAGAAACACATCGCACCCTCAAACAGCCAGGAAGGACCCGAACCATGACCCGGCGTTTTCTTTTGATCCTGACCATCGTGCTCATCGGCACGTTCTATTTCACGCCCCAGCCCAAGGCCGAGGCGTTCGACCCCGTTACCCTCGCCATCCTCACGCCGCTCGCCATCCAGGGCGCGAAGATCCTCGCACCGTACGTGATCCGCGGACTCAAAAATGTCGCCGTCGTCGGCCTGCGCTCGGCGAAATACTTCCTCAAATTCTTTCTGGTCCCGGTCGGGCTCGTGGAGTGCATCATCATGCCGTGGCGCATCTCGACCGGCCTAAGCCACATGGGACAGGGGTTTATAGGTTTGTTCTGTTTCATGGGTAATCTGCTGCTAATCCCGCTCGCCATCTTTGGCGTCGGCGTTTAGCGGGGACGTGCTGAACAATGCCGACGGAAAAACGTCCGCCCGAAGGAACCGCCACAGGCCGCGTCCGCAAGAAGATGGATCCCATCCTCCGCGAATGGTACGGCGAAGACGGCTCCGACGGCGAACTCATGAAGCATCTGCCGTCCACCCAGCCGGTCGGGGACGTGCTGCAGCGTGTCATGCGGAAGAAACTGCCGCACGGCACCGCGGATTTCCTTACAATCCTGGAACACTGGACGGACATCGCCGGCGCGGTCGCCGCGAAGCACACCACGCCGCTTTCCCTTTCGAATAAAACACTCTTCATCGAGGTGGAACATCCCGCCTACCTGGCTTCCGTCCGAACGAAGGCCGTGCAGGCCGCCATCCTCGGGCGCATCGCCGAGCTGATCGGCGCGGACAAATGCGCCACGCTGACCTTCACCCCCGCGGGACGCCGCCGCGCCACCTGACTCCGCCATGATCTTTTTCGACACCATCGACTCCACGACCGCATGGGCGGTCGCGCATTTCGCCGAACTGGACGACCGTGAACTCGTCGTCGCCGCCACGCAGACCGCCGGACGCGGCCGCCTCGACCGCACCTGGATCTCCCCGCGCGGCAACATCTACGCAAGCTTCGTCCAGAAGAATGTGAACAGCCCCCTGCTCGGCGTCGCCGCCGGTTCGCTGTCCGTCCTCGACCTCGTGCGCGAGCTTGCCCCCGCCGAAAAGTTCCACATCAAGTGGCCCAACGACATCTTCCGCGGCACGGCGAAAATCTCCGGCATCCTCTCCCAGTACATCTGCCCGCGCAACGGCGCGCCCGGCGGGCTCGTGACCGGAATGGGCGTCAACCTGAACATGACGCGCGAACAGCTCGCGACCGCCTCGCAGGAAGCCACGTCCATCCGCATCCTGACCGGCGCGCCCTGCGATTACGAGGCGGCGCTGCACAGGTTCGAGGAAATCCTGCACGGCCACGGCGACGTCCTGAAAAACGCCCCGGAGACGCTTTTCACACGCTGGAAAACCGAAAACGGGCTCCTCGGGAAACGTGTGGAATTTCTCGCAGGGGACGGTTCCCGCCTCACGGGACTTTTCCGCGACATCGCCGCAGACGGCTCGGTCATCCTCGACGAGGATGGCGGCCGCACGCTTACGCTGAACTGCGGCGACGTGCGTCTGCAGACCCGCGCATGAGATAGGATAGATTCCCGCGAACGCGCGTGCGCCCTCGTGCTTCCCGCAAAACGTTTCCCGCGCCCTTGATTTTCCCGCGAACGCGTGTATAGTATCTGCTAAGAATCACAAACAAAACCGGCATGCCCCGGAAGGAAATCCCGAACATGATCGCACAGCTCACAGGAAAAATCGTTTCCCTGAACTTCACCGAACTCATCCTCGACGTCAACGGCGTCGGTTATTTCGTCTCCATCCCAATGAGCACCTACGACGTGCTGCAGAAAGCCGGCGAAGGCGGCAGCGCCACGGTTATGACCTGGCTCCAGGTCCGTGAGGACGCGCTCCAGCTCTACGGATTCGCGAAAAAGGAGGAGCTTGAAATCTTTAAGCTCCTGCTCACGGTGAACGGCATCGGCGCGAAGACCGCCCTCGCCATCCTCAGCAGCATGAACATCCCCACGTTCTGCAACGCCATCGTCAATGCGGACATCAAGGTCCTCAAGCACATCAGCGGCATCGGACCGCGCTCCGCCGAACGCATGATCCTCGAGCTGCGCGACAAGATCGTAAAGCTCTTCCCCGCGCTCACATTCGCGAACCTCCCACAGGACGTCCCCCAGTCGCGCGAAATGGAGGACGCCCTCCTCGCGCTCGAACAGCTCGGTTTCCAGCGGGCGAAGATTCAGAAGGCGGTCGCCGACCTCGTCGCCGCCATGCCCGAACAGGAGCGCTCCAGCGAAAACATCATCCGAAAGGCGCTCCGCAAGCTCAATTCTTAATTGCACAAGTACTCTTTCAATATCTTGACCGTCCCATTTCCGGGGCGGTCTTTTTTTGTCTTGCTTTCGGCTCAAACCCTCCTCTTTTTTCATCGGTGATCCGTCCGGCATCATCAACATTCTCCATCCTCGGGTTAATCCTTTTTTTGAGGCGGATACGCCTTGTTTATTTCGCACAATGCACACATGCGGAGCGCGCGCACGCGCGAGCTCAAAGTGAGCTCAGCTTGATATGTCTTATAGGAGTTATAAGTCTTATCTTTTTCGCCTCATTTTACCTCACAGAAGCATACACGCGTCATGCGCATTTTTATCCGTGGAATCCGTTTTCCACGAAACCGTTTTTTTCGCGTTTTTTCCGTCAAAAGGGGCAAAAAGGGGGTTAAAAAAGGGCAAAAACGAAAAAAAACGAAAAAAAAACGAAAAAAAGTTTGATTTCGGCTTGAAAAAAGGCGGAGACAGGGTAAATTAGGGGAAGAAAGGTGAAAATAGGGGTCCCAAAGGGGAACCAAGGAACTTCTTGAAAACGACCATGGAAAACGACACGAAAACAACCTCGAATTTCTGCATTCTGAGCGGAAGCTGCGAGTACAAGCTCGACAGCCAGCACCGCGTTGCAGTGCCCTCGGACTGGCGCAAGCAGTCTCCGAGCGGGTGCTTCGTGCTCATTCCCGGCCGCGACCAGACGCTCCAGCTGTACACGGAGGAAGTGTACAACGAGCGCATCGGCAAGAAACTGAACAGCCTTTCCCCCTCGAACCCCGCCGACCTCAAGAAACTCCGCCAGCTGGGCGCACGCACGTTCCATCTCCAGTGCGACAAGCAGGGCCGCATCCAGATTCCGCCGATCCTGATGGATTTCGCCCAGCTCAAGGAGTCCGCCGCATTCATCGCCTCCGGCAACTTCGGTCAGATCATGGACGGAGCCCGTTGGAAAGCCGAATTCGAGGCTTTCAACGAGACCGGCGACAGCTTCCTGGACGTTCTGGATTAAGGAGAACACGGCATGACGATGACCATGAACATACAGGAAAACCAGCTCGAAGCCCCGAAGCACATCCCCGTGCTCCCGGAGGCTGTCTGCTCGTTCCTCGCGCCCGAATCCCGCACCGTCCGCCGCATCGTCGACGGCACCGTGGGATACGGCGGGCACAGTTCGCTGCTCCTGAAGTGCAAGCCGGAAGCGGAACTGCTCGGGCTCGACCGCGACGAAGACGCCCTGGCGGCGGCGCGCGAACGCCTCGCTTTCGCCGGGGACCGCGTACACCTCATGCACTCCGACTACTCCCGCATGGCGGACCGCGCAGCGGCGCTCGGCTGGGACAAGGTCGACACCATACTCCTTGACATCGGCGTGTCCTCCAGGCAGATCGACGACGCGGAACGCGGTTTCTCGTTCCGGTTCGCCGAAGCCCCGCTGGACATGCGGATGGACCGTTCCCGCGGGCGTACCGCCGCGGACATCGTCAACACGCAATCAGAAGAGGATCTCACTACTATATTCCGCGACTACGGCGAAATCCGCGAGGCGCGCCGCCTCGCCCGCCGCATCGTCGAACTCCGCAAGACCAAACCTTTCCTCACCTGCGGGGACCTTGCCGGCGTCTGTGACGACGTCCTCGGCGGGTTCCACCGCAAAGGCGGACGCAAAGGTCCACCCGCTCCCACCCTCGCATTCCAGGCACTCCGGATCGCCGTCAACGGAGAGCTCGACGAACTCCGCGACGGTCTTCAGGCGGCGGTCGACCTCCTGTCTCCCGGCGGTCGCATGGCGGTCATCAGCTTCCATTCGCTCGAAGACCGCATCGTCAAGAACTTCATCCGGGAAATGGCGATGAACTGCAAATGCCCGCCCGGCACGCCGGTCTGCATCTGCTCCTGGCGCGCCGTCCTGAAACCCCTGACAAAAAAGCCCGTCGAAGCCGATGAACGCGAGCTCGCCGCCAACCCGAGGGCAGCCTGCGCAAAACTTCGAGCCGCGGAAAAAATCCAACCATTATCAAAATAACATAACACGAGAGCGGGACACACATGAACAAATTCACAAAAAAAACCAATTCGCCGGAGCCCGGCATCGAGCCCGGGCGCACGCAATCCCCCTGGGTTGCAGGACTCATCTGCAAAATGGCGGTGATGATGGTCATCATCGCCGCCGCCTGCTGGGCACGGGTGCACCTCAACGATAAAACCGAGCAGCTCGCACGCGAGAAAAGCCGCATCACCGAGGAGATCCGGGAGAAACGCACCGAAATCCAGACCCTCATCGCGCAGCGCGAGACGCTCCGTTCCTGGGAAAACATCAACGCCAAGATTCGCCAGTACAACCTCGCGCTCCGCGCCGTCAACCCGAGCCAGGTGCGCTACATGAAACGTTTCGAAGGTCAGGTCTCCGCCCCGTCCCAGTACGGCGGCGACACGCGCGTCGCGGACACTTCCGCCGGCGCTGACCGGACCTCCGGAGGAGTCCATTAATCCCAAACCGCAATCCCGCACACAGAAAGGACGACATACATGACACTGTTCCGCTCCATGGCCATCCGCATGGCCCTCGTGTACATCCTGCTTATCTGCGGGTTCGGTTACGTCACGCGCGTGCTCTACAAGGTTCAGATCTCGCGCCACGACGAACTTTTCGGCAAGGCGCAGAACACCTATACGACCCGGATCGAGACGCACGGCACGCGCGGCGAGATCTTCGACTTCGGCGGATCGCTCCTCGTCGGGAACGTCCCCACGATGGACATCGTCGGCGACCCGGCGAACATCTTCATTCTGAACAAGAAAGACAAAGACAAGACCGAGACGGAATGCCGCATGATCGCGGATTTCTTCGAAAAACACTGCGAAAACGTCAAATCCGACGAGGTCTTCCGCCGCCTCACCAAACGTTCCTTCACCTCGAAGGACGCGGACGGCAACACAGTCGAGCGTGACTGCCATTACGCGGTCATCGCGACCGGCGTCAAGTACGAGACCGCGAAGATGCTGAAGGAGAAGGTCAAGGAACTCGCGTTCCACGGCATCGCCTTCACCAGCTCCTACCGCAGGAACTATCCGAAAAACACGATGCTGGCAAACATCCTCGGTCTCACGAACTTCTCCGCCGACACATTCATCCCGGTCCAGGGCATTGAGCGCTCCCTCAACGACGCCATGACCGCCACATCCGGCTCCATGGTCTACGAACGCGCCAGGAACGGACGCCCAGTGACCTTCACGAACAGCAAAAGCGAGCCCACGCTCGACGGATACGACATCTACCTCACCATCCGCGAGCCGCTCCAGGCGATCGTGGAGGAGGAGCTCGACCTCATGTGCGAACGCGTGAAACCGCACGCAGCCTGGGCGATCCTCGTCGACCCGAAGACCGGCGACGTCCTCGCCGCCGCGCAGCGCCCCACGTTCAACCCGAACGACCGCGGCACCATGACGCCGGAATCCTCCGCGAACCGCCTGTCCGAGCTTGCGCTTGAGCCGGGCTCCATCATGAAGCCCTTCGTGGTCTCCTACGCGCTTGACAAGGGGTTCGTCACGCCGAACTCCATGGTCGACTGCGAGCAGGGCGTCTGGAAGTACGCGGGCCGCCTCCTGCACGACACGCACAACGTCGGCAAGGTCCCCGTCACCGAGGTCATCAAGCAGTCCAGCAACATCGGCACTGCGAAGATCTCGGTCATGATGGGAGCGAAAAACCTCGACAACGCGCTCCGCTCCTTCGGATTCGGGCAGAAGACCGGAATCCAGCTCAAGCCCGAGACGTCCGGCATCTTCCGCCCCCTCGAAAAATGGGATTCCCTCTCCGTCTCGCGTTTCTGCATCGGCCAGGGCATCGCGGTCTCCCCGCTCCAGCTCGCACGCGCCTACTGCATGATCGCAAACGGCGGCTACAAGGTCAACCTCCGCCTCGTCGACCGCATCGAACGCGGCGACGACGTGCGCGTCATGCCCGTGGTCAAGGAGACGAAGAGCATCTTCGCAAACCCGACCACGAAGAAGATGATCACCGACATGATGATCGGCGTGACCGAGGCGGGCGGCACCTGCACGGAAGCCGCCATTGAGGGCTTCCACGTGGCGGGCAAGACCGGGACCGCGCAGAAAGTCATCAACGGAGCCTACTCCAACCGCTACTATGCATCCTTCGTCGGGTTCGTCCCCGCCGAGGATCCGAAGTTTGTCCTGCTCGTCACCTGCGACGACCCCACGGTCGGCAGCCGCTACGGCGGTTCCGCCTCCGGTCCCACGTTCAAGGCGATCGCCGAACGCGCGCTCAAATACATGTACGTCCAGCCCCAGCTTTCCAGGGAGGAATGGCTCGCGGAGCGTTCCGCCGCACAGAAGGCGCTGCACGAACGCAAGGTCCGCGAGGACGCGCTCGTCCAGGCAAGGCGCGAGGCGCGCGACCGCCAGCTGAAGGAACAGCAGGCGAAACAGCAGACCTCGAAGAAAACCGGAACCACCGTCGCCAGCCGTCCTGCATCCTCCAACTCGAAATCCACCACGGTCCGGCGCTGATCCGGCTCCTGTCCCAATACCGACTTTCTCCTTGTACCCGCGAAAATGATTTCTCCCGTTTTCGCGGGTATTTTTTCTCAAAACGCTTTATTTCCTGAAACGACCACGATTTTTTTCAAAAAAAAACGCCGTTTTCGCCTTTTTCCGCTTGAATTAGCCTCATTCCGGCTTTATTATATAGTAGAAAACAAATAAACCGCAACTTTTCTTCAGGAGTCACTATGAACAGAGTTCAAATCATGCCTTGCCTGGACATGCAGAACGGACGCGTCGTCAAGGGCGTCCATTTCATCGATATCGCCGACGCAGGAGACCCCGTCGCCTGTGCGGAAGCCTACTGCGCCGCCGGCGCCGACCAGCTCGCACTGCTCGACATCAACGCCACGGTCGAAAACCGCGGCACGCTCCTCGACGTCGTCAAGTCCGTCGCCGCCGCCGCGACCGTCCCGTTCACCGTGGGCGGAGGCATCAGCGACGAGAAGAGCGCGGAAGCCGTGCTTTCCGCGGGCGCCGACCGCATCTCCATCAGCTCCGCCGCCTACAAGAACCGCAAACTCCTCGCCAGCCTGGTCAAGGAGTTCGGCGCGGACCGCATCACCGCCGCCATCGACGTCGACGCGAACAAGTCCATGCCATCCGGCTACGAAGTCTATATCAACGGCGGACGCACCGCCACAGGCACGGACGCGCTCGAATTCGCCAAATTCGTAGACGACACCGGCGTCGACGTCATCCTCCCGACCAGCAAGGCTGGGGACGGCGCGCGCACCGGTTACGATCTCCCGCTCATCCGTACCCTCGCACAGAACTGCCGCGCCGCCATCGTGGCGTCCGGCGGTGCAGGGACGATGGAGCATTTCCTCGAGGCTGCCGAGGCGGGCGCCTCCATTCTCCTCGCCGCTTCCGTCTTTCATTTCCACATGATCGACATCGGCGAGCTCAAAGCCTACCTCAAATCCAAAGGTCTCCAAGTAAACGCTTAACTTCGCGAGGTGTGACCATGAACAAGACCAAGACTCTTACCGCCATCTGCTGCGCCGCGCTGCTCGCGCCCGCGCTTTACGCCCAGCGTCCCGAGCACGCCGCACTCATCGCGCAGGAAGCCAGAGGCAATGCCGACGCCGCGTTCCGCCTTTACGAGCTCGCCCAGAACGGTCAGCTCTATACGCGCAGGGACGAGAACGAGCGCGCCGCCCAGCGCTACCTCAACCGCGCCGCCGAGCTCGGCAGCGTCGCCGCCCGCTACGAATTCGCGACCTCCCGCCTCTCCGGAATGGGTTCGCTCCGCTCCGGGCAGAAGACCGCGTTCGAGTATCTGCTTGAACTCGCCAAGCTTCAGCCGTCCAGGAACTTCACCGCCGAACAGTATTTCGAGGTGCACTCCCTCATCGGCGAATGCTACGAAAACGGCAAGGGCGTCCAGCCCAACCTCGACCTGGCGTTCCGCTACTACCTCTTTGCGTCCGTCCAGAACGAGAAGGCGCGCCTCGCCCTCGCCCGCATTTTCATGAAAGGCATCGACTCCATCGGTCTCAAGGCAAACCCCGACGCCGCCATGTTCGAGTTCTTCGACGTCTTCACGGGCAATGAAAAGCGCATCCCCGAAATCATCGGCATGCTCCGCGCGGCGGGCAAGGTCGACGACTTCTCGAAGTTCCTGGAGCGCAAGGCGCGCGCCGGCGACCCCGTCGCGGCATACTTCCTTGCCAGCAACACTTTCTCCGGCAACATCTTCCCGAAGGAAGTCCAGAAGTCCCTAGAAATCTACGAGCTCGCGGTCCGCTACGGCGACCTGAAAGCCGCCATCGACCTCGGCGACATCTACACGTTCGGAAAGAACTTCATCCCCGTCGACGAGGAAAAAGGCTACGCCTATTACGACCTCGCGCTCGCGTCCACGTCCGCCGAAACCCGCGAGACCGCCGCGAAGCGCATGCTCCGCTACGCCGAAAAGAAGAATGACCCCTACGACCTCTTCAAGTTCAACATCCTCGCAAACGACCTCCGCAACGCGCGCAAGGTGATCCGCGACAACGTCCAGATGAGCTGGTCCGCCGAGGATATCTACCTGAAGGCGAAGGAATTCAAGGACGGCAAGGTGCGCCTGAAACAGTTCGACAAGCGCGCGCAGACCGACTACTTCGAACGCCTCCACATGGCGTCCAACGCCGGCTACTTCCTCGCCGTCGAGGATTATTTCCGCGAGGCGGGCAGCCGCGAATACGCCCGCATGATCTGGGCGCTCGAACTCGACCCGCACCCCGAAGACCCCGACTGGCTCTACACACTCTCCGTATGCTACCGGTCCGGCGGCACGGAAAACAAGAGCCGCGACTTCAAAAAGTCCCTTGAGTACATGATCAAGGCCGCCGACAAGGGGCACGTGACCTCCATGGACCTGCTGGTCAAGCTCTACACCCGCGGCGGTGCGCGCTACGGCGTGCCGGATCCCGTGCCCGAACTCGCGCAGAAATACACCGACATGCTCGTCCAGCACGACTACAAGCTCAAGTATCCGAGCTATTTCAACGCCTACCTCGAAGAACTCGAAAAAGTCGAAGGCGAGGAATACGACTCCACCAGCCTCGACCCGGCGTTCCGTTCCATTCAGACCAGCCCCCTCGCCGCCATGGCGCTTTCCAACATCTTCATGAAGGGCAACGAGGATTTCAAGGTCGAAAAGGACGAAATGATCGCGCTGATCATGCTCCACGAGGCAGCGGCGAACGGGTATGAGCCCGCGGTCCGCGAGCTCGCCGACATCTGCAAGAACGGTATCCCGGACGTCTTCTCCGCCAACGCGAACTTCTCCAAAAAGTACGAATCCCTGCTGAGCTACATCCCAAGATACATCCAGAACGAGGACGGAACCGCAGCCGAATCCACGGCGGTCAAGCCCGCGGATGAAACCGCAGCGCCCGACCGCAATCAGCCCAGGTTCCCGACCATCCGTCCGACCATCCCGCGCAGAGGCTGGAGCCCCGGCATGATCCCCGGAATGGGCGGTGGCATGATGGGACCCGGCATGGGACCCGGCGGAATGGGCGGCGGTATGCAGGGACCCGGCATGGGACCCGGCGGAATGGGCGGCGGTATGCAGGGACCCGGCATTCCCGGCACTGTCCCAAGGACCATCCCCGGCACTGTCCCAAGGACCATCCCCGGCACTCCCGGAGCAGGCTCCAGGACGGTTCCCGGCACCATCCCCGGTCCGGTCCCCGGCGGAATGCAGGGGCCCGGCATGATGCCCGGAATGGGCGGCATGCCCCCTGCCCCCGGCGCAAACGCCAGGCCCGGCGGCGCAGCCCGTCAGGTGGAACAGAAAGCCGAGGACAAGTCGCAGGACAAAGCTGAAGACAAATCGGCCGACGAAGACACCCTTTAACGAAGGATTGCGGAAGCTACCATGAAAAAAACATTGATCCTCCTGTCGGCGGCGGTCGCCCTCCTTCTCGTCGCCGTATTTCCCGTCTGCGCGCAGAATGCCGCGCCCGGCGGCATCGTGGTCACGGCAAACGCGAAAAATGACAATCCGACGCTCGTTTTCACGGGCGGGCTCTCCGACCAGGCGCTATCCGCGAAGATTCTTTCCGACTTCCAGTACTGCGGCTGGTTCAACGTGCTGAAATCCGGCAGCGCAGCATATCAGGTCTCGGCGAAAGGCGCCCTGCAGGATTTCACCGTCACGATCTCGAACAGCGCCGGCGTCGCGATGAACTCATTCCGTATCACGGACAGCAAGGACGTCGACGCGGCCGCGCACACAGCGGTTGACACGGTCCTGAACAAAATCTTCGGCATCCAGGGCATCTGCCGCTCGAAGGTCGTCTTCTCCGCCTACACCACGGATAAAAACCGTGAAATCTTTGTCTGCGACTTCGACGGAAAGAACATCAAGCAGCTCACGAAGCACAACACGCTCTGCGTCGAGCCCGTCTGGGCGCCCGACGGAAAGAGCATCGTCTTCAGTTTCTACGGTCCCAGCTACACGAACCTCGTGCAGTACAACATGGAGACCGGGCTTTCCCGCAGGCTCACCCAGTACGGCGGCATCAACGCCGGCGGCTCGCTTTCGCCCGACGGAAAGACCCTCGCCATGATTCTTTCGCGCGGCAACAAGGTCGACCTCTTCACGCGTCCGACCGAAGGCGGCTCGCTGAAACAGCTTTCCAGCGGCAAGGCCGTCGAGGCGAGTCCCCGCTGGAGTCCGGACGGCAAAAAACTCTGCTTCGTCTCCGACGCGAGGAACGGTCGTCCCGTGCTCTGCGTGGTCGACCCGTTCTCGGGCGGCGGCGCCACGGAAATCTCCGGGCTCGTCGGCAGCGAACGCGTCGCGCCGTCCTGGTCCTCCGACAACAGGATCGCCTACTGCGCCAAGATCAACCGCAATTACGAGCTCCGCGTGGCGAAGCTCAGCGCAGACGGCAAGTCCGGCTCCATGGAGGAAGTCGGCGTCCCGGGAAGCAACGCCTTCCCCGGCGAAGACCCGTCCTGGGCTCCCGACAACCGCCACGTCACGCTGACGGTGAACGGCGAAATCCATGTGGTCGACACCCGGCTCGGCAAGACGCGCAAGCTCGTTTCCGGCAACCGCAAGGTCGGTCAGGCCAACTGGTCCCCCCTCCTGAAGTGACCGATCGGACGCTTTTCCCTCACAGGTGTCTCCTTCCACGACATGACGAACCATCAATTTCTCGACTGGCTGGCAGGGCTTGAGCTCTTCGGCATCAAGCTCGGCCTCGATCAGACGCGCTCGCTTTTCCGCGCCTCCGGTTCGCCCGAACAGGGCCTCAAGTTCATCCATGTGGCGGGCAGCAACGGCAAAGGCTCCGTCTGCGCCATGATCGAATCCGGGCTCCGCGCCGCCGGATTCCGCACCGGGTTCTATTCCTCGCCGCATCTCGTTTCCCCGTGCGAACGCTTCCGTATCGACGGACGCCCGGTCTCGGAGAACGACCTCTGCGCCGTTCAGGACGCCGTCCTGCCCGCCGTCGCAAAGCTGGAAAAAGACGGCATGAAGCCGACCTATTTCGAGGTCACGACTCTGATCGCCGCGCTGCTTTTCTCTCGCGCGCACTGTGATTATGTGATTTGGGAAGTCGGCATGGGCGGCAGGCTGGACGCCACAAACATCGTCACGCCGCTCGTCTCCGTCATCACAGGCATCTCCCTGGAGCACACGCGATACCTCGGCGACACCATTCAGAAGATCGCGGGCGAGAAAGCCGGCATCATCAAGACGGGCGTCCCCGTGTACTGTTCCTCCGGCGCCCCGGTCCCCGCCCGCAACGTGATCGGATTCCGTGCGGCGGAGCTCAATGCGCCCTTCCGCATCCCACCCGAACCCTCCGCGCCCGAATGTGTGCGACTGCTTGACGGAGGTCGCACCGTGGAACAGCGCTTCACGTTCGACGACGTCCCGCTCACGCTCAGGCTGGCTGGACCGCACCAGCGCAGGAACGCCGCGCTCGCGTTCACCGTCCTGCGTTATCTTGCAGACCTCGGCGGATTCGATTTCGCTGCGGCGATCGACGGTCTCCGCCGGACGGCGTGGCAGGGGCGCTTCGACCTTTATCCCGAGTTCGGGCTTGTGCTGGACGGCGCGCACAATCCCGAGGGTGTCGGCGTGCTCGCTGAAACGCTCCGCGAAGTCTTCCCCGGTCGGAAGTTCCGCTTCATTTTCGGGGCGTTCTCCGACAAGGACACGATCGACAGCCTGCGATTGCTCGCGCCCTTCGCGACCGAGTTCATTTTCGTTCAACCGGAATCCGACCGTCCCAGCAAGTCCGCCGTCGAGCTCGAATCCGAGCTCGCACTCATCGCTCCGGGCATCCCCTCGTCCGATTCCGACCTGGACCGCGCCCTGGAATCGCTCGATCCTGCCCGTCCGACCGTCCTCTGCGGTTCTCTGCATCTCTGCGGCGACGTCCTGGCGCGCCTGGGCGTCGCAGTCCGCTGACGCACGTAAAAAACAGGAACCGCCACGGTCCACCCATCCGCCATCGCCTGAAACAAACTCAAAGAAAGAGAGAAAGAAAAACTGAAACATTAAGATATTTCCTGTTCAAAACGACTGAACCGCAAAAACATTTTTTCCGGAAAATACTTTCGTTTTTTCTTGCTTTTTCCGATTTGCGGTGTATATTAATTACTCCGTTTTGTTAAAAAACCAAGAGGTAAGCCTAATGTCTTCTTCATCCATTGCCGAAAAAAATTTGGCGAGACTCGCAAAAACCAGTCTTGCACAAGATTTCGTCACCCGTCACAATGGCGAATGGAACCACACGGACTGGCTCGAATTCTGTGCCTTCCTTGAGGAAAACGGCTACACGCCCATCGACCTCGACCGCGTCGGTCTCCTCCTCGAGCAGAAAAAATCCGAATTCTTCGAGCACCGCTGAGCGCGGAGCTTGCCTTTTCCATGGCCGAATGTCCCGCCCCAGGCACGCTCTACATCGTCGCCACCCCCATCGGAAATCTTGAGGACATCACGCTGCGCGCGCTCCGCGTCCTGAAGGAAGCAGACCTCATCCTCGCCGAGGACACGCGCCGCACGGCCATCCTGCTCCAGCATTTCGACATCAGAAAACCGCTGGAATCCTACCATATCTTCAACGAACACGCACGGACGCCCGCCCTCATCCGGCGCATCCAGGACGGCTTGACCGCCGCGCTCGTAAGCGACGCCGGCACACCGTGCATCGCAGACCCCGGATTCATGCTTGTCCGCGCCGCGGTCGAAGCGGGCATCGAACCGGTCATCATTCCCGGCGTCTCCGCCCTGACTTTCGCGGTCTCCGCCAGCGCCCTCCCCTCCGACCATTTCACGTTCCACGGATTCCTCCCCGTCAAGAGCGGACGCCGCCACGCCGAGCTCGAACGCATTGCCGCCGACAAGCGAACCGCGGTCGTCTTCGAATCCCCCTTCCGCATCGCGAAGCTCCTCGCCGAAGTCAGCGAAATCGTCGGTCCGGACACTCCGCTCGCGCTCGTCCGAGAAGCGACCAAGATCCACGAACAGATCCTCCGCGGTCCGGCCGCCCGGCTCGCCGAACAGGCGAAGAAGGTCAACTGGAAAGGCGAATGCGTGCTCGTGATCGACGCCCGCGACTCCGCCGCCCGGTCGGACGCCGACGGTCAGGAAGCATCCTCCGAGGACATCGTCACGGAAGACTGAGTTTCTTTTCTTCCGGAAAACTCCTGCCTCCGCGCAAGTCCCGCGGCATCTTTTTCCCCGCCTCAATCACACCTCGCATTCCCCCCTTTCAACACGCAAACGCGTTTTTTTCACTTTTTTTGACTGTTTCTGCCGATTTATATTTGCATTTAAACAGTTTTCATGTATATTATCTTTGTGACAAAACTATTTTTCACAAAAGAAACTTTCCAGAAAAAAGAGACCAGCTTATGACTATCTCCTCCCGCCTCTCCGCCCTCGCCGCCGTCCTCCTCGCCAGTGCAGTCTCCGCCTGCACGACCATCCGCGAGCTCCCGTCCGAACCCGCCGACGCCGAGCTGAGCATCGAGCAGACGGAGGAACGCGAATACTCCCGCAAGCTGCTGGAAGCCTTCCTGAAGAACGACGCGTCCGGGTTCATCGCCATGCTCTCGCCCGAGATGAAGGAGGAATTCGGCAAGGACAAGTTCGAGCTTTCACGCAAGGTCATCACGGAAACGCTCGGTCAGCCGGTCTCCTTCAGCTACGTCACCGCGCTCGAACATATCGCCATCACCCCGTACATTTGGAAAGTCCGTTTCGTGCTCAAAAACAAGGAGGACAAGGAATACTACAGCGAAGCGCTGTTCCGCGTCCTCGCGGGGCACGACACCAAGGGCGAAGTGATCATCGTCGGCTTCAATTTCCTCTGATCCGGACGGACGGCGTTCCCGGACACACCCCATATTCAACAAGCAAAACGGAACCTCACGTTCCGGGGACGCGCCCATTTTTCCCGCTCATAGCAATCCACACACATACCCCCTCACCCTTAACCCCGAAAAACACATGAACAAAACCGCAAGAATTCTTCTCTGCCTGGCAGCCGGGACTCTCCTTCCCGTCTCCCTCGCCGCGGACGAAGCGCCGCAAGACGATGCGTCCGCAAGAGTCATCCACCTGAAGCAGGACGATGCGCAGATCCGCTTCGACAGCCGCGTGTACGAACTGAAGAACGTAACCTCCGAGGCCGTCCTCCCGTTCGTGAACTCCGCAATCCAGCGCTACAACCGCAGCTCCACGATCCGCCGCGTCACAGCCATCGCCCCGGACGCAAAGGACGCGATCCTCGTCTCCACGGGCAAGGAGTTCCTGCCCTACGTCGACCAAATCGTCGCCGCGCTCGACCGCCCCGGCCAGAAGGGCATCCAGGGCACCGGCGTGGCACGCATCGCCTACACCCCGAAATACCGCGCCGCGCAGGAATTCACCGAGCTGATCGACAAGACGCTCGGCACGTCCGTCGGAAAGTCCTACGTGAACGACGAGACAAACACGATCTTCTGGCGCGACCAGACCGACGCCGCACGCGGCACGCTCGACTTCATCGAAACCGAGCTTGACCGCCCCCTGCCCCAGGTCTCGCTCCGCCTCAACTACTACGAACTTCGCGACAGCGACCTCAAGGACTGGGGCTTCGACTACCTCGCATGGAAGAACGGACCGGGCGTGAACCTGCTCAACCTGAGCTACAACGCCGGCCGCCTCGCCGTCGACCAGGTCATTGAGGACATGACGTTCGCCGCCACCTCCACCTGGGCGTACGGCGGATTCTTCACCGCGCCCCAGTTCGACATGAGCTTCATCCGCTGCCTCCAGCAGTCCGGCAACGCCGCCATCACCGCGAACGTCTCCCTGACCATGGTGAACACCCCGGTCCGTTCGCTTGAGGAGTACGCGCAGCTCCGCACCGTGCAGGAACTCGCCTCCGACAAGGCGCCGTTCATCTACCGCGCGTCCATGGAGCCGGAATACCAGAACATCGCCAAAAACGTGCTCGGACGCACGTTCGTCGGCAAGAGCTACTACGAGGATGAGGACGGCAACAAGTATTCCAATCCCCCGGCGCTCGACGTCCAGATCATCAATCCGTTCATCTGCCTCCCGCAGGAAAACGCGACCGCGGAACACGGCAAGTATGACGTGAAAGACGCCGCCTCCGACCTCAACAAAGACATGGTCAAGGCCGACGGCTGCGTGATGTTCGACTACTCCATGTTCTTCAAGGACGTCGTCGAGCGCGGCAACACCGGCGCCGAGCTCAGCAGCAACGTCCTCTGCGCGGGCGCCGCCACCCTCGGTCTCGGACACGAAAAAGTCCTCACCGTGTACGAAAAGGAAAACGACGTCGAGCAGACCATCGGCCTCCCGATCCTCTGCCGCATCCCCGTCATCAAGTACCTCTTCAGCACCGTCACCAGCATCAAGGAACGCACCTATGTGATCGTGACCGCCGAAGCCGTCCTGCTTCATCCCGAGGAAAAGAAAGCCATTCCTCAGACCGAAAGTATCAACAAGGACGTGAAGCGCCGCATTGAGAACCCCTTCCGCGACAGCGAAGACGAAGCCCCCAGGGCTTTGACCGCGGACGAACAGCAGGCAAAAGAAGAAAGCGAGGACTGATCCATGAAAACGAAACTCTACAGAAACATTATCCTGACGTTCGCCGCCGGTCTCGTCGCGGCTTCCTGCAACTCCGAGCCCACCCAGCCCCCGCCAAACGTCTCCATCCTCGAAGGCGCGAAAGTCCCCTCCCAGTTCACCATCACCCCGCAGGCGATCCCCGGATCCGCCAAGAGCGAACAGGGCGTCCCGACCGGCGGCTACGGCCCATCCAATGTCCAGGCGCAGCTCAAGATCGACGTGAAGGACGGCACGAAGGAAGTCACCGTCATCCGCGACAACACCGACCCCTTTGTGATCACGAAGCCCTACACGATCAAGAACGCCGACCCCTACGCGGTCCGCAGCTATCTTGAAGCCGCCGTCGGCGCGCGCAGCGTCAGCACCAGCCCCGCGCAGGCCACCGCCGTCAAGTTCGACGACGGAACCGGCGTGGTCCTCGTCTCCGCCGAAGAATACCGTTTCAGCGACAACGAGGACGGACGCGGCATCGACAGCATCGTCGCCGCGCTCGACCGCAAGGGCCTCACCTACTCCGGCGACGCCGGGACCCGCATCTACTTCCCGCGCAGCAGCAAGGCGGCGAACCTCCGCGACATGCTCCTGAAGGTCGGCTCCTCCGACCTCGATCCGCAGTTCGAAATCTCCCCCAGCACGATTCTCGTCGACGGCGAGCTGAACGCGCTCGTGGTCTGCGCCCCGGAATGGTCCTGGGAGGACATGCGCAAGCTCCTCGTGAGCTACGACCGCCCGATCCCCGAGGTCAAAATCTCCTACCGCATCATCGAAATCTACGCCGAGAACGACGACCGCATCGGCGTCGACTTCCAGAGCTGGAAGAACAACGAGGGCGTCGATCTCTTCTCCGCCGGAGCCATGATGAGCCGCAACTGGGGCACATTCTTCACCAGCAGCGTCCAGGACACCGGCTTCAACAAGGTCTCCTACTGGAACTTCAACCCGAAGTGGAACACCCGCTACCTCGACTTCATGACCTCCATTGGCAAGGCGAGGATCCTCGCCCGCGGCGAGATCGTGGCGCAGAACCGGACCGTCTCCACCGTCCAGGTCGCCACCGGCTTCTTCTATGACCGCACCTTCTACACCGCCGGCGCGAAGACCATCGCCGAGGGCACGGGCGAGTTCGCCTACACCGATCCGAACCCGGACACCATCCTCCGCGAAGCCCTCACCAAGATCCAGCCCTACTCCAAGATCAAGGAACTCTACAAGGACGCGGGCACCTCCGCCATCATCAAACCCGACGGGTACACGCTCCGCACCATGAACACCCAGACCGGCACGAACACCTACGGCGACGTCTCCGCGAAGGTCTTCAACGACGACTCCAAGACCAGCCCGCTCGCCAAGTTCCTCACCGGATACGTCAAGGCCGACGGCACCGTCGTCAACGGCGCGTACTACAACACCAACTGGGACAACGCGAACGCCGCGCCCGGCATCATCCACGGCTGGCTCCAGTACCCGATGGTCACGGACGGCTTCAAATTCGACCTCCGCGTCACACCCGTCGTCACCTCCAAGGCAGCAAAGATCACCTTCGACCTCGACAGCATCTCCCTGCTCGGCTGGAACGCCGACGGCTCCGCCCGCATGAGCAAGTCCCAGACCGGAACGACATTCCAGATCGGCACGGAAGCCGAGGAATTCGTGATCGGCGGTCTCAAGAAATCCGAATCCGTCCGCAGCACCGCCGGCCTGCCCTTCCTGAAGGACATCCCGGTCATCGGGCGCGCCGTCTCCACCGAGTCCGAGTCCATCAAGCAGTCCCAGCTCGTCGTGATCGCCAAGGTCGAGTACTCCAGCCCCGACGACAAGGTCGGCGAGAGTATCTCCGAAGACCTCGGCAAGATCGTCAAGAGCGTCAACAAGGGCATGACCAGCCGCGTCGGCAACATGTTCTTCCAGCAGTACGGCCTCGACGACGACCGCGCCGACCGCAATGAACGCCTCGACAAGGTCGGAAACTTCATCAACGACGACTACCAGGAGATGAAGTGATGAAAAAAAAAGGCGGCAAGCGGGCGACGAAGCGCCCCGGTCCCGGGGCGCCGCTTCCTGAGACTTCGCCGGACCTCGAGGCGCTCAAGAAGATGGTCCGCCTCCTCGAACGCAAGCACCGCGCGTTCCTTGAGCAGGACTGGAAGGAGCACGCCTACGAGATCCAGCGCAGCCAGTTCAACCAGCTCATGATCGTCCGGTTCGCCATGCCGTGCAACCTCAGCCGCATCATGGCGGTCACCGGGCTCACATCCGCGGGCGCGTCCCTCTTCGTCGACAAGCTCGTCCAGAGCGGATACCTCATCCGCACCGACGATCCCAATGACCGCCGGAACGTACGGATTTCCCTCTCCGAAAAGGGCGCGAAGTTCATCGGCGAGGTCGTCGACAGGTTCAACACATTCATCGAGGGCTACCTCCGGACATGCACCCGCGAGGAACTGGCGACCGTGTCCCAGGCAATGGCCATCATCAACCGGACGATCGACGACGGCGAGGAAGGCGCCTGATCCAAGCTCATCCCGACCTCGCATCGGACCGGAACCGCATCCCGCCCCTCCTCTTTGGAGTCGGCGGGATTCTTTATGCCCGGACAAGATCAAAAGCCGCGCTGCGCCACACGGACGCGGAGGCATTCCCGGCACGTTAAGAAAAGTTACGGTCCATGATAAAAAATCAATGCCGCGAAACACTAATTCAGGCGGAAAGCTGTTTAGACTTTACACAAAATCAAAAATTAAGGTTTTTACATTTCTTGATAAAAAACACATGCTTTTATCATATTATACATATCTTTTACTATTGAAAAATCTATTTCCCGATTGTATATTAACGCAGAAAACCCGAATCAACCAAACAAGTGAGCTCAGAATTCCCTCGCCAGGGGGTGAAGGAATTACGGCTCGCACCAACAAATCACAAGGAGTTCAATATGAAACTCGGTCATTTCCTCGGTTGCGCAGCGGCGATCGCCCTCGCGATCACGGTCTTCGCACAGGCTCCGGCCGGCGCTGGCGCCGGTGCAGGTGCCGGTAACGGCGGCGCTCCTGCCATGGGCGGCTTCGGCGGCTTTGGCGGCGGCTTCGGCGGCGGTGCTCCTGGCGGAGCTCCTGCTGGCGGTCCCGGCGGCGGCTTCGGCGGCGGCATGGGCGGCTTCGGCGGCTTCGGCGGCGGCGCACCCGGCGGTGCTGCTCCCGGCGGTGCTCCTGCCGGCGGCGG
>CADCMR010000019.1 GCA_902802585.1 uncultured bacterium
GCGGCTTCGGCGGTGCACCCGGCATGGGCGGCGGCTTCGGCGGTGCACCCGGCATGGGCGGCGGCTTCGGCGGCGGCCCCGGCATGGGCGGCGGCTTCGGCGGCGGCCCCGGCATGGGCGGCGGCTTCGGCGGTGGCCCCGGCATGGGCGGCAATTCCCGCCGCAACATGTCCATGATCGACTCCATTCCTGCGGAAGAACGAGACCGCCTTATGCAATTGATGCGGACCGATTACGAGGCTTTCCGCAAGGAGCTTCGCAATCTTGTTTCCGGCCAGCAGGAAAACGAGTACAAGGCGGCGATGGAGCTTCGCGAAAAGTATCTCAAGGCCTCCGGCAGTGCCGAAAAGGAAAAGATCAAAAAAGAACTTCGCGAACTGATCGGCGTACGGTTCGAGACCTCCAATAAATCCGCGGAACGCCAGATCGCGGAGACGGAAGACGTCATCGCATCCGCGCAGGAACGCCTTGCCATCCTCAAGAAACAGCATGAGGAACGCGTGAAAAATGCGGATCTCTTCATCAATTCCACGATTGACGATTATCTGAATCCCGATAAAGCGCCCACCTACGAAGATGTCCTGCGCAAGCAGAACGAACAGAGCGCCCGCAGCAGGCTTCCCGATTTCGACAACAACCGTCAGGGGGGCAGAGGCGGCAACGGCGGTCAGCGCGGCGGCGATCAACGCCGCGGCGGTCAGAACGGCGGTTTTGGCGGCGGACCCGGCATGGGCGGCGGTCAGGGCGGCTTCGGCGGCGGACCCGGCATGGGCGGCGGTCAGGGCGGCTTCGGCGGCGGACAGCGTCCCGGCGGCTTTGGAGCTCCGCCTCAATCGACGCCCCGCAATTAACGAAGGTTACCTCCATTCATTCAATTGATGTTTTTTCATCAAGCAGGCAAACAGGACGATGCGGAATATTTTGAGCGCGGCAGCCTAAGGCAACCACCGGGAATCTACCGAATCGGGATTTACCTGAAATGCTTTCGAGGCAAGGAAAACGTCCGGATCTGCAAAAAGCGGAAGACCGGACGCTGTTTTTATCTGAAAAGGGCAGGGATTACTTCCCGTTTTCTTCCGACTTGGCTTCGTCCCAGAGTTCGTCGAGGCGTTCCATGGACGTGCCGTCGACGGTCTTCTCCTCGGCGGCGAGCTTCGACTCCACGGCGCGGTAACGGCGGTCGAACTTGTCGGAGGCGCGGTTGACGACCTCCTCGCAGTTTTCACCTCGGAACCGGAGGAAATTGACGACGGCGAACACGAGGTCGGCGGCCTCGTCGTTGATGCGTTCGCGGCTGCCGGACTGGTACGCTTCTTCCAGCTCCGCCATCTCCTCGCGGATTTTCGCGAGGATGTCGGTGTCGGTGGTCCAGTCGAACCCGTGCTTGGCGGCCTTCTTCTGGAGCTTCTCGGCGCGGAGGACGGCGGGGAGGTTGCGCGGCACGCCGTCGAGCGCGGACTTGCGGTAGTCGTCGTGCTCGGTCTTCTTGATCTTCTCCCAGTTCACGAGCACCTGCGCGGAGTTGTCCACATGGACGTCGCCGAAGACGTGCGGATGGCGGCGGATCATTTTGTCGGAGATGCCGCGCGCGACGTCCTCCAGCGTGAATGCGCCGCGTTCCTCCGCCATGACGCTGTTCATGACGACCTGCATCAGGATGTCGCCCAGCTCCTCGCACATTTCCGCGTCGGACTTATGGTCGACGGCGTCGAGGTATTCGGCGGTCTCGCCGACGAGGCATTTTTTGAGGGATTCGTGGGTCTGTTCACGGTCCCATGGGCATCCGTCGGGCGCGCGCAGCCAGCGCATGACGTTCACGAGGCGTTCAAGTTCGGACATATCCATAATCGTTCAATACTCCGTGCCCGGGGCGTCCTGCGGGAAACCGGGTCGCTCCAGGCGTTTTCTGTAGTAGTTGTAAAGCGAAACCTGGGCGCGTTCGGATTCGTATTGAACCGCGCCGGCGGTGTGCGAATAACGGTTCTCTCCGAGCATGCGGCGTCCCTTCCGGCGGTCGTGGAGCGAGGTGAAGAGGATCACGTCCAGCTCGTCCTGAAGCGCGGGCGATTCGACCGGGACGAGGATTTCCACGCGGCGGAAGAGGTTGCGCGGCATGAGGTCGGCGCTGCCGATGAAGTATTCCGGCGAACCGCCGTTCGCGAACCTGTAGATGCGGGAATGCTCCAGGAAGCGGTCCACGATGCTGACGACGCGGATGTTCGCGGCTGCTTCGGGCGGGAGCGAGGCGGGATTGAGGGCGCAGATGCCGCGGACGACCATATCGATGCGGACGCCGCGCCGGGCGGCATCGTAAAGGTGTTCGATGACCTCCGGATCCTGAAGCGCGTTCAGTTTCAGCGTGATCCCGCCGGGGTGTTCTGGTGTGGAGAGCGCGACCTCGCGGTCGATCAGGGCGAGGATGCGTTCGCGCATGTTGTACGGGGCGGCGACGATCTTGTTCCAGTCGGCGGGCGCGGCGAGTCCGGTGATGGCGTGGAAGAGCGCGGAAACGTCGTCCGCGAGCGCGTCGTCGCAGGAGAAAAGCCCGATGTCGGTGTACTGCTTCACGGTGGAGCAGTTGTAGTTTCCGGTCGGCAGATGAAGATAGCGCCGCACCTCGTTCCCCTCGCGGCGGACGATCAGCAACATCTTCGCATGGACCTTGATTTTCGGCACGCCGTACACGACGTGCCCGCCCGCGTCGGCGAGCTCGCGCGAGAGCCGGATGTTGTTCTCCTCGTCGAACCGCGCCATGATCTCGAAATAGACCGTGACCTGTTTGCCCGCCTGCGCCGCGCGGATGAGCGCGTGGACGACCGGCGGGTCCTGCCCGACGCGGTACAGCGTCTGCTTGATCGCGATCACGTCCGGATCGTCCGCCGCCTCGGAGAGCAGTCGGATCACCGGATCGAACGATTCATACGGGACGTGCAGGAAGAAGGGGCTGCCGTCACGGATGCAGTCAAACATGGAGCTGTCGGCGGGACAGTGGACGGATGGCAGGGGCGGCAGCGGCGGGTCGAGCAGATCGGCGTGACCGGGGAGGTCACGCAATTCCATGAGGCACGTCAGGTCGACCGGACCGCGCACGGAGAAATGTCCGTCGGGCGTCACGCCGAGCGTGCGCATGAGGAACGCCCGCGCTTCGGCGGACATGGCGGCGGAAGTTTCCAAACGCACGATCGTGCGCTTGCCGCGTTTCCGCAGGATCGCCTGCATTTCGGAGAGCAGATCGCCGGTGTCCTCGTCCGGGGTCAGGTCGCGGTCGCGTGTGACGCGGAACGCCGCGCATTCGAGCACGGTGCATCCGGGGAAGAATCCGGCGGCTTTCGCCTGGACCAGCTCCTCCAGCGGCAGGAGCAGCACTTCGCCCGGCTTGTCGTCCGGTTCAAAACGAAGGAAACGACCCGAGCGCGTCGGCACCTGCATGAAGGCGGTGCGGATTCCGTCCTGTCCGGGGCACTGCACGCGGAGAAGGAGTTCCAGCGCGAGCGCAGGCACGACCGGCGGTTCCCCGGCGTCGGGATCGACGGCGACCGGGGTCAGGACGGAGCGGTATTCGCGTTCGAAAAGGGAGGACGCTTCAGCGGCGCAGTCCTCCGGCAGTTCGTCCCAGCGGACGAAACGGATGCCGTGCGAGGCGAGCGCGGGCCGCAGACCGCGTTCCCAGCTGCTGTATTGGCGCGCAACCAGCGCGCGGATGCGCCGGATCAGTTTTTGCCGGAGCTCGAATGGGGAAAAATAATAGCGGCCGCCGAAACGGGCGACCGCATCGGGCGTGTGCCGGGCGAGACCGGCGATCCGCACCATGAAGAATTCATCGAGGTTGCTGCCGAAGATGGACAGGAATTTGGCGCGTTCGAGCAGAGGGACGGCGGAATCCATGGCTTCCTCCAGGACGCGGGCGTTGAACGAAAGCCACGAGTCGTCCCGGAGGAGGATGGGCGGGTGTCTGTCTTCAGCCGGAGCAGTCATGTCCGAACCGGCGGCAACCGTGAATCAATAGCGTTTCTGGGCGCTTCTGGCGAGGACGCGCAGACGGAGTGCGTTCAGCTTGATGAAACCGGCGGCGTCCTTGTGGTCGTAGACATCGTCCTGTTCGAAGGTGGACAGGGCGTCGTCGTAGAGGCTGAAGGGCGAACGGCGACCGGTCACATGGCAGGCGCCCTTGAAGAGCTTCACGCGGACTTCGCCGGTGACGAACTTCTGGCTGTCGGTGATGGCGGCCTGGAGCATTTCGCGTTCGGGCGCGTACCAGAAGCCGTTGTAGATCAGGCGGGCGTAGGTCGGGATGAAGCTATCGCGCAGGAACATGACTTCGCGGTCCATCGTGATCTCCTCAAGACCGCGGTGCGCGGTGTAGAGGATGGTGCCGCCGGGGGTCTCGTAAACGCCGCGGGACTTCATGCCCACGAAACGGTTCTCGACGATGTCAACGCGACCGACCGCGTGCTTGGAGCCGAGCTCGTTGAGCTTGCGCATGATGTTCGCGGGGGAGAGCGCTTCGCCGTTGACCTTCACGGGCACGCCCTTTTCAAACTCGATCACCACGTCTTCCGGCTCGTTCGCGGCCTGGGAGAGCGGCTTGGTCATCACGGAGATGTCCTCCGGGCATTCCTGCCACGGATCCTCCAGGATGCCGCCCTCGAACGAGATGTGCAGGAGGTTGCGGTCCATGGAGTACGGCTTCTTCAGCGTGCTGGAGACCGGGATGTTGTTCTTGTGGGCGTACTCGATCATTTCGGAGCGGGAACGGAAGTGCCAGTTCGGATCGCGCCATGCGGCGATGATCTTGATGGACGGGTCGATGGCGTTCGCGTTGATCTCGAAACGGACCTGGTCGTTGCCCTTGCCGGTTGCGCCGTGGCAGATGGCGTCGGCGCCCTCGGCCTTGGCGACCTCGACGAGGCGCTTGGCGATGAGCGGGCGCGCGATGGAGGTGCCGAGGAGGTAGTTGCCCTCGTAGATGGCATTTGCCTGCATCATCGGGAAGATGAAGTCGCGGGCGAATTCCTCGGTGAGGTCTTCCACGTAGCACTTGGTCGCGCCCGTGTTGATGCACTTCTGTTCGACCCCGGAGGTCTCTTCCGCCTGCCCGACGTCGGCGCAGTAACCGATGACTTCGGCGTTGTAGGTTTCCTTGACCCATTTCACGATGACGGAGGTGTCAAGCCCTCCGGAGTAAGCGACTACGACTTTCATGGGATAACTCCTCAATTTGTGGTTTGGTTGAAAAAAGTTAATCAAACAATATACTCGTTTCCGCCGGATTTTTCAACCTTAATTCAGAAAAAAGGAGGGTAAGCTCTTCACGTGGGCAGTGCCGTGCTGCGCGACGGCACACGGCAAGCAGTGCTGTGGCAGTGTCCGGGGAGGGCAAAGCCCTCCACGTGGGCAGTGCCGTGCTACGCGACGGCACTATAATCCCTGTTTTCAGCTGACCTACGACACAACGGCGATGTTTGCCCATGTGGTGAGCTGTTTGTCGTTGATCTGCCAGTAGCCTGCGAGGTTGGAGACGCTGCTGCACCATGCGATGTCGTCCGTGCCGTCGGCGTTGAAGTCGCCGACGCCCGTGAGCGTCCATTCGGCGGTGTTGACCGCGCTGAGGATGGACCACGAGCTGAGGTAACCGTCGGAGACGCCCCAGATGCCGACCACGCCCTCGCCGTTGATCATGGCGATGTCGTGCGAGCCGTTGCCGTCGAAGTCGCCGGAACAGAGGAAATCCCACTCGTCCGGATTCGCGACGCTGACCATGCGCCAGTCGACCGGATTGTCCACGATCCACGTGCAGTAGGCGTTATAGGTCAATCCTCCCTCGCCGACGAAGCTGTTGCGCCAGAGCATGTCGCACTTGCCGTCCGCGTTGAAGTCGCCGGTCGAGACGCATTCCCACTCGGGCGAATACCCGTTGATGAGCGTCCACGTGACGCCGCTTTCCCAGTAGCCGAGCAGTCCGACCGCCGAGGATGCGCCGGTCGGATTCGCGACCAGCACGTCGCCGGAGCCGTTGCCGTTGAAATCGCCCGTGCCGAGGATGTCCCAGCCGGGTCCCTTCAGGTTCAGCACCTGCGGCGTGAACGTGCCGTTGGAGTTCGCCATTTCTCCGACCACATACCCCTCGTCGTTGACGCGCAGGAAGTCGTCGCGTCCGTCAGCATTGAAGTCGCCGGTGCCGACGACCTCCCACCCCGGATCGAGCACAAGACCCGCGCCCCAGGTGGAGCCTTCGCGGTACACCGTGACCACGCTGTCCGACTGTTTCGCCAGCATGGACTGGATCCCGCCCGCGAAGCACCCGGTCAGAAAAACCGGCGCAGCGGCAGGTTCCGGCGTCGCGGAACCGACAGTCACGGACAGGACATCGTCCGCAAGCTCAAGCGTGTAGTCTACGCCGCCGATCTTCGTTGTTTGGCCGACCGTGAGGGAACCGAGCGACTGGCCGAATGTATTCCGCACGGAGATCGTCCGGTTGAATCCCGCCGTGTTCTCGGCAAGCCTGTACTTGCCGTTCTTCTGCGACCCAGTGACCGTGAGCGTGTAGAGCGGGACGCCTTTCATCTTGGTCGGCATGACCGCGCGCGCCACGGCTCCGGGGGAGATTGAGGAGATGTCGAAATCCAGTATGCTTCCATCGTAGAACGTGGCGGACGCGCCGCTTGCGCAATGGAAAATGCCTGTGACCTTTCCGTCGGAGTACACTTCCATTTTCCCGCCGGATTCGATCGTCGTGTCCGTGGCGACGCCGCCGTTGAAAACGGAGGTTTTTCCGTTCGAGAAGATGTGGGTGTCGACCGCCATGCCGCCGCTGGAGATGCTTGCGTCGCCGTAGTCGTAGATATCTGTGCGGGAGAGGAAACCGTCCGACTGGACATTTGCCCTGCCGGGGTAGAACCAGACCCTGCCGTCGGAGGAGCTGCTGGTGACTTTGCCGCGCAGGATGGTGTTGATCGCCCGTCCTTCGTTCAGGATAAGGGTGCCGCCGCCCTGGACGTAGGTGTCGCTGGCGGTCTTCCAGTTGTAGACGGACTTGGTCCCGGAGACGATGCTGGTTCCGGACTTGAGGATCAGGATGCTGCCCTCAGCGACGTTGTTGTTGCCCGAAAGCTCCTGAACGGAGTTGTTTTCGTCGACGGTCACGCGGACGTTGTGCATGCCGACATCAAGCTTGCCGAGGGAGACGTTCTGGTACTTGCGCGTGGTCTTCGCAGACATGGAGAAGACCGAGCTTGAGCTGACGATGCCGCCGTCGACGCGGACCGCCGTGTAGAAGTCGCGGCTTTCCTTCGAGCCGGTGTTCTGGATGGAGTAGGTCAGGAACACGGTTGTCCCGGCGAAACAGTAGTCCGCGGTGGCGAGTGCGCCGGAGGTCCCGGCGAGGATGATTTTTTCCGAGCTGCCTGCGGTTTCCACCAGCGCCAGGTCCATGTCGCCGTTGATGTTGATCCCGATGACGCTGATGGACTGGAGCGCGCGGTAGTCGCCGGAATAATAATAGGTTCCGTCCCAGACCATGCGCTGTCCGGAGTCGTAGCAGTCGTCGAAGATGATCTCGCGGGTCGAGGCGTTGTATCCGTACCCCGCCATGGAGTGCCCCTCAATGGAGATCAGGACGGGGCGTCCGGAGTCGATCTCGCGCATGTAGTCCTCGAACGTGAAATCACCGCCGTTGCAGTCGACCTCGTAGGTCCCGGTGATTTCGAGGTCCAGACTGTAGCCGCGCGACTGCACGTACAGGTACAGCCCGTACATCATGGCGGTTTCCTTGTAGGAGACGGTACGGGTGTTCACGCCGTCGGTGTACCGTATGTCGCTGTAGTTCGTCGTGAGTAGGTCTTCGAGCTTGCCGTGCGAAATCGAGGTGGAGAGGTTGCCGTTGCCGCGCCAGTACTGCCCGGTGCCGAGGTAGTCCGCGAGGCAGTCCCAGACGTCGGTCCGGAGATCCGGTCCCGCCCCGTTGTTCGTGAACGAGTATTCCAGCTCCTGTTCGGGCGTGGTCGGGACGCCGTTGCGTTCATAGAACCGGTACACGTAGCTTGAGGTGGCGGTGGCTCTGCCCAGCACGGTGTCGAACGCGTCCATGTCGTAGGCGTTTCCGTCCGTGCCGCGCGACTTCAGCGCCACGGTTCCTTCGATCATGTTGGAGAGATTGGTCCCGCGGTATCCGTAAAGGTCGTAATAACCGAGGACCATGGCCGCTGCGGTCGGGGTGCAGCCGTACATATATTCGGCTTCGGGCAAGGTGTTGTAGAGGACGACGTCGCCTCCTGGACCGGTGCTTGTGTAAGTCGCCATATCTGTCTCCTGTTCTGAACGGTATCCTGATATTTCTTCTGTTTTTTTATACTATATCATGTTTCAACATGTTTGCAAGCGCGGAATCGTTCTTTTTCCGTTTTTCTTCCGATGGGAAAGGGATGGAAAAACGCGAAAAAAACACCCCCCGGCTCCGGAGTGCGGAGCAGGGGGGATGAGATCGACCAGGATCCACGGGACCGTGTGTATCCGGAAACGGTCCGCGCGGGGCAAATGAACGGAAAGCTCAGTCTTCGTAGAGCTTGTCGATGGCGGCGGCCTTCTTGAGAAGGTCGGAAGCGGCCTTGTCGGAGAGGTCGAAGGTGTTCGCCGCGGCTTCCATTGCCTCGGAGTGGTCTTCGAAGTTGCCTTCGAGGTATTTCACTTCACCGTCGCCGAACACGACGAAGATGCCGTCGAAGAATTCGGTGGGATCCTCATAGAAGACGATCGTTTCTTCCGGCTTGTCGGTTTTTTCGGCGGCTTCCGGCGAGGTGAGGACGACGTACGGGAAATTCACTTCGTCGGTTTCGCCGACGGTCACGAACGCTTCTTCCGCATCATCCCATTTTGCGAACGCCGCGCCGCTGCCGTCTTCCGCGATGGTGAAGAAGACGCATTTCCCTTCCGGGATCTTTGCTTCCTTCAGCATAGCGAGCGCGGCGGTAGCCTGAACCTGGCGTTCCAGCGTGTCGACATCCATGCCGCCGTCTTCGTCCATCTTCGCCTTGATGATCTGCGCGACCTGCCCGGCGTAGGGGAGCAGACCGGAGATGACGCCCGCGACAGTGCCGGAGTTCAGGAGCGCGATCTGGAGATCGGGCGTGATCGTGGTGAACGTGAGACCGTCGGAGTCGATCTTCGAGGTCGCGAGGCAGCTGTGGAGATTGCTGCCGAGGACGAGGGAGGGATCGGCACCGCCGGTGATGTCGCCCGCCAGGGCGCCGAACGTGGTCGTGAGGCCGGCGATCATCTTGAAGTAATCTTCGGAAACATAGGAGAAGCTGGAGAAATCCTTGTCCGCGAGCGCGAGCATCTTGGCGAATTCTGCGTTGGCGGTCAGGTCGCTGCCTTTCCCGGCGATGCGGTCGCGGATGGCGGCTTCATCGTTGGTGGCGACGAGGTAGTTGCCGGACTGGAAGATCGCGATGCCTTCGATGGGGACGATCTTGCCGTCTTTCACAAGTTCCGGGCTGGACTGGGAGATGAAGTTTTCCAGCGCCTTCCAGCAGAGATCGCTCTTCGTGGTGATGACGAAGGCGAATTTCGGAATCAGCTCCATGATCTTCGCTTCCGGGTCTTCCCCGGCGAGGAGGCCCTGCATGTCCTCTTCCTTGAACTCGCGACCTTCCACATAGAGCGTGAGGCCGGAGATGCACTCAAGGAGCTTGTCGGGCTGGATGCCGGCGCTGGCGAGGCCGGAAATCTGTTCGTCGATCGCCGCCATGGTCTCTTCGTCCAGCATGGCGCGGAGCTTCTTGTCGATGAACGCATAGAGCACGCCGGGCTCGAACTTCGTGGTAGCGGCAAAGGCGGATTTCGGGGAGGTGAGCTTGAGCTCGGGCGCCGGACCATTCGATGCGGCAGCGCCGATCAGATCCCAGATCAGTCCCTTGTGGTCCTTCGAGTATTCGAAGTCGATGCAGCGATAGAAATCGCCGTTTTTCTTGACGCTCGCGCCGGATCCGAGGAAGGACTTCAAGCCGATGTCGCCGACGATCTCACGGACGGCCGTGAGAATCTTTTTCGCTTCGGGATCGTCCGGGATGATGACCTGGAAAGAGTCGATCATCTGGTCGACCATCTGGCAGGCCGCGGCGCCTTCCGTATAGCTGAAGGAAATGCCGCCTTTTTCGAGACGGGAAGTCGTGATGTCGAAGACCGTGGCGGAACCGCTGGCCGCACCGCCGGCTCCGGTGACCGCCTTCTCAGCGGTTTCTTCCTTGCCGCAGCCGATGAATGTGACTGCCGCGAGGACGGAGAACGCGCATGCCGCGATCCAGGCGAATTTGAAGCGTTTCATAAGGGTTTCTCCTTTGAAAATATGGGTGAAAGATGGAATGATTTGAGCATAACCGCCCGGAGACAAGCCCGGACGGGACAACAATCCAATTAATCTACACTCCACCGTTCATTTTTTCAACCGGATAGCGAAGCAATTAAAGAATTATTTAAGAAAAATCCGGAGAACTTGTCCCGGCACGGTGAAGGCGAGGGGGAAAGAATCAGGAGAAAAGAACGGGACCGGCGGCATTTTTCGGACTTTTTCGACGGATTCCTCTTGATTTTTCCGCTGTAAAGTCTATTGTTTTAACTGAACTTTTTTTCTGCACTTCTTCCGAAAGGGTCGAACCATGACACATGACGAAATCAAGGCGTTCATCGCGGACCGTACCCGCGAAGGACATAATCTCTCGAAAATCCAGGACATGCTCGCCGAACAGGGCGTGAAAATGACGTTTATGGAACTGCGCCTCATCGCGTCCGAGATCGAAACGTCGTTCTGGCAGAAATCCGAACCCCAGCCTGAAACCGCCGCGCCCGAAACGGAAAAGCCGGCACAGGATGCCGCTCCCGCCGACGGGACGGACGAGTTCCCCGCGGACGATGCCGGAGACGAGCAGCTTCCCCCGGACGATGCCGCGCCTGCCGATGAGACCGCTGCGGCGGACGACGGAAAAGCTGTTCCGCGCGGGCGCACCACGGTCACGATCGACCAGCTCGCGCGGCCCGGATTCCTGGCGACCGGCGGCGTGTCGTTCGGGTCCGGCGCGAGCGGGAACTGGTGCCTTGACCAGATGGGACGCCTGATGTTCGAGAAGCTCGAAGGCAAGCCGGACCGCCAGGACCTCCAGGAGTTCCAGCTGGAGCTTCAGCGCATGTTCGCGAACTGATCCATTTTTCGATTTCATCCACACACATATCCCCCCACAACATGAAAGGTATTTGTCATGATCCCTTATACCCTGCTTGCCGCGGCCGCCGAGGCCGTCCAGCCCGCGTCCGCCGCCGCTGAAAACGCGCCCGCGACGGTCCAGCAGAAACAGTCCCTCCTTGAAAGCCATCTGAGCGAGACCGGAAACGTGGTCCGCCAGATCCACGAACAGGGTCCCGGCTTCTTCACGAACCTGTGGAACAATCACAGCGACGACGTGATCCGCCTCGTGAAGGTCGTCATCCTGGCGCTGGTCGTGATCGTGGTGGCCAAGCTCGTTTCCCTGGCGGCGCGCAAGATCATCGCGCGCCTCTTCAAAAAAATCGAGGGCGACGAATCCCTCACGTACGCCACATACACGATCGTCCGCACGCTCATCTGGGTGATCGGTCTCCTGATCATCCTTGACCTCTTCGGATTCAACACCGCCAGCCTCCTGACCGTGCTCGGCGCCGCCGGCCTCGCCATCGGCCTCGCCATGAAGGATTCGCTCAGCAACATCGCCGCCGGCATTATGCTCCTGATCCTGCGCCCGTACAAGCTGGGCGACTACATCGACTGCGGCAGCGTCAGCGGCACCATCCAGCAGATGGGACTCTTCTCCACCATCCTGAAGACCCCGGACGGACTTTTCGTCTCCGCGCCGAACAGCGTGGTCTTCGGGACGCCGATCAAGAACTATTCGCGCAACCCGGTCCGCCGTTCGGACATCACGGTCGGCATCGCATACGCCGATTCGCTTCCCGTCGCCATTCAGGCCATGAAAGACATCATGACGCATGAGCCGATGGTCCTGAAGGACCCCGCGCCGGAAGTGCTCGTGTCCGAACTCGCAGACAGCTCCGTGCAGCTCACGCTCCGTTACTGGACCGCCACGGGAGACTACTGGTCCGCCTACTGGACCATCAAGGCGCAGCTCAAACCCGCGATCGAGGCCGCCGGCCTCAACATCCCGTTCCCGCAGCGCGTCGTCACGTTCGTCAACGCTTCGGAAACGAAGCCCGGAGCGTAATTCCTTATCCCGACTTTATCCGTCATGCAAGACCGCCCGGTGAATCCGTGAAAAATGGATTGCCGGGCGTTCTTGGTGTTCATGCGGCGGGTCGGTTCGATTGCTGTGATTGAGAGGACGATGCTCCGGCGGAATCTTCGGCTGTCAGGGGGCAGGGCAGGAGTCGAACAAAACGGAGGATTTCAATCCGTTCCCTGGAAAAAAAAGAAGGACCCGGAGAATCCGTGGAAAGGATCGTCCGGGTCAGGAAATGCCGTTCAGAAGAACGGATGATTACTTACTGCTGGACGTGTGCCATGGCATCCTTGTCGTCTTCGGGGGCATAGAATTCGATGTTGATGCTCATGCCGCCTCCGCCCATGCCGCCGGCAGGACGGTTGCCGCCAGCGGGAGCCGCACCGGCAGGACGATTGCCGCCAGCAGGAGCCGCGCCGGCAGGAGCATTGCCCGCGGGAGCCGCACCGGCAGGAGCGCCGCCGCCGAAGCCAGGGAATCCGCCCATTCCGCCGCCGAAACCGCCCATCGGGGGCATTCCGCCGCCGAAACCGCCCATTCCGCCGCCGAAACCGCCGAAACCGGCAGGAGCGCCGCCAGCAGGAGCCGCACCGGCGGGAGCGCCGGCCGCGGGCGCGGGAGCCTGATTCGGAGCAGGAGCGCCGCCGGGGGCGCCGCCGCCGAAGCCGGGGAATCCGCCCATTCCGCCGCCGAAACCGCCAATCGGGGGCATACCGCCCATACCGCCGGCAGGAGCGCCGCCTGCGGGAGCCGCACCGGCGCCGGGAGCGCCGCCGCCGAAGCCGGGGAATCCGCCCATTCCGCCGCCGAAACCGCCCATCGGGGGCATTCCGCCGCCGAAACCGCCCATTCCGCCGCCGAAGCCGCCGAAGCCGCCCATGGCGATCCGGGCTTCCCAGTCGGTTTTTTCAAGCCAGCGGAGTTTCGGATTGTCGGTCAGAACGTACGGCTTCAGCACGCCGTTCACCTGGCTGTTGTCGATGAAGATTTTGGTCGGGGTGCCGTCGGCATCCGTGCCCTGAAGGATGTAACGTGCGGAAATCGCGCCGCTGCGCTGCGTGTCGACCGCGCCGGGCTGGATCTCGCCCTTGAAGAACGTGGTGTCGAGGTCGCCGTGGAAGAGGATCATGGTGGCGCTGCCTTTGCCGCCCTGCACGGAGAACGTCTGGTCGAGGATCACATGGATTTGGAACACTTTCTTGCGGGCGACCTGTTTTGCGGCGTTGTTCGCGCCGGCCGCGGGCTGGGCGTTCTGAGCATCGGCGGCCATGGGGACGCCGACCAGGGTTGCGCACACGGCGGTGGCCGCGGCGGCATACAGGATGCTTTTCTTCATTGCTGAAACCTTTCGTTGAGGTTGGTTGAAATGGTTGCGGTTCCTGCCCGTTCAGGCATGGAAGCCGTAAATAAAAAGATAGAACATGAATTCAAGCACATCGCGCAAATCATCCGCGCCCTTCACGGACAGCTCCGGGATTCCGTTGCAGTTGCCGTTCTGGTAGAACTCGGCGATCCGTCCGTTCAGGCGGGCCGACCACTTCGGGAAACCGTTTCCGTTCCCGTTGTCGTAGATGGACATGGTACGTCCTCTGAACTCAAAGTAATAGACCGGGAAGCCGTTCCCGTTGCCGTTCGGGTAGAACTCGGTCCCGCGCGAGCCGTAGCGGAAATAGCCGACGGGCATACCGTTGCAGTTGCCGTTCGGGTAGACTTCGCAGCAGCGGGCGGACTTCTTCATGGACCAGAACGGCATTCCGTTGCAGTTGCCGTTGTCGTAGACGACCAGATAACCGCGTTGCGCCGCCATGGATGCGTACGGCATTCCGTTGCAGTTGCCGCTTTTGTATGCGTAGAGTGTCGAGCTCACGGGGAAAGAAACTCCTGGTTCGGGGGGCGGAGGATTTGCGGGATGGGGCGGAGCGTCCGGTTTGAATTCGGTACGCCCCGCCAAAGATGGAACGAGAACTGGACGGAATCAGTCCGCCCACTCGGTGATGGCGGCGACCGCGGCGCAGTCCACGATGTCGTCCACGGAGCAGCCGCGGGAGACGTCGGTGAACGGGCGGCGGAGGCCCTGGATCAGCGGTCCGATGGCGGTGGCGCCGGCGAGGCGTTCGGTCGCCTTGTACATGGTGTTGCCGCAGTTCAGATCGGGGAAGATGAGGACGTTCGCCTGACCGGCGACCGGGGAGCCCGGCGCTTTCTTCTTCGCGATGTCGGGGATGATCGCGGCGTCGAACTGGAGTTCGCCGTCGATGAGCAGGTCGGGGGCAAGTTCCTTCGCCTTGGCGGTGGCTTCGACGACCTTGTCGATGATCGGGTCGTGCGCGGAGCCCTTGGAGGAGCAGCTGATCATGGCGACCTTCGGTTCCTGTCCGGTGTACTGGCGGAACGTCTTGGCGGTGGTGACGGCGATCTCGGCGAGCTGGTCGGCGGTCGGATTGATGTTCAGACCGCAGTCGGCGTAGAAGAAGACGCCTTCATAGCCCCACTTCGGATCGGGGAGCTGCATGATGAAAAACGCGGAGGCGATGTGGTTGCCCTTGGCGGTCTTGAAGAGCTGGAGCGCGGGCTTCGTCTTCTGGGCGGTGTTGTGCGCGTAGCCGTTCGGGTTGCCGCCGCCGGACACATAGCCGTGGGCGTCTCCGGCGCAGACCATGGCGGCGGAGAAAACGCAGGTGTCTTTCAGCCATTCGCGCGCCTGTTTCGGGGTCAGGCCCTTATTCTTGCGGATCTCGACGCAGATGTCGATGTACTTCTGCAGGTTCGGGGTCTTCAGCACGTCCACGACCTCGACGCCGTCGAGGCACACGCCGTTTTCGGCGGCGAGCTTGCGGATGGCGTCTTCATCGCCGACCAGGACGGGTTTCACATAGCCGAGTTTCGCGAGCTTTTCGGCGGCTTTCAGGTTGCGGGGGTCGTCGCTTTCGGTCAGGCAGACTTTTCTGCCCAGGGACTTCGCTTTCGCGCGGATGGATTCAAGCACGTTTGCCATTCTGAGGAATCTCCTTGACTGTGATTTGATTGGATGGTCCAGCGCATGAAGGCGCAGTCGTCGCCCTCACACGCATTGTTTGTGTGTCGGCGGAAACACGCGAAACCCGCGGACGCATTTGCCATGCGTCCGCCATTCGTGCGCGTTACCTAACCATAATGTACCACAAAAAATGAAAACTGAAAGTGCAAAACAGATTTTTTTCGGCTTTTTTTGCTTTTTTTTCGATTCATACTTGACTTTTTACCTCGCCGGATGTAAATTATATCCCATAATCCAGTTACTTGGAATGCTCGGGTGGCGGAATTGGCAGACGCGCTAGCTTGAGGTGCTAGTGGGCAACCGTGGGAGTTCAAATCTCCCCTCGAGCACCATTTTTTTGCTGAATCCATGAGATTCGGCTTTTTTGTTTTATGGGAGCAAGACTGAATTCCAAGTCCGGGAAAAGCCGGGCGTTATTCCTGTGGAATCTGTTGCTTTCCAGTGATTTATTCCTGTAAAAAAAGTTTTCCGCCGTCTTTCGATTCACCCGGGGGTCCGCTTTTTTTGATAAAAAACGGGTTTTTCGCTAAGCTTTCGATGCGTTTGAGCGTCTAATTTGAAAAGCAACCGCATCAGAACGGTGCGGAACCACAACAAAACCGGAGTCGTCCGCATGACCGAATCAAAAAAACTGAGGAAGATCGTCTTCATCGTGATCTTCCTTCTCATCCTCCTGCCGCTGATCCTCTTCATCCTTATTCAGTTCGCCCCGCCGAAAGTGAATGCGCTGTCCGTCGAGACCGCCGGGGCTGAGGAATCCGAAACGGGGGGCGTTGCCGCCCGGGAACGCCATGCAAGGCGCACGGCGGAACGCACGGCGCGACAGGAAGAAAAAGCCGCGTCCGTCTCCGTTTCGTATGACGCGGAGCCCGGTCCTGAACCGGAGCGGTTCGACGGCGCGGTCGGAGCCATCAACCCCAACGCGACGCGGACAAAACGCGCCACGCCGTATCCGCCGGGGGAAGTTCCCGGGGATTCGGGCGTCATGGTTCAGTATGCCGGTTCGCCGGACGATATGATTGACGCGCCGCCTCCGCCGCAGGGCGATCTCTGGGGCGGACGTCCCGTGACTCCGATTTCCCCTGCCAACATGCGCGGGATCGGCGGCGTGAGACGCGTCGACCCCAACGATCCCTTCTTCCAGCAGGACATCCCGAATCCCTTCAACAACCGTTGAGGCGCGGAAAAAGCGTCCTGTTGGAGGTCCGCTCAATCCTCCAGGCGGATGGTGTCAAGCGGGGCGTCCCGCCGGGCGGTGCGGAATACGACGTCCTGCCGGTGAAGCTCCGCGAGGCGCGCTTCCGCCAGACAGGCGACCAGCGAACAGTCGTTGCACTGCTGGCTGATATGCGCGAGGATCAGATGCTTCGTGTTCGGCGCGAGGAGTTCTTCCAATGCCTTCATGGCGTCGTCATTGCTGAGGTGCCCGATGTTGCTGGCGATGCGCCGTTTGAGGTGGAGCGGTCGGTTTGACGCGCGCAGCGTTTTCGGGTCGTAGTTGGATTCCAGAATCAGGAGGTCACAGCCGCCGAGCCTGGTTTTCGCCAGGCTGGAGACAAAGCCGAGGTCGGTCGCGTAGCCGATTTTGTGCGCGGAGGTGGAAAACGTGAATCCGACGGCCGCCACGTCGTGCGAAACCCGGAACGATTCGATATGAACGCCGCAGAGGTCGAACACGGAACCCGGTTCGAACAGCATGGTCTTTTCTGGGATGTTGATGTTTTTTTCCTGAAGATCCTGGGCGGTTTCCGGAACGAGGTAGGCGGGGATGCCCAGTTCGTTTGCGAATCTGGCGCATCCGCATTTGTTGACATGGTCGTTGTGTGCGTGGGTGATCAGGATCGCGCGGATGGATGCGGAATCGACGCTGGCCTGGTTCATCCTGCGGCGCATCTCCGCCGCGCTGAACCCGGCATCCAGGAGCAGATTGCCTTCCGGACCGTGGATGACCGAAGCGTTTCCGCTGCTGCCGCTGCCGAGCATGGTGAAGCCGAATTTTGGGGAATGGGTGGACATGGTGATAACGTGGGCGGACGGTCAGGTTGAAATGGTTTGCCGGGGCTGTCCGCAGAGCATCGGCAGACCGGAAATACGGTTGGTGTGGTGTTCGACCGCGCTGCGGAACGAATCGCGGTCCGCGGCGATCACGGCCTGTTTTTTCGCGCGGGTCAGGCCTGTGTAGACGGTTTCGCGCGCCAGAAAGTTGCCGCCTTCGCTGATCGGGGGAAGGAACATCAGGATCCTTTCGTAGTCGCTCCCCTGGGATTTGTGGATAGTGAACGCGTAAGCGGGATCATGCGGCGGCAGGGATTCCAGGGGGATTCCGCGCCACTTGCCGTCGGACGCCGGATCGGGGAAGAAAACCAGGACGCGGTCCGTACCCTCCGAACGCCTGCGCGGGCGTCCGTCCTCGCCGGCGAACCACAGGATTCCCGTGTCGCCGTTGAAGACGTTCGTGCCATAGTCGTTTTTGAGGACGAGGAAGATCTCGCCGGGGACAGGCGACCCGGCGTCCGGGAACCCGAAGATCGACCGCAGATGCCTGTTGAGTGCGTCCGTGCCGTACGGACCGACGTTGAACGGCGTCAGGATGCGGAACTGTTCGAAGCGCTTCCATGCGTCGTCGATGGAATCCTCGTCGAAATACCGGACCGCGGCTGACTTTTCCGAATACCAGGCGCCGCAAACAGTCTTTTCCAGGAACCGCCGGAGCTCGTTTTTCGGCGGAAGCCCGAGGGAGACGACTGCTTCCCGTCCGGGCTGTGTCATGAAATCCCATGCCGTTTCCGCCTGTCCGGCGTTGATCGCGTCCTTCATGGTGCAGATTTCGCCGCCTTGCGGGAACCGGCGGCTTTTGTTCAGTTCCGCCAGGCTGCCGGGCGCCATGGCGCGCAGGATGCCGCAGAAATCGCCGAAGACGGAACCCGGCTCCACGGAAGACAGCTGGCAGCGGTCGCCCAGCAGGATAACTTTCGCGTCCTCCGGGACGGCCTGCAGGAGTGCGACCATGAGCCATTGCGGGATCATGGAGCATTCGTCGACGATGAAGAGTTTGTAGCGGAGCGGGTTCTTCCGGTTGTAACGGAATGTCCCCGCCTTCCGGTCCCACGAGAGCAGGCGATGGATGGTGGAGGACTGGATCTGTCCGAGTTCCCCGCGGCGTTTTTCATCGCACAGATTCTCCAGCTGCTGGTCCAGCGCCTGTTTCATGCGCATCTGCGCCTTCCCGGTCGGCGCGCACAGGATGATGTCGGACGGGCTCTCGTCCTTGCGCGCGAGGATCACGGATACGATGGTCGTCTTGCCGGTTCCGGGACCGCCGCTGACGACAATGAAATCGGCGTTGACCGCGGCGGCGACAGCGGATTTCTGTTCATCGCCCAGCTGAAGCCGGGTGACTGTTTCAAACGGGATGGATTCCGCAGGGCGGTCGGTCCTCGTTTTTGACATCAGATAATCCCGCAGGAAGAGTTCGTTCTGGAACGCCCGGCCGAGGTAAAAAAGCCCGTTTGCGAGGATCAGCGGCGCCGGCTGGAACGGTTCGCCCGATTCGGGGCGATACGCCCGGAACAGGTGAGGGAACGCATCTGGATCCGGCGGCCAGTCGTCCAAACCGGTGATGGAATCCGGATCCGGCATCGCGCCGGATTCCCGCGGCGCGTGGAGGTCTTCCTCGTCCTTTGCCGGGGACAAGCTCCTCAAATATCCGGCGAGCGCCTCCCGTGTGCCGATCCTTTCCGCCGGAAGCGCGATTTCCCTCTGCGTGGATGCGGCGTTGGAGACCAGCGCGGCAAGAAGCGTCAATGCGGGATTCCGTACGGCGTTTCTGGCGACGAACTGCGCGAAAACGACGTCGATGTCCGCGAGGGCTCCGCGTCCCCGGAGCATGTTCAGATAGTCAAATACTGTCATTTGCCGTTTCCTTTTTGAAAAGCGACAGGAGCTTTTCGAGGCATTTGCGCGGCGGCACGTCGAACCAGATGCCGTTTTCCGTCCCGCGGGCGAGTCCGCGTGGGAAGATGTAATAGACGCCGCCGAACGAACTGTAATCCATGCCGCGCTGGCGGAGGAACCTGCAGAGTGCGGCGGCATAGAGGTAGGATTGCAGGACATAACCGGCTTTCCCCATCGCGGCGCGGATGCGGCCGGGCGCGTAATCCGCATCGGCGTCGCCCAGCCAGTTCGTTTTCCAGTCCACGACATAGTATTTGCCGCCGTGCTCGAAAACCAGGTCGATGATGCCGTTCAGGACGCCGTTTCTGTCAAGGGGGACTTTCTCCCGGCTGACAAGCGCCCGTGCCTGGGCGGAGGCGGTATCCGCCAGGATGGAAAGGATCTGTTCCAGATCGAGGCTGTCTGGAGCATCCAGATAGAACTCCATTTCCGGGACCATTCTGTTCTGGCGGATTTCCGACAGGGAAATGCCGATGCCGCTGCCGTCGGGCCGTTTCGGCAGAGGGATCTGAAGGGTACGTGCGATTCCGTCGAGCAGTTGTTTTTTCAGGGTTTCGCTCTCGGAGTAGCCGAATTCGCGGAAGACGTCCGCGATTCTGTCCTGGATGAATGTGTTGTCAGCCGGATCGTCTTTCCCGCCGGAGGCGAAGAGGTTGAAACGTCCCGCCAGATATTCCAGCAGCCTGTGCGTCATGCTGCCGACCGTCGTTCCGCGCGGGAAAGCGCGGAAGAGATTGAAGTCCCCGGAGGAAACAGGGGCGTCGCCGGAGACGGCTGAGGTCTCGAATCCGGCTTCGTCCGCAAGCGTGTCGTTCTGTTCGTCGAGGTCGGCTGGCGTTTCTTTTTCCACGTCGGTGAGTCCGTTCAGGATGCTGTGGAAAGCGGAGAAGCTCAGGATGCCCCATTTGTCCTGTATTTTGCCTGTGAATACCGCCGCGTTCAGATTCTCCGGGGCGTCTTCCGTCCGGAGCGGTCCGAGGACGCTCCGTTTCCCGAAATGCCGCTCGAAGACGCCGTTCCGTATGACGCGGAACGCGGCGTCGTTTCCGGTTTCGCGGTCGTCCAGGTCGTTCCACCAGTCGGCGAGCTTCCGCGGCAGGATGTCCCGCGTCCCGGAGAAGTAGCCGGTATCCCAAAGATCCTCCACGACGGTTTTCCCCGGGGAATCCACCGATTGCCGGTGCGAGGTCATGAGGACGCCCTGCGCGGAGTTCGTGAAGTTGATGGCTTTGCCGTTTGGCTCCGGCAGCTGCTGCGTGTAGAGGTAGGTCGCGAGGGACGCCCGCGTGAGCGCCACATAGAGCAGGCGCAGAGTGTTCCGGATCTCTTCCTGACGTACGACGGTCTTGCTGTCGTCGCCGTTTCCGAAATCCAGGATGATCTCGGGCGTTTCGGCGTCCAGCGCGGCGGTGTTGACCCTGCATGCGATGCCGCCCCGATGGATGTGCCCCCAGTCGGTCCTCGCTGGGAACGGGACGAAGACGACCGGGAATTCCAGCCCCTTCGCGGCGAACATGGTCAGGATCTGCACGGAGGCGGAATCGCGGTCGAGGCGCAGCTGGTCGGGGTTGTCCTCGGTGTCGCCGGGGGCGCCGCTTTCCATTTTGCCTCGGATGGTCAGGTCCAGCGCGTTCAGCAGGTCCTCCGGCGGAAGATGGTCGTTCGATTCCTTCTGGTAAAGCAGCTCCATCAGCTGAATGAAATTCGTGATGACACGTTCTCCGTTGAACTCGGAAAGGATTCTTGCGCGAGGGGATGGGCTGTCCTTCAGGACAGGCGTGTCCAGGAACCGCAGGAACGCCGCCGGAAGCCCGGACTGCGCCCAGACGCTTCCGTATCCCGCCATCTGTTTCAGGTGGGTTTCGAGGCCGGCGGCGTCGGAAATGACGTCGTCGGGGGAGAACCTGAAAAATGGGGAGAGCATCAGACCGCGGAGGAGCTTTACGTCGGGATGCAGGAAACACCGGAGCAGGAGGAGCAGGAGCTTCGCTTCGTTTGTGCTGAAGACTTTTCCGGACTTGCAGGCGGAAGCGGCGATCCCCTCCGCGTTCAGGAGCTTCACGAATTGCTCGGCCTGGTAGTGTTCCTGCACCAGGATGGCGATGTCGGAGGCGCGAAGATACCGCACGGTCTTTCCTCCGTCATCCTCGTCTTCGTGCTTTTCCGTCACACGCATCGTGCAATCTTCGGACAGCAGGTACTTGATCTCTCGCACCACATCGTCTGTGATCGCGGCGGCGCATTCGTCCTTTTTCCCGAGGTAATGCCTGAGGCGGAGACTGCCGCCGGGATTGTCCGGGAAATCGTCCGACGGATTGTCCGCGATCGAAATGAACGGGATGTCTTTCTGGAGAAACACGCCGTCGGTCTGGTGTTTCGCCTCCAGGTCGCCGTCGCTGAACATCCGGTTGACGGCTTCGATCATGGCGGGCGAGCTTCTGAAATTCCTGACCAGGGTGAACTGGTCGTCCGCGGTGTTTTTCGCCAGGAGATAAGTGTAGATGTCGGCGCCCCGGAACCCGTAGATTGCCTGTTTCGGGTCTCCGATCATGTAGAAGATGTTGCGGCAGCCTTTGGGGAAGCACCTGTCGAAAATGCGGTACTGCAGCCGGTCCGTGTCCTGGAACTCGTCCACGAAAACCGCCAGATAGCGTGCCCGGATTGATTCCGCCAGCCGGTCGTCCTTCTGGAGCGCCGCGTCGAAAGTCCGGATGATATCATCGTACGACATCACGCCGTCCTTGTCTTTCGCGTCCTGAATGTTCTTCCTGACAAAGCGGTAGACGTCACGGTTCAGCGTTTGCTGTTCGTTCAGCTTCTCGCCGTCGGCGCTGTCCCGGTCGACCTGCGCCGATGCGAATGCCGCCGCATCCCGAAGCGTCTGGAACTGTCCCGGGTGCTGGGATTCGTCGCCGTAGAAACGGCTCCGGCAGAACGCGCGAACGAGGCGGTCCCTGTATTCGGATTCGTCCGGGACGAGCTCGGTTTCAAACCCGTTGCCGGATTTCAGAGTGTACTCCCGGAGCATCTTCTGGCAGAACCCGTGGATCGTGCTGATCGTCATTTCGTCGATGGAACTGACGGCAAGCTGCAGCAGGATCCGTTTTTTCTGCAGGTCGATATCCTGGCAAAGATCCGGATTCCGGGGGGCGGATTCTGCTTCTTCGCCGGGAACACATTTGTTCAGTTCCTCGTTCAGCAGCTTCAGGATGCGGGCTTTCAGTTCATCTGCCGCCGCCTTGGAAAAAGTCGTCACAAGGATCTTCTGTACGGGGACTCCGTCCTGGACCAGCCGCAGGATCAGATGCGTGATCGTGTAGGTCTTGCCCGTTCCGGCGCTGGCCTCGATCAGGTACCTGTGTCCTTTTCGCGTGGCGCCGGAGGCGTCGGAACGAGGCGGGATTTCCCCGAAATCAAGCGGATACTCGGAAATGTCGCAGACTTTCATTTTTTCTTTTTCCTTTCCGCCTGGGAGACGCTATGGAAGACGGCGGAACCGAAGAAGGCTCCCGCGAGCCCCTTGAAACAATCACTGATCCGCAGACTTGTCCCAAAGTAATTGCCGAATTTGTCAGCGTCGCCCTTGCCGTTCCAGCCGCCGTGCCAGCCTGTTTCCGCCGCCTGCGCCTTTTTCCCGTCTTCCGCCCCGAAATATGCGTATGATGCATTGGGGAAGAATGGAAGCGGCTTCCACATCCCGGCATGATACAGGCACAGGAACCGCTTCATGTCTTTTTTTGCCTCGTCCGGTTCCATCGCATCCGCTTTCGCGACTTCTATGACGTGTTTGCTGTTAAAGTACAGGAATCTTGATTCCGTTGCGGTTATGAGGTTTGCGCGGATATGGTCCAGTGTCGGCGCGATCAGCTGCGCCCCGGAGATGTTCCCGAAGCTCCATGCCATCCGGACGTAGGGCGCATTGCCGTCCGCGGACCGGTACGCCTTCAGGTCCGGCAGGATCAGCGCGGTCCGGAATACGCCGTCCGGGACGGTGTCGTAGACAAGCCCGGCGAGCTCGCCGAGGTCATCAGCGGCGTACTCGAAATCCATTTCTCCGGCGGGAATCACGTGTCCGGACATGTCCTGTGCGGCGGACTCCATTGCCTGCGCGATTGCGGCAATGTCCGACCATTCGGTCCAGTCGTCCATGTTCTGCGTAAGAGGCACGCTTCCGTCCGCTTTCAGCCTCCGCAGGGAATCCCGTTTCAGCGCGTCCCGGTCCGCGGATTCCAGGTACAGGCGGAGGAGTTCGTCTTTCGTGTCCCAGTCCAGGCTGCTTTCAAACGGTTCCGAATCCTCCGGCGAGGTTGTCTCCTGCACGGACATATTCGCATCGAGCCTGTTCCGGACAAAACGGTCCGCCGGGTTGGAGAAGAACCGTCTCAAATCCTCCAGCTCAATGCGCGGGCAGGGCGGATCCTGCCGCGTATGGTCGTCGGGACGGATCCCGCCGCGAATGTCAAACAACGGTTTTTCTCCTTCGCTGTCCTCCGAGCCGGAACGCCCGGACATGCCCGCGTTCCCGGACGCGGCGACCTGGACCGCCGCATCCCTCATTTTCGCGGAGAACGACTGGTTCGCGGCGCCGTCGGCGAACAGCTCCGGCGAAAAGGCGTGCAGCGGCTCCTTCAACTCGATAAAGCTGTTCTTTCCGAATTCCTGCGTCAGATAGTTCCCGAGTTCGTCCACGCAGACGGACGGCGGCTTCTCCTTGCGGTCATGGATGTCCCGTCCGATATAGCTGATGTAAAGATACTTGCGCGCCGCCATGATCGTGTCCAGGAAGAGCTGGCGCGATTCGTCGCGTCTGAGCGGATCGCCCGGTTCGCGTCCGACTATGACTTTCCCGTTCTTCCGGTATTGCCGCATGATGTCGAACTCCATGGCGTCGTCCTCTTCCGGGAATGCCCTGTGGTTCATGCCGAGCAGCAGGATCATGTCGGCGGGGATGCTCCGCATGGGGCGCAGACCGCAGAAGGTGATCTTCCCGCGCATGAACCCCATGGTGTTGTCTTCCGGCTTCGCGTGTTTGTCCTGCAGATATGCGAGCACGATTCCGCCGGTCAGCGGGACGTCCTCCGTATCCGCCTCTTTCAGTTCCTTCTGCCAGATGCTCAGGACGCCCGCCAGCGTTTTTTTCAGTTCGGAGTCGCCGCCGAACAGGTATCCCGCCCAGGCGGAGAGCTTCGGCTCCCATTCCCGGAACGGCACGCCGTTCCTCTCCCATCCGCGCATGGTCTGCGCGATCTCGTGAAGCTTGGAAACCAAGCTGGCGAATCTGCCCAGCAGGTCCGCCCGTCCGCCCTCGAATCCCGGCACGGGGAAGAGCGTTTCGTTCTCGTTGATCTGATACGGGACCAGGGGATCCGCGTCCATCGCATAGTCGAGCAGCATGCGGTCGAATCCCGCCTGCCAGCTGTTTTCGGGGAACGCTTTTCCGCCGGAACGCCCGTGGTCCGCGGCGTCCCAGCCCCAGCGGATGCCCGCCTTCATCGCCCGGTTCAGGCAGTACTGGCAGTCGTCCGGGGCGAAACCCCATTGCTTCTGAATCGCCTGGTCCTGAAGAATGCTGAAGATTTCCGTCGCGGTAAAATCGCCCTTGAAAAGCGCCAGCGCCTTCATCAGCGAAGTGTACTCCGGGAGGCGTTCCGTCCGCGGCTGGTCTGCGATGGATACGCCGAGCCGCATCGTGCTGTCCGAATGGTTGAATACCGCGTCCACCAGCGGGGCGTAGTCGGCCGGGGACGGGGACATGATGAAAATGTCCTTCCCCTGCAGGTCATGGTCCTCGTCCAGGCAATGCAGGACGAAATTGTATGCCGCCTCCACCTCGCGGAACGCCGAGTAGCAGTTGCGGATCTGGACCGAACGGCATCCGCATCCTTTTTTCCGTTTCTCCGGCTGGAGCGCGGCTGGTTTCAGGTCTTCCCGGATCCGTTTCTGCAATCTGTGCAGGATCGTTCCTTCGTCGACCGTCTGTTCCCCGTCATACCCGAAATCCGTATCGTCGATCCATTCGCCGGTCCTGTTCAGCAGCACGCGGTTCTGCATCGCGAAGGACGCCAGCAGCGGATTGTGCTGGAAATACAGGCCCTTCAGCCCGTCCTGGATCCGGTTCGGCTCCTGTCCTTCCCGGAAATAGTTCTTCAAAAACTCGCGCAACTCTTCCTTGTGCGTTTTGCAGTCCTCGTAGAACTCCCCGCTCGGCACAAGGTGGTAAAGCTTGACTGTCATGCCGTACCGGCAAAACTGTTCCAGACATTGAAGCACGGCGGGCGCCAGCTGTGAAAATCCGAAAATCCGGATGGTTTCACCGGAGTGCCCGGCATCCCCGGCACAGGAAACGCCGGGCATTTGATCTTCGGTGTCAGACGTGGGGCGCAAGGTGTCATCCCGTACGGCGCGCGGCACGAGCTTTTCATAGATCGCGGCGAAATGATTGCCGATCCAGTCCTGTCCCGCGACGAGCCTCCACAGCTCGCCCTGCCAGTGCGCCGCCGGTTCATCGTTCAGATCGTCGGGCATCGTTCCCGATTCCCATGCGTTGATCCACCACGGACGGTAGAGCAGATACTTGTCGTAAAGTCCGCCGAGCTGCCGGGACAGGTCATACAGTCGTTTGGAATCCCCGTTAATCCACCGGGTCAGCTCGGGAAACAGCTTTTCCGCGTCCGGGGTCCGCAGGATCCGGTAAATGCGCCAGCCGATCGTCTTTTCGTTGATTCTCAGCCCGCCGGAAGAGGGGGCATCCGGACCGTCGGGGCGCGGCAGAAACCGCCGGAAGACAGACATGAGCGGGGGAAACTCAAGTTGCGCGGCAATGCCGTGCCGATGCGCGAAACGGAGGAAAAGGTATCGTTGGATGCTCCGGTTCGGCACGATGATTCTTGTCTTGCGGAAGAGATCGCTTTCCCGGGATTCCGCTATGATTTCATCGATCAGCACGTCCGCCAGCGCGTCCATGCCCAGCCTCCGGATGACATAGGGCCTTTCCATGCAGTCTGTCCGTCTGTCCGACATATCGTCCTGTCCGCTTTCCCGCGGGATATTCTGTTGTGGGGGGATGATTCTTTGCATGACAGAAATATAATAGGATTCGGAGGAAAGTCAAATCGTTTTCAGCACCTTTTTTAATAATGGGGGATTTCTGTCCGGAGCCGGCGCCGGGGATGGCGTCGGGAAAAACCCTGTTTTCCGTTTCGTCGGTCTTGATTTCAAACCGTTTCGAGTCTATATTATTTTGATAAGTTTTTTTCGACAACAAAACGGCGGAAACGGGTGTCTTTCCCTGTCTTATCCGGTTTCCGCTTCAGAAAGGCGCTTCCCATGGATGAAACTCTCCTGAAAACCCCGTTGGCAGACGAACACGTCACGCTCGGCGCGCGCATGGTCCCATTCGCCGGCTGGTTTATGCCGGTCCAGTACAAGGACGGCATCCTCGCCGAACACAAATACACGCGGGAACACGTCTCACTGTTTGACATCTGCCACATGGGCGAGTTCACCGCCGCCGGACCCGGCGTGGCGGAGGCGCTCGACGCCGCGCTGGCGCGTTCCGTGGCGGACCAGAAGGACGGCGTCTGTCGCTACAATTTCCTGCTGAACGAGGCAGGCGGCGTGATCGACGACCTGATCGTGTACCGGATGGGCGCGGAGGAATTCTTCATCGTGGTGAACGCGGCACGGATCGCGGTCGATTTCGCCGAGCTCCGCAAACGCCTTCCCGTGTCCGTGAAACTGGAAAACCTCTCCGACTCCATGGCGAAGTTCGACCTGCAGGGACCGGATTCCATGGCGGTGCTGACCTCGCTTGGCCTGGACGCCGTCGCCCTGCCGAAGTATTACCACTGGGGCAAGTTCAAACTCTTCGGACTCGACATGCTCGTCAGCCGCACCGGTTACACCGGCGAGCTCGGGTTCGAGCTGTATTTCGATGCCGCGCACGCGGTCGACGTGTGGCGGAAACTCCTCGCCTGTCCGGGTGTGAAGCCCGCCGGGCTCGGCGCGCGCGACACGCTCCGCCTCGAAATGGGCTATCCCCTGTACGGCGACGAGATGGACGAGACGACCACACCGGTCGAAGCCGGATTCGGCGCGATGCTGAAGCTTGATAAGTCCGACCGCAAATTCATCGGTTCCGACGCGCTCCGTTCCGTGCCGCCGAAAAAGCATCTGCGCGGACTCGTGCTGGACGGCCGCCGCGCCGCCCATACCGGGACGCCGGTCCTGCTCAACGGCGCGCAGGTCGGCACGATCACGTCCGGCACGTTCGCGCCCTCGCTCGGGTGCGCCGTGGCGATGGCATATTTCGACGCCTCGGCGGAGCTCCCCGCGGACGCGGAGTTCGAGGTGGAATTGCACCGCGCCGTCGTGAAGGCGAAGCTCGCGCCGCTGCCGTTCTGGACGCACGGAACCGCCAACCCGAAATAATAACCTTTCCCGTTCATACAAATAACCTGTTTACAACCATACAACCCATTTTCAGGAGAAAACCATGGCGAAATACTACGCTGAAACGCACGAATGGATCGAACTCGACGGAACCACTGCCAAGCTCGGCATCTCCAAATACGCCGCAGATTCCCTCGGCGACATCACCTATGTCGAAATCCCGGCGCCCGGCAAAGCCGTCTCGGCGGGCGAAGTCCTCTGCACGGTCGAGTCCGTGAAAGCCGTCTCCGACGTCTACGCGCCCGTCGCGGGCACCGTTGGCGAAGGCAACGCCGAACTCGAAGCCGATCCCGCCGCGCTCAACGCCGATCCGGAAAACACCTGGATCTGCAAGCTCGAAGGCGTGGACGCGTCCGGTCTCGGCGGCCTGATGGACGCCGACGCCTACGCCAAGTTTGTCGAATCCCTCTGATCCGCTCTTTTCCTGTTCAACAGCAGAAAGGCGACAACTATGCCTTACATCCCGAATACCGACGCCGACCGGGCCGAAATGCTCGCCGCGGCGGGATTTGCGTCCGTCGAGGAAATGTGGGAGAAGGCGGGGGTGAAGTTCCCCGCGCCCTCGCTCGACGGCATCCCCGAAGGCAAATCCGAGTTCGAGGTCATGTCGTATCTTTCCGGCCTCGCCGAAAAGAACGCCACGCACCTGATCAATTTCGTGGGCGGCGGCTACTACGACCACATCATCCCGGCGGCCGCCGACGCCATCGCCGCGCGCGGCGAGTTCTACACCGCCTACACCCCGTACCAGCCGGAAGCCTCCCAGGGCACGCTCCAGGCGATCTACGAATACCAGACCGCAATCTGCCGCCTGACCGGCATGGAAGTCTCCAACGCCAGCCTCTACGACGGCGGCACCGCCCTTTTCGAGGCGATGATGATGGCGGCGCACATCACCGGACGCCGCCAGATCGTGATCTCCGCCGCCGTCTCCCCCATCTTCCGCCGCATGATCGAATGCTACTGCCGGAACCTGGACCTGGAGCGCATCGAAATCCCGGACGGACGCGGCACGGATTCCAACCTGGACGCCGTGACCGCCGCGGTCACCGACCGCACCGCGTGCGTGATCGTGCAGTATCCGAACTTCTTCGGCGAGGTCGAGGACCTGTCCGGAATCGCCGCCGCCGCGCAGGCGAAAGGCGCGCTCGCGGTCTGCTCGACGTACCCCGTGGCGCTCGGCTGCCTGAAGACGCCCGGCGAGATGGGATTCGACATCGTGACCGGCGAGGGTCAGAGCCTCGGCATTCCGCTGAGCTTCGGCGGTCCGTACCTCGGGTTCATGGCGGTCAAGTCCAAATACATGCGCAAGATGCCCGGTCGCGTGGTCGGCCGAACCGTGGACCTGAACGGAAAGACCGGCTACGTGCTGACGCTCCAGACCCGCGAGCAGCACATCCGCCGCGAACACGCCACCAGCAACATCTGCTCTAATGAGAGCCTGTGCGCGCTGAACGCCCTGATCTACCTCTCCCTCTGCGGAAAGAACGGATTCCGGCAGGTCGGCGAGCTCTGCATGTCGAAGGCGGTATACGCCCGCGAACAGCTCCTCGCGATCGACGGCGTGTCCGCGGTCGGATCCGGCGCGTTCTTCAACGAATTCGTGATTGAGACTCCGCTCGACTGCGCGGAACTGGTCGGAAAGCTCATCGACAAGGGCTTCGCCGCCGGATTCCCGCTCGGACGTTATTACCCCGAACGCAAGAACCAGATCCTCGTGGCCGTGACCGAGAAGCGCACCCGCGAGGAGATCAAGGCGCTCGCAAACGCGATGGAGGCGCTGATATGAAACTGATCTATGAAACCGGCCGCGCCGGCCGTACCGGCGTCGTCCTCCCGAAGTGCGACGTCCCCGCCGCGTCCGCGGTCCCCGCCGCCCTCCGCCGCGCAGAACCCGCGGCCCTGCCCGAAGCCTCCGAACTTGAGGTCGTGCGCCATTTCACCGAACTCAGCCGGATGAACATGAGCGTGGACACCAATTTCTACCCGCTCGGGTCCTGCACCATGAAATACAATCCGAAGTTCCATGAGAAAGTGGTGCGCCTCGCTGGATTCGCCGACCTGCATCCGCTTCTGCCCCAGCTCCGCCGCGGCGGCGTGCTGGTCCAGGGCGCGCTGATCGTGCTCCACGAGACCGAGCGCATGCTCGCCGAACTCCTCGGATTCTCCCAGATGACCATGCAGCCTATGGCGGGCGCCCACGGCGAACTCACCGGCTGCATGCTGATCGCCGCCTACCATCGCGCCCGCCGCGATACCGCCCGCAAGTACATGCTGATCCCGGACGCCGCGCACGGCACGAATCCCGCGAGCGCCACCGTGGCGGGGTTCACGACAAAAGTCGTGCCCAGCGATGCGGACGGCAACGTGGACCTGGATGCGCTGAAGTCGATGCTGTCGCCCGAAGTGGCGGGCATCATGCTGACCTGCCCGAACACGCTCGGTCTCTTCGATCCGAACGTCTCCGAGATCTGCAGGCTCGTGCACCAGGCGGGCGGCCTCTGCTATTGCGACGGCGCGAACTTCAACGCCATCGTCGGCCGTGTCCGCCCCGGCGACATCGGGTTCGACGTGATGCACGTGAACCTGCACAAGACATTCTCCACGCCCCATGGCGGCGGCGGACCCGGCTCCGGTCCGGTCGGCGTCTCCATCAGCCTCGTGCCGTACCTGCCCACGTCCCGCGTGATCCGGCGTTCTGACGGCATCTGCTGCCTGGAGTACAACTACCCGGAATCCATCGGCTACATCGCTCCGTTCTACGGTAACTTCGGCGTGATCCTGCGCGCCTACGCCTATCTGCTCACGCTCGGACGCGAAGGCCTCAGACGCGTCAGCGAAAACGCCGTGATCAACGCCAACTACGTGGCTTCGCAGCTCGAAGCGTTCTACGACCGCAAGTACAAGCGCCCCTGCATGCACGAATGCGTCCTCTCCGGCAAACGCCAGCTCGACGCGAACAGCGTCCACACGCTCGACATCGCGAAGGGGCTGATCGACCGCGGATTCCATCCGCCTACGATCTACTTCCCGCTCATCGTCCCGGAGGCGATCATGATCGAGCCGACCGAGACCGAGTCCAAGGAAGTGCTCGACGCGTTCATTGAGGCGATGAAGGACATCGCGCGTGCTGCCGAAAACGACCCGGAATCCCTGCATGCCGCGCCCGTCACCACCCCGGTGCGCCGTCTCGACGAGACGCTCGCCGCGCGCAAGCCGGACCTGAAGTATACAGGTGTGTAATTCTCTGTGCGCGAGCGAAAGCCGCGCACTGCTCGACACTGCTTGCAGTGTGCCCTCGCCGTTTTCCCGGACGGCGGGGGATTTTTTTGATAAAAAACGGGGAGAACTTGCGGAAATGAGTTGAAAAACGGGGGAAAGCATGGTATTGTATGGGATGTTGTTTTTAGATTAACGTATATTCTGCAAAACAAGGAGCGCACCATGAATTCCAAGAACTGGAAACCCGAAACCCAGGCCGTCCATTGCGGCTGGACCCCGAAGAACGGCGAACCCTGCCAGCTTCCGATCTTCCACAGCACGGCATACAAATACAGCGACGCGCAGAGCGTCGCCGACCTTTTCGACCTGAAGGCGGACGGATTCTTCTATTCGCGCCTCGCGAACCCGACCGTGGCGGCGTTCGAGACGAAGATCGCCGAGATGGAAGGCGGCGTGGCTGCCGTGGGCGTGACCGCGGGCCAGACCGCGAATATGCTCGCGATCATGAACGTCTGCCCCTGCGGCGGGCATGTCCTCGCCAGCGCCGCCCTCTACGGCGGCACCGTGACGCTCTTCACCATGACGCTGAAGCGCATGGGCGTGGAGGTGACCATGGTCCCACACGACGCCACCGCGGACGAGATCGTGGCGGCGGCGCGCCCGAACACCCGCGCGCTCTTCGCCGAGACTCTGACGAACCCGAGCGTGTGCGTGCTGAATTTCGAGGCGTACTCCGAAGCGGCGAAACGCCTCGGCGTGCCCCTGATCGTCGACAACACGTTCGCCACTCCCTACCTGTGTCGCCCGTTCGATTTCGGCGCGGACATCGTGACGCACTCCGCCACGAAGTACCTCGACGGCCACCAGACGAGCATCGGCGGCGTGATCGTGGAGAAGGGCGACTTCGACTGGAAGAACGGCAACTTCCCCGAATTCACCGAGCCGGACGTGAGCTACCACGGTCTGATCTATACGAAGGACTTCCCCGCCGCGCCGTTCTCCACCAAGCTCCGTGTGCAGTGGGTCCGCGACACCGGTGCGATCCTGCCGCCCATGAACGCCTTCCTCATCAGCCTCGGTATGCAGACGCTCGCGCTCCGCATGGACCGCCACAGCTCGAACGCGCTCGAAATGGCGAAGTTCCTGAAGGCGCACCCGAAGGTCGCGTGGGTCAACTACCCCGGTCTCGAGGACAGCCCCGAGCATGAACGCTGCAAGAAGTACCTGCGCGCCGCCAGCGGCGTGCTCTGCTTCGGCGCGGTCGGCGGCAAGGAGGCCAGCGTGCGCGCGATTGACTCCCTCAAGCTCGCGTCCATCGTGGTCCATGTGGCGGATGTCCGCACCATGGTGCTGCATCCCGCCAGCATGACCCACCGCCAGCTCTCCGACGAACAGCTCGCGGCGGCGGGTGTGCCCCCGGACCTCATCCGCCTGTCCGTCGGCATCGAGAACATCGACGACATCAAGGCGGATTTCGAGCAGGCGCTGGCGAAGATCTGAACTTAAACGGAACAGGATAACCGGAAACGACGCATGAGAGTGCTGCTTCAGCGTGTGCGCAGGGCGTCCGTGGCCGTGGCGGGCGAGACCGTCGGCGAGATCGGGCACGGCGTGCTGCTCTTCGTGGGTGTCACGCACGGCGACGCGCGCGCCGACGCCGACTGGCTCGCGAAAAAGGCCGCCGGACTTCGCATCTTCGAGGACGACGCCGGAAAGATGAACAAGTCCCTGCTTGACATCGGCGGGGACGCGCTTGTGGTGTCGCAGTTCACGCTTTACGCCGACTGCCGCAAGGGACGCCGCCCCGGATTCGACCTGGCGGGTGATCCGGCGGCTGCCAACGAACTTTACGAGTATTTCGCGGAACGCCTGAAAGCCGAGGGCGTCGGGCAGGTGGCGACCGGACGGTTCGGCGCGGACATGCTCGTCTCGCTCGAAAACGACGGTCCAGCGACGTTCCTGCTGTCCCATCCGTGGGAATACTCCGTGACGTCGAATCCGAACGGGGAGGGCGACGAATGAGCTTCTGCAACCTTGCCTTGCTCGGATCCACCGGGTCCATCGGAAAAAGCGCCCTCGCGGTCGCACGCGCCCTGCCGGACCGCATCCACGTCTCCCTGCTCGCCGCCGGGCGGAACTGGGAGCTTCTGGCGGAACAGGCGCGCGAGTTCCATCCCGGCTGCGTCTGCTTGGAAGACGCAGCACACCTCGACGATCTTCGTGCGGCGGTCCCCGCCGGATGCAAGGTCATTTCCGGGCGTGAAGCCCTCTGCGAAGCGGTCGCCGCGCCGGAGATCACGACTGTGCTGTGCGCCATCGTGGGCACGGGCGGTCTTTTCCCGACTCTTTCGGCAATCCGCGCGCGCAAGACGATCGCGCTCGCCAGCAAGGAGGTCATGGTCATGGCGGGCCGCCTGGTTACGGACGAGGCGAAGAAATTCAGCGCCCGCATCCTGCCCGTGGACAGCGAACACAGCGCACTTTTCCAGTGCCTCGAGGGGCGCCGTCCGTCCGAGGTCGCGCATCTCATTTTGACCGCCAGCGGCGGACCGTTCCGCAGGACGCCCGTGTCCGAGATGGACCAGATGACGTGGGAACAGGCGCTGGCGCATCCGACGTGGTCGATGGGACCGAAAGTGACCGTCGACTCCGCGTCGCTGATGAACAAGGCGCTGGAGATGATCGAGGCGCGGTGGCTCTTCGACGTGGAGGGACCGCGCATCGAGGTGCTGGTCCATCCGCAGAGCATCGTGCATTCGCTCGTCCGGTTCCGCGACGGCGCGCTGTTGGCGCAGATGAGCCAGCCGGATATGCGGTTTCCCATCCAGTACGCGCTGACCTGGCCGGAGCATATCGCGTCGAACCTGCCCGCGCTCGACCTGGCGGAGATCGCGACGCTCACGTTCGAGCGCCCCGACGAAACGCGGTTCCCGTCGCTCGGATTCGCACGCGCCGCGCTCGAAGCGGGCGGCGCGCTGCCCGCGATCCTGAATGCGGCGAATGAAATAGCTTTTGAACGGTTCCGCGCAGGGACCATTCGTTTTACGGACATCTGGAGAATCGTGGAGCGGACCATGGACGCGCTGGGACGGTGCGGCGACGGGACGCTGGACGAGGTCCTGGAGGCGGATGCCCGGGCGCGCGACTATGCCCGCAGGATCGTCCTGCCGGGTTCAAAATGAAATGAATTGAAATTGAAAAGGAGATTCTGAAGATATGGAAACACTGATCCTGATCGCGTCGGTCGTGCTGATGGTGATCTTCTTCGGACTGTGCATCATTGTGCACGAGTTCGGGCATTTTATCGTCGCGCGGTTCTGCGGCCTCCACATTGAGGCGTTCTCGGTCGGATTCAAGAAGATCTGGGGAAAGAAGATCGACGGCGTGGAGTATCGCATCGGCTGCATCCCGTGCGGCGGCTACGTGGAGCTTCCGCAGATCGACTCCACCAGCGACGAAGTCACCGACAGCGCGGGCAATCCGCTGCCGCACGCCGAACCGTGGAAGCGCATCGCGACCGCGTTCGCCGGTCCGTTGTTCAATATCATATTCGGGTTTCTGCTGGGCGTCGTAATCTGGATGGAGGGCATGCCGCAGCCGGATACGGACCGCTACACGGAGTTCACCGTGCGGACCATCCCGGTGGACTGCCCCGAGTACCGCGCCGGACTGCGCGAGGGCGACCGCATCGTGAAATTGAACGGGAGCGCATTTGAGCTGAGCTGGAACGATTTCGCGCAGCGGATCATGCTGAACGACGACAACGTGAAGCAGGTGACGCTGGAGATCGTCCGCGACGGCAAGACATCCGAGATTTCCTACATGCCGGAGCCGAACGACAAGCTCATGCCCGGCGAAAAGGTCATGATGCCGTTCTTCCAGCCCGAGTTGCACGTCTATGTCTCGCCGTCCGGTGATTCGCCCGCGGAAAAAGCCGGAATCCGGGCGGAGGATCGCGTGACCGCGGTCGACGGCAAGCCCGTCTACGGCGTCGACGAGCTGATCAACATCATCACGTTCTCGGACGGGAAGACGCTGAATCTGACCGTGGACCGGGGCGGGGAACAGCTTGAGATACCCGTGACGCCTGTCCCGCTCCCCGGGAAGCCGCGTCCGCAGATCGGAATCTATTTCTCGACCGCGAACGACATCTGCGAGGTGGATGCGACCATCCCCGGACTGCCCGCGGCGAATGTCCTGAAGCCCGGCGATGTGATTACGGCGTTCAACGGCGAATCCCTGAAGGACGACCCCGCGAAGTTCTCCGAGCTTGTCGCGGAGAAAGGCGTCGAAACCGACGCCAGCGGCGGGCTGCACGGCAAGGAGATTACGCTGGCGGTGAAGCGCGCCGGTTCGCATGAGCCGATGGAAATCAGAATCACGCCCCGCATCGTCGTCCCGCACGAGATCGGCGTGAGCTTCTATCGCATCGAACATCCGACGCCGTGGAAACAGTTCTGCAACGTCCTGAAAATGACGAAGCGCACGCTGAAGAGCCTCGGCCATACGATCCAGAGCAAGGTCGGCCAGGACACCGGCTACACCACGATCGGCGTCCAGCACCTCTCCGGTCCGCTCGGAATCGGCCGCTACATGATCAAGACGTTCAGCGGCTCCTTCATGCAGGGGCTGTACCTGGTCGTGATGATCAGCTTCTCGCTCGGACTCTTCAACCTGCTGCCGATCCCCGTGCTGGACGGCGGACACATCATGATCGCGCTGATCGAAATGGCGATCCGGCGTCCGGTCCCGACGAAGCTGGTCCAGCCGGTCACGTATTTCTTCATGGTCGTCCTGATCGGGTTCATGGCGGTCGTATCGTTCTTCGACGTGAAGAAGATGCTTCCGCCGCGCTGGTCGGACGCGCTGGAGATCAGGATACACCGTGCAACGGGCGAACTGGAGGGCGATACGGCGGAATCCGCGCCGGCGGAAACATCCGCGGAAGCGGAGGTTAAGCCTGAAAAAACGGAAACCCAGGCACAGCAGGAGGCGACCGGTGAAACGGCGGGTGAGTAACCGGGTGAACATCGGTCGCGTCGCCGTCGGCGGCGGGGCTCCGGTGTCCGTGCAGTCCATGACGAACACGCGCACGTCCGACGCGGACGCCACGCTCGCGCAGATTCGTGAACTTGCCGCGCTCGGCTGCGACATCATCCGATGCGCCGTGCCGGACATGCCGTCCGCCGAAGCCATGCGCCGCATCGTGGCGGAATCCCCGATCCCCGTGATCGCGGACATCCATTTTGACTGGCGCCTGGCGCTGGAATCCATCCGCGCGGGCGTCCACGGCGTGCGCATCAACCCCGGCAACATCGGCGGCGCGGACCGCGTCCGTGCCGTGGCGGAAGCCGCGGGCGAGGCGGGGATCCCGATCCGTGTCGGCGCGAACACGGGCAGCCTTCCGAAAGGGCTGTTCGAATCGAAGCTCGCCGCGTGCGGAGACCACGACGAAGCGATGGCGGAGTCTCTCTGCGAGGCGGTCGAGGCGCAGATCTGTACCCTGGAATCCTGCGGCTTCCACGATATCAAAGTGTCTTTGAAGGCTAGCTCCGTGCCGGTCATGGCCGCCGCCTACCGCAAGTTCGCGGCACGTTCGCCGTTCCCGCTCCACCTCGGTGTGACCGAGGCGGGGACCACTTCGCGCGGCATTCTGAAAAGCGCCGCCGGAATCGGTGCGCTGCTGCTGGACGGCATCGGCGACACCATCCGCGTGAGCCTGACCGCGCCGCCCCGCGAGGAGGTGAAGGCGGGGATCGCGCTGCTGGAGGTCTGCGGACTTCGGGACGCGTATCCGGAGATCGTGTCGTGCCCCACCTGCGCCCGCACCGAGTACGACCTGATCGGCATGGCGGAACGCGTGGAGGAGCTTGTGGCGTCCCTGAAGGCGTCGGGCCGCCGCATCGGACTGAAGAAGATCGCGGTCATGGGATGCGTGGTGAACGGGCCCGGCGAGGCGAAGGACGCCGAATTCGGGCTGGCGGGATCGAAAAACGGCTTCGTGGCGCTCTTCCGCAAGGGTGTTCCGTTCGCGAACCTCCCGCAGGAGGAGGCGTTCGAGGTGCTGAAGCAGGAGATTCTGGCGTCCGCGCCGGAAACGCCGCCGAAATGACCCGCCCACGCGCGAAACTTCAACTTTTTTGGAAATAATTCACAAAAATCCGGTTGTATTCCGTCGGTTTGCATGATATAGTACGTATTGGAAAATATTCAACAGATACCGGGAGAACGCCATGAAACGCCTCAAACACCCCTTTACGTTAGTCGAACTTCTCTGCGTGATCATCGTGATCGCGTTGCTCGCCGCAATCTCGATCAAGGTCACGCAGATCGCCTATCGCCGCGCGGACGAGACGAAGACGAAGACCATCATGGAAATCATCCGCGTCGCCAACGAGCAGTACAAGGCAAAGAACGGGTATTATTATCCGAACGGCGGCTCCTCCTATACGGAGGACGGGAAGACCTTCTACTCCATTGAGCTGGACGCCGACTTCCTCGGCGACGCGTACGAGACCTGCCGCGCCATGGCGAACGACAACAGCGACAAGAAAATCCGCGACGCGTGGGGAAACGCATTCCGCTACCGCGCGCCCGGCAATTTCAACACCGGCACGTACGACCTGTACTCCATCGGACGTGACAAGGTGGCGGGCGACGCCGAAAAGGCGCGGCATATCCCCGGCGACGCCGACGATATCGCGAATTTCAAGAATCCGGACGCGAATTAACCGAACCAACCCTTCATAAGGAACACATACCATGAAAACTTATTCCAAAAGATTTACATTGATCGAGCTGCTCGTCGTGATCGCCATTATCGGCATCCTCGCCGGGCTTGTCTTCCCCGCCCTCGGCGTCGTCCGCAACAACGCGAAGAAATCCAAGGCGAACAGCGAATGCCAGTCCCTGAAGACTGCCATCATCATGTACGAGTCGGAGTTCTCCTGCTGGCCTGCGAAAACGTCCGGTTCGACCGACGCCGTCCTCTCTTCCAGCGACTACATCCAGATGTGCAAGATCCTCACGGGCGAGAACTCCAAGAAGACAGTGTTCTACGAAGTCGGCGTCGGCTACGACGAGACCAAGGGCATCCTGGATCCCTGGGACCGCCAGTACCAGGTCATCCTCGACATCGACTACGACGGCAAGATCAGGAAGGACATTCCGGCGGTTTCAGCGGTCAACGACGTCAACGGCCGTTCCAACCAGGATCTCCGCACCAAGGTCGCGGTGTATTCGTTCGGCGTCGTTGAGAAGGACAAGGACGCCACGGACCTCGTCAACCTTGCCAAAAGCAAGAAGCTTATCATCAGCTGGTGACGGACGCCTGTTTTTTTGAGCTTGTCGTGAGCTCGCGCCGGGAACAGCTTCGGCGGACGCCCGGACGGGGGCTCGCGGTGTAAAAAGAGAGATCGGAAACCGTATGGATATTGTTTACGGTATCATGCTGGACAACGGATCCGGGTACAACGCCCGGTGCGATTCCTCGCTCGGTCTGCACATTGGCGACTACTGTGTGATCCGCAAGGATTTCTACTTGGACTACGGCCAGATCGTGAAGCAGTTCGACGCGCCGCCGCCGGAATCGTCGCCCGCCGCGCCCGTCGAGGAGGAACGCGAATCGGGGGGGACCGTGTTTTCCGCCAAGAAGAACGAAATCTACGTGATCCAGCGGAAGGCGACCGTGGTGGACCAGGGCAAGGCGCACGAGAACCAGATGCGCGCGAAATCCGCCCTGCGGATCACCGGGCAGTACGTGGACCGCCTCGGACTGCCCATGAAGCTGATCAACGCACATTATTCGTACGACGGCAAGCTCATCACGGTGCAGTTCAGCGCCGAGGGGCGCGTGGACTTCCGCGAGCTGGTGAAGCTGCTGTCGCAGGAATTCAACACGCATATTGAGCTGCGTCAGATCGGCGTGCGCGACGAGACCGCCATCCTCGGCGGCATCGCGAACTGCGGACGCCCGCTCTGCTGCTGCCGGTTCCTGAAGGATTTCGCGTCCATCAACGTGAAGATGGCGAAGGAGCAGGATCTCTCGCTCACGCCGTCCACGATCTCCGGCATCTGCGGTAGGCTGAAATGCTGCCTCAAATACGAGCACGAAGGTTACTTGGAGCTTGAGAAGACCATGCCGAGGCGCGGCGAGCTCTGCGAATGCAAGGACGGACGCGGACGCGTGGTCGACCGCAACCTCCTGACGCAGAAAGTCACCATCCAGCTGGAAAACTCCACGCACACCGTGGTCTGCCCCGCCTCCGAAGTCTCGGTCGTCTACCTCGACAAATACAAAATGCGCGGCGGCGCGCCGGGGCAGGGGGATTCCGCCCGGCAGAAAGCGTCCGGCGCTGAAGACGCGAACCCGGAATCCGGCGAGAAGAACGAATCCAATGCCGCGTCCCAGCCTCAGAAGCCCGCGCGCCAGGACGGACAGAACCGTCCCCATGGTCAGCAGAAGAAACAGGGTGAACGTCCCCAGCGTCCAGCGGGCGAACAGCGTCAGCAGAACCGTCCGCAGCAGAATCAGAACCGTCAGAACCGTCCGCAGCGTCAGCCCCGTCAGGAAGGCGGCAACCCGGACGGAAACCGCGATGGGAACCGCGACGGCGGCAAGCAGAACGGCAACCGTCCGCCGCGTCGTCCTCAGCAAGGCTGATCGCGCACACACGTTTTTTACACGTTTTTTGTTCATTTTGCGCCGCCCGGAATCATTTCGGACGGCGTTCTTTTGCGCGGGTTCCTTCATGCGCGCGCGAAAACGCGGAAAACAGCCTGAATTACCTTGAAATCAGGCGATTTTTCATGTATAGTATAGGATAGTTTTTTTCCGCCATTTTCCGCAAATGAAAGTAAGGAGCCGCACGAACATGCTTGCCAAACGTATCATTCCCTGCCTGGACGTGAACAACGGACGCGTCGTGAAGGGCGTGCATTTCGTGGGTCTCGTGGACGCCGGCGATCCCGTCGCCGCTGCCGTGGAGTACAACCGGCAGGGCGCAGACGAACTCGTTTTCCTGGACATCACCGCCAGCAGCGACGCGCGCGCCAGCGTGGTCGACGTGATCGCGAAGACCGCCGACCAGGTGTTCATCCCGCTGACCGTGGGCGGCGGCATCCGCACGGCGGACGACATCCGCCTGATGCTGAAATCCGGTGCGGACAAGGTATCCCTGAATACGGCTGCCGTGCTGAATCCCGACCTCATTAAGGCGGGTTCCGACCGGTTCGGCGCGCAGTGCATCGTGCTGGCGATCGACGCCCGGCGCGTCCCCGGCGAAAACCGCTGGGAGGTCTACACGCACGGCGGACGCCGTCCGACCGGCATCGACGCGTTGGAATGGGCAGTGCGCGGCGTGGAGCTCGGCGCGGGCGAAATCCTGCTCACGAGCATGGACACCGACGGCACAAAGGCGGGGTATGACTGCGAGCTGACCGCCGCGGTCGCCGATTCCGTGCCGGTTCCTGTCATCGCGTCCGGCGGTGCGGGCGACCTGGACGACCTTGCCGAGGTCATCGAAAAAGGGCGCGCGGACGCCGTGCTCGCCGCCAGCATCTTCCATTTCGGGACGTACACGGTGGGCGATGCGAAACGCCACCTCGCCGGGCGCGGCATCCCGGTCCGCATCTGATCCGAACAAATTCATTACAACTTTTGGAGAACATAACCATGTCGAACGACCTCGCCTCCCGCAGCCTTGCCTACCACGCGAATCCGCAGCCGGGCAAACTGAAAATCCTTCCCTCGAAACCCTGCACCACGCAGGACGACCTTTCGCTGGCGTACACACCCGGCGTCGCAGTCCCCTGCACCGAGATTCACGACCACCCGGAGAAAATCTGGGAGTACACCGGACGAGGCAACACCGTGGCGGTGGTCAGCGACGGCACGGCGGTGCTCGGGCTCGGCAACATCGGCCCCGAGGCTGGGCTCCCCGTCATGGAGGGAAAATCCGTTCTCTTCAAGCGTTTCGCGGACATCGACGCCGTGGCGCTCTGCATCGGCGGCGTGTTCAAGGGGGACGGGCGCACCGATCCGGACAAGGTGATCGAAACCGTCGCCCGCCTCGAGCCCTCGTTCGGCGGCATCAACCTCGAAGACATCGGCGCGCCCGCGTGCTTCGCGATCGAACCCGCGCTGAAGAAGTCGATGAAGATTCCGGTCTTCCACGACGACCAGCATGGCACCGCCATCATCTCCCTCGCCGGCATTCTGAATGCCCTGCGCGTGGTCGGCAAGAAGATCGGCGACTGCCGGTTCGTGATGAACGGCGCGGGCGCCGCCGGCATCGCCTGCGCGGAATACTACGTGTCTGCGGGCGCTGACCGTTCCAAATTTATCCTCTGTGACTCGAAGGGCGTAATCCACGACGGCCGTACCGACCTCAATCCGCAGAAACAGCGTTTCGCCGCCCACACGGACGCCCGCACGCTCGCGGACGCCATCAGGGGCGCGGACGTCTTCGTCGGCGTCTCTGTGCCGAAGGCGCTCACCGGGGATATGGTCCGTACGATGGCTCCCGGCGCGGTCGTCTTCGCCATGGCGAATCCCACGCCCGAGATCTTCCCGGACGAAGCCCTGGCGGCGGGCGCCGCCGTCGCGGGCACGGGTCGCTCCGACTACAGCAACCAGGTCAACAACGTGCTCGGGTTCCCGGGCATCTTCCGTGGCGCGCTTGACACCCGCGCGTCCGACATCAACGAGGCGATGAAGCTGGCGGCGTCCCGCGCGCTGGCGGACATCGTGGCGGAGCCGATGCCGGAGGACATCCGGCAGCTGCTCTCCGCCGCGTACCCCGAAGAGGCAGCGAAAGGCATTTTCGAGGGCGAAATCCCGCTGAAGGCGTCGTTCGTGATCCCGAAGCCGTTCGATCCGCGCGTCGTGCCCCGCGTGGCGCGCAAGGTCGCCGAGGCCGCCATGGCGTCCGGCGTGGCTCAGATCCGGATCGACGACCTTGAAGCCTACGAACGCGCCGTGGCCGCCCGCATCGCCCGCAACAACCAGCAGTGAAAACGAGGTGCAGCATGACACAGATCATTCATTCCATTCCCGAACTCCAGCAGTGGTCCCGCGACGCGCATAAGAACGGCAGGATCGTCGGGCTCGTGCCGACCATGGGATTCCTGCACGACGGTCATCTCTCCCTGATCGACGCGGCACGCGCGAACGGCGCGGACGCGGTTGTCATCTCCATTTTCGTGAACCCGATCCAGTTCGGTCCGAACGAGGATTTCGCGAAATATCCGCGCGACTTCGAACGCGACCGCGCGCTGTGCGAAGCGCGGAAAGTGGACGTAATCTTCGCGCCCGGCGTGGAGGACATGTACCCGGAACCGCTGACCTGCCACGTCTATGAGAACAGCATTTCCAAGAACCTCTGCGGCAAGTCGCGCCCGATCCACTTCGAGGGCGTGACCACGGTCGTCTCGAAGCTTTTCAACGCCGCGCTGCCCGACCTGGCGGTGTTCGGTCAGAAGGACGCCCAGCAGGCGGCGATCATCCGCCGCATGGTCCGTGACCTCAATTTCCCGATCAAAATCATCACCGCGCCCATCGTGCGCGAGGCGGACGGCCTCGCCATGAGCTCGCGCAACAAATACCTCTCCGAGGATGAACACCGCCGCGCGCTTGCCATTTCCAGCAGCCTGTTCCGCGCGCAGAAGACGTTCGCCGCGCAGCCCGGCATCGAGGCCGCGAAGCTGATCGCCGACATCCGCGCGGAGATTACGGCGGCGGGCGGCGTGGTGGAATACGTCGAGCTGACCGATTCGGACACGATGCTTCCGGCGACCACGCTCGAACCCGGCAAATCCTTCACGATCGCGGTGGCGGCGAAGTTCGGCACAACCCGCCTGATCGACAATATCCAGCTCTGAGGAGCGGCATTTCTTACGGCATAGGACGGAACACACATGGCAGACGGCGTAAAACACGAGCATTGGGGCAGTTCATTCGGATTCGTCATGGCGGCGGTAGGATCCGCCATCGGACTCGGCAACGTGTGGCGGTTTCCCTTCATCACGGGGGAGAACGGCGGCGGCGCGTTCGTCCTGATCTACCTCCTCTGCATCGCGCTGGTCGGTCTGCCGGTGATGCTGGCGGAGCTCGCCATCGGGCGCGCCTCGCAGGGCGACCCGATCAAGGCGTTCAAACACTTCGCGATCCGTTCGCCGCGTCTGCCGAAAGTCGCCTCGGGATTCGGACTTGGGCTCGCCGCCGCGCTGGCGGGTTCCCACAACTACGGCATGTCTGTCCTGCTGGTGATCCTGAGCATCCTGATCTACCACTACGGATGGTCCACGGTCGGATTCTCCTGCACGCTGGTGGCGGGGCTGATCCTGTCCTACTATGCAATCATCGGCGGCTGGATTTTCCTGTACGCGTGGAAATCGTTCGCGCATGAGCTTGTTTTCGCCTCGCCGGAAGAGGCGGGCGCATACCTCGGCAGCGTGTCGTCAAACGGCTGGCTGTCGTCCGGTCTGACGCTTGCCTTTATGCTCGCATCGGCGGGGATCTGCTGGTTCGGCGTGAAGAAGGGCATCGAATCGGTCTCAAAGGTCATGATGCCGCTGCTTTTCGTGCTCGTGGTGGTGCTGGTGGTCCGCAGCGTGACGCTCCCCGGCGCGTCGAAAGGCGTGGAGTTTTTCCTGAAGCCGGACTTCAGCAAGATCAACGGTTCGAGCGTGCTGGACGCCCTCGGGCACGCATTCTACTCGCTGAGCCTGGGCATGGCGATTCTCATCACCTACGGCAGCTACCTCAGCAAGAAACGCAACATCCTGAAATCCTCGCTCTGGATCGTCTTCTTCGACACGCTCATCGCGTTGCTTGCCGGTCTCGCCATCTTCCCCGCGCTCTTCGCCCAGGGCGGCAATCCGGCGCAGGGACCCGCGCTCGTGTTCAACACCCTGCCGATCACGTTCGAGTCCATTCCGGGCGGTCTCGGCTGGCTCTGGAACGGCCTTTTCTTCCTGCTCCTGGCGATCGCGGCGCTGACCAGCGGTCTGAGCCTCCAGGAGGCGGTCGTGTCCAGTTTCATGCAGAACCTGAAGCTCTCGCGCCGCGCCTCCGTGCTGCTCTCGACCGTGCTGATCACCGGTTTCGGATGCGTGATCTCGTTCAGCGTAAACGACTGGTCGCATCTGCCCTCGCTGCATCGCCTGCTCACGGGGCTGTTCGGCAGCGTGAAGGGCAGCCTCTTCGACCTGATCGACTATGTGGCGAGCAACTGGATCCTGCTTTTGAACGGCCTCGCGGCGGCGTTCTACGCCGGCTGGGTCTGGGGCACCAACGGTGCGGCGCACGAACTCTACCGTACCGGAGCCGACACGAAAGGTCTTTCCAAGTTCCAGAAATTCAACCGCACGCGCCTCCCGGTCATCTCCTGGTCCGTGTTCATCCGCTTCATCTCGCCCGTGCTGATCTTCGTGACGTTCCTGTCCGCCGCCGGATTTTTCCAGAAGGCGCAGAAACCCGCCGAGCCCGAACAGCCCGCCGCGCAGGAAGCCGTGCGGACATCCGCGGCGCAGCCGTCCGAGAAAATCGAAGTGGAAGCGGCCCCCGCCGTTGAGCCCGCGCCGTTCCACCGCCTGAAGGGCGCGGCATGGCGTCCGGAACAGTGGTGGAACCCCGCCGACGGCGTCGGATTCGCGTTTTCGGCGAGCGTTCGGTTCGCGGCGGTTCCGGAGAATGTTGTCCCCGTGCTGTCCGTGTGGGAGGAATTCGACCTCTCCGTCTCGCCGGACTATCCCGTGGTCTTCACGGTCGACGGTGTGTCTTACGCCGTGAGCCGTCCCTCGGGCGACGAGGCGTTCTTCCCGGCGAATCAGTGGGTGAAGCTCGGCGTCTCGTGGGATCCCGCGAAGAAACGCCTTCTGGTCAGCCGCAACGGCAAGCTGTATGCGGCGAAGAAGCTCGCGTCCGCGCCGGAATCCGCCGCCGCGTCCGAGGCGGTCTTCGACATCTTCTGCGACCGGCTGTATCCGCATGCCGTTGAGGTGGAGCAGGTCGCCCGTATTTCCAAACAGGGGCTCTGATTTCCAGACGTTCTTCCGTTTTTTTCTGGTTCCGCGCTTGAAAACACCGGAATCCGTGGTATAGTTTTGAAACAAAACACCATTTTTTGAAGGAGTTGAACTTATGAAACTGAAACACGCATTCATGCTCGCCGCATCCGCCGTCCTGTCCGCCGTCGCGCTCTTCGGCTGCGCCAGCGAAGGAAATTCCGGCGCTGCCGACGCGCCCGCGAAGTCCGCCGCGAAGACGAAACCTCTGGTCGTATACTGGTCCTGGTCCGAGACGCACAACACCAAAGTCGTGGCGGAGATGCTCCAGCAGAAGACCGGCGCGGACATCGCTGTGATCGAAATGGTCACGCCGTACCCGACCGACTTCGGCAGCGTCATGCAGCTCGGTCAGCGCGACCTGCAGCAGCCGAAGGCCCCCGCGATCAAGGACATGAACCTCGATCTCTCCAAGTACGACCCGATTTATGTCGGCACCCCGATCTGGTTCTCCACCTATGCGCCGCCGGTCCGCACGTTCCTCCAGTCCTATGACTTCAAGGGCAAGACCGTCGCGCTCTTCTGCACGCATGGACAGGGCAACCCCGCCACGTTCAAGTACCTCGCCGACGCGAAAGCCGCGGTCCCGGGAATCAACTACTTCCCCGAAGTCTTCGCGCACAAGGGAACGGAAGCCGCGAACGCCGGTCCCGCCCTCGATGCCTGGATCCAGAAAGTTTCCGCGAAGTAAGCTGAATCTTTTCCGAAACACGAATCCCAGACGGCGGACCGGATCGTTCTTCCGGTCCGCCTCTTTTCTTCCTTCAACAGCTCCATACGAAAGGAATCCGAACCATGCACGTACTCCTGCTCAACGGCAGCCCGAACGCGGAAGGCTGCACCTTCACCGCCCTGTCCGAGATCGCCGCCACGCTCCATGCGGAGAATGTCACGTCCGAAATCTTCCAGATCGGGAAAAAGCCCGTGCGCGGCTGCGTCGCCTGCAATGGTTGCCGTGAACGCGGCTCATGCGTTTTCCAGGACGACGTCCTGCCCTCGCTTGTTGATGCCGCGAAACGCGCCGACGGCATCGTGATCGGTTCCCCTGTGTACTACGCCGGTCCGAACGGCGCATTGTGCGCGCTGCTCGACCGTCTTTTCTTCTCCTCCGGCGACCTCCTGAAAGGCAAGCCGGGCGCGGCGATCGTCAGCTGCCGGCGCGGCGGCGCGAGCGCGGCGTTCGACCGCCTGAACAAGTATTTCACAATCAACCAGATGCCGGTCGCGTCCTCGCAGTACTGGAATTCCGTGCACGGGTTCACGCCGGACGACGTCCGCAAGGACGCCGAAGGGCTTCAGACCATGCGCACGCTGGCGCACAACCTGGCGCGGATGCTCCGCATGGAGGCCGCGACGCCGAAGCGCACGGATGAGGAGGAACACCTCTGGACAAGCTTCCACGACGGAAAGTAGGCTTTTTTGTGAACCGTCAACGGACAGGTTTCCCCCCGGCATGAAAGCACTGGACGAACTGATGTACGGCGCGGAGTGCGCACTCCGTGGAATCAAAATATTCTTCACACGGCCGCGCCTGTGGCCGTATGCCCTGCCGCCGCTGCTGGTCGTCCTGCTGCTGTACGCAGGGATCCTGTCCGTGCTTCTTCTCTGGGCCGTCCCGGAGCTCCGGGAGTGGCTTGCGGGGATTTCCTTCCCCGGGTGGCTGTCGTGGCTTCAGACGGCGTTGGACTGGTGCCTGTCGGCTGTCTTCTGGGTTGTCATCCCGCTCATCCTGCTCTATTTTGTCGGGACATTCTACGAGATGTTCGGTAACATGATGTTCGACATTCTGGTCGACGCCTTCGAGAAGAAGGAGTATCCGGAGCATCCCGGCGCGGACCAGTCCTACGGCAAAATGCTTCATCTGGCCGCGGGCTATGTCCTGCTGACAATCGGGTCTTATCTTGTGTATTTTCTCCTGTTCTGGATTCCCGTCGTCGGATTCCTGTTCCGCGGCGCGATCTGCGGACGGTCGTATCTTCACGACAGCGCCGTCCGGCAGGGATTCCATGTGTCCGTGCTGCGAAAACAGGTCGCGAAAAATCGCCTGTCCGTGCTGGGGTTCGGCATCATCGCCCGTTTTGCCGAGGCGATTCCGTTCCTGATCCCGGGGCTCGTGGTCGGAGGGTCGATCCTGTACCACACCAGGATCCTGAAAACAGTGGACCTTTCGAACCGGAAAAAGCTCCCCGTCTGAATAGGAAAACGCCGGATGATTCATCCGGCGTTTTGGAAGCAGGGGAGGGGGGAAAGTTCTTTTATTCGGAGACCGTGACGAAAGAACCTTCCGTGCGGGGGGGGAGTTCTCCGTCCTTCAGCTCGATCTGCCTGTCCTTGTCGGAATGGCAGACGGGGCAATTTTCCTCGGGTTTCTCCATGGAGAGCTGTCCGCAGACGGGGCAGAGATAGAAATCAACCTCGGGAGCTTCTTCCGCATCGGGGTTGATCATCAGCTCGACGGCCAGGTCGGATTCCAGGACTTTATTGGTAATCTCAAGTGCGATCAGGATTTCCCGCAACGTTTTTTCGGGATTTGCCTTGGAGAGGAACTCTCTGTATTCGTCCACCGGAGCCAGAACGAGCGTCCGCGGATTCATCTCAATCGGATAGGAGACCGTGGAAACCCGTTCCATCTTGTATTTCTTCAGAAGAATATTGATGATGGTTTCGTGACGGTTGACGAGCACCTGCTGTGAATTGGCGAGGGCGAGGAGGATTTCCCTGTTTTCTTCGGAGGTTTTCGCGGCGGTCCTGCAACGCTCGACGCAAGTGGTAAGCTCGGTCTGGGTCTTCTGCATGAGGCGCAGCGTTTCTGGATCGACGCTCTTTTTGTTCTGCGCTCTTTTCCCGCAGGAGCAGAGGAAAAGAACCGAACAGCAGATGCCGATCAGAATTGCCGTGAAAGACGGATATTTTTTCATAAAGCAGAACTCCGGGAGAAGAATGGTGGATCGGGGTGGAACAAGGGAAATGTAACCTCATTTTGAACCGACAATATAAAGATACATCGTTTTTCCGAAAAATCAACTGAAAACAAGCGTTTTTCCTGACATTTCCCCTTTTTCTATCATTAGTAGCAAACGATTGTGCGCGATTTCCGTTTGAAAACACGGGTACCGTATGCTATATTAGGCTCATCGTTTTTGCCGGCCGGTCGTTTCCCTAAACTACAGAAAGGCGGTTTTCCTATGCCCCGGATCATTTCTCTCTTCTTCGCAAAAAGCATCTTCTTCCTGTTCGTCCTGTGTTCGTCCGTCTGCGCCATGTCGTGCGTTTCCTCGAAAGATGACATTTCGGAAGGCATTGCCTTTGTGTCCGGCATGGGATACGGATGGAACCTCGGCAACACGTTCGACTCCCTGCCGAACGGCGGCGGCCGGGGCAGCCTGGAGACGGAGACCGCCTGGGGCAATCCGCGCACCACGCGCAAACTGATCCGGTTCATCAAGGAGCAGGGATTCGACACGATCCGCATCCCGGTGAGCTGGGGACCGCACATGGGCGACGCTCCGGAATTCACGGTCGATCCGGCATGGATGTCGCGCGTGGAGGAGGTCGTGGACTGGGCACTGGCGGAAAAAATGTACGTGATCCTCAACATGCACCACGAATCATCCTGGCTGGAAAAGGCGTCGAAGGATTACGAAGGGACCATGGCGCAGTTCCGCGCCGGTTGGCGTCAGATCGCCGCGCGCTTCCGCGAACGCACCGACCATCTGCTCTTCGAATCGATGAACGAGATCGATTTCAAGGACCTGCCGATCGAAGAGAACGGCGTACTCGTGAACCGCGTGAACAGCGAATTCGTGATGCTGATCCGCGCTTCGGGCGGGGCGAACAAAAAACGCTGGCTGCTGCTGCCGGGGATCGGCGCGGACCTCGAAAAGGCGTGCGACCATCTGACCCTCCCCGACGATCCGCGCTGCATCGTGTCCGTGCATTACTACCTGCCGCCGCAGTTCGCCATCGCCACGCCCGGCACGAGCTGGGGCTACCTTTACAACTGGGGAAGCGACGAGGACCACGGGACGATGGAGGCAAATTTCGCGAAGCTGAAGGAACACTATCTGGACAAGGGCGTCCCGATCATCATCGGCGAATACGGCTGTCTGATGCGGAACAAGGACCGCGCCAGCCGCGTCGACTATTTCCGCTCCATCGTGCGCCTGTCGCGCGAAAACAACATCTGCCCGGTCTTCTGGGACAACGGCGAGGAGCTCGACCGCCGGGCGTTCGTATGGCGGCAGGAGGGCGTCCTGCCCGCCCTGACCGGGAATTGAGCACGATGAACATGAAGATCGTTCCCGCCGATTTTGACCGCCATGCCCCGTTCATCCTGGCGCTGCTGAACGACGCCGTCCTGCACACCACCTGGGTGTACGACTGCGATCCGCATCCGGAATCGTACATGCGGGAGTATTTCGACGAGCACGAGGCGGGGAATTACCCCATGCTCGTGGCGGAGTCGGATGACGGCGCGTTCCTGGGATTCGCCTCCTGCGGCGCATACCGGCATCACCAGGGGTATCTGCACGCGGCGGAGCTGTCCGTCTACGTCGAGCCGTCCGTGCGCCGGACGGGCGTCGGGTCGACGCTGCTGACGCGCCTGGAGGAGGAATGCCGCAAGGTCGGCATCCACACGCTCATCGGCGTGATTGATTCCGGGAATCTGCCGAGCATCGGGTTGCACCGGAAATGCGGCTATGAATATGCCGGGACCGTCCGCGAGGCGGGCCGGAAATTCGATCGCTGGCTCAGCATCGTGTATTATCAGAAAATCTTATCCTGAGCCGGATCGGATGCCCGGAAATCCTCGCCGGAGTTGGAGTTGTTTTCGGCTGCATAGGCAGCCGCGTCGGGATTCCTCAGGAGGTATTCACGGTCCAGTTCGACCGGGATGTCGTCCGGGATTCGTTTTCCGTTCAGGAACGCCGGATGCGCCGGAAGCCCGCCTCGTTTGGATTCCGTTAACCGGATCAGAAAATCGTCCCGGATCGAGCCGGGTCCGTCCTCATCCGGCGGCAGGTGAGTTTCGGTCCGGTAACAATCATCGCCGACGACCGTAAAGACAAGCGCGTCCCCGCATTTTTCGACGTAGAGGCGACCGGAATACCGCGCGAGGGAATCCAGCACCGTGAACGAGCCGGGTTCCTTCGCCTCGCCGCCGAACGGGACGCCGAGCCCGCCCGCGTAGGTCAGCTTCGCATCGTCTCCGAGCATGTCCCATTGCAGGTACCCATCGTCAAGCGCCCTCAGTTTCTCATAGAACGCCGGCTCCTGGAGCCGCGCGAAAAACCGGTTCACATGCAGGAGCCTTTCCGATTCGACCGAGATCCGGTATACTTGGCGGACGAACAGGAAAAGCGCCGCGGCGCCGCAGGCGATCAGGACGAGGACGGCGATGAGAATGTATCGTTTCAGCGCGGGATGCTTCATTGCGACGGGATGCCGTGTTCAGTCCAGTTCGCCCGGAGCGAGGCCGTCCCGGAGGGGCGCCGGACGGGCGCATGTGCTTTCGAGTGTGACATACCGGCTTTTTTCGCCCGCCTCCAGGATGGAGCACATCACGTCGAGCACATGATAGGCAAGCTCCCCGCTGCAGCGGTGCGGTCGCCCAAGCTCAATTCCGGCGGCCATGTCCGCCAGCCCGATCAGACGCATGTTGTCGTTGTAGATAAACGTGTTTTCGGCGGCTTTCCAGGCGGAATCCAAGCCGTTTTGCGCGAATCGCACCTCGCCGGAAAACGTGTTCGGATCGGGCGTGTGGAGCGCGCCGTCGAGACCCCACAGCTCAATGCAGTTTTCCATCTGGGTGCTCAGTCGGCAGACATCGAAGCTCATGGTGAGGTTGATGACGGGACCGGAGGCGAATTCCAGCACGGCGGCGATATGGGTGTCGACCTCCACGGGGTAGGTCCTGCCCTGGTTGGACCCGCTTCCCAGGCGCAGACCGGTGGCGCGTGAACTGAATCCGGCGACCCGTTTCACAGGTCCGAGCAGATTCACGAGCGCCGTGAGGTAATACGGCCCCATGTCCATCAGAGGTCCGCCGCCCGTCCTGTAGTAGAAGCCGGAGTTCGGGTGCCAGGTTTCCGGTCCGCGGTTCGCCATGACGGCGCAACCGCCGGAGATTTTCCCGACAATGCCGCTGTCGATGAGCTTGCGGCAGGTCTGATGCCCGCCTCCGAGGAACGTATCGGGGGCGCAGCCGACGCGCAGCCCCTTTTCCGCCGCCAGACGCAGGACTTTCCTTCCGTCCTCGCGCGTGACAGCGAACGGTTTTTCCGCATAGACGTGTTTCCCGGCTTCCAGCGCGCGCAGGTTGATTTCAGCATGGACCTCCGGCGTGGTCAGGTTGAGGATGACGTCGATTTCCGGGTCGAGGAGAAGCGCATCGACGGAGACCGCCTGGATCCCGAAGGATTCCGCGGCGGCGCGGGCGGACTCGCCGCCCCGGCTCGCGCATTTCACGATGCGAAGGTGCCGGAATACATCTTTGTTGCGCAGATAGGCGCCGCAGATGTTTCCGCAGCCGATCAGACCGGTTTTCAGCATATTCGTTCTCCTTCCGTGACAATCTGTTTTCGGATGCCTGGCATTTTTCGGACATCCGGTTTCGGGCTCCGCGGGAAGCAATCCTTTATTCCATGTCTATCAGATTACTTAGTCTGCGTTTCCTGTCTTGAAGCATCCCGCCCATCGTTGGTTGCACGATGAATATACACCGGCATCGGCGCGAAATCAAGCGATGGTAACGAGAAAGAACAAAAACGTGCATGAGAACTCATGTCTGCCGCCGTTTTGAAGCGAAGAACAAGGTGACATGGCTTTGGTGGGCGAACTCTAAAATGAATGTGGGATATCTGTGAATCTTTTTCGGATTTTGCCTGGAACCAGCTTGATTTCCTTTAGTTTGTATGCTACATTAAAATAATAAAAAATTTCTCCTCAAGCTCCATCAGAAAGGTGAATCCTATGTTCCAGCCCGTTTTCACGCGAATGTCCGTCTGTCTCCTTTTGTCCACTGTCCTGCTCGCATCGCTCCCCGGATGCACCAAGCGCATCGATACCTCGAACGAGGACAAATATTACAAGACGATGACCGAAGTCATGACTTCCCTTCCCGCCGAAAAACAGCACGAGTTCGATGAAGGCATGTCCATGATCTGGTTTTATTCGGAATCCGATGAAGCCACCAATGCCATGATCCACAACAAGTCCGGCGAGGAGATCCTTGCGCTCGTCGCTGAGATGAAAGCCTCCCTCCCGAAGCTCGACACATCATCCAAGGAAGCTTATGACAGTTCCCTTGCAAAAATGAAGGCAGGACTCCCCGCTTCAAAAGTTTCCACTTTCAATGATTGGCTCAGGGAAATGCCCGCATACCGCAAGGGCAATCCGAAGATCGATTCCCTGAATGGCATGACCTTCCAGAAGATCGTCGAGAACCGCGATTTCGTCAATAGCCAGAACCCCGGCGTCCAAAAGCCGTGACGCACGGACGATTGCTCTCGGAAAACGATAGGGGGTTGGTAGTTTTCTTTGTTCGTCATATCCTCAAAAGCTTCGAGTATCCCATAAGAATCAGAAAAGTGTTCATTCATCCCGCGGTTCAATACCCCGCTGCTTGCGGCGAATCCGCATAGAAACTGTTTTTGCGTCCGGCTCGTCCAGAGCCGTGTACGATCGGGCGTAATACCGTGAGGCTTGCCTCGCGGATAGCCTGACCGGAAACAAAAACTCTATTTACGACCTTTTTGAGCTGGAGAGAACGCCGCTTTGATAAACGTTTTCGTTGTCTGTTTTGTGCTTGAAACCAACTAAGAGTATATCCCTAAATAGAAGCAATCTTTCTCAAAACTATTATGCTTGCTGCCAGTTGAAGGAGCGCCAAATAGGATGAGGTTGTTTTCTCGA
>CADCMR010000020.1 GCA_902802585.1 uncultured bacterium
CGGTCTTGCCCGGCAAGGCATCGGAGAGGCAGGGGAAGCGATCCGTACGCTCGCGAAGGACGAGACGGCTGATTTCTGGATCCGCGATCAGGCGGAGGAGTACACGGAAGTATACAGCCGGAGCGGACAGTGGTGTCTGGCGTGGGAGCTGGAGGACCCGGACGACTGGTTCGGAGAGGAACTCGACGAGGAGGACGAGAACGCCGGGGAAGAAACGAAACAGCAGGCCGCACTCAAACGCCTCGGCGCGGAATGATCCCGGCCTGCAAACAATGAACCTCAAAAACGTCACCCCCTGTCCGGCAGGCTCCGGGCAGGAAGTCAGCGGTTGAGCATAAAAGACGATTCCCGGCATTTTCATCCATGTTGCCCTTGTTTTTTTGTTTGGGGCGTGGTATAATAAAGTTGTGATTCCTCAAACCCGCCATCAGCAATACCATGAAAGGGCTGTAAGTATGCCGAACATAATAATACTCCGCAGAATGTTCGTTTACCTCGCCGCCGTTTGCTTGAGCGTCCTGTTTTTTGCCGCGTGCGGCAGGGAAAACGCGAAAGATCTTTTGCAGAAAGGCAATGCCGCTTATAAGGCAAAGAATTATGAAACTGCGGTAAAGCATTACAAGAAAGCCGCCGAACAGGGCGACGCCATGGCACAGAATATGCTTGCCCTTTGCTACGATACCGGAGAAGGCGTCAAACAGGACTACGTTATGGCCGCGAATTGGTATCGCAATGCCGCCGAGCAGGGCAATGCCAGCGCCCAGTTGAATCTTGGCGCGTGTTATGCCGATGGTCATGGCGTTGGACAGGACTACGCCGAAGCCGTGAAATGGTACCGGAAGGCCGCGGATCAGGGGCTCGCCGAGGCGCAATTCATACTCGGCGGCTGCTATGAGAGTGGAGAAGGCGTCGAACAGGACTACGCGCAGGCCGCGAATTGGTATCGTAAAGCTGCGGATCAGAACCTCGCCGAGGCGCAGTTGCATCTCGGTTCGTGCTATTTGTATGGCGCGGGGGTGAAGAAAGATGAAAAACAAGCAGTGAAACTATTCCAAATGTCGGCAAATCAGTCCAATGCGATGGCGCAGCTCGTGCTCGGCAACTGTTATTATAACGGATGGGGCGTCAAGAAGAACAATGCTGAAGCCGTGAAATGGTATCGGAAAGCCGCCGAGCAAGGCAATGAGCTTGCAATAGAGGCGCTCAAACGCCTCGGCGCGGAATGATCCCGGCCTGCAAACAGTAATGAACCTTCCCTGTCCGGCAGGCTCCGGGCAGGAAGTCGGCGGGAAAGACGGCGTATTCCTTTGCATTTCCGGCATTTTCCGCTTGATTATTTGTTTGGGGCGTGGTATAATAAAGTTGTGATTCCTCAAACCTTCCATAGCAACACCAGGATAAGGCTGAAAATCATGTCGAACATGAAAAACATCCGGAATATCATCCTCGCGGTCGTCGCAGTATTTCTGACAGTTGCGATCTTCACCGGGTGCGGCGGCACGACGACGTATCTGGCGCTTGAGAACAGGACCGGAAAGGATTTGAAGATCGGATTCCGGTTTGCCGAGGATGAACAGTCGGTACAGGCTGATAAGGGGTATCTCCTGTATGACCGGGATGTCCTGACGGGTGAGTTTCGACAAGTGCCATTTGTCGCGACCGTGTTCGATGACAGCGGCAGGCGGGACTATTATTTCGATGTCAGCCAGACGGAAAAGATTCTCTGCGTCATGGAACAGGACGGCGGCATTTCCGTATCGGGATTCGTGCCAAAAGGCGACAAGTCCGGCAAAATGTACGCGCCCGACCCGGACGTCATTCAGATCAAACAGCTCCGGTGAGGCGAATGATGCGAAACGTCATGTCCAACGTTTTTTCCGCCGCGTCCCGTGCGAAACGCGTGTTTGCCGCGCTCATTTGTTCCGCCGTGATACTGGAGGGTGCTTCGTGCGTTCCTGTTTCCGTCGTCTCGGTTGCCAACAAATCCGGCCGCGATCTCACGTTCGACGTCGAGTCCGATCCCGGCGTCGGGCTGGAAGTCATCCGGAACTACCATGATCCCCGCCTGGATACGGAAATCCGGGTCGCGTCCGGGGAACGCGTTTTCTGGGACGATCGCGGGATTCTTCATGACAGATATTATGCGGACGGGGAATCCGGCTGTCCCGCGCCTGTTCATTTCCCCGATCGAAGCGAGCTGTCCTTTTTATCCAATTCTCCGTTCGAGGTCCGCCTCGTCCTGAAGGATGACACGACGAATGCCGAGCGTGAATACACCATTCGGAATTCCGGTTACGGCGATAAGCAATTCAAAATAGACGGGGACATGAACCTTTCCCCCGAGTAATCGGAATTAATGCAGCACCAACGAAAGGCTGAAATGATGTCGAACACGAAAACGAGCAGAAAGCTTTTTTATGCAGGGCGATTTTGCCTTGTTCTGCTCCTTTCGCTCCTCGTTTCCGCGTGCCGTTCCGTTCAGACTGAGGAGGACGGGGAACAGGACAATGTCCCGGAGCAGAACTGTCAGGACGCGGAGATGGATTCCGAGCTCAAGCCGAAGCGGCGGACGGTCCTGATCGACGCGGATTCCTTCTCGCCGGGCGCTTATCTGCCATTCAATGCGAGCTGTTTCGACTGTTTTCTTTTCCCGACGTATGACGTGAACGGCGTTTGCCTCAATTTTGCGCCGGCGTCCCTGATCGAAGACATAGACGGCGATCCCATGTGCGAGATCACGCAGGTCAACGGCATTCACTGTTTCCTCGTGTCGCCCCGACTTCACCATACGAACGGACTGTTTCTCGGCGCTGTGAGCCGTCCGAAGACCTTTGTTTCCGGCGTTTCCCTGATCGGCGCGGGAACAGAAGATTTCCCCTTCAGCATAAATCTAGCACGGCAGAATGGCGTTTCGTTTTCGCTCTTCGGCGCGCCGCTGGAATGCAACGGCGTTTCTTTTTCGCTCTTCGGCGCACCGTTGGAATGCAACGGCGTTTCGTTTTCCCTCCTGGGGATCAGCGGGAGACAGGTACAAGGCGTTTACTGTTCCCTGCTCAATTACTCCTATGCGCGGGGTTGTACGGAAGAGGTCGATCCGCAGTCCGTAGTCCAGCTCGGACTGTTCAATTCATGCCGTTCCGGCGTTCAGATCGGACTGCTGAACTTCAATGAAAACGGATTCCTCCCGGTGTTTCCGCTGTTCAATTTCAGCACAAAAAAGGAAACCGCGGATTCCGGTTCATCCGCAACACCATGAAAGGGCAGAAAACGATGGAAAACGAATCTGAAAAAAAGACAGATCGGACTACCGCGCCGAACTCACAGGCTTCGTCAACCGCGCCGAAGAAGTATGTGGTGAACAACGGGTTTGACAAGTTATTCTTTATCGCCAGCACCTTGTTCCTCGCGGTCAGTTTGTTTGTTGTGGCCCTGTTTGTTTTCTTTGCATTGATTCCCGAGCGCCAGTTCAATTTCGTTCCCGATTTCGTCGCATATGTGACGGGGAATCAATATGATCTGGTCGTGCACAAGCTCGGCCCCATGGACGATAATTTCTTCCGGTCCACTACGGCTTATGTGCTCGTACGGACGGATTCGGATGTCATTTCCAACATCGAGCACATGAACGCACTGAACTTCAAGTTCGTCCCTTTTGATTCTCCCGAACTGGAAACCGACAAAAGGTACCATCAGGTGTACGATTCCACGGCTGAGATCGACAAGGTCTATCTGGAGCTCGCGGGAACGCCGCCGGGCGCGGACTGCCGGTATTTCATCACCCGGGACGATCCGGATTATTCCATTACCTACCTGTGTTTTTCGCCGGAATCCAAACTGCTCCTGGTCGTCCGGACCTGGAGAAAATAATAACACTATTGCTTCCGGTCAGGGGCTATCCGCGAGACACAAGCCTCACGGTATTACGCCCGACCGTATACGAGCCTGAACGAACCGGACGCGGATGCAATTGGAAACGGCTCGTAATCCACGGAAACGGGAAACAGCTCATAAAAAAATAAATATCGTTTTAGGACTTGAAATCCGCATGGTTTGTGCTACTGTAGGTTGTGTTTTTTTCATCTGTTGACTATGGAGACGGTAAATGAACTCTGAAAAACTGCTGGAGCGCATGATGACCGGAGCGCCGAAACCGCTTGCGGACGAACAGATTGCGGAAGTCGAGAAGAAGCTGAGTCTGCGTTTTCCGTCCGAGTTCAAACGTTTCCTTGCGAAATGGAACGGTGCGGAGTTCGAAGGATTTGACGGGTATTTCTGTCTGTGTCTTGAAGATTTTGCCAGTCCATCTTTTGTCCGGGAAACGTATTGGGACGAACTGTTTGTCGGCGAGGAGTGGGAGGAAGCCTTCCCTGACATTGACAGCGCTTCTGTCGATCTGATCCCGTTCGGGGGTGACTACGGCGAGGCGAACTATATTCTGATGGTCGACAAGAAGAATCCGGAAAAGTACCAGTTCGTCGAGACGTATGAATTTGTGTTTATGAGCCGGGCGTCCGGCATTCCAGCCTTTTTGAATGAGCTTGCCATTTCCCGCGAGTGGAAAGACGACAGAACGCTGGGACAGAAGCTTGCCGACCGGATCCACGGGGAAAAGCCGACCCGATTCATGACCTGCCGCCTGGAAGATGCTCCCGAGGCGAAAGCGCCCGCGAAAATCGGACTTGACGCGCAGAGTTTCACGGTCGTCATGCCTTCGATTGGGTACGGGATCCAGATGATGCTTGTCCCGGCGGACGCGAACGATTCCCGCCCGTTCTGGATCAGCCGTTTCCCGGTTCCGAACGACCGGTTTTATCCGATGATCAAGCTTCAGCGACCGGGAGACGAGGAGAATGCGGATCGAAACGACAAAGCCCCCGCCGAGGTGTCCGCCGCGGACGCGGAATCATTCTGCGCGATCTTGAACGATTTCTTTGCGGAAAGCCTGCCGGACGGATATGCCTTCGCGCTGCCGTCGGATGCCGAATACCAGAGGGTGCTGAATAGTGAAAAGAAACATCTCTTCGGCGGGCAGATGCGCCCGGCGAAGATTCTGCTGAAGGATGCGGCATCCACCCCTGATGCGAAACTGCCGTTCTATCTCGTCCTGACTTCGCACTGAACAGGAACGGGCGAAAAAGACTCCCGATAGCCTGCTCGTTTGCGGCGTATCTTAGGGGAGAAAGACTGACCTGCTCCGTTGCGCCGGGCGACCATGTGAAAAACGGAGCGTTTGTTTACCGGATTGATGTGCTGATGCTTTCTTCCGCGTTTCGGTTGACCAGTTTGAAATAGACGCAGAAAAAGAGTTCGGCTGCCCAGCGCAGGGAGGGGTGTTTAACGAACATCCGCACATGCCAGGCGGCCGCACGCTGCGGAAACGAACTGGACTTCATCATACGGCAGTAGGAATCGAAGCCGTCTTCGAAGATGAAATTCAGCCATTCCGCGCGTTTTTCACGGGGGATTTGGCTCTGCGCTTTCGGGGAGAACCACATGTAATTCATGCGTGAGACCCACTGGCGGATCCAGCACGGGACGACCCGCGCGTCGAATCCGTCTTCGCGGGAGACTTTGCCGTAGAACGCCAGCAGGGATTTCGTGATAATGGACCAGTCCTTCATGAAATAGTCCGCGCCCTTCGCCTTGGTCTGAACGGAGTTCGGGCGGATGCGGTAGAGATAGAACGGCTCGTGGATTGGGACGACGCGTTTTGCGAGGAAGAGCGCGCGCGGGGAGAATTCGCTGTCCTGATGGCGCAGTCCGCGAATGCACTTCAGGTCGTGTTCCACAAGGAATTCGCGACGGTGGACGGTGAGCTGGAGCATCGGGCAGAAACTGCCGTGGAGACGGTGTTCCAGGTAGAGTGTGGCCTCGACGCCGGTCATTGGCGGGGCGTCCTGTCCGTAGTTGTCGCGCAACTCCTGTTTGCCGTTGATCTCATCATTGGCGACGATCGCGCACGGATAGAGGTCGGCGCCGGGATTCGCGCAGATCTTCCCGTAGAGACGATCGAGGCAGCCGTCGGCGATCGTGTCGTCGCCGTCGAGGAAGATGATATATTCGCCCTGCGCCATGTCGATCCCGGTGTTGCGGGTTGCGGAACACGACCCGGTGCGTTCGCTCGTGAAGATTCTGAAGCGGGGATCGCCCGCGGTCTTCTTCCGGATAATCTCCTCGGTCCGGTCTTTTGAGGTTTCGATGCCGAGGATGCACTCCCAGTTCTGAAATGACTGGTTCAGGATGGAGTCAAGGCACTCCACGATGTAAGGTTCGACATCGCAGCAGGGAACGGCAAACGAGAAAAATGGTTTCATATCGATCTTTCCAGGATACTGTCGAGGATCCTGTTTTGAGTTTCCAGATAACGGTCAAAGGAGAAGTCCTCGGCGCGTTTTTTACAGAAGTCCAGCTGGTCCCGCCGGAACGGTTCGTCGGCGAGAAGACGCGCCAGAATCCGCGCGGCGTCTTCGTTTGTGTGGTACGTCAGAGCGGGATTGCCGACGACTTCCGGCGTGCCGCCTTCGTCCGGGACGATGGCGATGCATCCGGCTTTCAGATACTCCGTCACGGAAATCCCGAACGCCTCGTCGCGTTCCGCATGAATGGCATACGTCCCGCCGAGCAGGAATGCGATTTTTTCCTTTCCGTAGGCCGGACCGACCAGCCGAATCCAGTTTTTTTCCGCGACATCCCGTTTCAGTTTTTCCGTATAGGCTCCGGGCGTCAGCGGACCGGCGAGATGCAGCCGGAGGTCGCTGCCGGAAAGCGTCCGGGCGCGTTCCACGATGTCAATGATTTCCGAAATGCCTTTTTCCTGCTGGATTCGTCCCAGGTAGATGATGCGGAGCGGGTCGCGTTCGACATACATCTGCGCGATGTCGAAGGAGGTCGGCGGATAAAAGACCGTGCAGTTGAACGGACCGAAGAACGCGCGCATGATGTCGGCGACGTATTCGGACGGGACATAGATGTGTTCGCGCCGGTCAGCCAGGATCTTCCGGGTCGAACGTACCCCCAGCAGCGGTCGCAGAATGGATTCGGCGATTATGGTGCGGATTTTCCGCTTGAAGCGCGGGAATCCGGAGCACGGAGGTCTGTGCTGGCAGAAATCGTTGAAGGCGTTGTCTCCGAACAGCCGCAGCATATAGACCACATGATGGGCCGGTTTCCCGAAGTCGATCATGTTTGCGGTGGAAATACAGACATCGGCGAGTTTCGCCAGTTTTTTCAGTCGACGGACCCTGTGGAACGGCAGAATGGAATCCAGTTTCGCTATGAATTCGTTTTTCGGCTTGATGACCTGCACGATGACCTTTTTCGGATCCAGCTCCACCTGGTAAAGCGCCGCTGCCTGCTCCAGATCGGACTCCCAGTCCAGCGCCAGCGTGACATCGCATCCTCTCCGCTGGAGTTCCGAGATCAAAAGCAGCGGCAGATAATCGCTTCCGCCGAGTCTGGAGACGAATCTGTAGTAGTAAATCAGGACTTTTTTGCCAGGCCCGGATGAAGACGATGGGTTCATTTCTTCCCTTTCCGTTCGATCATAGGGTAGTAAAAACCGCGAAGATACATCTTTGCCGGGAACTGAATCCCTTTTGCCGCGAGGATGATCAGCGGACGCGCCAGGCGTTTCGCTCTGGATGCGTTCGACAGGATCCGCGAAAAATGCCGTTTCCCGTCACCGGACAGGATCAGATTCAGCGCCGCTTTCCGGTCGCCGTCGGATATCTTTCTGGATGTGACCGGATGGAACATGAACCAGAAAAGGACGGAAATCCACTGGTTGCTCCAGATGGACAGGACGTCGCCGGGAATATCGCGGTCGCCTGCGAACGAAGCAAGCGAACAGAACTGCCGCGCCAGGTCATGGACGATGCGCGGGGACGCCTCCGTCGTCAGCGACCCCGACCTGCGCCGGTAGACATAAAGGTTCCGGTCCAGATAGGCGATCCGTTGCGAGAAGAACCACACGCGCGGGTTCCACTCGTAATCCTCCATCAGCAGTCCATCGGACTGGTACAGGCGGTGTTTCCTCAGGAAATCGACCCGGTAGATGCTCAGCCAGGTGTAATTCTGGATTGCGCCGCCGTTCCGTCCGGAGCGCCGGACGGCGTCCAGCCCGGAGAAGACTTCCGCCTCGTCGGACTGCCTGAAATTCGTGATGCGTTTCGCGTGGTCCCAATCCACGTTTTCGGTTTCCGTGGATACCGCCGCGAAGGTCAGCACATCGACATCGCCTGTCCGGACGAGCTTGTCCGCCAATTTTTCCAGCATGTCCGGGAGCAGCCAGTCGTCGCCGTCGATCGCGGCCAGGTATTTTCCGGAAGCATGGTCGATCCCGTAGTTGCGCGTGGTGGCGACCGCGCCGCTTTTCGGACCGGTCGCGACTTTGAAGCGCGGATCGCGTTCCGCCATCGCCCAGCACATCTCCAGCGAACGGTCCGTCGATTCCTCCACATAGCAGATTGCCTCGAAATCGCGGAAGGTCTGGTTTGCGATGGAATCCAGTGCCTTCTGAAGATACGGCTCCGTCTGGTACCCGGACAGAACGACTGAGAACAACGGCTGATGTGTCAGGCTGTCTTTTTCCATGATACGTTCCGGAGAAAGGTTTGTTCGGTTCCGGTTCAGAGCTTGGTTCTCGGGACGAAATGATAGTCCGCGGCGCTGGCTTTCCCGAATTCCGGGTCAACGACCATGACCTTGGACAGGACCTCCGTACAGCGTCCGCAATGTGTGCAGCTGGTCGCGCATTTGCCGCCGATGCCGCTTTCCGCCCAATCCGCCGGAAAACGCTTGTTGTCGAGGATGTACGGGCGGAAAAAGAACGTGTAGACCGGATCAAGCAGGCGCAGCAGGTTGCCGTCGTAGCTGCGTTCGCAGTAGGCGCGGACGATTCGCTCCGGATCGGGGACCGTCCGCGTCGAGAGTTTGACGACGTCGACCTCGTCCTCGTAGATATGCAGGTCTTCCGGGCGGATCCAGGACGAACGCAGGATCTCTTCGTATTGCTTCTTCATGTACATGTTGATGCAGCGCGACGGCTGGATGCCAGTCCGCTTCGTTTCCGCGACGGTCCGGTGCAGTCCGTGCGAATTGAGCGTCTCGTGGAAGAAATGGAAGGGGCAGTTCCGGAGGCAGCTTCCGTTCACGAGCATGCACAGCTTCTTGCCGTGGTCGCGGGTCCATTTGCGGAAGGCGCGGAGCGTGGGCAGGTCCCTCTGGAGGTCGCGGCTGATGTAGTAGGAGTCGAACATCGGAGCCATGTATTCCATGGCGATGATGCTGTCCACGCGCGCGTTCACGGACGCCCGGATGTCGATCCGCGGGAACTCGCGTTTGATAATCTGCGCCAGATACGGGGAGATGACCGTGACGGTTTCCGGCAGGATGCCCCTGCGGTCCATGTCCGCCAGCGCTCCGGTCACGCGGGCGTGCTGTTCCGGCGTGAACGCCTCGTCGCCGTAGCACATGGCGTTGATGAGCAGGTCGAGCGAAAGCCCCCTGGAGCGCGCCCAGCGCATGTCGGCGGCGATGACGTCCTTCAGCGCTTCCGGATCGCCTGACATCTTTCGGGCATTTTTCAGATCCGGCCAGGAGAAGAATATCTCCTGGATATAGTCCACATAGCGCCCGGCGACATCCTGGAACACGCATTTGTCGTTGTTGAGAAAATGGCCGACCGCGAATTTCTTTTTGACGTGCGGTGTCTGTTTGTTCATTGGGGCAATCCTTTTGATGCGGGGCGGCAGGGGGAGGAATCAGCAGCCCGGGATGATGATCGGCTTCGTCGGCGCCATGGAATAATTTGCAATACTCGGCAGGCGGGGATCGCGTTTGTAGACGAGCTTCAGGACCTCGGTGCATTTTCCGCAGTGGGTGCAGTTGGAGGCGCATTTCCCGGCGATCTTTCCCTCGCTCCATTCCTTCGGAAACGCCTTGTTGTCGAAAATGTACGGGCGGACGAAGTACGAAAAACCGGGATCCAGAAGCAGGAGAGTGTCCCCGTCGAACGTGCCGGACGTATATGCCTTCAGGATCAGGTCGGGACGGTCCGCCTCGCGCGTGGAGAGCTTGAAAACGGAGACATACGGTTCGTACCGGTGAAGGTCCTCGGGGCGGATCCAGGAGGCGCGGAGGATTTCCTCGTACTGTTTGGACTGAACCATGCCGACGCACAGGGTCGGCGGGATGTCAAGCGCCTTCATCTCGCCATAGATGTGCGGGAAATTGTGCGAGAGCAGAGTTTCATGGAAGGTCTGCCATGGGCAGAACCGCAGGCAGCCGCTGTTTGCCAGCATGCAGATCTTCTTGCCGGTCTTTTTGCCCCATTCTGCGAACATTTTCACGGTCGGCAGATCGCGCTGGAGATCACGGCAGAGATAGAACGAGTCGAACTCGTCCGCCACATATTCCATGGCGATCGTTGAGAGCAGGCGCATATTCACGGAGGCGCGGCGGTCGATGGACGCGTTAAGCTTTTTCGTGATGGTCGCGATGTAGGGCGACGTGGTGGTGATGATCTCCGGCATGATGCCGACCTTGTCCATCTCCTTCAGGTTCCCGTAATAGTCCAGTCTCTGATCCGAGGTCATCGCCTTGTCGCCATAGCAGGTCGCGTTGATCAGCAGGTCCAGGCGAAGCCCTTTCGCGCGGCAGAACCGCATGTCGTCGACAATCTGTTTCCGGAGCGGCACGGGATCGCCGCTGATCTCCCGGGCGGAGAGCAGTCCGGGCCAGGGGAAATAGACTTCCTGCAGGAACGGCGCATATTGTTCGGCAAGGTCTCGGAAGGAGAAGCCCGCGCGTTTTCCGAAATAGTATCCGAACGCGAACTTGCGCCTGCTTTTCCGGATGCTTCCCGCGATGGCTGGATTCAACCCGGAGACCTGAAGCGGTTCGAGATTCAGCTGATAGGTCGGCCTGTTCATGATGGTATGCCTTTCCCGCCCTGAATTGGGTTCAGGCCGGAGTTGTCTTTCGTTTCCGGTGCGAGCAGGGAGTATCTGTTGGTCAGGGAGAACCCGTCGAGGCGCGCATTCGGTTTGATGTCGTACTTTGTGACCTGTTCCAGTATCTGCTCGCATTTTCCGCAATGCGTGCAATTCTCCGCGCACTTTCCCGCGATGCCGCTGGTCACCCAGTCGGCGGGGAACGATTTGTTGTCGACCCTGTTCGGACGAAATCCGAGTCCGTGGTACGGATCCATCAGCCGCAGCAGATTGCCGTCGTAGGAGCCGTTCACGTATGCCTCGGCGATCTCCAACGGGTATTTCGCCTCGCGGGTCGAAAGCTTGATCGTCTCAAGCTCCGGTTCGAACACGTGGATGTCTTCCGGACGGATCCAGGAGCACCGCAGGAAATCCGACAGCATCTTCTTCTGTGAGAACATCCTGTTGCATACCAGGTCGATGTTCTGGCTTTCCATTTCCGGGAACGTGAACGTGAATCCGTGGGAGAGCAGGGTCTCGTGGAACACCTGCCACGGGCAGTTCCGCACGCAGCCGCTGTTTGCCAGCAGGCAGAGTTTCTTGCCGTGGTCCTTGCACCATGCCGCCATCGTATGGAACGTCGGCAGGTCCCGCTGGACGTCGCGGCAGATATAGTAGGAATCGTACAGAGGCGCGAGGTATTCGAGCGCGAGAGTGTTCCGCAGGCGCATGTTCACGGACGCCCGGATTTCGATGTCGGGGAAGTTGACCTTGAAGACCTTCGCGATGTACGGAGACGTGGTCGTGACGATTTCCGGGTACAGCCCGAGCTTGTCGAGGTGCTTGATGATCTCCACGATTTGAAGCCGCTGATCCTTCGTGAACGATTTTTCGCCGTAGCAGGTCGCGTTCGCCAGGATGTCCAGCTTCATGCCGTGTTCCCGGCAGTATTTCAGGTCGGCGACGATCCGTTCTTCATCGTCCGGCTTGTCGTAGACCTTCGCACGCGCGTTCGAGAGGCCGGGCCACGGGAAATAGACCTCCCGGAGCCTGGGCGCGAACCGCCGTGCCAGTTCGGCGAAGGACGCCGGATCGTCCGGTTTTTCCGTCAGGAAATGTCCGACGGCGAATTTAGTTCTTTTATTCTGATCTGGGTTCATGTTGGTTCAGCTTTCTTCGAGGAGAACAGGACCGTCCCTTAGAAAATAGTTGTATGTTTTGTTCATAATGTAACCCCGCTCCGGGATTTGTCAAGCTTCTTTCCACGAAAAGACAGAAAAAGGTTCATGAAAACGCTTCCGGCGACCTTAAAATCTTTTACGCCGCTTGTAAAAGTGGAAAAGATATGCTATAGTATGGAATATTGTTTTGGAATAACCAGGGATCTTTTGTGCAGCAAACCGGAGATGAACCGTCTATGAAAAAGACACCAATGCGCATCAGCCGCCGCAACCGTTTCTTCAATATTTGCCTTGGAATGATCGGCGTTCTTCTGCTCGGATATGTGCTCTATAATTCGTTTGAACTCCGGCACAACACGAAGATCATGTCGCGTGCCAGGCAGGAATATCGGGATTACAACAGGGTGCGCTCCCGCCTTCGTGATGGGTCGGACATCCTGACCGAAAGCGTGCGGCGCTATGTCGCGACCGGAGATAAAAAGTACCGCGACGAATACTTCAAGGAGGCGTTCGACACGAAGAACCGCGAATGGGGGCTGAACCTGCTGAAGCAGCTGCCGGACGACGGTCCCGCCACCGCCCGGATCAAAGACGATTTCCAGCTCGCGATGAAGTATTCCATCGACCTGATGAATTTGGAATACACCGCGATGCGCCTGGTTTCAGACGACGAGGAAGCGAACACTCCCGGCTATCCGCGCGAGCTGAAACTTGCGGCGGTCGTTCCGGAAGACCTCGCCAAGGACATGCATGAACGGGAGCACATCGCCATCGACCTCGTGTTCGGCGACAAGTATGCGGAGTACAAGGCGGACATCTACAATACGCTGGACAGAAGCCTGTCTGGCGCCGCGAAGCTGGCGGACAACCGCCGCGCCGAGGCGACGGCAAGGCAGAACATCCTCTGGTTCAGCCAGCTTGTTTCCGTGTCGCTGTTCGTCCTCTGCTTTGTCCTGATGCTGGTCTGGGCGGAGCGCCTTTTCTCCGGCAGGATGGCGTTTATGAGGCAGATGCTGGACAACATCCCGCTGCTGGTCTACCTGAAAAGCCGGAAGACCAAATGCTACGTGGACTGCAACCGGGCTTTTTCCGATTATGTCCAGCGTACCGGCGTCGAAGACCCGATGGGAAAGACCAACTACGACCTGCTTCCCGCCGACAAGGCGCATGAACTGGAGCGGAATGAAGAGGACGCCATGAACAAGGAAGGTCCCTCCGTGACCTACGAAGTCATGCCAGGTCCCGCCGGGCAGCTCCGGTATTTCCGCACCACCAGGCTTGGTGTCAGGGATGCCGACGGCGCGCCGTGCATGCTCGCCATGGCGGTCGACATGACCGAGGACCACGAACGCCAGCTGAACAGCGAGGCAATGGAGGACGCCCTGATCACACTTCAGCAGGAGCCGATGCTCGCCACTCCGTCAAAGATACTTGAGGTCATCCGCCGACGCATGAACGCAGATTACTGCTATCTGGCGCGATACGACGAGGAAACTGGAGTTGTTTCCGTCGATCCCGATTCGGTTGCCATCCGGGGCGGTCGCACCCTGCCGAAACGCATTTCTTCCAACACCCGCAAGATCCTGGATCTGATCGACCGCATCCGCATGCTCGGGATCGGGATTTTCGACGAGGAGGAATCCGTCCGAATCCACCAAACCTACAAAATCGACCAGATCGCGTCCAATACACCGCACGCGGCGTGCCATATCGCGCTGCGCCTGACCGTGCAGGGGACGTTCTGGGGAATCCTTTCCGTGGCGACCATAAACAAGCGCTCGTTCACCGAAATAGAACGGACATACCTGCAGAAAAACGCCCGTATCCTCGAAAGCGCCATCGAACGCAAAATCGTCTACGCCGCGCTCGCGAAAGCGAAAAACGACGCGATTCGCGAAGGCGAGATTTCCGACAGCGTCCTCAACCTGATGCCCATCCCCTGCGTGGTGAAGGATCCCGGCAACGAGTTCCGCTACATCCGCTGCAACAAGGCTTACGCCTCCCTGCACCACCTGGAGCCCGCCGAAATGGTCGGCAAGCGCGGCGAGGACTTTTACGCCGACAAGTCGCTTGAGGTCATCCGCCGTACCGACGCCGAGGCTATGGAGAAGCGCGAGACCATCCACTTCGAGGATACGTGCCTGTGGGGCGAATGCAACCGCCGCGTCTTCCTGTACTGGAAGCTGCCCATGGAGATGAAGGACGGCCGCACGCTGCTTTTCTGCGTGGCGCAGGACGTGACCGAGATCAAGCAGAAGATCAACACCGAGCATTTCCGCAACGAGATCACGGCGTTCCTGCTCGGCCACTCCGAACCCGAGGAGCTGCTAGATTTCGTGGCGAAACGCCTGATCGAAACGCTCGGCTGCCAGCACGTGCTCCTGCACAGGCAGGACGGCACGCGCCAGGACTGGTTCCCGGACGAGGAGCATACCTACTGCCACAAGTGCGTCGACTGCCCGCTGAAGGGCGCCGACCCCTCGCTCTTCTGCCACAACGGCAACGTGATCGTCAACGACGACAATATTTCCGAATTCCCGCTGCCTGAAAACTGCCCGACCAGGATCCTCATCGCCCGCCAGATCTTCTTCGAGGGAGACGAATGGGGCAAGATCGCCACGCTCTTCACCGGAGACGCCTTCGAGTCCCTCGGATTCTGCGAGGAGCTCCTCGAACAGGTCGCGAACGTGGTCTCCGTCTGCGTCGAGCGCAAGGCAAGGAACATGGTCATCAAGCGCCAGAACGAGGAGGTCGTCCGCATCAACCGCCAGCTCCAGCTCGCCCGCGACCGCGCCGTCGCCGCCGAAAAGGCAAAGAGCTATTTCTTCTCCTGCATCAGCCACGACGTCCGTACGCCGCTGAACGCCATCATCGGCTATGCCGACCTCATCAAGAAGGGGGGCGCCGACGGACCGGAGCGCGACGAGGCGTGCGATGCCATCACCACAAGCGGACGCACCCTGCTTCAGCTCGTCAGCAGCATGGTCGACCTCGCCAGGCTCGAATCCGACACGCTCGTCATCGAGCCCGTCCTGACCGACCTCAACGTCCAGGCCGCGAAAGTCCTGCGTTCTTTCGACATTTCCGTGGCTGGCAAGCCCGTCAGGCTTCAGGGCGAATGGGATGAGAACATGCCGTATCTTGAGGTCGATCCGAAGCGCATGTGGCAAATCCTCTTCCATCTGCTCGACAACGCCGTCAAGTACACCGAGGAGGGCGAGATTGCCCTGAAGCTCGTGTTCGACCGCGAAAACGGCACGGACAAGGGCGTCCTTTCCATCATGGTTTCCGATACGGGCAGCGGCATGGACGAAGAGACGCGCAAACGCATCATGCAGCCGTTCGCCTCCATGGAGGAGGACAACGGCACGCACCAGGTCGGCGCCGGACTCGGCATTTCCATCTGCCGCCACCTGATCGAACGCATGAACGGAACCCTCGAGCTCCGTTCCGAGCCGGGCAGGGGGACTTCCTTCAGCATCCGCATCCCCGACGTCAGGTTCTCCGAACGCACCAACAGTTTCCCGCGCCCAGGCAGCATGATCGACTTCCGCGGCAAGTCCCGCGAAGAACTCCATGTCCTGATTGTGGACGACGTCCCGCTGAACATCTCCATCCTCCGCGCCATGCTCCGCAAGAACGGCGTCTCCGACATCGTCACGTCTGTGAACGGCAAGGACGCCCTAAAGAAGATCCGCACGAGCGTGAAGCCGTTCGACCTGGTCCTCACCGACCTCTGGATGCCGGAAATGGACGGTCGCGTCCTCCTGCAGGAACTCCGCGCCGACGCCAGGTTCCAGTCGCTCAACGTCATCGCGATCACCGCCGACGTCGATGCGAAGGAGGAGTGCATGAAGCTCGGGTTCAGCGACGTGATCTTCAAGCCCGTCACCGTCGCGAAAATCGTCAACTATCTCCCGCCGTTGTCCGGCGAACAGCCCGGCTGACCGCCGGAACGCAGCAGACAGACCGCCTGTCTGCGACACAAAGAAACACCCGCCCCGACAATCCCGTATGTTCCGCCTCGTTCTTGAGGCGACTGGATGTGAAAGGAGCGGTTTTTTTTTCAGCTCACGCCTTCCGCGGAGGATGCGGCCCGGTGGAGCGTTTCCGGGAACCGGTTATGCCTGCGGCGCCTGTTCGACCAGGACGACGTCCTCGGCCTGCGGCCCCTTGTTTCCCTGGCCAACGGTGAATTCGACGAGCTGCCCTTCCTTCAGGGTACGGTAGCCTTCCGACTTGATGGCGCTGTAGTGGACGAAAATGTCCTGCGCGCCTTCACGCTCGATGAATCCGAATCCTTTGGTGTTGTTGAACCATTTGACTTTGCCTTGTTCGCGTTCGCCCATTGTAAGCCTTCAATCTTGTTGCTCCCGGGGGGGTGTTGAACTGACGGGGCGCACGTCCGGGACCGTGCGGACACCGCCGGATGGCATGCACGCGGGGCGTTGCGTGCGGGCGGATCCCGCACATGGAAGGCGTGTCATGCATCTCCGGGTGATATTATACCCCGAAAAAAGGAAAAAGAAAAGAGGCGGAAAAGGAAAAAAGGAAAAAAATTGTTAAATATCTTAAAAAATGCCGAAAAAGATGCGTTAGCTAACTCTGCTTTGCTGTATTTCTAAAGAATAATCGTGTACTTCCGTCTTGATTCCGCTTCCATGCGAGGAATCAAGCGTCCGTCTGCGCCAGAAACCTGTTTTTCAACACGATTATCACGCGGATCAAGTGGAATTGAATGCTTCCGGACCACGGAACTGTTGTTTTTGTTGGAAAGACTTTCGTAAATGCGAAGGATAAACGCGGACAATTCTGCGGAGAGAAAGATGCTGTCATCTTCCTGTGGATGTACTATTTTGTAAACCAGGCGGGCGCCGGCAGCCGGTCCGCGATCAGCGACCGAGCAGGAACTTCACATCGTCGATGCTCAGCGAGGACAGCGCCTCGGTCGACTCCTCGACCAGGTCGTTGAACAGCGCGCGTTTTCGTTCGTGGAGCGCGAGGATGCGTTCCTCGATGGAGTCGCGGACGACCAGGCGGATGATGTTCACGCTTCGCGTCTGCCCGATGCGGTGCGTCCGGTCTGCGGCCTGGTCCTCGACGGCGGGGTTCCACCACGGGTCGAAGATGATGACGGTGTCGGCGGACGTGAGGTTGATGCCGACGCCGCCGGCTTTCAGGCTGAGCAGGAAAACGCGGACGTCCGGATCGGAATTGAACCTGTCGATGCGTTCGGCGCGGTCGTGCGTGGAGCCGTCGAGATATTCATATTCGATCTTCTGTTCATCCAGACCGCGGCGGATGATGGAGAGCATGGAGGTGAACTGGCTGAAGAGGAGGACCTTGTGCCCGGAGTCGAGCGTTTCCAGCAGCAGTTCGTTGAGCAGCTCGAGTTTTGCCGAGGAGATTCCCGCGCCTTCGCCGCCGGGAAGGAGTTCCGGCGCGCAGCAGACCTGGCGCATCCGCATGATGGATGCGAGCAGATGGATGTGTGTGATGGAGCGGTCGCCGGAGTCGAGTTCGCTGAACTGCCTGTACTGCTCGTCCGCGCGTTTTTCGAGCGTCCGGTAGAGTTCCCGTTGCGGCTTCTCCATGTCGCAGAAAACCAGCTGTTCCTGTTTTGGCGGGAGTTCGAGGCAGACGTCCGCCTTGCGGCGGCGGAGCATGAAGGGCGCGATGCGGCGGACGAGTTCGCGTTTCAGCTCGGCGCTTGCGGCGATTTCCGAGTATTTCTCGCGGAAAGAATTGAGCGAGCCGAGGAGACCTGGGTGGAGGAAGTCGAACATGCTCCAGAGGTCTTCCGCGGAGTTTTCGAGCGGGGTGCCCGTGAGGATGATCCGGCTGGCGGACGGAATGGATTTGCAGGAGCGTGCGTTGAGGCTGAGCGGGTTCTTGATGTGCTGCGCCTCGTCCAGGACCAGCGTGGACCACTGGACGGCGGCGATCTGCCTGATATCGCGCCGCACGAGCGCGTACGAGGTGATGACGATTTCGCGCGTGACGGCTTTCTTCCAGAGCGCGCCGCGGTTCGGTCCGTTCACGACGAGCGTGCGGAAACGCGGCAGGAACCGTTTGATCTCGGCGGCCCAGTTCCCGACCAGCGTGGTGGGGCAGACGACCAGCGCGGGGAGGCGTTTCTGGGGAGCGACGGCGAGGAACGCGAGGACCTGGACGGTCTTGCCGAGGCCCATTTCGTCCGCGAGGATGAGGTTGCAACCGCGCGCGGACATGCCGTCGAGCCAAGCCACGCCGGTCTTCTGGTATTCGCGGAGCTGTCCATGGAAGATTTCCGGATCAAGCGCGGGGCGTTCCGCCGAAGCCAGCACGCTGTCGTAGTCCAGCTTCAGTCGCAGGAAATCGGTCGGCACGGCTCCGGGCAGTTCCGACGCCACGTCCGCCCAGTAATACGCCGCGTGGCGCGGGATGCGGATGATCTCGGCGTCGGGATCGTCGTCCGTGCCGGGCAGATATGTGACGACCGGCTGAAGCGAGGCCGCAAGGCGGCGCAGGGCGTCCGGAATCCGCACGAAATGCCTGTTGAGCACGGCGGGCGGAAGGTATTGCTCTCCCCTCGAAGCGGCGGCGGCGAGATCGTTCCATCGGACCGCCATGCCGCCTGCGCTCAGTCGCACGCCGAGCTCGAACCAGTCCGGTCCGGACCCGCGGAGCGTCGTCCGGAGCGCCAGCCGGGAGTTTTCGCCGACGAGCGAGGCAAGCCCGGCGTTCAGGAGAAATTCGCGACCTTCGCGTTCCCAGCGCGGGATTACTTCCTCGATGAACATGCCGACCGCCTCGCGGTCGCCCAGCCGGTACACGGACGACGGACCGGATGCGGAGCGTTTCGTGCGGTGCGAGAACCCGAAGTGGATCAGCTCCTCGTGGCGGAGTTCCTCCTCGCGCGTGTTGCGGAGCCAGAACATGGCGGCGGGACCGCTTGCACCGAATCGCGTGGCGTCGGTCGCGCAGAGCTGGTTTCCATAGTTGAACATCATGGTGAGCTCCAGCGTGCCGTCGTCGAGGAACCGCCCGTCGTAGACCGTGCGGAATTTTCGTTCGCGCACCTTCACGCCGGTGGACGGCAGGATGCGGATGGGCAGGTCCTTCGCCGCAAGCAGGAGTTTCGCCGCCTCGTCGTCGCACGGCTGGATGGTCGTGCGCAGGAAATTCCGTATCCACGACACGTCGTTCCGGGCGGGCAGCCACCAGTATTCGCCGAGCATACCGACCCAGCAGCCGCTTCGTCCGGCGATGACTTTCACGTCCTTCAGGGGCAGGGGCGAACCTTTGACCAGAATGGCGGAGCGGAGCAGGCACCCGGTGCGGAGTTTTTCCAGCAGGAGCACGGGCACAGCCTGTTCCGGATGGACGATGATCCTCTGGTCCTTGTGCACAAAATGCGTGAAGCCGGGCAGGCAGTGGAAAAACTCGGTGCATTGTTCCGCCGTGAGCAGAAGCGTCTGATGTTCGATCTGTTCGGAGTTGTTCGCGAGGAACCGGATGATCTGGCGGTCCTGCTGCGGAAACATCTCAAGCCGGAGCGAGGCGGTCGACTTGTCGAAATGGAGTTGGCGCAGGTTTGTCTGGTTTCCCGCATAGACGCGCGTCCCGGAAACCAGGTTCACATGAAGGCGCACGTTCTCCCATTTGCTCGGGGCGTGCGGGAATTCGTCTTCGGTCCGGATCTCGACGTGCGCGGGATGTTCCCCAAGAAGCTCGGTCAGGAGTTCGGGTATCCCGACGAACCGCAGACCGGCGAACTGCGCCGGCAGGTCCGGCAGGCGCGGTTCCTCGTGCTTCTTGATCGTATATTTGGCATGGTACAGGGCGGCGGCCATCGAATGCGGACAGAATCCGGGGAACTGGCCGCGGCACGTGCATGTGCCGGAGAACGGACCGTTCGGGAACCCGCGGATTTCCGCGTGCGACACGTTGCCGTTCGCGTCGCGGCAGACGGCACGGAGGACCCCGCGTTCGATCTCGTGGCAGCAGAGCAGACCTCCGCCGTGCAGGATCTGCTTCGCCTTTTTAAACACCTCTTTGGAACTTGCCGCGATTAATCTCGCTTCGAAACTTTCACCCATTTGAATCCATCCTGATTTTTTTCTGAGAAACGAACCAATAATATACCATATTCCCTTGGAAAAAGCAATGATAAACAGTTGTTTTTTCTGAAAAACCATCGCCCCCAATTCATTTTTTCGCCTTTTTTCGCATTTCCGCTTGACTTTCCGGCAAAAAGGTCTATATTAAATACATACTTAATTTTTGTGCGCCCTTAGCTCAGCCGGCTAGAGCAAATGACTCTTAATCATTGGGTCCGGGGTTCGAATCCCCGAGGGCGTACCATTTTTTTTGCTTTTTTTCCGGAGAAACGACCGGATTTTGAGCTTGGAGGCGAATCCGGAAACCAACCTGCGAGGTGACGCCGTGAACATTCTGGAAGCTTCATGCATGGGCGTGGGCCTCGCCATGGATGCGCTCGCCGTCTCCATCGCGCTCGGCGCCGTCGGCTGGTCCTGCCCGAAAGCGCAGTCCGTGCCGGACGATTCCCCCGATGCGTCCGCAAAACGCCCGTGGTTCCGCCGTCTCCCGTTCCTCAGCCCGACGCCCGCCGCTCCGGTCTGCGCCGTCTGCCATGCGCGCGGCTCGTATTCGTGCGGATGCAAGCGGAATCCCGGAGTCGAGACTTTGACCTGGGACAAGATCATGCTGGTCGCGGCGTCGTTCGGATTGTTTCAGGCGCTGATGCCGACGCTTGGCTGGTTTGCGAGCGGACTGTGCGGCGGAATCGTGCAGAAACTCGGACGGATCGCCGCCGGGCTGCTGCTGATGTTCGTGGCGGCGCAAATGCTCCGGGAAGGCTTCTCCAAGGAGGAAGATCCGGCGAAGAAAGTCGGCGTGTGCTCGCTTCGCCGCCTGACCGTGCTGTCGTTCGCCACGAGCATCGACGCGCTGCTGGTCGGCGTCTCCTATACCTGCCTCGGACGCACGGACATCGCCGGCGACGTGCTGGTGATCGGCATGGTCACGGCGCTCATCTCCGCGGCGGGCTGTATATCCGGGCGCGTGTTCGGCAACCGCTTCGGCAACCGGAGTTCGATCCTGGGCGGCGCCGTGCTGCTCGGCATCGCGGTGAAAATCATGTTTCTCGGGTGATTCCCGGAAGGAGTTTCAGATATGACAGAGAAAAAGAAAAGCGTATTCGGACCGATCATATCCCGCAGGCTTGGCGTCTCGCTCGGCGTCGACCTCCTGCCGTTCAAGACCTGCTCGCTGGACTGCGTCTACTGCGAATGCGGCGCGACCACAAACCTGACCATGGAGCGCGGCGATTTCTACCCAGTGGAACGTGTCCTCGCCGAGCTCGACGCATTTTTCGAAAAACATGAGAAGATCGACTACGTGACGTTCTCCGGCGTCGGCGAGCCCACGCTTCACACCGGCATCGGGCGGATCATCCGCTCCGTGAAAACGAAGCGCCCCGAGGTCAGAATCTGCCTCATCACGAACGCCACGCTGCTCGGCGACCCCGGCTTGCAGAAGGAACTCGAAGGGATCGATCTCATCATGCCCTCGCTGGACGCCTCGTGCGAGGAGGAGTTCTTGCGCGTGAACCGTCCGGCGCCCGGCGTGACCTTCGACGGCCTCATGGCGGCGCTGAAGTCGTTCCGCGCAGTCAACAAGGTGGAAATGTGGCTGGAAGTCTTCATCGTGCCCGGCGTCAACGATTCCCCCGCCTCGCTCGAACGCTTCGTGAAATGCCTGCGCGAAATCTCGCCCGACCAGGTGCAGGTCAATTCGCTCGACCGCCCCGGCACCGAGGACTGGATCGAAATCCCCTCGCGGGAGCGCCTGGATGAGATCAAGACCGTCTTCGAGGCGTGCGGACGCCCGGTCACAGTCATTTCCCGCAAGCAGCCCGCCCCCGCCGTCCAGCCGCGCGGCGCGAACTGAAGCGCCGACATTCCGCCGGAAAAAGCAAGCCGACGGACTACTCGTCTTCCTTGTAAAGGATGCGTCCTTCCATCATGTAGCGCGGCTTGAGTTCGAACTCCGGCGAAAGGAAGTTTTCGCCCGCCGGATAGCTCCGCGAAGAAACGCCGAAAACGGAGAGGATGCCTTCCGCGGCGCGGTCCAGCTGGATCGGCTTGTCCACGGCGGCTTCGGCGGCGGCGATCCGCTCCGGATACGCCTCGCGGAATTCGGGCGAGAACCAGAACAGGAACGGGACCTCGTAGGAGTCGCGTTTCTCCGCGTCGCGGTAGTTCTGGAGGAAGCTCGTCTCGACGTTCTCGCCATGGTCGGAGAAATAGAACAGCATGTTTTTTCCGCCTGCCTCCCTCAGCAGCCCGATGATGTCGCCGAGCACGTGGTCCGTGTAGCGGATGGTGTTGTCGTAGGTGTTGATGTTCTCCTGGAACAGCGGATTGATCTCCTGGCCTGAGAATTCCGGTTTCTGTTCCGCGAAATGGTTGAACTCCTCGGGATAGCGGTTCCGGTAGGTGATGTGGCTGCCCATGATGTGGAGGATGATCAGCGTGGGATCCCCGCGGTTCGCGAGGGCGTCGCGGACGTCGTCGACCAGGCAGGCGTCGAACTCGTTTTCGTGGTACTTCGGATGCCACGGCACGAAGAGCGCGGAAACGGAATTCTCGCCGAAATTCTCCTGCGTGGAGTAGGCGTGGATGTGGTAGCCCGCGCGGTCGAGCACGGACATGATCGTGGCGCGCGGATGCATCTGGTCGTGGAGCGTCTTGAACGTCAGCATGTAGTACAGGGAAAAATTCGTGACCGGCATCGCGGAGATCACGTTCCGGAACACGACGAGCTCGTCTCTGTTCTTCTCCAGTTCGGGCGTCGTGTCGCGACCGTACCCGTAAAGGGACAGGTGGGAACGGACGGCGCTTTCGCCGATTACGATCACCGCCACGTCCGCCGGACCCTCGCAGGTCAGGTCCTGCGGAATCTGCGGATATTCGATGCACTCGTGCAGGATATCCATTTGCCTGTCGGAATCCGCCAGTTCGTTGGGGAGGAGCGCAAACCAGGCGGCGGAATCGCGCAGCACGGGATCGGGGCGGATCCAGGAGTAGTAGGTGTAAATCCATGCGATCGGCAGTACGCAGAGACCCGCGAAGACGGAGGAAAGCTTTCTGTTCAAGAGCGGCTTCACGCCGAATCCGAAATACCGGACGATCAGCAGCCCCGCCACGGTGGCGAGCACGTAATACACCATGGAGAGGGAAACGATCTCGCGGAGCATGAACTCGCGCGATTCACGCCAGGAGGTCGTGGAAAGCAGGTTCAACGTGCCCGCGTGGAACGGCATGTGGAACCGCAGGACCACGTATCCGCAGACGAAAAAGCCGAGCGCCGCCAGGAACATCAGCACGGTCGCATACACCCGGAACCACCGTCCGCGCAACAGGAACAACGGTGCGAACGGGAAAACATATCCGGCAAGCGCGGAAAGCACTGTGGTCCATTCCAGCGGGACCTGGTCGCGATGCACGAAGATGCGCGGCAGATAATCCGGACCGGCAATCAGGACCAAGTACACGACCAGGTAAAACCAGATGTTTCCGGCCATGTCTTCCATGCGTTTTTTCAAATTGTTTTCCATTGAGGTCGAGAAATGCCCGATTGATGAGTTCCTGGTTGTGTTTGTCCGGGGGCGGGAAAGCTTCTTTTCAAAAAACAGCCTAATTTACATCCCCTGCGGTTCGGATTAAATATTTAATATAGCACAAAAAAATGAAAAAATCAACCGGTGTTTTTCTGGGGAGCTCAATTCATGGCGGTTGCGCCTGAACACTGCGGCAGAGCCCTGTATTTTGAAAAGCGTTTACGTCTTCAGTTCTCATCTGATCGGCTGACGCGGCGGGGTGTCGTGGTTCAGATGCTTTCAAATCACGTCAAATAAGGCAGTTTTTTTAAGAAAACAGGCATTTCCCGCTTGCATTCCTTTCCGTTTTACGCTATATTTAAACGTATTCGCATTTTCATAGTTCCGAAAGGATTTCACAAATGAAATATATGCTTCTTGCTGTGTTTGCCGCATTTGTCCTCGCATTTACCTCCGGTTGCTCCTTCCTGGCCCGCGGCGAACAGATTATCGCCGTCACGGTCACGCCGAGCGACGCGGCCGTGATTGCAAACGGTGTGGAATATCATCTTCTCTCGCCCATGTACATTGAAGTGCCCACCAGGGATGCGCTCCTCATCACGGCGTACAAGCCGGGCTACCGCACCGTTTACTATGCCGCCGACAGCGAACTGAGCTCCACCGGCAAACTTGATGCGCTCGGCAGCATTTTTATCCTCCCGGCGGCGGGTCTGCTTACAAACGGCGCATGGCGGTTCACCGAAAGCAATATCGTGATCAATCTCCAGCCGCTCCCGGATCCGGAGGAATCCGCCATCGAACAGGAAGCCACCCAGCGCAAGCGCCAGGATATCGCGCGTGAACTCAACGACCAGGTGATCAACCAGAAGGCCATCCCCGTCACGGACGCCGCCGCAAAGACATCCGACATGCGCATGGTGGATCAGGACGGAACAACCGTGGTCAGCCAGGAACCGCTTGACAAGAACGCTCCCGCGGATCCGGATGAGATTTCGATTGGGACGAAAGACTGATTTTCGCGCACCCTTCCCGACGAACAAACGGAACGTTGTTTTCTGCGCCGGAGGCTTCGCGGAGCTTCCGGCGTTTCTTTTGTTTCCGGCTTCCCGGTCGCGAATCCGCCCGAATCCGCCGCAAAGTACTACCCCTGAATGCAACGGAGGCACATGATGCTCACCATACAGGAAATCCGATCCATCGCAGCAAAAAAAATACTCATCCTGGACGGCGCCATGGGCACGATGCTTCAGGCGGGGCGCCCCACCGCCGCGGACTTCAACGGCGGAGAGTTCGCTTCGCATCCGGTCCCGCTGAGCGGCGACAACGACGTCCTGAACATCACGCGTCCCGACCTGGTGAAATCCGTGCACCGCGCCTATCTTGAGGCGGGGGCGGACATCATTGAGACCAACACGTTCAACTCGAATTATTTCTCCCAGCTCGACTACGGATTGCAGGACCGCGTGTACGACCTGGCGTTTGCGGGGACCCGCAACGCCCGCGAAGTTGCCGACGAATTCACTGCCCGCGACCCCTCGAAGCCGCGCCTCGTCGCCGGAAGCGTCGGTCCCACCGGACGCACAGCCGGCATGTCGTCCGACGTGGAGGACCCCGCCGCACGCGATGTCACGTTCGACGAGCTCGCCGCGCCCTACCGGATGTGCATGGAGGCGATGCTCGATGCGGGCGCGGACATCATCCTGGTCGAAACCGTGTTCGACACACTGAACTGCAAGGCGGCGCTCTTCGCCGCGGAGGAAGCCATGGCGTCCCGGGGGCGCGATGTTCCGGTCATGGTCTCCGCTACGCTCAGCGATGCCAGCGGACGCCTGCTCTCCGGGCAGTGCGCTGAAGCCTTTCTGATCTCCGTTTCCCACGCCCGCTGCCTCTTCTCCGTCGGCTTCAACTGCGCGCTCGGCGCGGAGGAGCTCCGTCCGCACATCGCGGAAATGGCGGCGAAATCGCCGTTTCTGGTCAGCGCGCACCCCAATGCCGGACTGCCGAATGTCGAGGGCAAGTACACGCAGACACCCGAACAGATGGCGGCGGTGATCCGTTCCCTGGCGGACGCCGGACAGCTCAACATCGCGGGCGGCTGCTGCGGCACGACCCCCGCCCACATCGCGGCGATCGCGAATGCGCTCGACGGCGTGAAGCCGCGCGTCCCGGCTCCCCAGCCGCGCCTCCTGCGCCTCTCCGGCCTCAACGCCTTCACCGCCTCGCGCGACAAGAATTTCATCAACATCGGCGAACGCACCAATGTGGCGGGCTCCCGCAAGTTTCTGAACATTGTCAAGGCGGACGACATGCCCGGCGCGATGGCGATCGCGCGCCACCAGATCGAAAACGGCGCCGCCATCATCGACGTCAACATGGACGATGCCCTGCTCGACGCACCCGCCGCCATGAAGCGTTTCCTGCTTTACGCCGCGGGCGAGCCCGACATCGCCGCCGTGCCGTTCATGATCGACTCCTCGAACTGGGCGGTCGTCCGGACCGCGCTCCGCTGCGTGCAGGGACGCGCCATCGTGAACTCGATCTCCCTCAAGGAAGGAGAAGAGCCGTTTCTGGCGAAAGCCCGCGAGATACGCCGCCTCGGTGCGGCGGTCCTCGTGATGGCGTTCGACGAGAAGGGGCAGGCGGACCGCTTTGAGCGCCGCATCGAAACGCTGTCACGCTCCGTGAAGCTCCTGACCGAGCAGGCAGGATTCGCCGAGGAGGACATCGTGCTCGACCCGAACGTGTTCGCCGTGGCGACCGGGATCGCCGGGCACGACGACTACGCCGCCGACTTCATCCGGTCCGTCGCCGAGCTGCACCGGCGCTTCCCGCTCTGCGGCATCAGCGGCGGCATCAGCAACGTCTCGTTCTCGTTCCGCGGCAGCGACCTCATCCGCGGCGCGATCCATACCGTTTTCCTGAAACATGCCATCGACGCCGGGCTGACCATGGGCATCGTGAACGCCGCCCAGCTCGGCAACTACGACACGCTGCCCGCCGACCTCCGCGACGCCGTTGAGGCGGTCGTGCTTAACACATCGCCCGGCGCGGGGGAACGCCTCCTCGAACTCGCCGCATCCATGAAATCAGCGGGCGCGGCATCGAAAAATGAGTCGGAGACCGCCCCGGAATGGCGTTCGCTCCCGCTCGCGGAACGCATCGCCGCTTCCCTCGTGCGCGGGGACGATTCCTTCGTCGACGCCGACATGGCGGAAGCGCTCGCGGCGTACCCGGACCCGATGGCGATCGTCGAAGGTCCGCTCATGGACGGCATGAGGAAGACCGGCGAGCTCTTCGGCGCGGGCAAAATGTTCCTGCCGCAGGTCGTGAAGACCGCCCGCGTGATGAAGCGCGCGGTTGCCGTGCTGATGCCCGTGATCGAAGCCTCGAAAGCCGCCTCGTCCGGCGCGAAATGCCCCGTCGGCGTGTTCGCCACGGTGAAGGGCGACGTGCACGACATCGGCAAGAACATCGTGTCAGTCGTGCTCCAGTGCAACAACTGCGCGATCCACGACCTCGGCGTGATGATCCCCGCCAACGAAATCGCCGACGCCGCCGAGCGCGAGCACGCCGATTTCGTCGGCCTCAGCGGGCTCATTACGCCCTCGCTCGACGAAATGGCGCGCACGGTCGCCGAATTCGAGCGGCGCGGCCTGAAGATCCCGATCCTCGTCGGTGGAGCTGCCACCTCCGCGCTGCATACCGCGCTGAAGCTCCAGCCGCTCTACTCCGGTCCGGTCATCCATACCACCGACGCCTCCGATTCCGCGGTCGTGGTGAACACGCTCATGAACCCGGACAAACGCGGCGCTTATCTTGAATCCCTGCGCGGTTTCTACGACGAGCTGACCGGGAATGCCGCGAAACGCGCCGTCCCCGAGCTCATTCCCTACGCGGAAGCCTGCGCGAAAGCCTCCCGTGAAAAACCGTTCTGCCCCGTCCCGCGGTATAAGCTGGAAGAGGATCCTGATGCTCCAGAGGTCGAGACCGGGCACTTTTTTAACGCTTCCGAACTTGCCGGCAAGCTTGACTGGGACGCGTTCGCACGCGCCTGGAAAACCCCGTCCGAGGCCGCCGGGACCCTTATTGCGGACGCGAAAAAGCGCCTCACCGAAGCCAAGTTCTCCATTGAGTCCCGGGAGGGTATTTTCCCTGTGGAACGCCTCGAAGGCGACTCGTTCAAAGTCTCCACCAGCCATCACCGGACGCTGCGCGAAGACGGCACCGGTGACTCCGCGGTCATCACCTTCCCGCGCGCCCAGACCGGCGACTGCCGTTCCCTCGCGGACTTCATCGGCGACTGGCTCGGCATGTTCGTGGTGTCCGTGAGAGTTCCCAAAACGCCCGGCGACGATTACGTTTCCCTGCTCGACCGTACGCTCGCGAATTTCCTGGCGGACGCCGCCGCGTCAGAGCTTTTTGAATGGATTTCCACTCGTGACTGGGGCTGGCGGAAAGAGTCCGATCCGCCGTCCGGCATCGCGCCCGCGCCCGGCTATCCGGTCCTGCCCGACCACAGCCTCAAACGCGAGATATTCCATCTGCTCGGCCTGTTCGACCTTCAGGACGATTTCGTGGAACTCACCCCGAATTTCATGATGTCGCCGCCCTCCTCGGTCTGCGCGTTCGTTATCCCCGATCCGAGGGCGGATTACCGTGCGCTCGGCCCGATCGGCGACGACCAGATCGCCGCGCTTGCCGCAGCCCGCGGATTCCCCGTCGAACGCATGAAAGTCCTGCTGTCGCAGTCAACTTTCCCCGCCAAATGACTTGAAAAATAGAAAAAAGACGGCATATTATTTATTTGAGTTTTTATAAATGAACATAACCGGCGGCGCGCGGAATCCCGCTTTCCCGCCTCAATCCAGCGGAAACACCCCATGTCACAGACTCTTCAGAATGCCCTGCGCGACCGCATCGTGATTTTCGACGGCGCGATGGGCACCGAAATATACAAGCACAATTTCTTCGTCAACATCTCGTTCGAAAACCTCTGCCTCGCACGGCCCGACGTGATCCGCGCCATCCATACGGCGTATTTCGACGCCGGAGCCGAAGTCCTCACGACCAATTCCTACGGCGCGAACCGCGCCAAGCTCATGAAATTCGGCCTGGGCGAACAGACCGCCGCGATCAACGAGGCCGCCGTGAAGCTTGCGCGCGAGGTGGCGGGCGACAACGCCATGGTCGCCGCGTCCATCGGTCCCGTCGGCGAAATGCCGTCGTACCTCGATCCGCTCACGATCCTATCCGAACAGGTCTCCGTGCTCGCTGGCGCCGCACCCGATTTCCTGTTGTTCGAGACGCTCGCCAGCCTCGCCGACCTCGACCTGGCGCTGAAGGCGGCGGTGTCCGCCGACGGCGTGCCGTTCGTGCTCAGTTTCGCACTGGACGAAAACGCGGAGACCGCCAAAGGCGAATCTGCCTCCGCCATTCTGAAGCGCATCGCCGCGTCCCCGGTCCAGCCGGTTGCGATCGGCCTCAACTGCTGCAGCGGACCCGGCGCGATGCTCCGTGCGCTCGGAATCCTCCTGCCGCTGATCGACAAAAAGTTCCCCGTGATCGCCCAGCCCAACGCGGGCAGTCCGCGCAGCGTGGACAACCGCATGCTCTACATGTGCAGTCCGGAGTATTTCACCACCTACGCCATGCGTTTCGCCCAGCTCGGCGTGCGCGGCATCGGCGGCTGCTGCGGCACCACGCCTGAGCACATCGCCGACATGGCGCGCAGTATCAGCCCGCTCGCGAAACACGCCCGCGTCGTCGAAGTCGCGCCCTCCGCGCCGTCCGTCCCGCTCCAGGACCCCGTCCCAGCCGCCGAAAAAAGCTCCTTCGCGGCGAAGCTCGCCTCCGGCAAATGGGTGAACGCGGTCGAGATCGTCCCGCCGCAGGGCTACCTGCTCGACACAACCATCGCCAAGGCGAAACTCTGCGCCGAGGCGGGATTCGACGTCATCAACATCCCGGACGGTCCGCGCGCCAGCTCCCGCGTCTCCACCATCGTGACGGCGATCAAGATCCAGCAGGAGGTCGGCATTGAGACCGTCCTGCACTGCTGCTGCCGCGACAAGAACGTGATCGGAATCCAGGCGGACCTGCTCGGCTGCGCCGCCATGGGCATCCATAACATCCTTTTCATCACCGGCGACCCGCCGAAGCTCGGCGATTACCCGTTCGCGTCCGGCGTGTTCGACCTCGACTCCATCGCCGCCGTGAAGGTGCAGTCCGCGCTGAACCGGGGCGTCGATTTCGGCGGCAAGTCCATCGGCAAACAGACCGCCGCGTTCTGCCTTGTCGGCGCGGATCCGAACGCCATCGACATGGAGCGCGAACTTCGCCGCATCCGCGAGAAGATCGACGCCGGAGCTGAGGCGGTCGTGACCCAGCCGGTCTTCGACCCCGCCCCGCTTCTGCGCTTCATCGAATCCGTCCCCGAGCTCGTCGATGGCTCCGTCCCGGTGATCGCCGGCATCTGGCCGCTCGCCAGCCTCCGCAATGCCGAGTTCATGAAGAACGAGGTGCCGGGCGTGGTCGTCCCCGACTCCGTGATGCAGCGCATGGCGCGCCCGGAAACGCGTGAGGAACAGCGTCTGGAGGGCATTGCCATCGCCCGCGAGGCGGTCGACGCCATCCGGTCCGCCGTCCGCGGCATCCACGTGAGCGCGCCGTTCGGCAACGTCCAGACGGCGATCGCCGTGATGAAGCCGGAATGAGTTCATTTCTAACGCGCGGAGGTTCAGCCATGCGCCGCCTGTTCAGTCTGCTCTGCCTCCTGGCGGTGTTCTGCCTTGCCGCATGTTCGGACGAACGGAAATCCGCGCCGGACGGCGTGGTCTCGCTGTCGCCCGCGCTGACCGAGCTGGTCTGCCATCTGGGGCAGGAAAAACGACTGGTCGCGCGGAGTACCGCGTGCGACTGGCCGGAAAGCGTGAAAAAGCTTCCGACAGCGGGCGATTTCACCGAGCCCGAACTTGAACGCCTCCTCGCCATGAAGCCGGCGCTGGTCGTCTCCAACGAGTTCGTGAACCCGAAGGACGCCGACGCGCTGCGCCAGGCGGGGATCGCCGTCGAACTGCACCCGTGCGACGGATTTGACGACTACCGCGAATGGGTCGCCCTCATGGGAAAACTGCTGGATTGTCCGCGCGAGGCGGATTCCGAGCTGAAGCGCGCCAATGACCGCATCGCGGAATTCGAGGTTGAACTGAAAAACGCGCAGAACAAGCCGCTCCGCGCGCTCTATGTGATCTGGGACAGTCCGCTCCTCACCGCGGGCGCGGATTCCCTCCCGGACGCCGTCGGACGTCTCGCCGGACTGGAGAATATCGTGAAAACGGAGACGGGCTACCCGTCCATTTCGCTCGAATTCGTGCTGAAGGAGGATCCGGACGTGATTGTCTGGTTCGCGCACGGCAAGGACTGGAAATCGAATCCGTCCTGGGGCGGCATCCGCGCGATTCGCGAAGGGCGCGTGCTGATCCCGCGCGATGACTCCGCGCTGCTCCGTCCGGGACCGCGCATCTTCGACGGCATCGCGGACCTGAAATCCGACCTGGAAACGATGTTCGCGGGCAGAGAATCCGCCGGGGACGCGCAAGAATGAAAACCGCGCGCATCATCCTGGTCTACCTCGCCGCCGCGCTTGCCGCCGCCGTCTGCGGCGTGCTCTTCGGCGCCGCCCGCATCCCGTTGTCCGAGTTCATTCAGGACGACGCGCTAAACCCCATCGTGGAACTGCGCATCGTCCGGACTGCCGCGGCGGCGGTCGTCGGCGCATCGCTTGCGGTTTCCGGGCTGGTCTTCCAGGCGGTGCTCCGCAACTCGCTGGCGGAACCCTATCTTCTGGGCGTTTCGGGTGGCGCGGGCCTCGGTGCGGCGGGCGCGATCCTGCTCGGGTTTGGCGCGTGGGGGTTCATGTCCGTGCCGCTCTTCGCCCTGCTGGGCGCGGTGACTGCGAACGTGCTGGTCTTCGCGGCGGTCCGCAGGCGCACGGCGGAGGAACTCCTCCTCGGTGGCGTGATGATCGGCACGCTCGCCTCAAGCCTGCTCATGGTGCTGATCACGTTTTCGCATTCGCGCGACATGGCGGGCGTGGTGTGGTGGATGCTCGGGAGCGTGCAGAACGTGGATCCCGCGCGCCAGCTCGCGCCCGCCGCCGTCCTGCTCTGCGCGACCACGGTTTTTCTGCTGTTCCGCGCTGGCGACGTCGACCTGCTCACGTTCGGTCCGGAATACGCCTGGAATCACGGCGTGAATGCCCGGGTGATGACGGTCGTCCTGCTCGCGCTCGCCTCGCTTCTGGCTGCGGTCACGGTGTCCATGGCGGGGATCATCGGCTTCTGCGGACTCGTGGTGCCGCATATCGTGCGCCGTCTGCACGGCGGTTCCCACCGGAAGATCCTGGTTCCCGCCGCGCTCGCCGGAGCCGTCTTCCTGATGCTGGCGGACATCCTCGGACGCGTGGCGTCGCCGGTCCGTGAGCTCCCCGTCGGAATGGTCACGGCGGCGGTCGGCTGCCCGGTCTTCCTTTGGCTTTTGAACAGGAGCCGCGCCGGATCATGAAGCTGACCGCGGAACAACTCGTCTACACGCATCCCGGGGCGCGCGAACCGCTCCTGAACGGCGTTTCCCTCGAAATCGCGCCGGGGCGAATCGCCGCGCTGCTCGGACGCAACGGCTCCGGCAAGTCGACGCTCGTGCGTCTGATGTCCGGCTACCTGAACCCCGATTCCGGATCCGTCACGCTCGACGGACGCCCGGTTTCCGAATGGTCCCCCGCGGAACGCGTCCGCCGTCTGGCGGTCGTCCAGCAGCACGTCTCCATCCCGCTGACCGACTACACCGTCCGGGAGACCGTCGCGATGGGGCTTGCGGGCGTGTCGCGTCTCTCCGGGGCGCTGTCGCCGGAACAGTCCGACCGCCTTGAACATACGCTCGAACTGCTGGAGTTGACCGAATTGAGTGGGCGTCTGTGCGGGACATTGTCGGGCGGGGAACGTCAGCGCGTTTTCACGGCGGCGGCGCTGGTGCGGTCGCCGGGGCTGCTCCTGCTCGATGAACCGACGTCCGCCGCCGATCCAGCCGTCACGCGGAAGATCGTGTCGCTGCTCCGCCGCCTCGCGCCCGAGGTCGGCATCCTGGTTGTCACGCACGACCTCCAGCTCGCGCTCGACTGCGCCGGATACGTGATGCTGCTGCACGGGGGACGCATCGCCGCCGAGGGTAATCCGGCGGACGTCCTGAGACCTGAAAACCTTCTGCCCGTCTACGGCTGTCCGTTCCGCCGGTACGATTGCGGGGGACGTCCGGTGATTCTGCCGGAATAACGTCAATAATGCCCGGAAAACGCCGGAATCGGATTGCAGAAAGACGTTTTCCGTGCTATATTAAATAGATATACCCATTTACGGAAAGGAATTATTATGGAACAGAACGCTTTTGATGTGCTGCGGGAACGCGGCTTTATTTACCAGTGCACCGCCGAAAACGAGGTGCGCGAACTTCTCGCCAAGGAAAAAGTGCGTTTCTACGTCGGGTTCGACCCGACCGGCAGCAGCCTCCATGTGGGACACCTGCTCCCTGTCATGGCAATGCGCATCATGCAGAAATGCGGCCACACCCCGATCGTGCTCGTGGGCGGCGCGACCGCCCTGGTGGGCGACCCGTCCGGCAAGTCCACGGCGCGCCCGATCCTCTCGAAGGAGGAGGTGGCGCACAACGTGGAGTGCCTGAAGTCCCAGCTCCAGCGGTTCATCTCCGTGGACAACGCGATCTTCACGAACAACGCCGACTGGTTCGCGGGCATGCTGTACCTCGACTTCCTGCGCGACATCGGCTCCAAGTTCAGCGTGAACCGCATGCTCCAGGCGGAATCCGTGCAGATGCGCCTTAATTCCGAGGTCGGCGTCTCGTTCCTTGAGTTCAACTACATGATCCTGCAGGGCTACGACTTCCTGCATCTCCACCGCACCTACGGCTGCCGACTCCAGCTCGGCGGACAGGACCAGTGGGGCAACATCACCTGCGGCACCGAACTGGTCCGCCGCCTCGAACAGAACTCCGTCTACGGACTCACCATGCCGCTCCTCATGGACAAGGACGGCAACAAGTTCGGCAAGTCCAACGGGCACGCTGTCTGGCTCGACGCCGAACGCTACAGCACGTTCGACTACTACCAGTTCTGGCGCAACACCGACGACTCGCAGGTCGAAAAGCTCATGCTCGGGTTCACCGCGCTCCCGGTCGACGAGATCAAACGCCTCTGCGCCCCCGGCGGCAACATCAACCGCGCCAAGGAAATCCTCGCCTACGAGGCGACCGCGCTTGCGCATGGCAAAGCTGAGGCGGAAAAGGTGTTCTGCGCCGCCGGCGCCAAGTTCGGATTCGCCGACGAGGCAGGCACGATCCCGACCACCAGCGAAATCGCGAAGATCGACCTCGCCGCAGTCCGCCGCGTCGCCGCCGCCGACCTCCCGACGTTCAAGCTCGAACTCCCCGCCGAAGGCGTCAACATCATCACGCTCCTCGTGCAGGCGGGTCTCTGCAAGTCCAACAGCGACGCGCGCCGCCTGATTCAGGGCGGCGGGGCCTATTGCGGCGACGAACGCGTCGCCACGATCGACCGCATGGTCACGGCCGCCGACTTCACCGACGGCGCCCTGATCCTGAAGGCTGGCAAGAAAAACCTTAAACGGGTGGTCATCGGGTAGATTTTATCCCTCAAAGAATCATCCGCTTCTCGAAGGAAAGGACCGCTTCATGGCTGTGTTCAGACATCCGGCGACGGACGTGCGGAACGCCGTGCGCGGTCCTCTCTTTTTGTCCGCGGCATGTGCTTTTTCGGTTCAAACTGAGGTCGCGGCATGAAGGACAACGGCTGTCTCCTGCGCTTTGACGAAGGCACGGTCGTGCTGGAGGGCTCCCCCGAAGCCGCGGCGCTCGTCTCCGACCTTATGAAGGACGACCCTCGCATCGGCGCGTGGCGTGCGGAAGCATGCCGCTACGAGGCGATCATGCGTCGGCTGTACGCGGGCGGGATCCAGCCCGACGACCGCGCCCGCGACTACACCGTGTTCGGTGCGCCGCTCCGCACGAAGTTCACGCCGATGCCCCACCAGAGCGCCGCCCTGTCCGCCTGGCTCGCCGCCAAATGCCGCGGCATCGTCGCCATGCCGACCGGCTCGGGCAAAACGTTTCTCGCGTTCCTGGCGATCGCCGCCGTCCGGCGGTCCACGCTGGTCGTGGTCCCGACGATCGACCTGCTGCACCAGTGGGCGTCCCAGCTCGAACGCGCCTTCGAGGTGCCGGTCGGGATGCTCGGCGGCGGCAGCAGCGACGTCCGGCAGATCACGGTCAGCACCTACGACTCCGCCGTGCTCCGTATGCCTTGGATCGGAAACAAGTTCGGGCTGGCGATTTACGACGAATGCCATCATCTGCCCGGCGAGGTGAACCGACTGTCCGCCTCGCTCTGCCTCGCGCCGTACCGCCTCGGCCTGTCCGCCACGCCGGACACCGGTGACACGTTCCCGGTCATGTGCGACCTGCTCGGTCAGCCTGTCTACCGGACCGAGATCAATGAGCTGGAAGGCGGCGTACTGTCGCCCTACCGCACCGTGCGGCTCCGCCTCGGGCTCACCCCGGAGGAGACCGCCGAATACAACGCCGCCCACACCAAATATGTGGCGTTCCTGCGCGCCAACAACATCCGGTTCCAGGATAATTCCGGCTGGAGCGACTTCATCGCGCTGTGCGCCCGACGGCCCGGCGGACGCGAGGCGTACCAGGCGTACCTGCGACAGCGCGCCATCGCCCGTTGCGGATCGGCGAAGCTCCGCGAAGTCTGGCGCATTATCCGCGAAAACCCGTCCGCGCGCACCATCGTGTTCACGGCGGACAACGACACGGCGTATCGCATCGGCGAGACGCTCTGCCTGCCCGTGCTGACGCACAAGACCAAGGCGGCGGAGCGAAAAGACTTCCTCGAACGGTTCCGACAGGGCGAATACCCGGTCCTGGTCACGAGCAAAGTGCTGAACGAGGGCGTGGACGTCCCCGAGGCGAACATCGGCATCGTGGTCTCCGGCAGCGGCTGTACGCGCGAGCATGTCCAACGGCTCGGACGCATCCTGCGCCGCGCCGAGGGCAAGGAGGCGGTCCTCTACGAGCTCGTGAGCGACGGCACGAGCGAGATGAACGTGAGCGACCGCCGCCGCAAGAACAGCGCGTATTCCAGGAGACCGTACTGATGCTGACGAAGGACCTCATCCGCGCCCGCATCTCCGGCGACGCCGTGAAACCGCAGTTCGTGAAGACGGACGACCCGGAAATCCTGCGTTACGCCGAGGCGCTGATCCTGCTCTACGGCGAGGGGGAGGGGACGACCGCAGCCGAGCTCGACGAATCCGCCGCCGCGCTCGCTGCCGCGTTTCGCGACAGGAAACTCGCCGACGGTCTGCACAAGACCGTGCGCGACCGTGCCGAATTTTCCCTGCCCGCCGACTGCGACTACCCCGCCGCGCGCGTCGAACTCTTCCGCGGGACCGCCGCCCTGCTGCGTTCTGGCAACGCCCCGGAATCCATGGACGACGTCCGGGGCGCCGTGTTCACCTCGGTCCCGTCCGCCGCCGAAACGTTTGCGCAGGGGATCTACTGCGACCTGCCGGAGTGCGAACGCCTCCTGCCGATGAAGAAGATGCTGGTACGCGAGGTGCCGGAACGCTACAACGTTTCGCTGGTGCAGTCGCTCCTCCTCTTCGCCTCGAAACTGACCGTGACGATCCCCGCGAAATCGGAACCCGCCTTCCTGCGCCGCCTCTTCCGCTACATGAAGTTCTTCCGGCTGCTCTTCACCGCCGAAATGACCGGCAAAGACGCGATCCGCCTCACGTTCGACGGTCCCGCGAGTGTGCTGGAGCACAGCGCGAAATACGGTCTCCAGATCGCGTCGTTCTTCCCCGCCGTCTGCCAGCTCCCGCAATGGAGCATCGCCGCCGAGGTCGTATGGAAGGACCACCCGCGCAAGCTCAAACTCGACGAATCCAGCGGCCTCGTGAGCCATTACGCCAACTTCACCGCCTACCAGCCGGAGGAAATACGCATGTTCTCCGATTATTTCCGCACCTCGCGGACCGGCTGGACGCTCGACGACATGCCCGGCTGGATTCCGCTCGGCGGACAGGCGCTCCTGTTTCCCGATTTCGTGTTCCGCAACGCGTCCGGGGCCGAATACCCGATGGAGCTGTTCCACCTCTGGCACGCGGGCCAGCTCGAACAGCGTCTGACCTGGTGCGAGGAGCACCCGGAACGCAACCTCCTGCTCGGCGTGGACCGTTCCCTGCTGAAAAAAGACGGCGTACTGAAGGAACGCCTCGAAGCGAGCAAATATTTCCAGTCGCATGGATTCCTGTTCCGGGATTTCCCCGGCGTGGAAAAAGTCTCGAAGCTGCTGGATTCCCTCGCCTGATTCTCCATTCTCGTTTTCCCACAAAAACGGGACTGAGCATTTCTATCTGCTCAGCCCCTGTTTTCGTGCGCGAGCATAAGCCGCACACTACTTCAGCACCATTTGTGGTGTTAAGATCTGATCACGGCGAGGATTTCGTCGCGCTTGGCTTCCATGGTCGCCTTGTCCTTTGCCTCGACGATGAGGCGGAGGAGCGGCTCGGTGTTGGAGGAACGGATGTTGAACCACCAGTCGGAATACTCCACACTGATGCCGTCGAGCTCGAACATGCGTCCGTCGGCGTATTTCGAGCGGATCTTGTCGAGGATGGGCTTGACGTCGGCGACCTTGGAGTTGATTTCGCCGCTCTGGTAGTATTTCTTGAGGGGCTTCACGAGCTCGCTGACGCGCTGACCCGACTTGCAGATCAGGTTCGCGAGCTTGATGATGGCGAGTCCCTGGGATTCCGCCACGTAGTTTTCGCGGAAGTAGTAATGACCGGATAGTTCGCCCGCCATGACCGCGTTTTCCTTGCGCATCTGGTTTTTGATGAAGGCGTGTCCGACGCGGGACATGCTGGGCTTTCCGCCGTGGTCGCGGATGGCTTCGCGGACCGCCCAGCTGCTGCGGAGGTCGTACAGGATGGTGGCGCTGCCGCATCCGGGTTCACCGAGGATGTCCATGGCGATCAGGGCTGTAAAGAGGTCCATCGGGATGATCTCGCCCTTGTCGTCGATGAAGCCGCAGCGGTCGGCGTCGCCGTCGAACGCCGCGCCGAAGTCGGCGCCGACCTCGACGACTTTCTTGCGGATGGCATCGAGCGTGCTGAGCTGAAGCGGGTTGGCGAGGTGGTTCGGGAAAGTGCCGTCGAGGGTGTCGTACATGGGGACGACCTCGAAGAAGTCCTTGATGCCGGCGAATTCGTAGAGACCCATGGCGTTCGCGTAGTCGACCACGACTTTGAGCTTGCGGTTCATCTTCGCGTAGGAGCGCAGGAATTTTGTATATTCGGGGGCGATGTCGTACTGCGTGACCGTGCCTTTTTTTCCTGCGGAGGGGAAGCTGTTCGCCTCGACGAGCATCTGGATGTCCGCGATGCCGGTGTCGCCGCTGATCGGGACCGCCTGCGCCTTGCAGAGCTTGAAGCCGTTCCATTCACCCGGATTGTGCGACGCCGTGATCATCACGCTGCCGTCCGCGCCGAGGAAACCGTTGGCGTGGTAGGACATCGGGGTGGAGCAGAGGCCGATGTCGATCACGTCCGCGCCCTGTTTCGTGATGCCGCGGGTGAGCCCCTCGAAAAGCGGGGCGGAGTGCGGACGCATGTCGCGTCCCACGACAATCTTTTTCGCGCCGGTGAAGACGACGAAAGCGCGCCCGATCTTTTCCGCGAGTTCCGCGTCGATTTGCTCCGGGTAGATACCGCGGATGTCGTAGGCTTTGAAAATTCCAGACATGGTCATGCTCCTCAAAAATGGTTGGTTCCGTGTGCGTGGCAGCCCGTTTCGCGTTACTGTTTCTTCCCGCGTTCCGGGCGTTCAAACAATAAACATAGCACCGGAAATGCGGAAAGTCAATCCGAAAATGAAAAAAAGAGAGGAAATCAATCCATATATAAGCGGTTTTACCTTCAGAAACAAAGGTCTGTCGCGATGATTCAGACAATTCCCGGGAAAAACGCGTCCGGGATCGATTATTTTCGGAATTCACCTTGATTTCAGCGGTTTTCCGGTGTATATTATATGGATTTACCGAAACGATTCATCCAACCATTCCTAACAACCCCAAACCATAGGGAATCCAACTATGAAAGAACTCAATGCCGCTCCCAATGCGCCGAAGCTGGTCGCATGGGTGAAAGAATGGGCGACCCTCTGCGAACCCGACAACCTCTACTGGTGCGACGGTTCCCGCGATGAGTATGACCGCCTCTGCAACGAAATGGTCGAATCCGGTCTCGCGATCCGCCTCAACCCGGTGAAGCGCCCGAACTGCTTCCTGTTCCGCTCCGATCCATCCGACGTCGCGCGCGTTGAAGCCCGCACATTCATCGCCTCCAGGACGAAGGAGGAAGCCGGCCCGACCAACAACTGGATCGACCCGGTCGAACTGAAGAAGACCCTCCGCGGTCTCTACAAGGGCTGCATGCACGGTCGCACCATGTACGTCATTCCGTTCTCCATGGGCCCCGTCGGCTCCCCGATCGCGAAGATCGGCGTCGAGATCACCGACTCCCCGTACGTCGTCGCGAACATGGAGATCATGACCCGCGTTGGCACGAAGGTCCTCGAAGTCCTCAACGACGGCGAGTTTGTCCCCTGCATCCACTCCGTCGGCAAGCCGCTTGAAAACGGCGCCAGCGACAACGGCGTCTGGCCGTGCGCCCCGCTCGACAAGAAGTACATCGCACAGTTCCCCGAGACCCGCGAGATCTGGTCGTACGGCAGCGGTTACGGCGGAAACGCCCTGCTCGGCAAGAAGTGCCTCGCGCTCCGCATCGCCTCCGTCCAGGCGCGCGACGAAGGCTGGATGGCGGAACACATGCTCATCCTGAAGCTCACGCGTGAATCCGACGGCAAAGTCAAATACATCACCGGCGCGTTCCCGTCCGCCTGCGGCAAGACCAACCTCGCCATGCTCATCCCGACCATCAAGGGCTGGAAGGTCGAGACCGTCGGCGACGACATCTCCTGGATGAAGTTCGGCGCGGACGGTCAGCTCTACGCCATCAACCCGGAAGCCGGTTTCTTCGGCGTCGCGCCCGGCACCAGCATGCAGTCCAACCCGAACGCCATGCTCTCCTGCGCCAAGGATACCATCTTCACGAACGTCGCCCTCACCGACGACGGCGACGTGTGGTGGGAAGGCATCGGCTACGACGCTCCCGCGCACCTCATCGACTGGAAGGGTCAGGACTGGAAGCCCGGTCAGGTCGACGCTGACGGCAAGCCCGTCAAGGCCGCCCATCCGAACGCCCGCTTCACTGCCCGCGCCTGTAACTGCCCCGCCATCGCCTCCAACTGGGAAGATCCTGCCGGCGTTCCGATCGCCGCGTTCCTCTTCGGCGGTCGCCGTCCCAGCACGCTCCCGCTCGTCTACCAGTCCAAGAACTGGGAACACGGCGTGTTCATCGGCTCCACGGTCGGTTCCGAAGTGACCGCCGCCGCCCTCGACGTCAAGGCCGGCACCGTCCGCCGCGACCCGTTCGCCATGCTGCCGTTCTGCGGCTACAACATGGGCGACTATTTCAAGCACTGGCTTGAGATCGGCAAGAAGGAAGGCGCCAAGCTTCCGAAGATCTTCTGCGTGAACTGGTTCCGTAAGACCGCAGACGGCAAGTGGCTCTGGCCCGGCTACGGCGACAACAGCCGCGTCCTCAAATGGATCTTCGAGCGCTGCGACGGCGAAGGCAAGGCCGACGAGACCCCGATCGGGTATGTCCCCGCCCTGGACGCCATCGACCGCACCGGCACCGACGTGACCGAAGACGACATGAAGCAGCTCCTCGCCATCGACAAGGAAGGCTGGAAGAAGGAACTCGAGACCATCTCCGAGCACTATGCCAAGTTCGACCGTCTCCCGGCCGAGCTCGAGGCGCAGCGCAAGGCCCTCGAAGAACGCTTCAGCAAGTAATCGGAACGATCACTTCAAGTCCGCGGCGTCCGAAAACGCCGCGGGCTTTTCAGACACATCCGCTGACCTCAAGTCGATGGATGCGTCTCCCGATGAACCGGCGATGTCCGCCCGTCCGGCGGCTCTGCCGGTTCGTTTTCATTTTTGAATTTATGAACTCGGACTATTTGAATTGACGCGAAAGGAACCGGAATCCATGTCAGAGACGAACGCCCCGAAACTCCGCAGCGAACTTGCCCCGGAAACCTGCTGGGACCTCACCCAAATCTACAAAACCGACGCGGACTGGGAGGAGGCGTTTCGCTCGCTCGACGGCCTGCTCGCCGCGCATCAGGCGTGCCGCGGTCATCTGGCGGATTCAGCCGAAGCGCTGAAGCGCGGCCTGGAGACCGGCGACGCGCTCGGGCTCCGCCTCGAAACGCTTTATTCCTACGCGCATCTGAAGTCCGATGAGGACCTCGCCAACGGCAAGAACGCCGGCCGCCGCGACCGCATCGCGGCGCGCTACGCCGAGATCGAGGGCGAAACCTCCTGGTTCGACCCTGAACTCCTCGCCATGCCCGAGGCGCGCTTCAAGGAGCTCATGGACGACCCCGTGCTGGCGTTCTACCGCCGCACGCTCGAAGACACCGCGCGCCAGCGCCCGCACACGCTCTCCGAGCCGGAGGAACGCATCCTCGGGCTCGCCTCCGACGTCTTTTCGACCGGGCACCACGCGTTCTCCAAGCTCAATGACGCCGACCTGCGTTTCCCGCACATCAAGGACGACAAGGGCAACGACGTCGAGCTCACGCACGGCAACTACATCAAGTTTCTGGAGAACTCCGACCGCCGCGTCCGCCAGGACGCTTTCGCCGCCTGCTACAAGACCTATTCGTCGTTCGCGAACACCATTGCCGCGATGCTCGACGGCACGGTGAAGGCGGCTGTGCTCGAGGCGAAACTCCGTCATTTCCCGTCCGCGCGCGCCGCCTCGCTGTTCCCCGACCATGTGCCGGAAACCATGTACGACGGCCTGATCGACGCGGTCCGTGCGAAACTCCCGCTCCTGCACCGTTATTTCGAGCTGCGCCGCCGTGTGCTGAAGCTCGACAAGCTCGAGCTCTTCGACCTCGTGACGCCGCTCGTCCGTCCGGCGAAGGTGCTGTACAGCTGGGAAGAAGGATGCGATTTGGTGCGCCAGGCGGTGAAGCTCTACGGTCCTGAATACTGCGAAGCGCTGGAACACGCCTTCAAGGACCGCTGGATCGACGTCTACGAATGCCGCGGCAAGACCTCCGGCGCGTATTCCGGCGGCTGCTATCGCAAGCCCCCGTACGTCCTGCTGAACTATACCGGCACGCTGGACAGCGTCTCCACGCTCGCCCACGAGCTGGGGCACTCCATGCACTCCTACCTCTCCGACCGCGCACAGGATTACCACTACGCGGGCTACTGCCTCTTCGCCGCCGAGGTCGCGTCCACCACGAACGAACTCCTGCTGAACCACTACCTGCTGGAGCACGCGCAGGACGACAATCTCCGCGCTTACCTGCTGACGCACCTGCTCGACCTCATCCGCGGCACGGTGTTCCGCCAGACGCAGTTCGCCGAGTACGAACGCGACATCTACGCGATGAGCGAGGAGGGCGAGCCGCTGACCGCCGAGGCTCTCGGAGACCACTACTACAAGCTGAACGGCGAATACTTCGGCAAGGACGTCGTAAACAACGAGCCGATCCGGTTCGAGTGGGCGCGCATCCCGCATTTCCACTACAATTTCTACGTCTACAAGTACGCCACCGGGCTTTCCGCCGCCGCCAAGCTCTCCGCCGACATCATCGCGGGGAACCCGGCGCCCGCGCTCCGGTTCCTCAAGTCCGGCGACACGCGCGACGTGCTGGACCTGCTCCGCGACGCCGGGGCGGATTTCGCCACGTCGGAACCGGTCAACGCCGCGATGCGCCTCTTCGAGACCTCGCTGGACCAGCTGGAGGCGATCCTGCTCAAGTAAAGCGCGATTATCAGCTCAAAGGCAATAAAAACAGCGGCAGGCTCTGCATTGGATTTCGCCGCCGCTTTTTTTGTGGATAGTATTGGATTTTTTTTGTGCAAGGCACTTGAAAAGCACGGAATATGCATTATAATATATTCAAACAGATAACCAATTCAGGAGAAACATCATGTCCACTGTTCCGACAACAAACTTTACGGTCCGCCTGGATTCAAAGCTGAAACAGGATGCGGAAATGCTTTTCAACGACCTCGGAATGACCTTGTCCGGGGCGGTTAATGTATTCCTGCGCCAGGCTGTGCGTGTTCAGGGGATTCCCTTTGAAATCCGCATGGAACAGCCAAACAGGACGACCCTTGCCGCCATGAAGGAGGCCGTTGCCCTCGCAAACGACCCGAATGCCAAAACTTACGCCTCCGTGGCTGAAATGATGCGGGATATTGAAAAGTGAAGTATCGGCTTCAGCTAACCTCGCAGTTCAAAAAAGACTGCAAGCGCATGAAGCCGACGGGGGCTGAACATGAAAGCCCTTACGGATGTGCTTGAACAGCTGCAAGCAGGAAAAGAGCTTCCATCAGCGAATCACGACCACAGTCTGAGCGGGGCTTATGCCGGTTTTCGGGAATGCCACATCAATCCGGACTGGCTGCTGGTGTATTACGTTCAATCCGACCGCCTCGTCTTGGTCTGCGCCCGCACGGGATCACACAGCGACATCTTCGGATAATCGAAGGAAAACTCAGTCGAGGCGGACGAGGTTGTAGTTGCGCGTGCCGAGACCGATCTTCTCGGCGTAGGCGAGCTGTTCCATGCCCTTGAACTTCTTTCCCGCCTTTGCGGCGGCGTCCCAGCAGGCGGCGTCGATGGCGACCGGATCGAGCGAGGCAAACACGCCGATGTCGTGGACACAGGTCATCATGGGGCGCGGCTCGCAGTCGCAGCCGCGCGTAATGTTCACGGCGAACGTGATGTAGAGGTGGTGTTTGCCGTGGTGGGAGGCGTAGGCGTACTCGACGAGCTTTTCGCGGAAGAGGCGTCCGCCGAAGAGGGCGTGTTTCAGCCCGGCGAACGACAGGATGGAGACGGCGTGGTGCGGGCAGATGGAGAAGCACGCACCGCAGCCGATACATTTGTCGTGGTCGATGAAGGAGCGTTCGCCGATGGTGATCGCGCCCTCGTTGCAGCGCGTGAGGCACAGCTTGCAGCGCTTGCATTTCCAGTTGCGGATGCGCGGCTTCACGTTCAGGTGCATCGCCATTTTTCCGCCCTTCGCGGCGAACCCCATGGAGAGCTGCTTGATCGCGCCGCCGAACCCGGCGAGCCCGTGTCCCTTGAAATGCGACAGCACGACCACCCGGTCCGCCTCGGCAAGCGCCTTTGCGATGCTCGCGCTCCGGAAGTGCCTGAGGTTGATCGGGACGGAGACCGATTCTTCGCCATGCGCGCCATCGGCGATGAACGCCGGGATGCGAGTGAAGCCGTGCTTTTTCGCCAGCGCGAGGTGTTTTTCACGGGAGAAGCGTTCTCCGCCGTACAGCACGCTGGTCTCCACGAAATGGCACGTACGCCCCTGCGCCTGAATGAAGTCGATGATGCCGTCATACACCTCGGGTTTCAGGTACGTGCGGTTGCCTTTTTCGCCGAAATGGACCTTCAGCGGCACGTCGGGGGGCAGCGCCTCGCCGGATTGGTCGAGCAGAGCCTGAAGAAGGCGGACCGCGGCACGGGAAAGACCGTTCGTCCCCGCGACGGGATCGAACGGGATGAAGAAGACGTTGGACATGGATGAAGAAACTGAAACGGTAGAGTTAAGGAATATGAGCTAGTTGCAGTATAAATATACACGAAATGTCAAAAAAAACCAAAGAAACTTGAAAGAAAAGCGGAAAAAAACTTGTATTTTCCTGAAAAGAGGATAGATTATGGAAAACACTCTTTAATTAAAGCGCGCGCACGGCGTATTCTTACCAATAGAAAGAAAACGGGTTTTCCACGGCATATTCTGTGCGCCGTTTCCACAAAAACAAGAATTTGAGGACAGGCTGCACATGAGACAAATGCGAAACCTGCTGGCACGATACCTGACCGTAGTTTTGATATTCATTTCTTCCGCCGTCTTTTCGCAGGCGCCCGTGCCTGAGACGGCGCCGACAACGCCGGACGAGCAGGCAACGCCGGACGAGCAGGCGACGGAAACGCCGCGGCCGTTCCAGAACAACGTCAAGACGATCCTTCTGCTGACGTCCTATCCCGTCGCGGACGTTGTGACGAGCAACTTCTTCGATTCGTTTCGCAAGGGCATCCGCGAACTGAACCTGCCGATCGACTGCCACGTGGTGGAGCTGAACGCCACCCACAAGGGCAATGAGGACCGGGTGGAATCCACGTTCGCCCGGCTGGAAAAATCGCTCAACCAGGGTCTGTATTCCATCGTGGTGACGCTAAACCACGAGGCCGCGAACGTGATCATGCGGAACTATGACCGATTCCCGCGCACCCTTCCGGTGCTGTTCGCCGGACTGGGGCGAATGCCCGCCGACCTGAAGCGCCAGTACCCGAACTCGACCGGCATCGGCATCGCCGACGACACGCTCGGGACGGTGGAGCTGGGGCTGAAGCTCTTCCCGGAAGCGCAGAACCTGGCGCTTGTCACGGACGAAACGACGATTTCCGAGGAGACGCGCAACGAGATTCTGTCCAGCTGCAAACTGCATTTCCCGCAGCTGGACTACAAGTGGATCAATTCCCTGATGTCCAAACAGGACATCCAGAAGAGCCTTGCCGCCCTCTCGCCCGAAAGTCTGATCCTCTTCTTCCCGACGCACGACTATGCGAACGGGCACAATGAAACCGTGACGGCGTTCGTCCGGAACATCGGATTCGACGAACGGTTTCCGTGCCTGGTGCTCGACGATACCCTCTTCGGCAACGGCGCCGTTGCCGGCTGCGTGATCGAGACGGAAAAGCTCGGACGCGAGGCGGCGCGCATGACCGCGCAGATCCTGAACGCCGGAAGCGCGCAGCGCGTGCAGATGAAGGAGATCGCACCCGTCAGGACGGTCGACTACGCCAAGTTCAACACCTACCGGGATTTCTCCGGCAGGATTCCGCTCGGGACCAAGGTGATCAACAAACCCGACACGATATGGACGCGCCACTGGCAGACATTCCTGATGATATTCGTCATGGTTCTTGCCGTCGCCGCGCTCCAGACCGTGTATTTCAACTGGATGCGCCGTCGTCTCCGCACGAGCCGCAACATGCTGTATTCGCTGCCCGGGCGCGTGATGGTGTTGAACCGTGCCGAGAGCATCCTCTTCGCCTCCTGGATCAAGGAAGGCCAGCGGGAAAAGGCTCCGAAGAAGCTGGAGCAGCTGATCGGAATCGACTATCCGAAACTGTCCCGTGCGATCCACGAGGTCTTCCAGTCCGGCAAGCAGATGACGATCGAGTACAACTACGAGGACGTCCACCGCGCCATTTCGTTCGCCCTGCTTGAACACGACATCTTCGGGCAGGACGCCGTGATCTGCTTCTCCCTGGACAACACCGAGCTGCAGAATGCCCGCCGCCAGGCGGAACGGTATTCCGCCCAGCTCAAGAAAAACACGAGGATGTGGGACATCCTCATCAACTTCCTGCCCATCCACATTTTCGCCAAGGACGTTGACAACGACTTCCGCTATGTCTTCAACAACCGTACCCGCTGCATGTTCTACGGCGTCGGCGAAAACGAACTGAACGACAAGACCGACTTCGACTTCCTGCCGCGCGAAGTCGCCGAACAGCGCCGCCGGGAGGACGAGGAGTTCCTGAAGAATCCGGAAGGTCAGATGGAGGCCAACGTGGACTTGAAGAGCTGGGACGGCAGCGTCCAGCACCTGCGCAGCATCCAGCGCATCTTCACGGACGAGGACGGCACGCGCTTGCTGCTCGGCACCGCCATCAACATCACGGAGCTGGAGGAGGCGCGCATCCAGATGCAGCAGCTGAACTCGAAACTGCAGGAACTTCTGGAACAGCACTCCATCCTGCTCGACAATATGCCGTCCTTCGTGATGACGAAGGACGTCGACGACGGTTTCCGCATCATCACATGCAACGACGCCTGCCTCAAATTCCTCAACCAGCCTCTTCAGGCCGTCGCCGGAAAAACCGACCACGAGGTCCTGTTCAACAGCGAGGACGCCGACGCCGTCCATGCGGACGACCTGCACGCCCTTGAAGTTCTGGAGCGCCGTCCCGAGTACCACTCCACGGGACGTCTCCGCGACCGCAACGGACGCATCCGCATCGGGAATTTCTACCGCAAGCTCATCCGCACCTCGGACAACCACCGGATCCTCTTCACGCTGTTCCACGACGTCACGGACCTCGAAAACGCAAAGCGCGAGGCGGAGGAAACCGCCGACCGCTTCCTCCTCACGCTCCGGTCCATCGGCGACGGCATCATCACGACGGACGCCGACGGCGTGGTCACGCTGATCAACCCGAACGCCGAAAGAATGCTCGGCTGCAAGCAGTCCGAGGTGCTCGGCAAGCCTCATACCGATTTCTTCCATATCGTCCACGAACAGACCGGAAAGCCGGTCGTTTCGCCGCTTACTGAGGCCCTGCGGTTCGGCAAGGTCGCCATGGGCACCGACCTGACCGACCTGGTCTCCGCCACGGGACAGCGGTATCACATCGCCGCGAACGCCGCCCCCATTCATTCGCGGTCCGGCGGGACCACGGGCGCCATCCTGGTGTTCCGCGACGTCACGGACGAACGGAACAAGCGCGAAGAACTCCATCGCGCCATGGTCGAACTTGAAGGAGCGTCCGAGATGGCGCGTCTCGCATCGTTCCGCTACGATTTCAAAGTGAAGAAACGCTCTGGATCCACCCGCATTCTTAACGAGCTTTGGCCCGTGGACGAGGACGGCGAGGCTCTCCTTGAGGATCATTTGGTCCATCCGGAAGACCTGCCGATCTTCAAACAGAACATGAAATTGTTGCTTGACGGGAAAGCTCCGGACGGGACCGTGGACTTCTCGTTCCGAGTCAGTTTGTACGATGACATCCGCTACTACCGTATGCAGGTCATGCTCGACAGGAGCGACCCGAGCGGTTCCTCCGTGAACGGCATCGTGCAGGACGTGACCGAACTCACGCTGAACATGCTGAAACTGAAGGATACGCAGGCCCTGTGGGACGCCGCGATCAACGCGATGCCGATCATGTTCACGGTGAAGGATCTCGACAACGACTGCCGCTATCTGCTCTGCAACAACGCATTCTCGGACATCTTCAAATGCGCTCCGGATGAGATCACGGGCAAGACCGATCCGGAACTGTTCGACAATGATGGGAACCTGGAATTCTCAAACCGCATGAACAAGCTTGCCCAGACTCTGCCTTTGAACGAAACGAGAGAGTTCGAGGAGGAGCTTCCTGTCTCGGACGGTCGTATGCGCTCGATCAGAACTGTGATTCGCGTGATTCAGGATACCAGCGGACGCAGAATCCTGCTCGCCGCGTCCAGCGACATTACCGAAATGGTCAGCGCGAAGCGCGCGGCGGAGGAAAACGCCGACCGCTTCCTCCTCACGCTCCGCTCCATCGGCGACGGCATCATCACGACGGATGCAAAGGGTGTCGTCACGATGATCAACCCGAACGCCGAGACTTTGCTCGGATGCAGACAGATCGATGCGCTCGGCAAACCCCATACCGATTTCTTCCGCATCGTCCACGAACAGACCGGGAAGCCGGTCGTCTCGCCGCTTACGGAAGCCCTGCGGACTGGCGAGGTCACCGCCGGCGCGGATATGACCGACCTGGTTTCCGCCACGGGGCAGCGGTACCATATCGCGTCCAACGCGGCTCCGATCCATGCGCGGTCCGGCGAGATCACGGGCGCCATCCTGGTGTTCCGCGATGTCACGGACGAACGGAACAAGCGCGAAGAACTCCACCGGGCTATGATCAGTCTGGAAAATGCTTCCAACATGGCGCGTCTGGCGTCGTTCCGTTACGAGCTCAAAACCCGCAAGCGCTCCGGCTCCAGCCTCCTCTACTCCATCTGGCCGAACGACGAAAACGGCGAACCGCTGGACTTCAAGGACTGGGTCTATCCCGAAGATATTCCGCTTTTCACCCGCGAGGTGGAGAGAGAGGAACGCTCGCATAAACAAGGCGAGACCGCCACGTTCTCGTTCCGTATCGGCCAGACGTCCAGCCTGCGCTACATCCGCGCGCTGGTCACGCTCGACCTGAGCAATCCGGACGAACCGGCGGTGACCGGTATCCTGCAGGATGTCACAGAGCTGACGTTGAGCATGATGAAACTGAAGGAGACGCAGTCGCTGTGGGACGCCGCGATCAACGCCATCCCGATCATGTTCACCGTGAAGGAGGTCGACCACGACTTCCGCTATCTGCTCTGCAACAACGCTTTCGCGAACATCTTCAACCATACCCCGGACGAGATCATCGGAAAGAGCGATCCGGAAATCTTCGAGAACGAAGCGATCCTGGATTTCGCCAGGCGCATGAACAACCCGGCGCAGGAAGTGAATGCCACGGTGGACTTCGAGGAGGAGCTCCCTGTCGGAGGCGGACATCAGCATCTCCGGTTCATCAAGACCGTCACGCGCGTGATCCAGGACACCAGCGGGCGCAAACTCCTGCTCGCGGCGTCCAGCGACGTCACCGACATGCAGAAACTGCTCACCATTGAGCGCATCAACACGGAAATGCTGTCCCGCTTCAACCGTGAGCAGGCATTCGACAGCGTGCTGGACAGCATTGCCGAAATCCTCCGCAAGGAACTCGGCTGCGCCCGCATTGTGGTCGTGCACAAGGAGAATGGCGCATTCGCCGTCTACCGCCAGTGGCATTACGACGGCCTCAATCCGATCGGGGCCGGCCGGGCGGGGATCATCCTCGGCAAGCTCGACTGGGAAAAGCGCGTCCGGAAAACGCCCCAGGGGGCGATCGTCCGCATCGACGAGCTGCAATCCATCGCCGAAGCCGGCGACCTGGTACTTGACAAGGGGGCGGGCACGACGGAATTCTCCATGATTTCCGTTCCGCTCTACGAAAAGAACCGGCTGGCTGGCGGCGTCTTCCTGTCGTTCCTCCAGGACCGCAGGGACTTCACCAGCCTCGACGAAGCCATCCTGATCAGCTGCGGCAACATCGTGGCGCTTGCCAAACATCGCGAGCGCAACCAGCAGGCCATCCGCCAGGCCATGCTCGAAAACCAGCTGATCCTCGACAACATCGACGTCCCGATCTGGCTGTTCAACACCGACAACGTGCTCATCCGCACGAACTCCGCTGTCTCCAGGGTCGCTGGACGCCCGGGCGAGCTCCTCGACCCTGCCGAAAACGACCGCGTCTTCCGCGATTTCTCGGCCAACATCAGGGATCCCGACGTCAGCATTGACGCACTGGTCCGCCGCACCTCGCGTCTCAAGAGCACCACGTATCTCGGTCAGGACTACATCGTCGTGAACGACGGCGTCCGTGACGCCCAGGGCAATCTGCTGTACAACATGGTGTACGCCGTGGACGTGACCACCATGAACCAGCTCATCCAGAACCAGAAGTTCGGCAACGAGCTGCTTGAGGAAGTCATCAGCGAAGACGATTTCGATACCTGCATCCAGCGCACGCTCGAGAACGTCTGCAGGCTCCTCGGCGCCAGCCGCTGCTGCCTGCTCGAACATATCGAGGAAGGCACGAAGGCGCACTGCATCGCCGAATTCGTCGAGCCGACGCATCCGCACGCCGAATTCAGGGTGTTCAACCGCACGCTCAACCGTGTCCGAGGCATCCTGGAGAACACGGAAGACAAGCGCACGTTCGTCTGCAGCGACGTCCAGACCATCAACTGGTCGCGCATCGCGCCGGAGTGGGGGCAGGCGGCCCGCGTGCTCGACCTCCGTTCGATCTTCCTGTCAAACATCCTCCTGAACGGCGAGATCTGGGGTACCGTCGGATTCAACTACGAAGGAACCGGCCATAAGTTCAGCGAAAACGATGTCACGATCCTGCGCGCCATGGCGCACATGATCGAGCTGATCCTCTCCAGAAAACGCGCCAAGGCGCTCATTATGGACGCGCTCGCCCGCGCCCAGGCGGCGGACAAGGCGAAGAGCTTCTTCATCGCCAGCGTCAGCCACGAAATCCGCACGCCGCTGAACTCCGTCATCGGATTCGCCGAACTCCTCCGCGAGGGCGGCGTCTCCCAGAAACAGCAGAAGGAATACCTCGACGCCATTTCCTCCTCGGCGAACGCCCTGCTCATGCTCATCAACGACGTGCTCGACCTCTCGAAGCTCGAGGCGAACCAGATGCAGATCATC
>CADCMR010000021.1 GCA_902802585.1 uncultured bacterium
AGGAAATGCGGCAAACAGAACCGTGAGTTCCGATATTCCGATGCGGATTTGAGGTCCATGCAGCGCCGCAAGCGCGAAGCGACCGATGAATTCAAGAAGAATTACGGCCATAAACGGGCTCCCATCGAGGGGCTCAACGGCAGACTCAAACAGTTCACTCCGCTACGGAGAGTGCGCGTTCGCGGCAGGTCCGCCGTGTTTCATGCCATTTATGCCATCCTTACCATGCATAATATCATGCAGATGGTCCGTCATGCCCAATTACAGGTCAAAAAGGCTGCGGCGGCAGCTCTTTTCCCTTTTTTGCACGGAGTTTCCTTCCGTTTCCCACAAAAACCTTTACTTTTCGCCGTATAACGCCCTTTTTCACGTCCAGACAGGCATTTTATCTGTCAATAGCCTTCAGCCTTTCCATCTCAGGCGGCTTTTGGCAGAGGCATTGTAGGGGGGGACCGGAACGGATTCCGGCGGACACCCCGGCGAATGACAGCAAAGAGAACGTAACAATCGCGGATGCGCCGGCGGAACGTTGTTCAGCGGTCCCGCCGGGCGGCGCGAATCGTTACTTGTTTTCCTCGTAGAATTTGTTGATGCGTTCGGCGACGTCGAGGTACTTGATGTCGACGGCATAAATCTGCTTGAAGCAATCGAGCGCCTCTTTCTTCTTGCCCATGGCGTCGTAGGTGCAGCCCAGGTGGTACAGGGTGAACATCTTGTCGGCGTTCATGGTGGGCATGTCCTCGAGGGCACGGTTGAACTGCTCGATCGCCATGTCGAACTGGTTCTTGGCTGCGAAGCAGCGTCCGAGGTAGACGATGGCGATCAGGCGGTGCTGCGGATTGCGCTGGGCGATCTGGAACTGTTCCAGAGCTTCGTCGACCGCGCCGCCTTCCCAAAGAAGTTCGGCATATTCGAAGCGGATCTGAAGGTCGTTCGGGTAGAGGCGGATACGGTCCTGGAAGCGTTCCATGCGGTAATCGTAGTTCGCCTTGATTTCGGCGTCGATCTCTTCCTGCGGGCGGCCTTCCGCCTTCATCTGTTCGACTTTGCGCTTTGAGATGGCGGTGTTCGCCTTTTCGATCGCCTTGTCGATGGCGGGGTCGAGCGTGCCCATCTTTTCGACGATCCAATTGTACGCCTCGATCGCCTTTTCGTATTCCTCTGCGCGGAGGTAGAGTTCGGCGAGGCGGCGGCGGGTGTCGATGGACTCGTTGCCCTCGGCGATTTCCTTGGAGTATTTTTCGATCATCTCGCGGATATCGTCCTCGGCGCGGATGATGCGGTCGCCCTGGTCCGTATTGCTCTTGTTGAGGTTCTTCTTGAAGTCGGACTCTCCGCCCTGGCCCCACTTGCCCTTCTCCATGGATGCGAGGGCGGCGGCTTCACGCAGGAGCGCGAGTTTTTCGAGGTCGCCGGGATACTTGTCAGCGAGCTTCTGGCAGATGGTGAGGTACTTGATGCCCTGTCCGTCCGCCTTGTAGTATTCGCCGAGCTTGACGATGTTGGCTTCGTTCTTGTCGTCCTTCTCGACGAGGAGCTCGTAGGCTTCCACGGCGATGAACATTGCGTTGAGCTTCTTGGCGGCTTCGGCGAGCAGCGTGAGCGCGGCGGGATTGAAGATGTTGAACGCGAGGGCGTCCTCCGCCTCTTTCATCGCCTCTTCCGGCTTCTTCGCCTTCAGCATGTTGCCCTTCGTGACGTGGCTCAACGCCTTGATGGTGGACATCGCCTTGGCGACGGAGCTCATTTTCGCGAAGTAGTCGCGTTCGCACTTGCGGAGCTTTTCGCGCGCGTCGAGGAATCCGGGGTCGAACTGCACGATCTCCTTGAAAAGCGTGATCGCGTATTCCAGGTTGTTCTGGTTCATGACCTGCATAGCCTTGGTGTAGGCGGACTTGGTCCCGGCAGGGACGTCCTTCAAGGTCTTTTTGACGATGTCCATAAGCAAGAAACCTCCTCATGGGGTTGAAAAATGCATCTTCGCGGTGTATAATATAAATATAACACTACAACCGAAATGCGGGAAAATCAAGTCCCGCGCCATTCTTTTTTTCATTTTTTTGGAGTCTCCCGCCTTGTTTGAGCATGAAAACGATACGATCGCGGCAATCTGCACCGGGACCGGCGGCGCGGTCGGCATCATCCGCGTCTCCGGACCGCGCGCGCTTGAAGCGATCCGCAGGGTCTGGCGCGGCAAACGCATGCCCGGCCCGGACTTCCCGCGCGTGATGTTGTACGGACGCATCATGTCCGGCGAGGCGGAGGCGGAACCCGGTGCGGGCGAGCCCTCGCTCGCGGTCTTCATGCCCGGTCCGTACAGCTTTACGGGCGAGGATGTGGCGGAGATCCACTGCCACGGCGGAAGCTTCGCCGCGCGGCGCGCGCTCCGGCTGGTGCTCCAGGCGGGTGCACGGCTCGCGCAGAACGGTGAATTCACGCGGCGGGCGTTCCTGAACGGCAAGCTCGACCTCACGCAGGCGGAGGGCGTCCTGGACCTGATCAACGCGGGCAGCGAACGCGCGGGTCTTCTCGCCGAACGCCAGCTCAACGGCGCGGTCGGTTCGATCGTCCGTGAACTCCGCGCGGAAGTCGTGCGCCTGCTCTCCGAATGCGAATCCCGCCTCGACTTCTCCGAGGAGGACCTTGACTGGATGCAGCCGGACGCACTGTGCGCGCAAATCGGATCTCTGCGGAAACAGGCGGCGGCCCTCGCGCTCACGGCGCGCACGGGCACGCTCATCCGCGACGGCGTTTCCCTGGTCATCGCCGGACCGCCGAACGCCGGAAAATCCAGCCTGCTTAACCGTATGCTCGGCTACGAGCGCGCCATCGTCACGCCCATCCCCGGCACCACGCGCGATACGCTGGAGGAATCCGTCTCCATCGGCGGAATTTCGTTCCGCGTGACCGACACCGCCGGGCTGCGCGAGGCGGGAGACGCCGATCCGGTCGAGGCGATGGGCATGGAGCGTTCGCAGCAGTCCCTCGGGACCGCGGAAATTGTGCTGTGGCTGCTGGACGCTTCCGCTCCGGCGGAATCCTTCCCCGCCCAGCTCGACGCTATGAACAAGGCTGAATCCGCCGTCCGCGGCAAGTTCATCCCGTGCTGGAACAAGATGGACGGCACGGCGTTGACGCCGGACGAGCTTGACCGGGCGTGTGCCGCGAATCAGCTGTCCGCGGAAAAAACAGCCGGGAAACGGCGCGTCTTCGAGCATATCTCCGCCCGGACCGGCGACGGCGTCGACCGTCTCTTCCGCCGTCTCGAGGAAACAGCCTGGGACGGTCTTCCGCCCGCCGCGCAATCCGGCGCGGCCGTTGTTTCCGAGCGCCACGCCGCACTGCTCGAACAGGCCGTGAATCACCTCGACGCCGCTTGCGAGTGCGTGCGCGCGGAATCCTGGGAGCTCGCGGGCAGTTCGCTCCGCACCGCCGCCGAGCTGATCGGCTGCATCACCGGTGAGACCGCCACACCGGACGTCCTGGACGAGATATTCTCCAGGTTCTGCATCGGGAAATAAGCTTTCGGGCGCCTCAATTCGCAAGGAGCGGAGGCGCCCTCAAAGCAAAACGGTGCGGCTCTCCGCCGGTTATGGTTATGGATTCCGTTCGGCGGAGCCGGTTCCATTGTCCAGGGAAACCGGTTTTTCCAGGCGCTCGAAGGGGAATGCCCCGCCCACGACGTCGATCTGATGGCGGCCTTCCTGATGGATGTCGCTGCTTCTCTGGAAGACGCGCAGACCAAAACTCGGCAGAACTGCCAGCAGATGCTCCGTGATGTCGGATTGAACTCTTTCAAAGGGAATCCAGTTGACTTCCTTGGTGAAACAATAGATTTCGAGCGGCACGCCGGAATCGGTCGGGGTCAATTCCCGGACGAACAGCGTCAGATCGGCGCGGATGTCCGGATTCTGCTCCAGATACCGTTGGGCATAGATGCGGAAGATGCCGAGATTGGTCAAATGGCGGGTGTTGAATCCAGAGCGGCTGGAATTGTACTGGTCGATTTCGTTCTGCTTGCCTTCAAGATAATCCTTCAGAAGATCGAACCCTTTGAGAATCTCGACCTCTTTCATGCTCAAAAAGCGGATGGTGCGCTGATCGACCAGAAAGGCTTTCTGGATACGGCGACCGCCGCCTTTTTCCATGGCGGTGTAGTTCACGAAGGGCTTGCTGACCATGAAGCTGATCGGCAGGCAGACCAGCGTCCTGTCCCAGTTGCGGACTTTCACGGTATGCAGCGAGATGTCCGTGACAATACCGTCGATATCCTCGAAATCCTCGGTCTCCATGACGATCCAGTCGCCGATCTCGACCAGATGGTCGACGTTGATCTCCACGCTGGCGACAAAGGACTGGATCGTATGCTGAAGAAGAAGCAGCAGGACCGCCGCGATCGCGCCCAGCCCGGAAAGCAGATAGACCGGGCTTTTTTCGATCATCAGCGAAATGAAAATAATGATCGCCGCCGCCCATACGAAGCTGATGGTCAGCCGGATGAGACCGTCGATGGGGCGCTGTTCCGCATTGCGCTGCTGCTTGTACCACAGTCCGAAACTCTTGATGGCGTATGTCAGAGTCAGGGCGAGGAGGGCGATCCCGATTCCCCATAACGGCTTAATGATCAGGACCGCGACCCACTCGTGTATTCCGTCGCACCACACGGAGTAACTGACGAGGACCAAGGGCAGACACCCCACGAAGGAAATGATCATCCGGCTGATGCATGCCTGAAGTTCCGGGTTCATTTCGCAGTGCCGACGATAGAAATGGCTCAGGGCGGGGCGCAGCAGCAGGAACAGGATCAGGGAAAGAAGCGCGCCGAACGCGAACGAACTGGCAATTACGAGAATGTCGGCGAGATAGGGATAAGGTGAAAGGTCCTGAATGATCTTTTTTGCGTATTCAGGAGTGTATTCATCTACAATCAGTTTTGAAAAATCCATCATAAAGGGATCCTGTGTTGTCCGCGTCCGGCAGTTCGTCCGGACATTATTTTAGTATTGACGTCATCGGTTATGCCAATGTAACGTTTTCAGTAGAAAAAAAACTATCTTCGGTTAATGGGAACTCCAGTCAGATAAACAGAAAATTGTTTTTTAGACGAAACTATTGATACTATACACCTTGTTTTCTGGATTGCAAGCAATAAAACCGTTTTTTTCAGGCGAATCCAGGATTCACAAACATCTATGGTGGGTTACTATAAAAAGGGTTGCTACAAAACGGTGAGGTTTTGCAACAGCCCCTTGAGTATTGACCTGTTTATCGTGACCGATGGAATGAACTTGGGCAAAATGCCTGCCCCAGCTTGGCTGTAAGCAGGGCGAACTGCTTCCTCAGTTAGCCGGGAAATCGCGCCTCACCGCCCATGACAGGGAGATGAGGCGCGGATTGCTTTGCTGTATGTGTTTTGTGCTTACAGACTGGCGACGTCCATATCTCCAATGACAGAACCTTGATAATCCCACGTGTTCGTGTCCCAATTGTAAATTCCTTTATAATAATCTATCCCTTTTCTAAAGGATTTCAAGTCCTTTTTTGACCTTTTTCCAGATATTCAAAGAATTCTCATCCCCCCAAAACTGCTTCTCCTGCTCGATTCACACCGCGACAATCACGCGAAAGGACGGTCATCATCCAATTATCTTCATGCTTAGGGTAAAACAGATTGTTGATCATTTTGCCGTTTTATGTATTTGCTTTTTCCTTCGAGGCATGGTATATTTATGGGTGATGGTTCAAATTCAATGTATTCAGCAATGAATGCGCGACGGAAATCCCCGGTATGCAAGGAGGAAACGACATGTACAGACCTCTGATACGATTCGCAACGACAGCCCTGATCGCGGGGCTAGGAATCACCACGGCGTTCGCCGGATCAGTTGGCGGCGGAACGAGGATATTTGTGGGGGAGAGTCGCCCCGTCGTCGATAAAACGATCATAAAAGCTTCGCCCCAGCCGCAGCCGAAAACCAAACCACAGGGTTCGACTCCCGCCGTGAAGCCGCCTCAGGGGATCAATCCGAAGCCGAGTTCGAAGCCGAATCCCGATCCAAAATCGGGTCCAAAGCCCCGTCCGGGCAATGAAGTCTCCAGCGTGGTATATTACACCGACGGCTTCGAGGTGAACATCGGCCAAGTCCAGCAGGCCGTGCAGGAGCTCCAGCCTCTGGTCGAGCAGGTCATGCAGAACATGCCAAGCGCCGAACAGATACAGGAAATGGCACGCCAGCTTCAAGGACCGGTCACTCAGCAAGTCGAACAGGTCATGCAGAACATGCCAAGCGCCGAACAGATACAGGAAATGGCACGCCAGCTTCAAGGGCCGGTCTCTCAGCAAGTCGAGCAGACCGTTCAGCAGTTGCCCCAGCCGATGCAGGAGATGCTGAACGAACCGATCATCATTACACCGCAATCCGTAGACACCAGCAGCAACTCCAAGTCCAAACGTCGTTCCAAATGGACTTACGATGTCCCCGGGATGACCGGCGGCGATGGCAACGGTCCACTGATCTACAATCCGTAATCCATTGTCCTGCAGAGGACCTGACCGGAGGCGCGTGTCCGTGGAACTGAACAGACGGACCAAGTAAGTCTGCTGCATGAAAACAAACCGTCAGGATTTTTTGCCGCCGGACTTTATCCGCAATCTGCTGGGTAAGAACGAAAAACACCGGAATCAGGTTTGTCCCGACCACAATGGACAGCTGCATACCGCCGAAAACAGTGGGACCGAGACCGCGGCGGCTGACGGCGCATGCCATCGAATGCCTCGTTTGACCTGTGGAAATCCATGATTGATTGAACAAAACGTTTATTTCGAACACGAAACCATGTCAAAAATACAAAGATGCAAAACGCATCCGTAACATTGTGCGCCATCATCAAAGACGGACAAAAGAGTCCCCTGCCGAAGTTGGAAGGGAACGGATTCGCATGCGAGGGGAAATCGTCGGGATTGACCTATAAAACTACAACGGAGACACACTGATATGAAAAACGATGCAGAAGATTCGATCAGGATCGCAAGAGAGTATATGGATTCCCTGCAGGTGGAGAGCCGTCTGCTCGGAGCGGAGGCCCCCTCATCTGTATTTGAATTCCTGGGAGAAAAGTTCTCCACGCCCATCATGACCGCCGCGCTCAGCCACATTGACCTGAAAGGCATGGCGGAGGGGGCGCGTTCGGCGGGGGCCGCCGTATCCATCGGAATGGGCGACAACGAGACGCTGAAAGAGGTTCTGAGCACGGGTGCGAAGGTCATGAAGATCGTGAAGCCGTATGCGAACCGCGAGGACATCCGTGACAGGATCCGTTTTGCCGAAAGGAACGGAGCGATCGCCGTGGGGATCGATATCGAGCATTCCATCCATGCGGATGATCCGACGCCTGACAATGTGCTTGGCTTTGAAATGAAACTGCCTTCGCTCAGTGAACTGCACGAATTCATTCAATCCACGAAATTGCCGTTTTTCATCAAAGGCGCGTTGAGTGTGCAGGATGCCGTCAAGTGTGTTGAGCTCGGCTGTGCGGGCGTCATCCTGAGCCATCACAACAGCATCATGCGATGCGCTGTGCCGCCAGTAAGACTGCTTCCTAAAATCCGGGAGGCCGTGGGACACAAGCTGATCCTTATTGCTGACGGCGGGATGGAAAGCGGTTTTGACGCGTTCAAGGCTCTGGCGCTTGGCGCGGATGCCGTGACAGTGGGACGGCCGCTGATGGAGCCGTTAAAGGAAAAAGGGGCGGACGGAGTAAGAGAAGTCTTCGAAGTAATGACCAGGCAGCTTCAGGTCATGATGTACAGGACTGCTTCCAGGGATTTGAAGCACATCGACCCGTCCGTGATCTGGGAGAAATGAGATTGTCTGCGGAGCATAACGACCTGCTTTATGCTTCGCGCTGAGGAATCACCCGAAGCAGCCCAGTTAAACGCTCACTCCCTCTTTTGTAATACGAAACGCTCACTTCGTTTTTCCTGCTGTGCATTTACTTTTACAATCGTCAACGGTCGAAATAATAAGAAAAAAGCCGGAAAGCGGATTGAAAATCAGGAAGAAAGGGTGTATATTACATACTCATATCTTTCTGTGAACGCCCATGCGCTCCGCACCGGGCAGTCCGGATCCGCTACCGATAAAACATTCAGATAACCAATCACGAAGGCAAGGCAAACATGTCCAATCCCAGCTGGAAAGAACAATTCACGCTCACCATCACCGACACCGACGTCTGCGGACGCGACGCGAAATTCGTGCTTCCCGCGGAAGCTTCCGCCGATCTTTTCCTGAACGCGACGAAGAGTGTCGCCCGCAAGGCGCAGATTCCCGGATTCCGTCCCGGCAAGGCTCCCCTCTCCATGGTGAAGGCACGCTATAAAGGCTACGTCGACGAGGAAGCCGGACGCTTGCTCCAGGTCGCCGCGTACGACCTGCTTTCCAAGAGGGCCGACGAACTCGACATCATCTCCTACAGCAAGCTCGAGCCGGAAGGAACGCTCGAGGAGGGCAAGGAATTCACGATGAAGTGCGATTTCGAGATCGCGCCCGAATTCGAGCTCCCGGACTACAAAGAGCTCGGCGAAGTCGCGGCTTCCGAGGACGTCGCCAAGATTGAGGAGGATCTCATCGAACGCGCCAAGGCGCAGTACAGCACCTTCACGCCCATCACCGACGCCGCGAAGGAAGGCGACATGCTTCACGTCTCCTACGAGAGCGATTTCGCGCTCCCCGAGGACGCATCCGATTCACTGAGGCGCGCGGTCAAGAACGATTCCGCATGGATCTACCTCATCGGACAGGAAATGATCCCCGGCGTCAACGCCGCCATGACCGGCGCGACCGTCGGCGAAGAACGCACGTTCACCGCTGAGTTCCCCGCCGACTGGCGCGAGGAAGCCCTCCGCGGCCAGAAGGTCACCTACAAGATGAAAGTCCATGACGGTCAACGCCGCGAGCCGATCGAAGATATGGCGAAGCTCGCCGAGAAGATGGAATTCAAGTCCGCCGAAGAGCTGAGCAAGTTCTACCACGACATCGCGGTCCGCCAGGCGGAGATCATGACCCGCTCCAAGACGATGGAGTCCATCCAGGCCGCCATCCTCGAAAAGGCTCCGCAGTTCGACCTGCCGAAGAAGTCCCTTGAGACCGCCACCGACAACGAGTACAAGCTGCTCCAGTACGCCGTCGGACAGGACAAGGAAGCCCTCGACAAGTTCGAGGCCGAGAAGGACCAGCACATGGAGGAGGCGAAGAAGAAAGCCTCCGACCAGCTCCGCAAGAACTTCATCATGCGCAAGATCGCCAAGATCGAGGAAGTCAAGCTCTCCGAACAGGAAGTCGCCCAGGCGATCCAGAACATGGCGCAGCAGACCCGTATGGAGCCCGCCCGCCTCGCAGAAATCCTCCAGCGCACCGGCCGTCTCAACGAGCTTGAGATTGAGCTCCTCGTGGAGAAGACCCTCGGCGTGCTCGCGGAACGCCGCATGAAAGCCGCCGCGAAGTAAAAAACGAACAGGGCGCCGGAGGAGCGCAAACTCCTCCCGGCGTGTTTTATAAAGACTGGCCATTCCGCCAGCAGAATGACCGGCCTTTGCGCGTCGAAAGAAGCACGAAGGCCGTGCGTTTTTGACAGAGAATCAAACGAAAGACAAGGAGATGAAACCATGAAAACGACAAGAACCCGCAATACCCTCGTGCCGATCGTCGTCGAACAGACCGGAAGCGGCGAACGTTCCTACGACATCTATTCCCGGCTGCTCCGCGACCGCATCATCCTGCTGGGAGACCCCATCGATGACGCCATCGCGAACCTGGTCGTGGCGGAACTGCTCTTCCTGAAGAGTGAAGACCCGAAGAAAGATATCTCCCTGTACATCAACTCCCCGGGCGGCGTGGTGACCGCCGGGCTCGCCATCTACGACACGATCCAGTCGCTCCCGTGCGACGTCTGCACCTTCTGCATGGGTCAGGCCGCGTCGATGGCCGCCGTCCTGCTCGCCGCAGGAACGCAGGGCAAGCGCTACGCCCTGCCCTCCGCGCGCATCATGATCCACCAGGTCCTCGGCGGCGCCGAAGGTCAGGCGACCGACATTGAGATTCATACGAAGGAAATTCTGCGCACGAAGGCCGCGTTGAACACCATCCTGGCAAAGCACTCCGGTCAGACGCTGAAAAAGATTGAGCGCGACACCGAGCGCGACTACTTCATGTCCGCCGAAGAAGCCGTGGCGTACGGTCTCGTCGACCATGTCCTGCCGCCCCGCGCCGACGTTGCCGCACTCAAAGTCAAGGGAAACTGAGTTATGAAGAAACCCGAACGCTGTTCTTTCTGCGGACGCACGGAAAGCGAAGTGAAGGGCGGTCTGCTGACCGGTCCGAGCGGCGCCTCCATCTGTCGCAACTGCGTCTCCATCTGCGATACACTGTTCAGCCGGAACGGATTCCCCGGCGCGAAGGCGTCCGCGTCCATGCCGGGCGACGACGAGGATGAGGACTTTTCCTCAACCGAAAAGTCCGGCCGCCTGCCGTCGTTCGTGGACCATCTGAACGTGCCGACGCCCGCCGACATCAAGGCGGAGCTGGACCGTTACGTGATCGGGCAGGAACAGGCGAAAAAGATCCTGTCCGTGGCGGTGCACAACCACTATAACCGCCTGAAATCGAAAAACCTCTACGATTCCTCCGACGTCGACCTCGACAAGAGCAACGTCCTGCTGATCGGCCCCACCGGCAGCGGCAAGACGCTCATCGCGCGCACCCTCGCGAAAATGCTCGACGTGCCGTTCTGCATCACCGACGCCACCACCCTGACGGAAGCCGGGTACGTCGGCGAGGACGTGGAAAACATCATCCTGCGCCTCGTGCAGGCCGCGGACTACGACCTCGACCGCGCGCAGGTCGGCATCATCTACGTCGACGAGATCGACAAGATCGCGAAGAAGAGCCAGAACGTCTCCATCACGCGCGACGTCTCCGGCGAGGGCGTCCAGCAGGCGCTGCTGAAAATCCTCGAAGGCACGGTCTCCAATGTCCCGCCGAAGGGCGGTCGCAAGCACCCGCAGCAGGAATACCTGCACGTTGATACCTCGAACATCCTCTTCATCTGCGGCGGCGCGTTCGTCGGGCTGGACAAGATCGTCCAGCGCCGCGTGGGCCGCCACGTGCTCGGGTTCACGCAGGGCACGGAGAACGCCAGCGAGGAGGACAAGCGCACCGAGGCGGAGAACAAGCTCCTGCTCGAATCGCCGCTGTCCGCCGTCGAACCGGAGGACTTCGTACACTTCGGCATGATCCCCGAGTTCATGGGGCGCATGCCCGTCACTGCCGCGCTCACTCCGCTCGACGAGGAGGCGCTGAAGCGCATCCTGACCGAGCCGAAGAACTCGATCGTGCGCCAGTATACGACCCTCATGGAGATGGAGGGCGTGAAGCTGTCCTTCACGGACGACGCCATCGCCGCGCTCGCAAAGAAAGCCTACGAAAAGGGTACGGGCGCGCGCGGTCTCCGGTCCATCATGGAGGACATCATGCTGGACGTGATGTACGACGTACCGTCCCGGCAGGACGTGAAGGAATGCGTCATCACGGACGAAACCGTGAACGGCGCCGGGGCGAAGCTCGTCCTGAAGAAGAAATAAGCGAGCCGCGCCTTAAAAAAACAACTGACATTTTACATACGGAAAGGCAAACAACCATGGAACTTTTTCAGCAGAACGTCAAGGCCGCGCTTGACCGCCTGAGCGCGATCCGGATCGTCCCGGTTCTAGTCCTCGACAACCTCGAAGACGGTCTCAAAATGTGCGCGGTCCTCCAGGAAAAACAGCTCCCGGCGGCGGAAATCACGTTCCGCACCGAAGCCGCGGAGAGCGTGATCCGCGCGGCGGCGAAGGAGTTCCCCGACCTCTATCTGGGCGCGGGAACCGTGCTGAACGTGCGTGACCTGCACCGGGCGTTCGAGGCGGGCGCGAAGTTCGCTGTGGCGCCGGGCTTCAACCCGACCGTCGTGAAGGAAGCCGTGAAATGCGGATTCCCGTTCGCGCCGGGCGTGTGCACCCCGTCCGAGGCGGAACAGGCGATGGAACTGGGTTGCCGTTTCCTGAAGTATTTCCCGGCGGAAGCCGCGGGCGGCGTGAAGTTCCTGAAATCCCTGATCGCCCCCTATAAGCACCTCGGCGTCCGCTTCATGCCCACCGGCGGCGTGACGAGCGCGAACGCGGCGGACTACCTGACGGTTCCTGAGATCGCCGCCGTCGGCGGCACGTGGCTCGGCAAGACCGCCGACATGCGCGCCGGAAACTGGGACGCCATCGGACAGGCGGTCGCCGACGCCGTTGCGCTCGTCCGCAGCCTGGCATAATCCCTCCGGAGACAACGAATGACCATCGACGAAGTCAAAGCGCACGGCGCGGACCTGACCGAACGCCTGTCGAAACTGTCGAACTACCTGCACGTGGACGAGACTCTGGCGCAGATCGCCGAGATCGAAAAGACCATGGCGCAGAATGACTTCTGGGACGACAAGGAAAAGGCGCAGGCGACCGTGCAGAAGCTCTCCTCCTGCAAGAACATCGTTGAGCCGTTCAACAAGCTCAAGCGTGAGGCAGACGACTTCCTCGCGATCGCCGAGCTCGCCGAGGAGGACCCGTCGTTCCTGGATGAATCCGACGATGCCTGGGCGAAGCTCGAAGCCGCGCTTTCCAAGCTCGAGATCGTGAGCTTCCTCTCCGGCAAGTTCGACCGCTGCAACAGCTTCGTGTACATCCATGCGGGGGCGGGCGGCACCGAGTCCTGTGACTGGGCAAGCATCCTGCTCCGCATGTACCGCCGCTGGTTCGAGCGCCGCGGGTTCCAGGACGAAATCATCGACATGCAGCCCGGCGACGAGGCGGGCATCAAGAGCGCCGTCCTGAAAGTGACCGGCGAATTCGTCTACGGATACATGCGCGCCGAACGAGGCGTGCACCGCCTCGTGCGTATTTCTCCGTTCGACGCCAATGCGCGCCGCCACACATCGTTCGCCTCCGTCGACGCCTTCCCCGAGATCGAGGACGAGATCGACATTGAGATCGACGAGAAGGACCTCCGCGTCGACACCTACCGCGCGTCCGGCGCTGGCGGCCAGTATGTGAACCGTACGGACAGCGCCGTCCGCATCACCCACCTGCCGACCGGCGTGGTCGTCTCCTGCCAGGTGGAACGTTCCCAGCACAAGAACCGCGCGATGGCGATGCAGATGCTGAAAGCGCGCCTGTACGAGCTCGAAGAGGAAAAACGCCGTCAGCAGGCGGCACAGATTTCCGGAGAGAAGACGGACAACTCCTGGGGCAACCAGATCCGTTCCTACGTGCTTCAGCCGTACCAGATGGTGAAGGACCTCCGCACCGGCGTGGAGACGGGCAACACTGCCGCCGTGCTCGACGGCGACCTGGACCAGTTCGTCGAAGCCTGGCTGCGCGAACGCCATTAATCCTTCGTTTTGATTTTCTTTCCGATCCCTTCGGATTCATGTCCGGAGGGGTTTTCTTTGTGCCGGAAACCACCTTTTTATCCGCATGGTTCGGGAGGAAATGTCTTTTATTTTTTCGTTTTCGATTGGAAAAGAGACAAAAAGGGGATATATTATATAGATATTTTTTTATCTAACCACAATCGCTTTTCGAGTGCCACTGATGAAATACTACCTCGGGATCGATATCGGATCCACGACATTCAAAGCCGTTGTCATTACCGATAAAGGCCGCGTGGTTCATACGACCTACCAGCGCACCAGACCCGTCGAATCCGGCCAGCTCTCCTGCACCGGCCGCTGCAATTCCTGCGGGCGTTGCAACATGGGCGCGCTGAAAAAGACCCTCGCCACATTTTTCTCCGAAGCCGGTCTGAATGCCGGCAGCATAGAATGTGAAACGACGGCAAATGCCGCGCAGGAGGTAGTGGAAAAAGGTTTGAGAGCCGGGGACATCGCCTGCACGGTCGTGACGGGCAGCCAGATCGTCGAGGATACGAAACGCTTCATCCCGTACGATTTCCAGGTCAGCGAAGTCTCCGCGCACGTCGCCGGGGCAAAACGCTACTACCCGAACGTGGACGCGATCATCGACTGCGGCGGACAGGACAGCAAGTGCATGGTCTTCAACCACAAGATGGGCATGTGGGTGTCCATGATGTCCGGCGTGTGCGCCGCAGGCACAGGCAGCTACCTCGACAGCGTCGCCGCCAAGCTCGGCATCCCGGTCGAGGAAATGGCGGACAAGGTGAATTACGACGCGAAAACCGAGTTCAGCTCCGTCTGCGCCGTACTCTCCGCCACCTCCATCAACAAGTTCAAGAACCGCATCCCGATGGGCGACCTGCTCGCCGGAGCCTGCCGGGCACAGGCGCGCACGATTCTGAACGGGGTCGGGCAGATGCTGATGCACCACGATCCTTCGCATCCGATCCTGTTCCAGGGCGGCGTGGCGTCGAACCACGCCGTGGCGTACTTCATGAAGGAGATCACCGGCTGCGAGATTATCATCCCGGAATTTCACAACGTCATGGGCGCGCTCGGCGCCGCCGTCCTCGCGCTTGAATACAGCAAGTTGCGCGGCAAGCTTGACCCGGATCCCGTCCAGTACGAGCCCACCCGCCAGAAATCCGTCGCCATGCGCGTGGTCGGCAACAAGCGCGCGTTCCTTTTCGGCGAAAAGGACAAGCCGACCATCTGGCGCAACCTCTTCTTCCCGACCGAGATCCTGAACGCCTTCGGCGCGCGCATCCTGACGCTGGAAACATACGCCGCTCTCTTCGGACGCAGCTCGAAACGTGTGAAAGCCGCGCTCGACGTCGCCGCCCGCAAGGGGTTCGACCAGCAGACATGCTCCTTCCTGCGCATGCTGGAGGGACTGCCGCTGAAGACGCCCGATTTCGCGGTCTCCACCAGCCAGCCGTGCCAGCAGGGCGAACGCATCTTCGCGGACCTCGCGCGCACCTACGGATTCGAGGACCGGTTCTTCTCCCTGCACACCCCGATCAACCTGGCGAACACCAATGCGGTCGGACAGATCGCCGACGGACTTCGGCAGTCCGTGGAGCAGATGGAGGAGGCGCTCGGACGCAAGCTCGATCCTGCGCGCCTGGAGGAGGCGTGCGTGCTGTCCAACCTCGCGGCGGACTACTCACGCAAATGCAACGAACTTCGCTGGACCTCGCCGCCGCTGATCCGCGGCTCGGAGGCGGTTTACAACGCCGTCATCTTCAGCCAGCTCTGGGGCACGCAGGAGCTCGTCGACATCCAGAAGACCTACTACGAGGAACTGCTCCAGAAGAAAGAGTGGGCGGAAAAACGCTATTCCATCGACGACACGCACCGTCTGCTCTGGCTCCACCTCCCGCCGTTTTACGACTCCAAGCACCTCGACTACATCGAGACCGTCTGCAACGCCCCGATCGTGTTCGAGGAGACCAACTACGTCGGCTGGGCTCCGCTCGACCCGAAGCATCCCTACGAATCGCTCGCGCGGAAACTCCTCACGACCGGATTCCTGGACCCGAAGCTCCGCGTGAAGTATGTGAAGGATATCTCCGCAAAGGCAAAGTTCACCGGCTGCATCCTGTACACGCACGGGTTCGGCCGCTGCAGCCTCGCCGACCGCCCGTTCACGAAACTCCTGCGCGAGGAGCTTGAGGAGATCGGCATGCCGATGCTGGCGCTGGAGGGCGACTGCATGGACGCCTCCATCGACCCGTGCTCCACCACGACCAAGATCGCGTCGTTCGTCGAATCGCTGAACCTGAAGAAATACGGCAACCTTTTCGGCCGCATGAAGCGCGCCTGAGCGGCGGAACCCGTTCCCGGAAAAGGATGGCGTCTCCCGCTTTCCCGCCGGTTTTTCCCCGGGGAGAGGACGGCGCGACGCATGTATTTTTTCTGAAAAAAAACGCCGTTCGGTTTGTTATTTCCGGTTCGTGTAGTATATTGTATTGTCGAAATGTAAAAACGTGAACGGATTTTCTGCGATGACAACTATTTCCAGAGACGATTTATATCCGCTGCTGTTCGAGCCGATGTACCGCCGGACGCCATGGGGCGGTTCCAAGCTCGCCCGCGTCCTGAACCGTGAACTTCCCGCGGAGGAGGGACCGTACGGAGAAGCCTGGGATATCTGCGACCGCGAAGGCGTAGAAAGCGTGATCTCGAACGGACCCCTTGCCGGAAAGACATTGCACGAACTCTGCACGATGGCCGGTCCGTCCTACCTGATCGGCGACATGGCGCGCGCCGCGCGTTTCCCGCTGATGGTGAAGATCCTGGATACCGGGGAACGCCTTCCGCTCCAGGTGAATCCCGACGTGAACGCCGCCCGCCGCATCGGAAACGGCGCGGAACCGAAGACGAAGATGTGGTACGTGCTGGACGCCGAACCGGGCTCGAAGGTCATGGTCGGGCTTCGTCCGACCGCCACGCGCCACCGTTTCCTGGAGCTGCTGCCCTCGCCCGACGTGGAGAGCGTGCTCCAGACGTTTGACTCCGTGAGCGGCGACGCGTATTTCGTCAACGCCGGACGCATCCACTGCATCGACCCCGGGAACCTGGTTCTCGAAATCCAGCAGAACAGCAATACCGACTACCTGCTGAACGACTGGGGCATCTCCGATCCCGACCAGGGACTCCATGTGGAGGAGGGGCTTTCCTGCGCTGACTTCGTGGACCGCACCCCGGCGCGCATCGCGGGCGTCAGCGACAAAGCGGCACGCAACCGTAAATACGCGATCATCAACCGTTGTCCGCAGTTCCGTTGCGACGAGCTCCGCCTCGCCGGAGACTGGCCGGACACGACCCGTTCCACACGCAGTTTCCACCTGCTGACCGCCGTCAGCGGTCCGGTGGATGTGGAGGTGCGCGGCACTGTGACGACCATCCCGCGCGGCATGACCGCCCTGCTGCCCGCCGCAATCGGCTCCTACATCATCCGCGTGAAGCCGTCCGCCCCGGTCACACTGATCCGCACAACGCTTTAATCCCATCCCATTCCAACCTTTTCTCCGTTTCATGAAAATCCAATGCCTTTCCCGTCTGGCGGATTCCTTCCGCGCCTCGCGTTCCCTTGATTCCTCGTTCGATATCCCGTGGGAGCCGTGTCCCGCCGGCATGAACGGCGACCTGACCGTGAACTGCTTCCGCCTCGCGAAGGCGCTGAAGAGCGCGCCGGACGCGCTCGCCGCCGAGACCGCCGAACTCCTGATGAAGGATCCGGACGTGGTGTCCGCCGAAAAGATCAAGGCGTTCGTGAATATCACGCTCAAGCCTGCCGCACTGTTCCGCGATTCCGTCGCGGACGTGAAGGCTCTCCTCGCCGACGTGCCGTTCCCGGAAGGCTCCCGCCGCAAGATCCTCATTGAGTTCTCCGCGCCAAACACCAACAAGCCGCAGCACCTCGGCCATGTCCGCAACAACTGCATCGGCATGACGCTTGCGAGCGTGATGGCGCGCGCCGGGCACACGGTCGTGCCGGTCAACCTCATCAACGACCGCGGCATCCACATCTGCAAATCCATGCTCGCGTACAAGCTGACGGGAAACGGCGTCACGCCGGAACAGGCGGGGATCAAGGGCGACCACTACGTCGGGAATTTCTACGTCAAGTTCAACCAGATGCTGTCCGACGAGGTCAAGGAGCTGAAGGCGGCGCATCCCGAATTCGCCGACAAGTCCTCCGACGACCTCTTCCTCGAAACCGAACTCGGCAGGCAGGCGCAGGAAATGCTCCGCAAGTGGGAGGCGGGCGATCCCGAGGTCCGCGCCCTCTGGACCACCATGAACAAGTGGGTCATCGACGGGTTCAACGAGACGTACCGCCGCATGGGCGTGCATTTCGACAAGACCTACCTCGAAAGCCAGACCTACCTGCTCGGCAAGGACGTCATCGCCGACGCCCTCGCGAAGGGCATCTTCGGCAAACGCGCGGACGGCGCGGTAACGGTCGACCTGGGCAAGCTCGGCGAGAAGGTCCTCCTCCGCAAGGACGGCACAAGCGTCTATATCACGCAGGACATCGGCACCACGATCCTCAAGCACGACGAGCACCACCCGGACACCATGGTCTGGGTCGTCGGCGACGAACAGAACCTGCATTTCCGCATGCTCTTCACGATCCTCGGCCGCCTCGGCTACACATGGGCGGACAGCCTCTACCACCTCTCCTACGGCATGGTCAACCTGCCGTCCGGCCGCATGAAAAGCCGCGAGGGAACCGTGGTCGACGCGGACGACCTCTTCGACGAGATGCACAGCCTCGCGAAGGCGGCGGCGATGGAGCGCGTGAAGGAAGGCGAGGAACCGCCCGCCGACATCGAGGCGCGCAGCGAAACCATCGGCATGGGCGCGCTGAAGTTCATGCTCCTGAAATTCAACCCGAAGACCACGATCATGTTCGATCCGCAGGCTTCGCTGAAATTCGAGGGAGACACCGGTCCCTACGTGCAGTACGTCTGCGCCCGCATCAACTCCATCGTACGGAAATGCACCGACGCCGGGATCGCGTCCGACCCCGCCTCGGTCGACTGGTCGCTCGCGGATTCCCCGGAGGAAAAGGCGCTCGCCGTTGCGTCCCTGCGCTACGCCGACGCCATCCGGTCCTCCGCCGACAAGATGGACTGCTCCATCCTCGTGAACTATCTGCTCGACCTGGCGAAACTCTTCAACCGTTTTTACCGTGAAAAGCAGGTGCTGAACGCCGGCGACCCCGCGGTCCGTACGATGCGCCTGGCGCTCTGCTTCGCCGTGCGCGACATCCTCGCGGACGGTCTCGCCGCCCTCACGATCGGCATCCCCGACGCCATGTGAGAGTTCGGGGCGCACGCCCCGTCCGAAAGGCCCGCCATGCCGCATCTGCTGTCCGTCGTGATCCCGGTCTTCAATGAGGAGGGGACCGTCGTATCCATGCTCGAACGGGTGGCGGCGGCGCAGACGCACGACATGCCGCTGGAACTCGTGATCGTGAACGACGGCTCCACGGACCGTTCGCCCGAGCTCATCCGCGCCTGGATCGAGGCGCATCCCGAGGTTTCCGCGGTCTGCATTGACAAGGAGAACGGCGGCAAGGGCTCCGCCGTGAAATGCGCGATCCCCGCCACGACCGGCGAGGCGGTCATCATCCAGGACGCCGACCTCGAATACGACCCGCGCGACTACGCCGCCTGCGCCGCCCCGATCTTCAGTGGCGAATGCGAGGTGGTTTACGGCTCGCGTGAGGAGAGCAACCGCAACCGCATCTATTCGTCGCCGGGCTACTACCTCGGCGCGCTCAGCCTCACGTTCCTGATCGACCTGATGTTCAACGCGAACCTCACGGACGAAGCCACCTGCTACAAGACGTTCCGCGGATGCCTGATCCGCGCCATGGCGGAGGACCTGGATGGCGACGGATTCGAGTGGGAGCCGGAAATCACGGCGAAGCTCCTGCGCCTCGGCATCCACCCGTACGAGGTCCCGGTGTCCTATTATCCGCGCAAGCCGTCAGAAGGCAAGAAAATCCGGTTCCGCGACGGTATGCTGTCGATCTGGACCGCATACGAATGGCGGTTCCGCAGCGTGAAGCCGATGCAGAAACGCGTCGCATCCCTCTCTGACGTCGACGAGGAGCATGTCCGCCACGTGAAATACGCGCAGGGCGCGTTTCTGCTGGCGATGCTGCTGGCAATGATTCCGGTCGGCGAGTTCGCGCCGTCCCGCCTCGGATATGTCGCCGCCGCCGGTCTGGTCTACCTGACCGCCCGCCTGTACCAGTCGTGGAAAATGGCGTTCCTGTGGAGCGTGCTTGCCACAACCATGCTCGACCTTTTCCTGCCCGCGTCGTGCGAGGGGCTGATCCGCTCCATCATGTCGGGAGGGAGGGAGCCGATGATCGGCGCGCTGAACATGACCGTGTACCGCGGTCTAAAACTTGACCTGTTCTTCCCGTACGTCGATCCCGCGTCACTCGCGCTTGCCGGGTTCTGCCTCCAGATGTTCTTCTACCTCAAATTCATGGCGTGCGGATTTGTGCTGTTCTTCGTGACGGCGATTTTCTTCTGCTGGGCGACGGCGCTGGTCATGCCGCTGAACATCTGGTGGATGCTCCCCGCGCTCGCCGGTCTCCTGCTCCAGCGTGGCAACAAGTTCCGCGTGATGGGAGCGGTCGCCGCCGCCGTCCTCCTGCTGTGCTTGATCCCGGCTGCCGTCTGGCTGGACTGGTCGCCATTTGTCCCGGCGGTTTGCACGAACCTGCCGCGCCTGATGCTGTGGACCGCCCTCCCGCTTGCGGCGGTCGCCGCCGCGCCGGTGTTTTCCCTGCTGAAACTGAAATCCCGCCGCCTGCTCCCGTGGATCCTCTTCCTGGGATTCCTGCCGTACTTCGCCGTCTGTCCGCCGTACCTGTTCCCGTTTCTGGCGGCATTCCGTGCGAAGCCGTCCCGTTTCAAACGGATGTGAGCGGCTCACTGTTTGATCTGGTCCTCGTCCGCTTTTTGCGCGGTCGGGGGAAGAAATTTGCTTTAAATATAAGAAACGCGCTTGATAAGCAGGGCGCGGCGGGGTATATTATGGGAGCATTTTTTTCAGGAACCCGAAAGGACCAGTCATGATTCATCCCACCGCGATCGTATCTCCCGACGCCCAGATCGGCAAAAACGTCGAAATCGGGCCGTACGCCGTCATCGAAGACAACGTGAAGATCGGCGATAACTGCTATATCGACGCCCACGTCAAGATCTGCCGCTACACCACTATCGGCTCCGACTGCTGCATCTACATGAACGCCCTCGTCGGCGCGGAGCCGCAGGACCACCGTTTCTACCGCGGCCTCGTCTCCTACTGCGAGATCGGGCATCACACGGTCATCCGCGAGTTCGTCACGATTCACCGGCCGCCGTTCGAGCAGCTGAAGACCGTCGTCGGCAACCACGTGCTGCTGATGGCGTTCGTGCATGTGGCGCACGACGTGGTGATCGGCGACCATGCGACCATTGCGAACCACACCTCGCTTTCCGGACACGTGCAGGTCGGCGACGGCGCCGTCATGAGCGGATTTGTCCTGGTCCACCAGTTCTGCCGCATCGGCTCGCTGGCGATGATCGGACCGACCGCCCTGATCGGTCAGGACATCCCCCCGTTCTGCATGCTCCGCGAAACGAACTTCATCTGCGGACCGAACACGATCGGCCTGCGCCGTGCGAACATCAGCCCGGACGCCCGCATGGCGATCCGCCGCGCGATCAAGACGTTCTTCTTCGAGGGGCTGAACAGCCCGCACGCGCTGGAGCAGATCGAAAAGACCATCCAGCCATGTCCGGAAGTCGAGCTGTTCGTGAACTTCATCAAGCAGTCGAACCGCGGCATCATGCCCGGCAATCCGAAGTACACCGGCGTGAACGATGACGTGCGCGACGCCCTTGAGGCCGGAGCCACGGCCCCGCGCGGCTGACCCAGCCGGAAACCATGCAGCCGGGTTCCCCCGCGGTTGGAACCGGAGAAAGCGACCGGACAATGAAGAAAACGACACGAATCCTGTTTGCGCTGGCGGCGCTCCTGGTCCTCGGGGCCTGCTCCGCCGAGCCCGCCGCGCAGCACGAGTTCGACGAGGCGAAGTATTTCCAGAAGATCACGGCGAAGATGTCGCTGGAGCACGGGTACCTGCGACTCGACTACACGCTCGGCGTGCCGAACCAGTCGATGACGTTCCTGCTCAAAAATCAGGACGTCTCGGTCGTCTCCGTGAACGAATGGTACATGAACGAGACCGACAACATCCGCCTGTACTACGCGTTCTGCGAGCCGGGCAAGTCCGGCGAGATCAAGGAAGACGCCTGGCAGCTCGCCTGGCCTGACGTGAAGCCCGGCGAAACCATCCGGCAGAAATCCCGGCCGCGCCGTTCCGCGCTCGTCCTCCAGCCGAACAACAGCGCCCTGATCGACGTGCCGCTGACGTTCCTGGAGCACGCCGAGCCGCCGAAACGCAAGGCACGCTACACGGTCGCACTCTGCGCCCAGATCGCGCTGAACACGCTCCAGACGAAATCCGAAGTGTTCGAGATCACGGTCTTCCCGCAGACGAAGGACGTTGAAATAGAATGACAACGCCGCATGGCGGCGAACGAAAGACGCGATTATGCCTGAACTGACGCAACACCCCGAAGCCGGAAAGCATCTCCAGCGGTTCTGCGGGGACACCATCGAATTCGTCCTCACCAGCTCCGAACCCATCACCGGACGCGCGTTCCTCTGCACAAACGTCGGAAACGCCGCCATCCACCGCGACGAGACCATCCGCCGCACCGAACAAAGGCTGACCCCGATCGGGCAGGACTGGAACAACATCCCGATGCAGCGGACCGACGAGTATTCGTTCCGTGTCCGGCTGGCGCTCTCCGAGGTCGGGCATTTCGAGTGCAAATGCGGCATCGTGGACGAGGACGGGAACACGACGTGGGTGAAGGGCGACAACCTGCACCTGAACGTGATCTCCGCGGCATACTGCGCCTCGAACACCGTCTACTGCGCGTTCGTCCGCCAGTTCGGTGCGAATAAATCCCGCCCGGCGTCCGAGCTGCCGCCCGGCGTGACGCAGGAAAGCATTTCCAAGCTCGACGAAACCGGGTATTCCGTGATTCCCGCCGGCGGGACGTTCCGCGGTCTCATTCGCGAGCTCGACCACATCGTCGACCGCCTCAAATGCCGCATCATCCATCTGCTCCCGGTCAACCCGGTCCCCACGACATACGCCCGCATGGGGCGTTTCGGCAGCCCGTACGCCTCGCAGGACTTCACCGCCGTCGATCCCGCGCTGGCGGAGTTCGACACCAAGGCGTCGCCGCTGGAACAGTTCTTCGAGCTGGTTGACGCGGTCCACCGGAAGAACGCCTGCATCTTCCTCGACATCGCCATCAACCACACCGGCTGGGCGTCGAAGCTCCAGGAGGAGCATCCCGACTGGTTCGTGCGCCAGGAGGACGGTACGTACGTTTCGCCCGGCGCCTGGGGCGTTACCTGGGGCGACCTGGTCGAGCTCGACCACAAGAACCCGCCGCTCTGGAGCTACCTGGCGGATGTCTTCCTGACCTGGTGCCGCCGCGGCGTCGACGGGTTCCGCTGCGACGCCGGATACATGATTCCCGAGGCCGCGTGGGAGTACATCGTCGCCACGGTGCGCCGCGAGTTCCCGGATACGATTTTCCTGCTCGAGGGTCTCGGCGGCGCGACGGAAGTCACGCAGGCGCTGCTCGACCGCGCGAACATGGACTGGGCGTATTCCGAGCTTTTCCAGAACTATTCCCGCGACCAGATCGAGGGCTACCTGAACTACGCCTGGAACGAATCCTACTCGAACGGCATCATGATCCATTACGCCGAGACGCACGACAACAACCGCCTGGCGGCATCCGGCGAATGCTACGCGAGGCTCCGCACCGCCATGAGCGCCCTGGCGTCCTCCTGCGGCGCGTTCGGGTTCACCAACGGCGTGGAGTGGTTCGCGAAGGAAAAGGTCGACGTGCACCAGGACAGCGCGCTGAACTGGGGCGCCGACCCGAACCAGGTCGACTTCATCGCACGCCTCAATACCATTCTCGCCCTGCATCCGGCGTTCTTCAACGGCGCGTTCGTCCGCTGCATCGACTCCGGCTCCCCGGACGCCGTGGTGCTGATCCGTACCAACCGCGAGGTGGAGCATTTCATCCTCGCCGCCATGAACCTGAACTGCGGCCGCACGACGACCGTGGAGTGGGACATCAGCTACGCCAGGTTCACGCGGGAAAGAATGTACGACCTCATTTCGGGCCGCCGCATGGACATCCTGTTCGTCCACGGGCACAAATGCAGCCTGGTGCTTTCGCCCGGGCAGGTCGTCTGCCTGAGTCCGGAGCAGGAATGGCTCCCGAAGATCGAAACGGCGGCCTCCGGAGGTCGCCTGGAATACGATCACCTGGAGGAACAGCAGGCCGCCGCGCTCGTCTTTACCGCCCTCGCCGCCAAACGCGGGACCCCGGTCCTTACTGACGACGATGTGCCCGCGCTCACGCGCCGCCTCCGCGAATCCCCTGAGGGCTTCCTGCAGGACCTCTTCAGCGACCGACCGGAAATGCCCTATGTGGTCTGGAAATGGCCGACCGACCTTCACCGCGAGGTCATCGTCGCACCGGGCCGTTCGATCCTGGTGGCGGCGCCCGTGCGCTTCCGGTTCTTCATCACCCGCAACGGCGACGGTCGCGTGATCGCGTCGGCGCGTTCGATCTCCTGCGCGGACGGACGGTTCGTCTCCATCGTGCCGCCGCTGCCCGCGCCGGACAGACCGACCGAACTGAAAGTGTCCGTTTTCGTGTCCGAAGGCGGCGAACTCCGCCGCGACACAGCCGTGCTGATGCTCATGCCGCCCGATATCGACAAGGCGGTCGTTTCCCTCACCCGCGACGAGTTCTTCATGAAGGGGCGGACCTTCCTCCAGGCGAACGGGCGCGGCGCGGCCGTGCATGTCTGCATTGAGACGGGACGCCTGCTCAGCCGATACGACGCGATCATGCTGGCGAATCTTCACCCGGACATTCCCGTCGACCGCCACATCATGTGGAGGCGGTTCCGCATGTGGATGATCTATCGCGCCAGGCGCCAGCAGATCACCAGCGAAATGATCGACAAGTTCCATATCGCATCCGACGGCGGCGCGGTATGGGGCTTCAAGGTCCCCGTCGGCAACGCCCGCGTGGTCGGCCTCATGCTCAAGCTTTTCATGATCCCGGAACGCAACGCCGTCCGGGCGTCGTTCCACCGGTACGCCTACACGGGAGCCGGCGAAACGATCGACGACGCCGAGCCGGTGCAGCTGATCATCAGCCCCGACCTCGAGGACCGCAATTTCCACTGCCTGACCAAGGCTTCCGAGGGCCCGCAGGACTCGTTCCCCGCCGCAATGGCGGAATCCCCCCGCGGATTCGTGTTCAAGCCCGCCCCGGACCGCATCTTCCGCATGACGGCGTCCTGCGGCACGTTCCGCCGTTCCGATGAATGGTCGTACATGAACTACCAGGAAAACGAGGCGGAGCGCGGGCTCGACCCGAACTGCGACCTGTACAGCCCGGGCTATTTCAAGTGCGAACTGAGCGGCGACGACACGCTGCACCTGATCGGGCAGATACAGACGGGCGAGGATGAACCGAAGATCCCGCCCGTGCCGGAGGAAAAGCCGTGCTACGACCGGATGAGCGACGACCTCCGGACTGTCGTGCTGAACAGCCTGCGGGCGTTCATCGTCAAACGCGGCGACCTGAAGACCGTGATCGCCGGATATCCGTGGTTCCTGGACTGGGGCCGCGATACGCTCATCTTCGTCCGCGGCCTCATCACAGAACCGATGTTCCATGAGGACGTGAAGCAGATCCTGCTCCAGTTCGCCTCGCTCGTGAAGGACGGCACCATCTGCAACATGATCTCCGGGACCGACACGGGCAACCGCGACACGTCCGACGCCCCGCTGTGGCTCTTCATCGGCGTGCGCGATATGTGCGCCGCGCTCGGCAGCAGCAACTTCCTGAAGACCAAGGTCAAGGACCGCGGGATGCTGCTCGATCTGCTCGTCGAGCTTGCCGAAGGGCTTGTCAAGGGCGCACCGAACGGCATCGCCTGCGACGCGGAAAGCGGCCTCATCTTCAGTCCGGCGCACTTCACCTGGATGGACACGAACTACCCCGCCGGGACGCCCCGCGAAGGCTATCCGGTCGAGATCCAGGCGCTCTGGTACGCATCCCTGCGCTTCCTCGCCGAATCGCTCCCCGAGAAGAAGGCGGCACGCTGGTCCGAACTCGCCGACCGCGTCAGGGAATCGTTCCTCAAATACTTCCCGCTGAAGGACGAGGGGTTCCTCTCCGACTGCCTCCACTGTTCGCCCGGCACTCCGGCGTCGGAGGCGGAACCGGACGACCATCTCCGCCCGAACCAGCTGCTGGCGATTACGCTGGGGCTGGTCGAGGACACGAAACTGCGCCGCACCATCCTCCTCAACACCTCCGAACTCCTCGTGCCCGGCGGCATCCGCAGCCTGGCGGACCGCCCGGTCAAATACCCGCTCCCGGTCTACGGCGCGGACGGCAAGCTGCTGAACGACCCGAACCATCCGTACCAGGGGCATTACTGCGGCGACGAGGACACCCGTCGCAAAGTGGCGTACCACAACGGAACCGCCTGGACCTGGCAGATGCCGCTCTTCCCGGAGGCGTACTACATCACGCACGGCCGCTTCGGGCGCGCCACCGCGATCAGCCTGCTTTCCTCCATGGCGGTCCAGCTGGACAACGGCTGCATCATGCACATGCCGGAGATTCTTGACGGCGACTACCCCCACAAGCCGCGCGGCTGCGACGCCCAGGCATGGGGTCTCTCCGAATACTACCGCGTCTGGAAACTCCTTCACCCCGCTTCAAAATCCACCGGAAAAAAACATGAATGACCTGACCCGCATCCGCAATTTCTCCATCATCGCGCATATCGACCACGGGAAGTCGACGCTCGCCGACCGCATGCTCGAAATCACCCACACGGTCGAAAAGCGCGACCTCGTCCACGCCCAGCTCCTGGACGCCATGGACCTGGAGCAGGAACGCGGGATCACCATCAAGTCCCACCCCGTGCGCATGCTCTTCACCGCCTCCGACGGAAACGAATACGAGCTGAACCTCATCGACACCCCCGGCCACGTGGACTTCTCCTACGAGGTGAGCCGTTCGCTCGCCGCCTGCGAGGGCGCGGTCCTCGTCCTCGACGCCACGCAGGGCGTCCAGGCGCAGACTGTGGCAAACGTGAACCTCGCCATGCGCCACAACCTTTTCATCATCCCGATCATCAACAAGATCGACCTCGCCGCCGCCGACCTCCCGCTGTGCTACAACCAGCTCGAAGAGATCCTGGCGATTCCGCGCGAGGAAGTGCTGCTGGTGTCCGCGAAGGAGGGGACCGGCGTGCCGGAACTGCTCGAGGCGATCGTGCAGCGCGTGCCGCCCCCGAAAAAGTCCGCGGAGGACAGGACCGCCGCGCTGATTTTCGACTCCATCTACGACGCCTACCGCGGCGTTGTGACGTACGTCCGCATGTTCAACGGCAGCCTGTCGCGCGGTTCCCGCCTGAAGATGTTCAGCACCGGTCTCGAAAGCGAGATCAAGGAGGTCGGCGTCTTCACGCCCGAGATGAAGCCCATGCCCGCGCTCGAGGCCGGGGACGTCGGCTACATCATCCCGAACCTCAAGTCGCCCGCCGACGCGAAGATGGGCGACACGATCACCGACGCCGCCGCGCCGTGCGCCGAGCCGCTGCCCGGATTCCAGGACGTGAAACCGATGGTCTTCAGCGGCATCTATCCCATCGACACCGCCGACTACGAACAGCTCAAGTTCAGCATGGCGAAGCTCCAGCTCAACGACCCCGCGTTTCACTACCAGTCCGAGACCTCCGCCGCCCTCGGGTTCGGCTTCCGCTGCGGATTCCTCGGTCTTCTCCACATGGAGATCGTGCAGGAACGCCTCCGCCGCGAGTACAACATGGACATCATCGCCACCTATCCGAGCGTGATCTATCACGTGTACCTCCGCAACGGCGACATGCTGAAGATCGACAACCCGGTGCACCTGCCCGACCCGTCCGAGATCGACCACATCGAGGAGCCGCTCATCAACGCCCACATCATGTCCCCCACCGAGTACATCGGCGACATCATGAATCTGGTGATGAACAAGCGCGGAATCTGCACCGACACGGAGAGCATCGACGCCAACCACGTGATGATCACCGCCTGCATCCCCATGCACGAGATCCTGATCGACTTCCACGACCGCCTCAAGTCCATCACGCGCGGCTACGGCAGCCTCGACTATGAACCCGCCGGCTGGCAGACCGAAAAGCTCGTGAAGCTCGACATCCTCGTGAACGGCGAACCGGTCGACGCCTTTGCCAGCATCGTCCACTCCGACCACGCCTACGCACGAGGTCGCGAAATCGCAGAACGCCTCGCCGACGTCATCCCGCCGCAGATGTTCCAGATCGCCATCCAGGCCGCCGTCGGCGGCAAGGTCATCGCCCGCGAGACCGTACGCCAGCTGCGGAAAAACGTGCTGGCGAAATGCTACGGCGGCGACATCACCCGAAAGCGCAAGCTGCTGGAGAAACAGAAGGAAGGCAAGAAGCGCATGAAGCAGATCGGACGCGTCAACATCCCGCAGGAGGCGTTCATCGCCGTCCTGAAGAACAACGAACAGTGAGGACGTCCCGTGAACTTCCTTCGGACACTTTGGCTGAAACGCTCCAACCGCAAGCTCCACCGCGACATCGTCTCGTCCGTGCGCCATACGCTGGCGGAGGACGACGACATCCTGTCGGAGGAGGAGAAAACCGAGCTTGAGGCATTCGCGAAAGCCGCCGACGAAGCGAAGTCGAATCCCGATCCCGAGGCGTGCTCCGAAGCGCTGAAAACCGTCTCCGGGAGGTACGCGGAGTATTCCGGACGCACCACGTTCAAGGCGTGGATGTGCTCCGTACTCGATGTGCTCGCCGTGGCGTTCGGCGTGGCGTTCGGACTGCGCGCGCTGTTCGTCCAGCCGTTCCAGATTCCGACCAGCAGCATGCAGCCGACCCTCTTCGGCATCCACTACATCGACCGCGAGGCGTCCGACCCGTACCGGAGCAAACTCGTCAAATTCTTTACTCCGCTCGGCGCGTCCGACGCGAAGATCGTCGCGCCGCGCGACTTTTCGGTCATGGAATCCGATCCCATCCCGGTCATCCGCCCGTGGCTCTCGCTTATCCCCTCGCTTCTGCATCCCGGCGACTTCTACCACACCGGCTCCGTCCTGCGCTTCGGCGGACAGGATTTCCTGGTCCCCGGCGAGGAGCCGCGCGACAACATCTTCCGGTATCTGCCGGAGGACCCGCGGACGCGCCCGTACCGGCAGGGCGAAACAGTCTTCGACGGCTGGCTGTCGTCCGGCGACCATCTTTTCGTCGACCGTCTCTCCATCCATTTCAAGCCGCTCAAGCGCGGCGAGGTGTTCGTGTTCAACACCGAGGGGCTGTATTCCTCGCACGGGACGCCCCTGACCGGCTACTACTACATCAAACGCCTCGCCGGTCTGCCCGGCGACACGCTCCGCATCCAGGACGGCCACCTCTACATCCGCCCGAAAAACGAAAACACCTTCCGCCCGGCGGAATGGTTCAATCCTGCGTTCTGCAAGATTTATTCGGGGCTGGGAGGCTACCAGGGACACCAGGGCATGGGGCGCCTGGAGGAAAATATCGAGCTTACCGTGCCAGACGACTGCTGTTTCGCTCTCGGCGACAATACCGCGAACAGCCTGGACAGCCGCGACTGGGGACCGCTCCCTGTCAAAAACATCATCGGTCGCGCCTGCTTTGTCTTCTGGCCGATCTCGCGCCGCGTCGGCTCCATCGACCGTCAGGACCCGCTCCCCGTGCAGACCGAGTATCCGCCGACGTCCACGCAGCCCACCGCGATGAATCTGCAATAAGTCCCGCCTGTCCGGCATCCCTTTTTTTCCGCGAAAAACTTTTTTCGTACGCGTGGTTTCCTTCCGCCGGAGCTTGTTTTTCGCGGCTTCGGGGTGTATATTATTAGTTAGAAAACAATTCAACCCCGGAGGTGCCGACTATGCTGCCGTTCATTGACCTGAAGTACCAATACAGCCTGATCCGCGACGAAATCCATGCCGGAATCGACCGCGTGCTGGAGAGCGGACACTACATCCTCGGCGCCGAAATCGCGGAGCTGGAAAAGCAGCTCGCCGAATACGCCGGAGTGAAGCACGCGCTGGCGTGTTCGAGCGGCACGGACGCCCTGCTGATGGCGCTGATGGCGCTCGGCATCGGACCCGGCGACGCCGTTTTCACCACGCCGTTCACGTTCTTCGCCACGGTCGAGACGATCGCGCTCGTCGGCGCGACTCCGGTCTTCGCCGACATCGACGAGGGCACGTACAACATTGACCCGGCAAAGCTGGAGGAAGCCATCCTGAAGGTCGAACGCGAGGGCAAGCTCAAACCGAAAGCCGTCATCCCCGTTGACCTCTTCGGTCTTACTGCCGACTACAAGGCGATCAAACCGCTCGCCGACGCGCACGGCCTCGCCATCATTGAGGACGCCTGCCAGGCGTTTGGCGCGGTCGACCCCAGCGGCAAACGCGCCCCCTCGCTCGGCACCATCGGCTGCACCAGCTTCTTCCCCGCCAAGCCGCTCGGCTGCTACGGCGATGGCGGCGCGGTCTTCACGGACGACGACGACCTGTACGACAAGCTGTACTCCATCCTCGTGCACGGTCGCAGCGCCGAGGACCGCTACAACAACGTGCGCCTGGGGCTGAACGCCCGCTGCGACACCATCCAGGCGGCAGTCCTCCTCGCCAAGCTCAAACTCTTCCCCGGCGAAGTCGAAATGCGCCAGACCGTAGCCGACCGCTACCGCGCCGGTCTGAAGGGGCTTGTCTCCGTACAGACCATCCCTGAGGGATGCGTCTCCGTCTACGCGCAGTTCTGCCCGCGTTCCCCGAAGTTCGCCGAAATCCAGGCAGCCCTGAAGGCAGCCGACGTCCCGACCGCGCGTTACTACCCGATTCCGATGCACCTGCTCGGCGCGACCGAATACCTCGGATACAAGAAAGGCGACATGCCCGTCTCCGAAGCGTGCGCCGCCGACATCTTCGCACTGCCGATGCACCCCTACCTGAAGCCGGAGGACATCGACCGCATCTGCGGCGTCATCGCCGACACGGTGAAGGCATAAGCCGCGGCCTACGATGAAGAAAGTCCGCATCACGGTCAAAAGAATCGTCCGCCACGACGACCTGATCGCGCAGTACGAAAACCCGATCGAACACGCCTGCGGCATGGCGCTTGGGCAGGTTTTCGTCTGCAACGGCTGGGCGCGCCCGGACGGTTTCTGCGACAGCGCCTGGGACACCGTCTCCCCGTTCGTCATGACGCTCGCACACGGCGGCGAAAACTTCTACGACGGCTGGATGAAGAATCCGAAATCCGCCATGATCTCCTGCAACGACGGGTTCCGCCCCGTCAGCTTCCTGCTGGAGACCTTGGACGAGGACGCGGACTGACCTGTCTCCCGCCCGGTTTCCGCGCGGAAGCAAACGGGGCTTCTCCATCCGGCGGCAGGACGCATGGGGGTGCCCGGATAACCCCCCGGAAATCCCGTCCCTCCGCCCGTGTTTTTCCAGCTTTTTTCCTCTTCGCATTTGCATTTTCGGAAAAACGTGGTATTTTAAAAATGTTTCACGTTTTTGTCGTGGGCTGGTAGCTCAGTCGGTAGAGCATCGCCCTTTTAAGGCGGTGGTCCAGGGTTCGAGTCCCTGCCAGCTCACTTTTTTTGTGCCCTCATGCCATGTTTTCCCCTCTGGAAATCCCGACAACGGCAAAGAGGAGACGATGTGTCCGGGTCAGGTTTCGGCGAATGGACACCACTGCGCTTTTTCTCCCTTTTTTCGGATAACCATTTGTCTTTTTCTCCTTTCCATGCGGCGGTATCGCGGACACGGTCTTCGCCAACATCGGGGGCTATCTGTGCGTCTCCTCCGGCGGCACGGCGACGCACGTCAAAGAAATCGGCGGATATGTGGATGTCCAGGACGGCGCAAACGTGCAATTCGACTCCGGTTCGTTCAACGGACTCACGCTGTCAGGAGCCAGCGCCACTGTCCACTCCATGACGGATGCGTACAGTATCACGCTGAATGCGAACGGGTCGATGACCGTCTACTCCGGCGGCATCGCGAGCGGGACGACAGTAAACACCGGCGGGTACCTTTATGTCTCCACCGGCGCTCAGGTGAGCGCCACGACCGTATCCGGCGGCATCTGCCACGTCTACGCAGGCGGTGTGGCGGGCAATACGACCGTGAACAGCGGATCATTCCAGACCCTTTCCGGCGGCACGGCTACCGGAAAGCTCACATTCGGAGCGAACGGTTCGGCATGGATCGCGTCCGGCGGAATACTCGACTTCGATTTGACGACGACCTACGCCGGAGGCTCGGCGCTCGTGAACGATCTTTCGCGGGTGAACGGCACGCCGATCTACACGCTCACGGTGTCCGGCACGCAGCTGGAGGGCACGTACAAGCTTGCCGCCGGTGCGGCGGGATTCGACAGGACGCTCAGCGTGAAGCGCAAAACCGGCGAGGCGCTCGGCTCGATCTCGGTCGGTCAGACCGTCAACATCGGCGATTCCGGCTACACGCTGAACCTGGACGGCGAGGATGTCCTGTCCGTCACGGTCGGTGCGGCGGTTCCGGAGCCGACTGTGGATAGGCAATTCTTCACAGGCGATTTCAACGGCGATCTCTTCGACACGCTCGCGGTACAGAAGGACAGCACGGTCACGATCTACCAGAACGGCGAACCGTGGGGGCTCGGCGTCACGCTCGATCCTGGCTGGGAGGTCGTCGGCGTCGGCGACTTCTCGGGCGACGGTCTGGACGACTTCCTGCGTGTGAACGGCGAGGGCTATGTGGTCGGCGAGATGTCGAACGGAAACGGCACGTTCTCGCCGCAGGTCCTGAACTTGAAGAACGCTGGCTGGGACATCCTCGGCACGGGCGACTTCAACGGCAACGGCTCGGACGACGTGCTGATCGCGAATCCGACTGGCGCATCCGAGACCGTCGGACTGCTCGGCTACTGGGAAAGCGGCGTGACCTGGACGCTCATTAACGGCTATTCGCCCGAGTGGGAATGCGTTTCGACGGGCGATTTCAACGGCGACGGCAAGTGCGACATGCTGTGGCGCAATTCATTCGTCGGCGAAGGCGACCTCCTCTACAACGCCTACTGCACATGGATCGTCGAGGATGCGGTCGACTGGCGCATGGTCAGCGTCGCGAATCCGGCGGAGTGGGATTTCCTGTGTTCCGGCGATTTCGACGGAAATGGCTCGCACGACATCGCGATGATCAATGGCGAGGGCGTGGTTGGCATCTGGGGCATTTCCGACGGCTACCTCAGCTCGTGGTCGATCCTCAGCGCGGTAAACACCACAGAATGGACGCTCGCGGGCGTCGGCGACTTCAACGGCGACGGCACGGATGACATCGCCTGGTGCAGCAACGCCACGAACCTCGCAGGCTACTGGCAGATCAACGACAAACAGCTCACCACCTGGGCAAACATCGCGACGGTCGGGTAAGCCGGGAAAAGAATAGGGGCAGTGCCGGGCTTACCCTCCGGCACACCGCAAGCGGGGTTGTAGTAGTTGCCGGGCTTGCCCTCCCGGCACAGACCACGAGGAGGGCTTGCCCTCCTTTTTTGCAAAAAAACGGGCGAATCGGCGGTTAAAATATTGAAAAAACGAAAAACCGCTATATATTATTATGGCAAATGGTATTGAGAAAACAAAGCCGTTGCCAAGTGCTGACGCGGCCCGGCGCAAAAGATCGGAGCAGCTTATGAGCAACCAGAACATTGATGCCTTCATGGCGAATTTCAAGTTCGAAAGCCTCACTTTCGACGACATCTCCCTCCTGACCCAGTATGCCGATTTCCTTCCCTCGGACACCGACATCTCCACGAAGTTCTCGCGCAACATCAAGCTGAACATCCCGTTCGTGAGCGCCGCCATGGACACCGTGACCGAGGCGGAAATGGCGATCGCGATGGCGAAGCAGGGGGGCATCGGCGTGATTCACAAGAACCTCGACGTGCAGACGCAGGCGGAGGAAGTCCGCAAGGTCAAATTCTACCTCAACGGCTTCATCAAGACCCCGATCACGTTCCGCGAAGACCAGACCGTGCAGGAGATGCTCAACTACAAGGAGGCGCACAACTTCTCGTTCTCCGGATTCCCCATCGTGGACGGCGACGGCAAGCTCGTCGGCATCATCACCGCCCGCGACATCAAGTTCCTCTCCAGCTTCAACATCCCGATCCGCGACGTCATGACGAAGCCCGTGGTGTACGCCAACGGCGCGCCCTCGCTGGAGGACGCGTTCCAGCTTATGATGAAGAACAAGGTCGGCAAGCTCCCGACCATCGACAAGGACGGCAGGCTCACCGGTCTCTTCAGCTTCACGGACGTCCGCACGCTCATCGAGAACATGGAGCCGGCATACAACCGCGACGCCGAGCACCGTCTGCGCGTGGCGGCCGCGGTCGGTCCGTACAACGAGGACCGCATTGAGGCGCTGGCGCAGGCCGGGGTCGATGCGTTCGTGATCGACACGGCGCACGGTCACAGCAAGGGCGTGATCGACACGGTGAAATACATCAAGGACAAATACGCCGGCATCGACGTCGTGGCGGGCAACATCGCCACGTACGAGGCGGCGAAGGCGCTGCTCGACGCGGGCGTCGACGCGGTGAAGGTCGGCATCGGTCCCGGCTCCATCTGCACCACGCGCGTGGTCGCGGGCGTCGGCACGCCGCAGGTCTCCGCCATCTACGAGGCGTACAAGGCGATCGGCGAGGAAGTCCCGATCATCGCGGACGGCGGCATCAAGCAGTCCGGTGATGTGCCGAAGGCGATCGCGGTCGGCGCGTCCTGTGTCATGATGGGCTCCGTCCTCGCGGGCACGCTCGAAGGACCCGGCGAAAAGACGTTCCGCAACGGCCGCCGCTACGTGCTCTACCGCGGCATGGGCAGTCTCGTGGCGATGCAGAAATCCAAGGGCAGCCGCGAACGCTACGGCCAGAAGGACACCGACGACGTGAAGCAGATCGTCCCGCAGGGCGTTGAAGGCATGGTTCCCTACCGCGGCTCCCTCAGCGAAGTCCTCTGCCAGTTCATCGGCGGTCTCCGCTACTCCCTCGGCTACTGCGGCACGAAGACCATCCCCGAACTCCGTGCCCGCGCGAAAGTCACGCGCGTCAGCCCCTCCGCCCTGAAGGAGGCGCATCCGCACGACATCATCATGACGCGCGACGCGCCGAACTACATGCAGGAAAACTGAGCCGGTTTTTCCTCCGGCTCGCCATAAACACGGGAAAGACCGCGGACCATGTTCAAATTCCTGCTCTCGCTGCTGATCTCTCCCGTACTTTTTCTGCTCGTGCTGGACGGCATTGCCGCCGCCATCTGCAAATGGCTGATCTCGCGTGGGTTCTCCGACGTGGAGTCCGCCGCGCATTCCGCCAAGGCGACGGCATATTTCCTGATCGCGGGCGGGCTCACGCTGAGCGTGGTCTGTGTCGCTGCGGGCATCCCGCTCGTCGTCCTGTCGTTCGTCTTCAAGAGCTGGCGGCGCGCGCTCCTCTGCATCGGCATCACGCTCGGAGCCGCCGCGCTTTGGCGATACTATATGCTCCTGCCGTACTTCCTCTGAGGAGGAACGAACCATGCTCATCGTCGCCGACTCCAAAATTCCGTTCCTGAACGGCGTCTTCGAGCCGTTCGCCGAGGTCCGCTATCTCCCGCCGGATCAAATAGACGCCGCCGCGGTCCGCGACGCCGACGCCCTCGTCATCCGCACGCGCACCCGTTGCGCCGCGTCTCTGCTCGACGGCTCGCGCGTCTCCATGATCGCCACCGCCACCATCGGCACGGACCACATCGACGCAGGCTACTGCGCCGCGCACGGCATTGAATGGACGGGCGCGCCGGGCTGCAACGCCGCGTCCGTGGCGCAGTACATGGTTTCGGCGTTGCTCCGCACCGCGCTCCGGCACAAGCTCGACCTGCGCGGCAGGACGCTCGGAATCATCGGCTGCGGAAACGTCGGAACGAAGGTCGCCGCCGCTGCCGCAGCGCTCGGCATGAACGTGCTGGTCAACGATCCGCCGCGCGCCGAACGCGAAGGAAACATCGGGTTTGTCCCGCTCGAACGCATCCAACGGGAAGCCGACTTCATCACGCTTCACGTGCCGCTGACGCATTCCGGTCCGCACCGGACGTTCCGCCTGGCGGACGAGGATTTCTTCCGCAAGCTCCGCAAACAGCCCTTTTTCTTCAACACCTCGCGCGGCGACGTGGTCGACGGGAACGCCCTCAAGGGCGCGGTCATCACGCACCGGATCGCGGGCGCCGTGCTGGACGTCTGGTCCGACGAACCCGACATCGACGGTGAACTCCTGTCGCTCGCAGAATTCGCCACGCCCCACATCGCGGGGTATTCCACGGACGGGAAGGCAAACGGTACGTCCATGGCGGCGCGCGCCGTCGCGAAGCATTTCGGCATCGAACCGCTCCTGAATTTCCTCCCGGCGGAGATTCCCGCGCCGGACACCCCTGTTATTATGCTCGAACCCGCCTCGCCGCATCCGCTGGCGGACGCCGTCTTTGCATCCTATGACATCGCGGCCGACGATGCCATGCTCCGTGCCGCGCCGGAGAATTTCGAGGCGCAACGCGGCTCTTACCGGATCCGCCGTGAGTTCCCCGCCTACACCGTGTGTTCGGACAAGCCTATTCCATCCGAGCTCAGGGATACACTTCTGAAACTCGGATTCCATCTGGGGTAACTTTTGCCGGAAGGAAAAAGCAAGTTGTGGCGCCGGTGGAAAGCAAACGGAATCGCTTCCCGCGGCACAGGATGGTCAGCCCCCGTAGAACTCACGGTACCACTTCACGAACTTTTCGACGCCTTCTTCAATGCCGACCTTCGGGCAGTAGCCGAAATCACGTTCCAGCGCGGTAGTGTCCGCCCAGGTCGTCACGACGTCGCCCTTCTGCATTTCCTTCATGTTCAGGATGGCTTTTTTTCCGGTGACCTTTTCAATGGCGCGGATGAAATCAATCAGCTGGACCGGACTGCCGTGCCCGATGTTGTAGAGGCGGTATTCGGGCTGTTCCGGCGTCTTGCCGACGATGCGGCAGACGCCTTCCACGATATCGTCTATGTAGGTGAAATCGCGGGACAGGTTGCCGTGGTTGTAGACATCGATGGGCTTGCCTTCCAGGATCGCTTTCGTGAATTTGAACATTGCCATGTCGATACGCCCCCACGGACCGTAGACCGTGAAGAAGCGCAGTCCGGTCGTGGAGAAACGGAAAAGATGTCCGTAGCAGTACGCCATCAGCTCGTCGCTCTTCTTGGTCGCGGCGTAGAGGCTGATCGGTTCGTTGACCGGGTCGTCAACAGAGAAAGGAACCTGTTTGGTATTGCCGTACACGCTTGAGCTTGAGGCGTAGACGAGGTGCGGCACATCGTGATGGCGGCAGCACTCCAGCACGTTCAGGAACGCCACGATGTTGGAGTCGATGTAGGCATACGGGTTTTCGAGGCTGTAACGCACGCCAGGCTGTGCCGCCAGATGGCACACCGCGTCGAATCTCTCATTCTGGAAAACCTTCTGAAGTTCGTCACGGTCGGCAAGATCGAATTTGGCAAAGCGGCCGCCCTGTTTGCTCTCGATGACCTGGTCCAGCAGGATTTCGTCGATGTCGAATCCGCTCACGCGGAGACGGGCGAGCTTCAAGCGGACATCATTGTAGGAATTGAGGTTGTCGATGCCAAGGACGTCGTGCCCGGCAGCACGAAGAGCCAGGAACATGTGGAATCCAATAAACCCTGCGGAACCAGTTAAAAGTATTTTCATCCGAATGCCTCTTCTTTTCAGTTATGGTGTGCAATCTGAGATTTGCCGGACGATTTCCGGCTTGATGACCTCGACGTCGTATTTCTTCAGTTCGTTGCGCATGTCGTCGAACGTGTCGGCGCGGGAGGTGCCGATGATGGCTCCGCCGGATCCTGTGAACTTGGCGGAGGCGCCGAACTGACGCGCGATCTGCACCATACGGCGGTTCTTCTCGCTCACGGACGAACCGCAGACCTCGCAGCGGAGGTCGAAATTGCGGTCGAGCAGCGCGGGCAGGAGTTCGTATTGATGTGATGCGAGTGCGTCGCGGACTTTGTCGGTCAGCGCCGCCCATTCGCGGACCGCGGCATGGACTTCCGGCACACCGGCTTCGTAGTCGAGCGCGAGGCGGCTGTGCAGGATCTCGGAGCCTTCCGCGAGGTCGGTCCGGTAGGCGATGAAGAGCGGAAGGTCGTCCGGAATCTCGATCGGTTCGTAGATGCCGTAGCCGAACTTCTCCATGTGCTCCCTGTTGAAGTCCATGAAGACAGGCGTCTCGTAGACCTGCGCCACGCGGTCCTGAAGTCCCGCCTTGATGCCGAGTTCGTCAAGCTCGACGGACAGCACCAGGTTCGCCAGAACCGGCTTCGGGATTTCGATTCGGAAGAACCGGATCATGGCGCGCATGGTGGCTGTGATGATTGCGGAGGACCCAGCCATGCCGAGGCGGTTCGGGATGTCCGACTGGTAGCGCAGCGTGAAATTGTCGTTACTGAGCTCAATGTGTTCCTTCATGCAGTAGGTGTAGAAGGTCTTCACGCAGGCTTTCAGCAGGCGGATGCCGCCGTAGTAGCCGAACTTCGTAATGCTGCTCGTTAAGTCCGCCATGTTCTCATAGGTGTTATAATCCAGCACGGACGGAAGAATCTCGAGGTTGGGCGACTCGTACAGCGTGACCTCGGCGCTGTAGTTGCGGAACACGAATGCGATCGTCTTGCCGAAGTACCCGTCAGACGGGTTGCCGATCAGTGCGGCGCGCGGATATGCTTTTTCCCGGATAATCATGGTTTGCTCTCCTCAATCCACGCGGAACAAATCACGCGTGTAGACTTTTTCCGCGACATCTTTCAGGTCTTCGTTCCAGCGGTTTGCCAGGATGATGTCGCTTTGTTCCTTGAACTGGTTCAGGTCACGGATGACGCGGCTGTTGAAGAAGGAATCCTCCTTCATGCTCGGTTCATAGATGATCAGCTCAATCCCTTTGGCTTTCAGACGTTTCATGACGCCCTGAATGGACGACTGCCTGAAATTGTCGGACCCGGCTTTCATCGTCAGACGATAGATGCCGACGACCTTGGGATTCCTGTCCAGAATCTGTTCCGCGATGAAGTCTTTTCTCGTGCTGTTCGCCGCCACGATCGCGGAAATGATGTTCTGCGGAACATTGTTGTAGTTCGCCAGAAGCTGTTTCGTATCTTTCGGAAGACAATAACCACCGTATCCGTAGGAAGGATTATTATAATGGTCTCCGATTCGCGGATCCAGGCAGACACCCTCGATGATCGAACGGGAATCCAGCCCGCGGACCGCCGCATACGTGTCAAGTTCGTTGAAGAAACTGACGCGCAACGCAAGGTAGGTATTGGCAAAAAGCTTCACAGCCTCCGCCTCGGTCGGGTTCATGATCCGGATTTCGATATTCTCCTTGAGCGCCGCGTCTTTCAGCAGATTCGCGAACGTTTCGGCGGCCTTGTGAAGGCGGGCGTTGCGCACCGGTGTCCCGACGATGATCCTGCTCGGATACAGGTTGTCGTACAGCGCCCGGCCCTCGCGCAGGAATTCGGGGCTGAACAGGATATTGTCGCAGCAGTATTTTTCCCGCACACTCTCCGTAAACCCGACCGGAACCGTGCTCTTGATGATCATCACGGCGTCGGGATTCACTGCGATAACCTGTTGGATGACGGATTCGACGCTTGATGTGTCGAAGTAGTTGAGCTTCGGATCGTAGTTCGTCGGGGTCGAGATGATAACGAATTCGGCATCCTGATATGCGCTGTTCCCGTCGGTCGTGGCTTCCAGATCGAGCTTTTTTGTGGAAAGATACTCCTGTATTTCGGCATCAATAATTGGCGATTTGCCGGCATTGATCATGTCCACTTTTTCCTGGACAAGGTCAACTGCCTTGACCGTATTGTGCTGGGAAAGCAGCACCGCCATGGAAAGACCGACATAGCCGGTTCCTGCGACTGCGATTTTCATGTTGTGCGTTTGTTATGTTGATGTTAATTGCTTTAAGAGGAGAATCGGGCGGTCGCCAATCGTCAACCGCGGAAGACGTCATCCATATTCGTCTAATATAGCACGCAAATTCTCAATTTCAAGAATATTTCCATACATTCGGACGGATGGATTATCCGCTGTGAATTGACGCGGCTTCCAAAAGTCGGACAGACGTTGACAGTTCCGTCTTCCAAGTCCTAACCAATTCCATTTTCCGGTTTTATCCGTGCATTCGGATGGCGGCGGCTTGATTTTTTTCCGGAGGCGTGTATATTAAAAGGATACATGTATTTTATTCACAATCACATACTCGCGAGGAAACTCAAATGGGAAAATACCCGTTGGAAACCATTCGGCACAGCGCGGCCCACGTGATGGCGGCGGCGGTGCAGGAACTCTACCCGAACGCTAAATTCGACATCGGTCCGTCGACCGAGGACGGCTTCTACTACGACTTCGACCTGGAAACCCGCCTCACCGTCGACGACCTGGCAAAGATCGAAGCAAAAATGGAAGAGATCGCGAAGGCGCATCTCCCGTTCGAGCGAAAGGTCATGACCCGCAAAGACGCCCATGCGTTCCTTGCCGGACGCGGTCAGAACTACAAGCTCGAACGCCTCGCCGACATCCCGGACGACAGCGAGATCACGTTCTACATCTGCGGCGACTTCACCGACCTCTGCCGCGGTCCGCATGTCTCCAACACCAACGAGATCGGCGCGTTCAAGCTGCTCTCCGTCGCCGGTTCCTACTACCGCGGCGACGAGAAGAACCCGATGCTCCAGCGCATCTACGGCACCGCGTTCGCCGACAAGAAGGAACTCAAAGCATACCTACAGCGCATTGAGGAAGCCAAGAAGCGCGACCACCGCCGCCTCGGCAAGGAACTCGACCTCTTCAGCATTTCCGAAATGGTCGGTCCCGGCCTCGTCCTCTGGCACCCGAAAGGAGCCTACATCCGCAACGTCATCGAAACGTTCTGGCGCAAGGAGCACCTGGCGCACGGTTACGACCTGCTGTACACGCCGCACATCGGGCGCAGCCAACTGTGGGAAACCAGCGGTCACCTCGGATTCTACAAGGAGAGCATGTACTCCCCGATGCAGATCGACGAGTTCGACTACTATGCCAAACCCATGAACTGCCCGTTCCACATCGAAATCTACAAGAGCCGCGTGCGTTCCTACCGCGAGCTCCCCTGCCGCTGGGCGGAACTCGGCACCGTGTACCGCTACGAGAAGAGCGGCGTGCTCCACGGTCTGATGCGCGTCCGCGGCTTCACGCAGGACGACGCGCACATCATCTGCACGCCGGAACAGATCGAAAGCGAGATCAAGGAAGTCCTCGAATTCTGTCTCTACATCTGGAAGACCTTCGGGTTCCCGGAGATCAAGGCGTACCTCTCCACCCGTCCCGCCAAGGCGGTCGGCGATCCGGCGCGCTGGGAACAGGCGCAGAAGTCGCTCGTGCAGGCGATCGAAGGCTGCGGCCTCGAATACGAAGTGGACGAGGGCGGCGGCGCGTTCTACGGTCCGAAGATCGACCTCAAGATCAAGGACGCGATCGGACGCGAGTGGCAGACCTCCACGATCCAGTTCGACTTCAACCTGCCGGAACGGTTCGGCATCACATACGTCGGCGCGGACGGCGCGCTTCACCAGCCCTACATGGTCCACCGCGCGCTCTTCGGCTCCCTGGAACGTTTCTTCGGCATCCTGGTCGAGCATTACGCTGGCGCGTTCCCGCTTTGGCTCGCACCGACCCAGGTGTGCGTGATCCCGATTACCGAGAAGCAACATGAATACGCGCAGAAGGTGGCGGACGGTCTCCGCAAGGCGGGATTCCAGGTCCTGTGCGATGTCCGCTCCGAGAGCATGGGCGCCAAGATCAAGGACGCCCGACTCCAGCGCATCCCGTTCATGGCGGTGATCGGCGAGAAGGAACAGAACGAAGGCACGATGGCGGTCCGATCCCGCAGAGAAGACCAGCTCGGCGCCATGGATTTGGAAACTTTCGTAAAAAAATTACAGTCGGAGCTTGAAAATAAGCTTTGATGTGCTATAGTATTAGTTCGTGCGCTTCCGTCACCGTGGCGGAAGCATCCGATATCATCTCACATGGAGGGCGTTTACTATCGCCAAGATACTGAAAAGCAATGACCGTGCGTATTCCGACAAGTCCCTGCGCGTTATCGGGGCCGACGGAGAACAGCTGGGCGTCATGAAACTCGCGGCCGCCTGCCAGGCGGCGCAGGCAGCGCATCTGGATCTCGTGCTCGTGTCGGAAAACAGCAACCCGCCCGTCTGCCGCATCATGGACTTCGGGAAGCTCCTCTACGAACAGAAGAAGAAGCTGAAGGAGCAGAAGAAGAACCAGCAGGCCCAGAAGGTGAAGGAGATCAAGTTCCGCCTTCACATCGACACGCATGACTACGAGGTGAAGCTCAATCATGCGAAGGAGTTTCTGGCCGAGGGGAACAAGCTGCGGGTGACGATCACGTTCCGCGGACGCGAGCTCTCGCATCCGGAAATGGGATTCGAGCTTGTGTCACGGATCACGGAAGACCTCGCGGAAGTCGCCGCTGTGGACGCGCCGGCGAAACTGCTTGGAAAGAACATCAACATGTCCTTCAATCCGAAGGCATGACATATTAAAACCGCCGGACACGGCTGATGGCGTCTGCCCGTCCGGTCGAGACCAACCTCTAACATTAAGGAGACAAAACGATGCCGAAAATGAAGACTCGCAAGAGTATCGCCAAGCGCGTGAAACGCACCGCCTCCGGCGGCTACAAGTTCACGAAGCCCGGTCGCCGCCACCTCATGACGAACAAATCCGGAAAGAACAAGCGCCAGAAACGCAACGCCGGACTGCTCGACGCCGCCCACGCACAGAGAATCAAAAAGGCCCTGCCTTACGGCTGAGCTTGAAAAACAGGAGAAATCATCATGAGAGTTACTTGCGCTGTTTATTCGAGAAAACGCCGCAAACGCGTCCTTGAGCGTGCAAAAGGTTTCTACGGTGCCAGCTCCAAGCGCATCCGCACAGCTTACGATGCCGTTGACAAGGCGAACGTCCACGCCTATGAAGGACGCAAGCAGAAAAAGCGCCAGTACCGCCGCCTTTGGACGGTGCGTATCAACGCCGCCTGCCGCGCCCAGGGCATGACCTACAGCAAGTTCATCGACGGTCTCAAGAAGGCGAACATCGACCTGAACCGCAAGGTTCTCGCCGACCTCGCAGTCAAGGATCCCGCGGCATTTACGGCCCTGCTCGAAAAGGCAAAGGCCGCCTGCTGACGAACTCGATCCGGACGCCCCCCGCCCTGCGCCGGGCGTCCCCAAAACAGATTATCTGTGATTCGCGGGCTGCCGCCTCCCGGCAGACCCGCGTTTTTCTTTTTTCCAAGTATCCTTTAAGGAGTTTTCAACATGCTGGAAGAATTGCTGCAAAAGCTTCAGGCGATCACCGCCGACGCGAAAACCGCTCTGTCCGCAGCCTCGACTCCGGCCGACGTCGAGGCCGTCAAGAACCGCACGCTGGGTCGCAACGGCGCCATCACCGCCCTCAGCCCGATGATGGGCAAACTGCCCGCCGAAGACAAGAAAGCCGCGGGCATGGCGTTCAACGAGGCAAAACAGGGCATCCAGGCCGCCCTCAACGAGGCAAACGCCCGCATCAACGAAAAGAAAGCCGAGGACGCGCCCGCGGTCGACGTCACGCTGCCCGGCCGCAGGTGGCCGTTCGGGCGCAAGCACCCGATCAGCCAGACCATCGACGCCTGCTGCTCCATCTTCCGCCGCATGGGCTTCATCGCCGTCTCCGGCCCCGAACTCGAGACCGTCTGGTATAACTTCGACGCCCTGAACGCCCCCGCGAACCATCCCTCCCGCGACCCGCAGGACACCTTCTACCTCCCCGACGGACGCCTCCTCCGCACGCAGACCTCCCCGGTCCAGATCCGCACCATGCTCGGCGCCAAGCCGCCCGTGCGCATCGTCTCCCCGGGCCGTTGCTACCGTCGCGACACCCCGGACGCCACCCACGGCGTGCATTTCCACCAGCTGGAGGGGCTCTACATCGACAAGGACGTCTCCCTCGCCGACCTCCGCAGCACCATCCTCAAGTTCGCGAAGGAATTCTTCGGCATGGACGTCCAGATCCGAATGCGCCCCCACTTCTTCCCGTTCACGGAACCCAGCGTCGAATGCGATTTCAGCTGCGTGATGTGCGGCGGCAAGGGCTGCCGCGTTTGCAAGAACTCCGGCTGGATCGAGATCATGGGCGCCGGCATGGTCAACCCCGCCGTGCTCCGTAACGTCGGCTACGATCCCGAGGAAGTCCAGGGCTTCGCCTTCGGGTTCGGGCTGGAGCGCCTGACCATGCTGAAACACCGCATCAACGATCTGCGTATCTTCTCCGACAACGATCTGCGGTTCCTCAAACAGTTCTGAGAAAGGAAGACTGACATGAAACTTTCCCTGTTTAGACTGAAACACTATATCGACATCAGCCTTTCCCCGGAAGAACTCGCCAATGCGCTCACCATGGCGGGACTCGAGGTCGAGGAGATCGAGACCGTCGGCAGGATCCCGGACGGCGTGATCGTCGCGAAGATCCTTTCCCGCCGCAAGCACGAAAACTCCGACCACCTCTCCATCTGCGAAGTCTTCACCGGTTCCGAAACGCTCCAGATTGTCTGCGGAGCGCCGAACTGCGACACCGGAAACATCGTCCCGCTCGCTACCATCGGCACCGTCTTCCCGGACGGCGAGGGCGGCACGTTCACGATCAAGAAGGGCAAGATCCGCGGCGTGGAATCCTTCGGCATGATGTGCTCCGCCAAGGAGCTCGGCCTCAGCGAGGACCACAAGGGTCTCATGTTGCTTCCCGGCACGTTCGAGATCGGCAAGCCGCTCCAGGATTACGTCCCCACCGACACCGTCTACACGCTCGAAATCACCCCGAACCGCCCCGACTGGCTCTCCTACTGGGGCGTCGCGCGGGACATCGCCGCGCTCGTCGGCGGCGAGGTGAAATTCCCCGCGCCCGAAAGCGTCCCGACCGAACTCGCCGGAGACTGGAGCAACCTGGTCACGGTCGAGGCCCCGGACCTCTGCCCGCTGTACACCGCGCGCGTCATCCGCAACGTGAAGGTCGGCGACAGCCCGGCGTGGCTGAAAGCGTCCCTCGCCGCCATCGGCATCCGCCCCATTAACAACATCGTCGACATCACGAACTTCGTCATGATGGAGCTCGGTGAGCCGCTGCACGTCTTTGACATGCGGTTCCTGAAGGGCGAACGCCTCGTGATTCGCCGCGCAAACGAGAATGAATCCATCACCGCGCTCGACGGCAAACAATACGCCCTCACCGAAAAGGACCTCGTCATCGCCGACGCAGAAAAGCCCGTCGCGATCGCCGGCGTCATGGGCGGCGAATACTCCGGCGTCGTGAGCGACACCACCGATGTCGTCCTCGAAAGCGCCTGGTTCGATCCGGCGTCCGTCCGCGCGACTTCCCGCCGCCTCGGTCTCTCCTCCGAAGCCTCCTACCGCTTCGAACGCGGCGCCGATCGCGCCATGATCGTCCCCGCCAGCATGCGCGCCGCCCAGCTCATCCGCGAGCTCGCCAGCGGCGACGTGGTCTCCCCGCTCGTCACGGTCGCGGAACCCGAAAAGCCCGCGCGCGTCATCGACCTCAAGTACGACCGCGTCCGCAGTCTGCTCGGCATGGACGTGGACAACCGCCGCATCGACGACATCCTGCACTCGCTCGGTTTCGCCACTGTCCGCCAGTCCGAAAGCGGCGCGTCCTTCAGCGTGCCCTCCTGGCGCGCCCTCGACGTAATGGGTCCCGCTGACCTCGCAGAGGAGGTCGCGCGCATCCACGGCCTCGACAAGCTCCCGGACGTCCCCATCAAGGCGACCCAGTCCGACATCTTCGGCGATGCCATCCTGCCGATCACGCACCTGCGCGAAGAGCTTGCCGACGTCGGCCTCTACGAGATCGTCAGCAACAGCATGATGAGCGAAGCGTCCGCCATCCGCGGCGGCATCTTCGAGCCCGCCGACCTCATCCGCCCCAACAACCCGATCAGCCTCGATCTCGCGGTCATGCGTCCCTCGCTGCTCCCGTGCCTGCTCGACGCAGTCCGCTACAACATTGCGCGCAGGAACTTCGACCTCGGTTTCTTCGAGATCGGGCACGTCTTCTGCGCGAACACGGAGAAATTCCCCGAGGAGCGCGACGAGGTCGGCATCGCCATCACCGGCTGCCCCCACCCCGAACGCTACTCCAAGGAACGCGGTCTGAAGTACGACTTCTTCGACCTGAAGGGCATCCTCGAGTCCGTCCTCTCCAAACGCCGCCTCGCCTCCTTCTCGTTCGTCCCCGCCGCCGATCCGCGGTTCGTGCCGACCTGCTGCGCCGAACTCGTCATCGACGGCAAAAAGGCGGGCGTGCTCGGCCAGGCCGCCGACGAACTCACGAAGGGCATGCGCCTCAACACCCCGCTCTTCATCGCTCTAATCCAGCTTGACGCCGTCCTCTCCGCCAGCGTGAAGTCCGAATACTACGTCCCAGTTTCCCAGTTCCCGAGCGTCTCCCGCGACATCGCGTTCATCGCGCCCGCCAAGCTCCGCAACCAGGACGTCGTCGACTTCATCCGCAAGCTCCATCTCCCCCACCTTGAATCCGTCTCCATCTTCGACGTCTTCGAGGGCAAGGCGATCGGCGAAGGGAAGAAGAGCCTCGCCTACTCGCTCGTGTTCCGGTCCCCCGACCGCACGCTCACAGATGACGAGGTCAACGTCCTTTACGAGAAGGTCCGCAAGAACCTAGCGGAAGGACTTGGCGTGGAACTCCGCTGAGGAACGGCATACCGCCATCGGCGTTTTTATGACGCACATCCGGCGCCCCGGGAATCCCCCCCGGGACGCTTTTTTTTTGTGCCGGAAACGAAGCCCGGCACTGCCGAAGTGGAGGCTTTGCATCCTGCGGATTAGAACGCATTCCGTTCCGGTTTGACTTTTTTCGATTAGGTCATTTGTCCTGGGAGTTCTGCAAAGGACTTGAAAGCTGGTGTTTTTCACATTACTTTATAGTTCGTCCAAAAACCTGGAATATGCTTGACAATTTGACCAAGCACCGCCATATTATTATTTTGAGAACTCATGTCTGCCTCCGTCTTGTAGCAGAGAAATAAGGTAGCATGGGTTCTCTTTTTGTCAAGTTTTCAAAAAAATAGGGGATATCTGTGGAAAAAAACAGAAAGATTTTTGATGAAAAAATTCAGTGACAACAAACAGCGCGTGGAGGGAGAAGGGAGACCGCCCCTCGTGATGATGGACGGGAAAACGCTTGCTGAGGCGGATTTAACAGAAAAAACGCGCCGTCGGAACCAATGTCCCAAACGGCGCGAATTCGTTCTCTTATTTCCGATCGCGGATTCTTTCCGTTCCGCGCTCGGTGAACGGCGGTCACTCGAACATCTTCGGGAGGCCGTTGTAAAGAGTGTTCATGATGGTGGTATTGTCATGCCCGCTCTTTTCAGAGATAGCCAGATAAAGGTTGCCATCTTTGAAGTTATCGCAATACTTGAAGATATCGGGATAGTTCTTCATCGCATCAATCTGAGGCGTCAGGTTCCGGTTTGCCATATCACTGGTGCTGCCGCAGCCGGAGTAGATCCGGAAATCCGTGGGCTTATAGCCGGTCTGGGTGAAGGTTTCCGCGAGGTATTTGGCCGCTCCTGCACCTTGGAACTGTCCTGCAATCCAGCTGTCGCCGCTGATCGGGATGTAGCAGCCGATCTGATCAATGCAGTGATCGAAGACCGCCCACGTAGTGACGCCGCCCAGGGAGAACCCGCCGAAAGCACGATGCCATTTTGAAGCATGAATTCCTTCCGCAGTGACATCCTTTGCGTAGGTATGATACTGCTTTTCTACTGTAGGAATCAGGTCCTTGACGAGTTCAGAGTGAAAATCAAGGGCGTCTACGCTGCCGAGGGTGGGCGTAACAACGATGAGAGGCTTGATATCTCCCTTGGCAATCATGTTGTCGAACGTATTTTTAAGCGGAGTATTCTGCCCCTCTCCACGGAAGAAAGTCGATCCATTTCCACCTGCGCCATGCATCAGATACAGGATGTTGTATTGGGTCTTGGTATCTTTCTCGTCGTAGCCAGCGGGAAGATAAACGAGGCAGGTCTTTTCGATCTCGGCACTGCCTTCGGTCTTATGGTTGCGCGTCTTGTATTTGAAGGACACGATCTTGCCGGCTTTCTCGTTGGGTCTGGTATACTCCTGCGGCATATCCTTGAATTTGTTGTCCGGAAACTCGGTCCGGGTGGAGGCGATGGATTCCATCTTTTCTCTCTTTTCGGGCTTCACGTCACGCGGCTGACCGCCGCCCATGCCGCCCATTCCACCCATGCGGGGCATACCGCCCCCCATGCCGCCCATACGGGGCATGCCGCCCTGACCACCGCCGAAGCCGCCCATACGGGGCATGCCGCCCTGACCGCCAGGAGCAGCACCACCGGGAGCAGCGTTACCAGGAGCACCACCGCCGAAGCCGGGAAATCCCCCCTGAGCGCCGCCTCGAAACGAACGAGCAGTTTTCTGAATCGGTTGAACCAGGAGTGGGAAACCTCAACAACCCATCTTCTTGCTTTGTATCCCTGCTTGATCGCCTTCTT
>CADCMR010000022.1 GCA_902802585.1 uncultured bacterium
CCATGATTTGTGCGCCATGTCTGCCTCCTGTTGATTGGATGCAGATAATATAGCATCATTTTTAAGAAATTCAAGCACTATTTAGGGATAAGTTCTAAACCTGGGATGCTTGCTTTTGACCTCGTCAAGAACCGACCAGAAAAGCTCTTCCGCCAATGCCGCATCCCTCGTCGCATTCGCATGAGCCAAACCGTTTCTGCGGGGTGACACGCAGTCCCGAATCTGAGCAAGATATCCTTTGTGAAAGCGCAGGCAGTCGCAAATATCATTCAAGCTCAGCGCGTGAGACAACTGGGCGAAGAGCATCGCCACAACGTGGCTCGTTGCCGAGAAAGAACGAGTCTGGATTTTGTGCTTGGCCTTCAGTCTTTCGATAAGTTTTGCAGGAATATGCTTGACAATTTGACCAAGCACCGCCATATTATTTTTTTGAGAACTCATGTCTGCCTCCGTCTTGAGCAGAGAATAAGGTAGCATGGGTTCTCTTTTTGTCAAGTTTTCAAAAAAAAATGGGATATCTGTATTTTTTCTTCAAAACACGCTTGATTTTTTTCGGAATCGGGGTATATTAAATTCGTGTAGATGCTCCGGCATAGCTCAGTCGGTAGAGTAGGTGGCTGTTAACCACCCTGTCGCAGGTTCGAGTCCTGCTGCCGGAGCCATTTTATTTTGACAACTTTTGGTTGGCTGCTTAGCTCAGTCGGTAGAGCGATGGAATCATAATCCACAGGTCGCTGGTTCGAACCCGGCAGCAGCCACCAATTTTTTGTTTATAGTCAAAGAGTTACACTCCTGTTTGTTATATCTTTCTTTCGCTATAACCCCCTCAATCAGAGGGTTGTGCAAAGATTCTTCATTTCTCCATTCTCCGCAAAGAAAACAGGCAAACGCGTTCCCGGAGCCTTCCGCTCCCCCTTCGAGGTCCATTCTCCGTTTAAGCACAGGTGTCGCCCTGTGCCCGTTTTGAGGGGAAGTCCCAAGAATGTTGCTTTTTTCGCGAATATGGTACCCCGTTTTTCAAGATGGGTTCGCACAAACGTCCTGTGCTCACTCGCACTTTTTTGAATTTTAGCCTCAAAATGCCACAGGAACAGGTTGTTTTCGACCCGTATTTGCCCGTCAAACATTCGCATATAAAAAACCTTTCTCCGAGCTCACGGCAGCCGTCGATGACCCGAAAAGATAATTCGGGAAATCTTCGCATAAACAATGCTCAATTATGCTCGGCGAGGAAAGAAAATGCCGGAAAACTTCGCATAAAGCGCGGGTAAAGGTCAAAAGCTCGGCAAGAACGAAATGATTTCGTGCTTGTCGGATGGTGTAACCTGATCCCGGAGGATTGCAGGAAAAGGTTCTATATGGGTACTCTGTCGAATCATAACGGGCTGGACAGTTTTATGCTCATAACTCCCGTTTTTTCTCTGATTCTCTGATTTGAGCGTCGATGGGAAAGATTCTTCGGGGGGGGAAGTTAGCATACATAAACAAGTATTACATCCTAAGTTTCTCTTGGCGCCGAAGTCCTGAGATAAAGTATGGGGAATTGATCTGTCAGCTGGTGCGATGTGTGACGGATCATAAGGATGGTATATGAATTGAATACGCGAAGGACGGTCTCCAAGAAGTGCGTTTCATTCTCCGCATCAAGGTGAGCTGTGGCTTCATCAAGCAGAAGCATGGAACAGCCACGGAGAAGTTCTCGTGCAAGAGCAAACCGGAGACGTTCGCCTGCCGAGAAATTGCGGGCGGATTCCGTCAGAACAGTGTCAAGTCCACGAGGGAGAGTCCGCACAACAGGCTCAACTCCGGCTTTAGTTAGCGCATCAAAGATCGTTTCGTCATCAGGGACATTGGAACAACCAAGTGTAAGATTTGCGCGAAGCGAGGACGGAATGAACTCAGGAAACGGTCCCAGGAAACCTATTTTTTGACGAAGTGAGCGGATATTGTAGTCGTTGATATGTCGACCGTCAATGAGGATTTCGCCCTCGACAGGCTTGTAGAACCCAAGTAGCAGAGCAAGCAATGTACTTTTGCCAGAGCCGGATGGACCGGAGATAAGGAGCTTCGATCCGGGATTGAGCTTGAGATCCAGTCTGTTTAGAACAGGACAATTGGAATGATATGCGAAAGAAACTCCGCGAAGTTCGATTCCGCCATGCAGTTCGAAGTCTGCCAGTCCGGAATCAATGTTCGGTTCACATGTGGCGTTTTCCAGTTCGATGAGACGAGCGGCGGAAGCAAGTCCGGATTGCACATGGGGGAAAGTGCCGCAGAGTTGTCCCAGCGGATGAAAGACGTTCATGAGATAGCAATTCAGTGCCCAAAGAGTACCAAGAGTCCATTCCCCCTTCAAAACGAGATGTATTCCGATGGCTACAAGGATGCCCTGAGAAAACAAAGGAACGAGCTCGGTAAGGAAGAGGAATGTGTTCGAGAGGCGGACGGCTTTCAGTCGAAAGAGGGTCTCGCGTGCGAATCCAGTGCGCATGGCGCCGCTGACACGGTTTTCTGCAGCGTTCGTCTTTACCAGTTCAATGCTGCTGATTGAAGAGGCAAGCATGCGCTGGTTACGCGCATTTGTCTCGCTGATCTGACGGGAAACGGCATAGTGGTTGCTTCGATAACGGTAGAGGAGAAAAGCATAGCACGGAAACGTAAGCAGTACGGCAAGTCCTGTTCGCGGGCTAAGGATAAATAGAAAGACGAGGGCACCCGAGACTTTCAATAAATTTGCGAAGGCTGTGAAAAGTGTGTTCGAGAAAAAGAACTGAAGTTGGGTGATGTCTGTGTTTAATCGACCGGAAAGGTAACCGCCGCCAAGACGGTCGAGAAACTCTGGCGGCAAACCGAACAGACGATTTGAAATACGCGATTTCAGCAAAAACATAACCTTATGGACGGTCGAGTTTACGATGCGTTGCCGTAGAAGAGCTTCGGAACGGACAAAAAGCATTAGTAGTCCGGCTGCACAGAAGAGAACCCAAATATTGCTGGATTCCCGCGCAGTCAAGGCATTGATAAGACGTTTCTGAAGGATGGGGAGAACATACCCCGCGACGGTCGCAAATAGAATGCTTGCAAATAATCCGGCGTAAATCCATCGCCAGGGCCGGATTGCAGACAGAAAGAATCGAACGAATCCAGATGGCTTTGGAACAGAGGAAACGGTATTGTGGGATGATGGCATCTGGTTCATAGGGTGGCTCACAGTTCAGCGGCGATTACACGTTGCTCATTTTAGCAAACAGTTCGTTTCTTTGGACGATTTCGATTCAAGTGCTGCGACCATAAGGCAGTAATCTCGAAGAGCCGTATCATGCTGGGCAAATGAACAGACAACCCGCCACGACCTTGTCCAGAAATACTGTACAAAAGCTAAAGCCACGCGGCCCCATGCGCCATGCTTCGGAAGATGGTACAGAATGCGCATTCTGTTAGGGGTACAGTTGCAGACATGTTTCCATAATCCCAAGAATGTGTTCCCTTGAGCATGGAACCTGTTCAGGGCCAGCGAAACGCTCTGCGGTTCTCCCAGCATAGCCCGTTCTTCAAAAATACTTCTGAACAGCGATACAACCTCTGGATCGGCACGAAATACTGTTATGGCATCCTTAGGAAAAAACTCTGGAAATGCTGCAAGAAGGTTGCCAGAATACGGCAAATGCCATTTGTCTGTCATGGCCCGAAGTTTCATGAAGTCAATCTTTTCCTTCCTCATTACCATGGCTGCATCGGTCAGAAGTCTGGGTATGCTTGCATGGAAATATGATTTCGAAGCAGCGTGACGGGTCAGCATCAGCAGATTGAGTTCGGGAGACAGAATATGTTGCCCTCCGCCAGGTTGTTCTATGGTGTATTCCCAGAACTCATGCGGATCAATTTTAGTGAAATTCGGCAGAGTGAAATGAGGTTCCACCTTGAATCCTCCGCGGATATGCGGGGAAAAATGGTGTGCGGATGTCTTCATCACAGCCTCATGATTGTCCGTGTACTGGATCGGGACTTCCCAACCGTCTTTGGAAAGCACTTCCAGCGCCCGGCCACAATCATCTGGATAGAACAGAACATCCCAGTCTCCATAGCGTCTAAGAGCGGCCTCGGGATACAGGCGGTACGCCAGATCGGCACCTTTGATCAGAGCAAAACGAAGCCCGCTGTTCCGCAGGACATAGCAAAGCCGATCCAGTTCACGAATAGCCCTCATTGACTCCGCCTGACGCATCTGGAATACCCTTTGGCATTCCGACCGGACATCGTCTGGGAGGACATCGCTCAGATACCGATAAAGCCATGGCGACATACCGAACCTCTTGGCCTGGGTTTCCAATTCCTTTTGATTGGAATGATCCAGTCCCGCGTAAAACTTTTCCGCGTCCCCATAAATGCAGGCGCCGAGGAAAGGAATCAGCGGTGTCATGATTTCATGGCTCATGCTCGTCCGTCCTTTCGGGTTGGATAGCTTTTAGCCGATATTTTGGACGCGCTCCTCGGGATACGGAAGAACAGCCGCTTCCAGGAACCAAGATATTCTGTTTTGCCCAATGAGTTTCGAGCAGCAACGGGGATATTCCCGCAACACCATTGAACTGTCCCATCACGGAATCTCGCTTCCCTGTTCGCAGGAATCCGCAAGCTCTTCAGAGGACGTAGCGGACGCATCGTATTCAGAATCACTCGATGCAGGAGGCGTTTCCTCTGCTGTCGCCGGAACTGCTCCATGCCAGACTCGCCGCCTTTCACAGAACGAAACGTCCCGTCCAAGGAAATCGCCCCGGTTACAAGCCTAAGACTTGTTTCGCAGGATAATATCGTTGCGTCTGGACGGTCATTGTTGTCACCCATGGTGATGGCATAATCCGTTTTTTTCTCAATGATGCGGGGTACGATGTGCGGGGTGTGGGAAAGGATTGCTACCACATCCCCCTCTTGAAGCATTTCAAAGACTCTTTCTTCGAGGTAAAGCATCTCCCCGGGTACAAACATCCCTTTCATGCTGTTCCCCGTATAAATCGCTTTTTCCAACGATTCCGGTCTGCTCATCGGTCTTTCAGTCCTCCGACAGCAACGAACGGCTCCGCAGTTCTTCCAGGAAAGACTTGACATCCGCCGACGCCTTCTCTTCCGTCACGCCTTCGTACTTTTCCTGCAGACCGGAAACCATTTCCGCCTCGGACGCACCATCCTTCAGGCGATTCCACAGATACACGCCCGTCTTATTCAGTGCGACCGCGCCGTTCGATTCAGGATTAAACACCAATCCGGTGCCGTCGAATTGTTCTGCCATCACGACAAATGGATTCAGTTTCATAATTTTCCTCAATAAGTTCAGCCAGACCGGCACCTTCGGGTATGGTCAGCAATGCACGTGGCGGGAACTTTCCCGTAATGATTTCTGTCAGAGCCCGGATTCGGTTCGCTAAAAACCGCTGTTTTTTCTCCGGTAGTTTTTTCGCATAGGATAGATACCAGTAGAACATTGATCGATAGCACTGTGCGAAAAATTGTGCGGAGCTTAGTGGAGTGATTTCGTCTTGTCCCGTTTCATTGCGTCCCAGCGCCAGGACACCAGCCAGTGGTTATCGTGGTGTTCCGGTTTCAGCTTCCATTCGTCCACCGTGCGGCCACGACCGGAAGTCTTCACGCGGTATTCCGCAGTGAGGTGCTCCGCGAGAAGTTGATGGATGCCGGGAACACGTCCGTAGAGCGTGAGGGAGCCGTGGTCACCAGTCGGGACCGCCAGGCGAGCATGAACGAACGATTTCCAGAAGTTCGAATCGAAGATGACGTGCCGGACAGCCCGCTTCTTGATCACGCTCGGCATCATCCAGTTGAATCCGAGCTTGTCACCGGGCTGCTTGCGGTATTCCGTCATCGGCTTCGAGCTCGCGCCGACATAGCGACCGTGGCTCGGCAGTACGATTCCAGCGAACTTGGATTCGCGGCAAAATTCATACACGATTTCCGTACTGCGTTTCCAGTGAATAACCTGGACGACGGCACGATGACCGCCGCCTCGGAACCGTCCGGAGGAATGGGCGTGGTTTCCGGTTTCGTGATGACCGGCAGAGCCATGATCGCGTTCTTCTTTGCCGCATCCGAGATGTGGGCATAGTGGCGGGTCATAACACTATTGCCGTGCCCGACGATGGAAGCGACCACATCCAGCGGAACTCCCGCATTAACGCAGAATGAGACGAACGTGTGGCGGAAGCTGTGCAGGCTGTAGCGATTGGCCCGGAATACGCGGTGCTCGAGGCATTCGTCAGCGGTGACGGACAGACCGGTCGCGCAGTGGATGATCTTGCGGACGTCTTCCTGGACCCCGTTCGGGTTGTAGGAAAAGCGGTTCGCGACTGACGGAATGATGTAATCCGCTTTGCCGTGGTTCCGGTCCCGGAATGCCAAAGCGTCTCTCAAACCGGCAGCAAGGTCAGGATGCAACGGGAGCGAGACTTCGCGGTTATTGGTCACTCTGGCTGTCTTGTGCGGGATATAGGTGATTGTGTTGTGTTCCAAATCGACATTCGACCAGCGCATCACGCATCCGTCCTGCCCACGGCATCCGGTCCAGCAACAGAGCAGAAGCAGGACGCGCATTTCATCCTTGAACATCGGCTCGAATGGCAGCACTTTTCTCATCCGCATGGGGATTCTGCCGGGACCGAGGCGTACAACCTCCGTTTCATAGAAGAATCCGTTTTTGAAACCATCGAAAATCGCCTTGACCTGTTCTTCGGTGAACGGGAGGCGGCTTTCCGTCTGGACCGGCTTGCTCTCGATCACATCAAACGGATTGGATTCCAGCCCGGCAGGAACGCGAATGTGCGAGAATGATATTGCCGCGGTATTTTGGACTGTCTCATTGAGACGATAATCCACAATACCGCTTCTTTTTACCCTCAAAACAGGGGGCCATGCTCATTGAGACAAGAGACCGCCTATGCCTTGACTCTAATCGTTGAGACGCACACTGCCGGGGTATTTGGACGGTCTCATTGAGACAAAAATCCATAATACCTCTTTTTCCTCCAACCTCAGATCGAGGATATGACGCAAACATGCTACGATATTACCGGAACAACAGAATATCTTCCGATTTATTGAATTCAATGCGCTCGATTTTCTCAGCATCAAAATACTCCCGGTAAAGATCGATCCATCCGGGGAAAAAGTCCTTTTCCTGGTTCTTGCGGTTTACGACAAACGCCACGTCGTATTTCGTAAGCTTACGCTTGGAAAACTCATTGCGCAAATCCGTACTGGACTGATAAAAATACGACATAACCGGTTTTTTGTTCAGAACGATAATATACTGCCAGCAAAATGTGCTTCCGACCAGATAGTCCGAACCACGTGTCGTTTCCTCAATCCTCTTTATGTTACGCAGCTGCGTGAGAGATGCAGTGACATCCGTTCCATACTCGGATAATCTGTGACTTTGGGCGAAAAACTTCTCCCTCGTCGCCCATGATGTGGCATTGAACTGCATAAAGAACCTGACTGCGAACATTGCGACCAGAATAAACACAAAAAAAGCCAAATGCCTGTTGTTGATGATATTGGACAACAGCAAAACCGGCAACGCGAGCATCATTGAGTAGAACAGCGACCTGACAGAGAACTCCACATTCGTCCCCAAACACAGCAGAATCGGCGCGAGCGACAGCAAGACAAGAGCGACAATCTTTCTGACATCCATTCGCTGCTGCCGGCAGTACATGCTGACTGTCAAAGCAAACATGGTATACAAGACCGCGATGCTGAATGTCCGTTCCGTACGAAATGAGCTCTGGATCATCTCCACGGCAGCAACAAAAGCCACACCAAGGGCGAATACCAGCCCGAAATAGAATTTTTTGATTTTATGATTGGATGGTATTTCTGTCAAAGCGCATGCCGCGATACAATATCCCAGAATTCGGATGACAAAATAAAATACGGTTTCCATACTCCATCTCACCAACAACATTTTGTCATGTTGACCAATGTCGTTGGTTGTGAACGCCTCGAACAGCTGTTGCAGAAAAACAGAGGGAGATTGCAGAAAAACAAAGAAAAAACCGAATCCGGACAGAACTCCCAACACCCAAAAACATGCGGCTTTTATACCAACGAAAAATGTAGCCAGAAACACCAGCGACACCATTGGCGCGGCCGGATACATGTCCAGAAACAGTTGCGTGCTGCAAAAACCGCTTGCGACGGTCCCGACACACTGCCACAAGGAAGATTTTGCCGCAAAAGCGAAAAACAAAGCGGATACAGACAGCAACCCCCAGAAATGTTCCAAAGTGATGTAAGATGGAACAGAAATAGACTGCGGAAACAAAATCGCATACCAGGATATCCCGAAGAACATGAAAGATACGAGACCGCGTTTGGAAAACCTGTCCCGGAACAGGCAGTATATCGACAGTGCCAGCACACCGGTGGCAAGCCACATCAGCCCCAACGCCAGATATCGCAGTGTCAGGATGGAGCATCCGCTGAATGCTTTGAAATACAGGTTGAAAGCGGTGCCTTTTGATGTTAGCGGGATCTGTTCTCGAATGAGATAAATGTACAAGGACTCATCCGTCATCCCGAGCGGGATATGCCATATCGCATAAATGTTGCAAACGACAGCCAATATCCCGACGACTACAAAAATCCCTACGGTGTATTTATCCCAAGGCTTGGAGTCGACGAACCTGCGGAATATGTCTGGTAGTTCAAATAACGTCTGCTTCAATCGATTCAACATGCTCTGATCCTCTGTATTGCCCTATCCCATCAGGACTGGACTATTGGAATGACGTGATAGACGGAAATGTCATGGATACTATAGCAGGCTTTGACCGGATGTCAAGTCAGAATCAAAAATAGTATTGGCATTTATGATGCTTTGTCCGGACGCCAGGATGTATTATGAAAATGGCAGCCAATGCCGGGAACGCGGCGTCGGCGTGAAACAGGACTACGCGCAGGCGGTCAACTGGTACCGGAAAGCCGCCGACCAGGACCACGCCTTTGCCCAGTACAATCTGGCGGTGCTTTATATCAAAGGAAACGGCGTAAAGAAAGACACCGCCGAAGCCGTGAAATGGTTCCGCAAGGCATCCATAAACGGCGACAAGTCCCGCCGACCAGACATTGAAGATGCTGGCGGAATCCGGCGACGCGGACGCAATGAAAACCGTGAAGGAACTCGGCTTGTAGAGCGTATCAACAAAAGCGCCAGTCCGTCTTTTGCGAGACAAAACAGCCCGCACCATTTTACGGATGCGGGCGTGGACAAAAAACTGGAATCCAGTTCAGAAATCAGTCTTTGAAATAGCGCTTCAGGAGACCGGCGAACGCGGCGCCGTGGCGCGCCTCGTCCTTCGCCATTTCGTGCACGGTGTCGTGAATGGCGTCGAAACCGAGCTGTTTCGCGCGCTTCGCGATCTCGAACTTGCCGGCGCAGGCGCCCTGTTCGGCTTCCACGCGCTTGGTGAGGTTGGTCTTCGTGCAGGGGGCGACGACTTCGCCGAGGAGTTCGGCGAACTTGGCGGCGTGCTCCGCCTCTTCGAACGCGATGCGCTTGTAGGCTTCGGCGATCTCGGGATAGCCTTCGCGGTCGGCAACGCGGCTCATGGCGAGGTACATGCCGACTTCGGTGCATTCGCCGGTGAAGTTGGCGTGGAGACCGTCCATGATCTCCTGGTCGTCGACCTTGCCGTCGCCGATGCTGTGGACGGTGGCGAAGGACATGGAATCGGCCTTTTCGTCCTTGGCGACGAACTTGGAGGCGGGAGCTTTGCACTGGGGGCAGAATTCGGGGGGATTGTCGCCTTCGTGGACATAGCCGCAGACTTGGCAAACGTACTTCATGATGGGGTCCTTTCTTTCACGCGCCGGGCGGCGCATGAGGTGGTTAGGGTTGGGTTGGAAGAATGCTCCGGGCGGGGAGAACGCCGGATTGTCATCACTACAGGTTTACAATAACTCCAAAAGGCGAAAAAACAACCCCAGGAATCAAACTTTTTCTATTTTTGTCGCAACTTGATGTGTCAGAGCGGCTTTTTCATCATTTCCGGCGCAAGCCTTCCGCGGTTCGCGGGATTCAGCAGTCGCCACCGCGCCAGTCCGGCGCGCGCCAGAAAATAACGCATCGCGACCGCGAGACAGCCGAATCCGTACTTCACGCTCCGCCGGAACGAGATGCTGGACGCCTCCTCGAAGTACTTGGTCGGGCACGACACCTCGGCGATCACGGCTCCAGTCCACGCGATCTGCGCGAGCATTTCGTTGTCGAAAACGAAATCGTCGGAATTGCCGCTCAAATCAAGCGACTCGAGCAGTTCGCGGGAAAATCCGCGGTAGCCGGTGTGGTATTCGGAGAGCTTCTGCCCCATGAACACATTCTCCACGAACGTGAGAATGCGGTTGGAGAAGTATTTGTACATGGGCATGCCGCCGCGCAGGGCGCATCCGCCGAGGATGCGGGAACCGAGCGCGCAGTGGTACAGGCCGTTGCCGATCATCGCAGCCATGGCGGGAATGAGCAGCGGCGTGTACTGGTAGTCCGGATGCACCATGATCACGATGTCCGCGCCGTGTTCGAGCGCGAGCTTGTAGCACTGCTTCTGGTTGCCGCCGTAACCGGTGTTGCGCGGCAGGCGGCAGGTCACAGCGCCCTTGATGCGGGAAGCAGCCGCCCACGTGTCGTCGCTGCTGGCATCGTCCACGATCACGACCTGGTCGACGAACGGCTGCGCGGCGGCCTCGCGGAACGTCTTTTCGAGGGTCTTTTCCGCGTTGTAGGCGGGCATAACCACGACAACTTTTTTCCCATTGAACATCTTTGCTCCGTTTGTGTTTTGAAACACGGAATCCGGCGCCGACGCTTTTTCCGCGTTCGTTTCATGCTTAAAATATACATCCGGCAGTTTTTTTTTCAAGCGCGAATCGGAGATCAGGCGGAGTTTCGACGGAACCGCGGCTCATTTCTTCCCCGGAAAATAGTTCATTTTCCTGATAGACGGCTTGATTTTTTGCGCGCGCGAGGATATATTATCTCATAAAATACCATAGATTTTTTTTACCTCAAACTAAAAAAACGCATCCAGGAAGATATGATATGAACCAGTCCGAAACAGCTCCTTCGTTTCCGGCGGCGTCCGGCGGCGCGCTGAATGCGACTGTCGACGCACTGTACGGCGGCATCCGGAACCGCCTGTTCCTGCGTGAATCCGCAGCGTTCTGCGCCGTGGCGCTCTTTCTGGCGGGCGGCATCGTGCTTGCCTGGCGATTCGCATTCCCGGAGTGGCGCCGAAACGCCGTGATTCTTTCGTCCGTCCTGCTCGTGGTCGCCGCGCTGGCAGGCGCGTTGTACCGGGCGGTCCGCCTGACGCCCCCGAAACGCAAGCTCATGGTCTGGCTGGACGCGCATTCGGATTGCGGCGGATTCCTCGCCGCCTCGCTCGAAACGGACTGTTCCGCGTGGGTGTCGCGGATCCGGATTCCGCAACCACCGGAGTTGAGCATGGAGTTTCCCGCCGCCCGCGTGACCGCGCTTCTGACCGCGGCGCTCTTCTTCGCGGGGGCATTTCTGGTCGACGTCGACCATGCGCGGATCATCGGTCCGGGCGGGCTCGACGTGCATCAGGAACAGGAGGAACTGGAAGAGAAGCTCGAAATCCTCGAACAGGAACCGCTGGTGCCGCAGGAGGAAGTCGAAGCCGCGAAGGAGGAGCTGGAGGAACTCGTGGAAAACAGCAGCAGCACGTCCCCGGCAAAGACGTTCGAGGGCATCGAGGCGCTCCGCGAGCTCACCGATTCGCTCGCCGCAAACGCGGCACGAGCGCTGGAGCATTCCGCCGACAATGCCCAGAAGCTCTCGCAAACCGCCGCCTCGCTCGCGAACCTGCCGTCCGAGGTGCCGGGCCGCAATAAAGCAATGGAACAATTCAAACAGCTCGTCGAACAGCTCGCCGCGGACGACGCCTCGCTGGCGGAGTTTCTGAAGCAGACCGGAGACAATCTCGCCCCGTCCATGACGCCGGATCAGCTTCAGTCGCTCGCCGATTCGCTCGCCGGAAACGCACAGGAACTGCGCGAACGCATCGAAAAGCTCGCTCAGATGCGCAACGACCAGATGCGGGAGCTGTCCGGTCAGCAGGGGCAAGGTCAGCAGGGGCAAGGTCAGCAGGGGCAAGGTCAGCAACCCGGACAAGGTCAACAGCAAGGTCAAGGTCAGCAACCCGGACAAGGTCAACAGCAAGGTCAAGGTCAGCAACCCGGACAAGGTCAACAACCGGGTCAGGGTCAACAGCCGGGTCAAGGTCAGCAGCAGGGTCAAGGACAGGGGCAAGGTCAGCAGGGACAAGGCTCCGGCGACACCGGACTCGCGACCGCGGACGATTATGCGAACAGCGCCGAAGCGCTTCAGAAATGGCTGGAGGAAAATGCGCCGGGCGCATCCGAGCTTTCCAACGCCGCCGGACAAGGACAGGGTCAAGGGCTGCAGCCGGGACAAGGACAAGGTCAAGGCCAGGGACAGGGTCAGGGGGAAGGTCAGGACGGACAGGGACATGGCTCCGGACAAAGCAATGGCGCCTCTGGCTCGGGCGGCATCTCCCGCGGACGAGGCGACGCCCTCCTCAATTTCACAGGACAGACGCAGGACGTCGGCGACGAACGCCGCGACCTCATGCTTGAGAATAAGACACCCGGACAGAGCGTCTCCATCCTGGAGTTCACCTCCGATCCAGGCGACGAGACAGCCGAACGCGCCAAGGCGGGACATCTCTCCGGGTCCGGACCGGCGGAGCACGCAGAAACGCGCATCCTCCCCTCGCATCGCGAATCCGTCCGGCGCTATTTCAGCAATTCACCCGACCAACCATAACACACGAAACATTTTCATATTCATACCCACATGGAGCAGACTCCCGCGATGAACACAGAATCCAACTCCCTGATGACTCCCGAAGAACTCAACCGCGTCAGCGCCCTCGCGACGCGCCTCCTCGACGAACTCGACAAGATCCTCCTCGGCCAGCACGAGGTCCACAGGCTCCTCCTCATCGGCATCTTCAGCCGCGGCCACGTCCTGCTCGAAGGTCTCCCCGGCGTCGGCAAGACCGCGCTCGTGAAGGCGCTCGGCAAGCTCATGCGCCTCGAATTCAAGCGCATCCAGTTCACGCCCGACCTGCTCCCCAGCGACATCCTCGGCGGCAGCATCCTGCAGGTCATGCCCGACGGTTCCCGCAAGATGGAGTTCCAGCCAGGCGCGATCTTCTCCAACATCCTCCTCGCCGACGAGATCAACCGCGCGTCGCCGAAAACCCAGTCCGCCATGCTCGAAGCCATGCAGGAACACGCCGTGACGCTCCTCGGCGAGACACGCCCCCTGCCCGATCCCTTCTTCGTGCTCGCCTCACAGAACCCGATCGAACTGGAAGGAACCTATCCGATCCCGGAGGCTCAGCTCGACCGGTTCCTCTTCAAGATCAATGTGGCGGGCGTCGACGCCGACGTCCTCACGCGGATCATCGCGCACCGCCGCCGCGGTGAGCCGCCGGAGCCCGAATGGACGCTTTCCGCAGAAGAACTCCGCGAAATCTTCGCCGCCATGGACCGCGTCTACCTCAGCGAATCCGTCGCGAACTATATCGCGCGCATCGTCGCCGCCGGACACCCCGGCAACCCCGCCGCCATCCCGGATGTGACGCGTTTCGTGACCTACGGCCCCTCCCCCCGCGCCGCCATCGCCCTCGCCGAATCCTCGCGCGCCGCCGCGCTCATTGCCGGCCGTCCCGCGGTCGGGTTCGAGGACGTCCGCAGCGTGGCGCCCGCGGTCCTGAACCACCGCCTCATCCTGAACTACCAGGCGAAGCTCGACAAGATCACGCCGGTCGACCTCTCGAACCGTCTGCTCGAAAAAGTCGACCCCGCCGGAATCGAATGGCCGCAGGGCGTCACCCCCGGAAAGGATTGACCATGTTCCGCCTCGTTTCGACACCATTCCGGCGCGCGCTCCTGCCCGCGCTGCTTCTCCTGCTGACCGTCGCGGCGTCCGCGTTCGCGACCAGCACGGCCCCGGCGGGCATCGCCCCCGTCAGAAGGACCGGCGCGAACGGAAGCGACTTGCAAATTCACGGGGGAGAACCCAACACGGTATCGAAACCGAAGACATCCTCCGCCGTGAAAGCCGGCTCCGTTTCAGTCTCCCTCGCTTCCGCTCCGTTCCTCTTCGTCGGCTCCGGCGACCAGATCGTCCGCGAGTTTGTCGTCCGCAACGACGGCGACTCGCCCGCCGACTTCACCGTCGTCATGCGCTACACCATCGGCTGGCGCGCCGATTACGTACGCTCCGTCACGACCTCCCGGAAGATACCCGCCCACTCCGTCCAGACCGTTTCCGTCTTCGCCCCGACGTACATGGAGCCAGATTCGGAAAACATCACGGTCGTGAACCCGCTGATCTACATCAACGGCAAACGGGTCTTCCAGCTTCCGTCCGGCATTTTCGACGCGGGCGAAGCCGACCGGTATTTTTATGCCATGCCGTCCTCGTTCTCGACCGCCGAGCCGGTCATGAGGGGGCTCATCAAGGAACTCCTCTTCGGAGGGACAGCCGCTTATCGGAACATTCAATGCGGCTTCTCCAATTCCGACACCGTCCAGTGGCCCGCCATCCCCCAGTTCTACCAGTCGAAGGGAATGCTGTTCCGCAGGACCAATGACAAGTTCACGCCCGACGCCGAACGCGCCATCCGCGACGCAGTCATGCTCGGCGCGACCGAATTCCTCTTCGTCCCGCGCGGCGAACAGCGTCCCGAATGGGCGCCCGCGCCCGCCATCCCCGGCCAGCCGGTCGTCGTGCCGCGCGGATTCGGACGGACCATCGTGCTGGACGAACGCTACATCTTCAATCCGGCGCAGGAAGACGTCGAACGGGAATTCGACGAAGACAAAAAACCATATTACGGGAGGAGCGACGCCGAACTTGAGGCCGCAATGCGCGGCAACCGCCAGACGCTGGACTATCTGGCGTCGGAGCACCTCTTCATCTCCAATCCCGCCGACCTTTTCCAGACGCTCCCCTGCGTCGAAATCCCGAGCCTGTCGTTCTTCGTGGTCATCCTCGCGCTGCTGGCGTACATCATCGTGGTCGGTCCGGTCAACTATTTCTACCTCATCAAACGGAAGAAAAGCGTCCTGCTGCTCCTGTTCACCGTCCCGATGATCTCGCTCGTCTTCGTCGGGATCGTCATCCTCTTCGTCACATTCTTCGAAGGCTGGTTTACGCGCGCCTCCGCCGTCGGCGTGACCTTCCTCGACCAGCAGGAGAGCATGGGCTACACGCGCGCCGCCGTGAACCTCTACGCCCCCCTCCCCGTCCGCAGGCTCGTCTTCGACACTGCCGATACCGTGTCGTTCGCACGGGCGAACGACGTGAACATCTCCCTCGGCCGTGACCAGGTTGTGACCGGCGCGAACAAGGCGCGCATCCCGCTGGTCTACGGCGTCTCCCGCGCGGAAAAGCACCTCGAACAGCTCAGAATCTCCCGGAACGCCGGCGACACGCTCACCGTCATGAACGGTCTCGGCGCGCCCGTGAAAATCCTCGCGTTGAAGACCCCGGACGGACAATGCTGGCTCCCATCCGAAGCCATGATCCAGCCGGGCGTCTCCGCCGAACTGAACCCCTTCAGCGGCACCCCCGGAACAACCAATACGGTAATCGAGTATCTGGACGACGGCAAACGCGGCACTCTCGTGCCCGGCAGAAACCAGCTTTTCTACACGCTCTGCTCGTTTCTTTATGAAGCGGCGTCGGACAACGAACACCGGGGCAACACCGCCCGCGGCAGGACCGGCAACTATAATTTAATCGACTCGAACGCCAAAACGATGAAACGACTGTTCGGAAAGCAGGGAAAAACCGGCCTCGCACCGCTCAACGACCTGCTTTCTCCCGGCATGTACATCGCGGAAACCGACCGTCCGCTTTTCTATACCCCCGGGTGTTCCCCGCTTTCCTTCCGTGTCCGCCACCTCGTCGTCGGCACGTTCACCCTTCAGGAGTCCGCACATGAAAACTGAAGTCCGCAACCTCTCGCGCGTTTTCGGCAAGACCGTCGCCGTCAATGATATCTCCTTCTCGTTCGAAGACGGCAACATCTTCGGCTTCATCGGTCCGAACGGCGCGGGCAAAACCACTACGATCCGCATCATGGCGACGCTTGACCTCGCCACCTCCGGCGACGTCTTCTACGACGGCGTTTCCGCCACGCTCTACCCCGAGGCGGTCCGCCGCGTCGTCGGCTACATGCCCGACTCCCTCCCCGGCTACAAGGACATCCAGGTCTGGGAATACCTCGACTTCTTCGCGCGCAGTTTCGGGCTGAAAGGCGCGGAGCGTACGCGCGCGCTGAACGACATCGTGGAGTTCACCAACCTCGGCGAACTCCGCAACAAGTTCCTCTTCGCGCTCTCCAAGGGCATGAAGCAGCGCGTCAGCCTAGCGCGCGCCCTGATCCACAACCCGAAGGTCCTCATCATGGACGAGCCCGCGGCGGGCCTCGACCCGCGCGCGCGCCACGAGCTCCGCACCCTACTGAAAATCCTCGCCGAACAGAAAAAGGCGATCTTCCTGAGCAGCCACATCCTGTCCGAGCTTCAGGACATCTGCGACGGCGCGGTCATCATCGAACAGGGCAAGCTTCTGTCCGCCGGCACGCTGAACGAGCTGCTCGCGCAGGTCAACGGCGGAGCGCCCGCCGCCCCCGCCGCGCAAGCCCAGCCCGGCGAATCCGCCGACCTTTCCGGCGAAACCGCCGCGCCCGCGCCCCAGGTCGCGCCGAAGGGCGTCAGCGTCTCGCTGAAGACTCCGCGCGGCGAAGCGGAGCCCGTCCGGCTCAAACTCCTCGAACACCCGCTCACGCGTTCCGTGGACGTGTTCGACGACGATGAAGTCCACGCGATCATTGAGGGAAACGATGCCGAGGTCTCGCGCGTCGTCGGCACCGTCTTTGCCGCCGGGCTCACGGTCCTTTCGTTCAACCGGAACCAGATGGGCCTGGAGGAGCTGTTCATGAAGATCACGCAGGGCAAGGTCCAGTAAGGAGGCGCCGCCATGTTCAGCAAACTCCTCTCCAACATCGGCGAATCCCTCAACCCGGTCTTCATCAAGGAGATGCGCCAGTATTTCCAGAACCGCCGGATGATCATCTTCATGGGGATGCTCCTCCTCGTGCAGTTCATCTGCACCCTCTTCTTCTCCTCCGCCATGCGGTTCAGCAACGACGACAACAGCTCCGGCGTCGGCTTCTTCCTCCTCATCATCTTCGCGGGCGCGATTCTCGCCGTCATCATCTGCGCGATCGGCGCGGAACAGCGTTTCGCGGAGGAGCGTTCCGACAAGGAGCTGAACTACGCGATGCTGACCACGCTCCGCCCCGCCTCCATCATCATGGGCAAGCTCGAAGGCGCGATCGTCATGCTCTTCTGCATCTTCTCCATGCTCCTGCCGTTCCTGACCGCCGCGTACTTCATGCGCGGTCTCTCGGCTGCATCCCTGCTCGTCACGCTCTGCCTCTTCCCGGTCCTCGTCCTCTACTCGCTCGCGGGCATCTTCGCCGGGGCGTTCGGGATGAAATGGATCACGGGGCTGTATTTCGTCGGCATCTTCGGGAGCATGGTCTTCCTGATGCCGTTCGCGTTCAGCATCGTCGACGACCTCATGAACCGGAGCGATTTGGGGACGGAATTCTGGGTCGGCATCCTCATCGAATACAAGCTCGCCTTCCTGCTCGGCGTCATGATCTTCCTCCTCGCGCTTGCGGTCGTCTCCCCACCGAAATCCAACCGGTTCTGCGCCGCGAAAGCCTATATTTTCGCCCTGCCCGCCATCGCGCTGGTCCTGATGATACCGTACTACCTCATTTTCGGCGGCAGCGGCACGAGTTACGACCGCGATTTCTTCTACGTCATCGAATTCATCTTCTGCGTCTTCTCCTTCGGCATTATGACGCTCGTCGCGGTCTGCGAACCGCCCGTGAACAGCATGCGCGTGTTCATGAAGTGCCCCCGGAACGTCCTTGGACGCGTCCTGCATTTCCTGTTCTCGTCCGGTTTCGCCGGAACCGTGCTGCTCACCATCCCGATCCTGGCGCTTCCCGCGCTGCTGATCCCGTTCGCGGGACTGGACTGGAGCGGCACGACCACGGCATACGGCATCCTGAGCATCCTCGTTTCCTTCCTGGGCTTCGCGCTCCTGTCGCTCAACCTGGGACTGCGCACGAAACTGCGGTTCCCGCCGCTGGGCTGGCTGATCATCCTTGAGGTCGGCGCCAACATCCTCACCTGGATCCCCGCCGCGATCATGGACTTGATCCCCGACTCAATCACGGGCTTTTCCCTGAAGGGGATCCCCGGCCCCGTCCGCCTCCTCTCCATGGTCTTCTCCCACATCTACTGCCTCGTGGAGACCATAAACGCCCCCTCGTCAATCTCCACTGCCTCGGCCACCCTGCCCGTTCATGCGCTCATGGTGTCCTCCGGCATCACCTTCATCCTCTTCCTCTGCCTGCTGCCGCTTATCGTCAAGGCGTTCCGGCAGCACCGCTACCCCGACGTCACGGTCAAACCGCCCACAAAGGAAATGCTCGGCAAATGAACCCGGAGACAAAGCAAGACATGGATCCTCAGGTCGAACAACCGCACGCGGACACGCCCGCGACGGAGGCTTTTGCCGCGGAGACCGACCTTCCCGTGAGAAAAAGAAGTTCCCTCTGGATGTTTTTCGACGCCTGGACCGACCGGGACCTGGACCTTTCGCGCATCGACACGTCCGACTGGAACATCTATTATTACTATTTCCGGCACATCTACCAGAAACGCGCCACGGTCAAGCTCAAGTACATGCGATGGATCGCGCTGGTGTTCCAGGTCCTTTTCTTCGGCGCCTACGCTCTTGGCATCACGCTGTTTCTGCTCTTCCACGCCAAAGCTGACGGCAGGAGGGATTTTTCCGCCATCTTCTTCGTGCTGCTTTCCGTGACGAACATGTTCGCGCTCCAGTATCTCCTGCCGCTTTTCCCGTTCCTGCCGCTCTTCATAGTCTGCCCGGCGTTCAAGCTCCGCGCCAAAAACCGCGGCTTCATGACGTCGCGCGCGAAGGAGCCGCCCCTGCTGTCGCATCTGGTGCAGTACACCACGAGCAAAGGTCTGGTGGCGGGCGCGCTCCAGAGCCTGCTTTTCACCTGGCGCAAGTTCTTCCTCCTGCTGCTCCCGTGCATCGTCGTTTCGGTCCTGTCACTGATTTTCTACACGGCTTTCATCGCCACGACGCCGCGCGAGGTCACGATGGCATTAGGTCTCCCGGTCGGCATTCTGCTGTTCATCCTCACGCTTTCGATGTTCTTCGTCATGCAGACATTCTGCTTCCGGATGGACTCCCTGCTCATAATCATCTTCATCGGCATCCTGGGGGTCATGACTCTGTTCGACCTCGGCGAAAGCAGCGCGTCGTCGTCCGGCTTCTGGATTGCCCTGGGGTTCTGCTATGTACCGGCGTGCATCGTCGCAGCGGTCTATTTCGCGCTCGCCGCCGTCGACACAAACGATTACGGGCTGGGGAAACGCGCCCCGAAGGCGATCCGCATCCTGCTGTATTCGCTGGCGGGCGTCTTCCTCGCGCTGATTCTGGCGGGCGGCACGGGCGCGTTCGGCGCCACAAAAACGGGGGGGACGGACCGTCTGCTCGATCTCGTTCTCAATTTCACCGTCTACGGGCTTTTCTCATGCGTGTTCGGGCTGCTGGTCACTTCGGTCTCCGTCACATCGCACAACGCGGAACTGCTCCGCCGGAAACAGCCGGACATGCCGTTCTGGAAAAAGCTGTTCGACCCCGCCTCGCCGGTCTCGCTTGTCCCGGTCTTCGTGCTCGAGCTGGTTTCGCTTTTTGTCATCAACGTCTTCGCCCGCAAGTTCGCCATGGCGGCTCATGGCGGATTCGGATCGGGGGTATTCTTCCGGAACTTCTGGGCCATCCAGCACGTCGCCCTCGCCGTCATTTACATGCGCCAATGGAACGACCCGACGGTCCGGGAGCCGTGGAACTCCCACGTCAGGTTTAACTCGTACGTGTTCTTTTCCGCCGCCCTTATCTTCCTGCTCCAGTTGCTGTTCTCGATCACAATCTCGATCAACCACACAAAAAACATGACGAGTATCCTTGTCACAATCTTCTATATCTTGTCCTTCATCGTCTGGTTCTTCGCCGTCTATTATGTTCACTCGCATCCCGACAGGCAGCGCTTCGAACAGATCGGCGCGCCCGCCGATACGGGCAGCAGCATTCCCGGACAGGGACGGGATGACGGGGAGGCGCTATGACCGTGCCCGCCGCAGCCATCCCGTATTTCACTGACGCGGTCGAACGCGCCCTCGCGGTCGCCGGCGGCGTGGAGCTGACCGCGCCCGCGCAGGTGTCCGGCATCGACGGCCGTCGCGTCGGACGCAGGACGGGCAACGCGCTGGAGTTCTCCGAGTACCGCGAATACCGGGCGGGCGACGACCTGCGGCGCATCGACTGGCGCGTGTACGCCCGGAGCGAACAGCTGATGATCAAGCTGTTTTCGGAGGAGATCGACCCGCGGTGCGACGTGATCCTGGATCATTCGGCGTCCATGGCGTCGACCGAACGCAAGGCAGCCGCCGCGATCTCGCTCGCCGTGATCTTCGCCACTGCCGCCTCGAACTCCGGGTTCTCCCTGAACCTCTGGCACGCCGCCGACACCTTCCGCAAGGATCCCGCGCCCGCCTCGCCGCTCCTCTGGGACTTCCCGCCCTTCGAGACGCCCTTCAGCCCCTCCGCGAATCCCGCCTCGTTCACAGGACAGTTCTTCCGCCGCGGCATCCGCATCCTCGTCACCGACCTCATGGGACCGGACGATCCCGCGCCCGTGCTGTCGCGTCTCGCCGACGGAGCCAAGCGCGCGGTCGTCGTGATGGTGCTGGATCCGGCGGAGCTTGAGCCCGAGCCGGACGCGAACGTGCTGCTGGTCGACGCCGAAACCGGAGAGGAACGCGAACTCGTGCTCGACGAAGGCGCTCTGGCGCGCTACCACGAACGCCTTGAGAACCACCGCGCCATGTGGGCGACCGCCGCCGCGTCGCGGGGCGTCCTGCTCCTGCCGCTTTCCGCCTCGGATTTCTGCCCGGAGATCCGACCCGATGAACTCTTCCGCGCGGGGCTGCTCAAATGAAAGACTTCTTCTTCGGATTCGAACACTCCCTGCTCCTGTGGTGCGCCGTGCCGGTCGTCCTGGTCCTGCTCCTGCTCTACCTCCTGCACCGCCGCTCGAAAGTCCGCGTCGTGCCCGCCATCTTCCTGTGGGACCGCCCCCAGGCGTCCCCGAACAGCGGCACGCGCCTCAAATTCCGGCTCCCGCCCGCGATCTTCTACCTCGAACTCGCCGCGCTCCTGCTCCTGACCGCCGCGCTCGCCGCGCCGTTCGTCTCCACGCCGGAGACCTTCCCGCCGCTCGCGGTGATCCTTGACGACTCCCTGTCCATGCAGGCGAAAGTCCCCGGCGGCAAATCTCCGCTCGAATCCGGCGCGAACTTCCTCAAACGCGAACTGCGCAGTCTGCCCGACCGCCGTGTCCTGTGGATCGTCGCGGGCGAATCGCCCGTGCTCGCATCGGACGGCAACGGGCGAACGGATTTCACACCGTTCTGGACCGGACAGGCGGCCTCGTCCGACCTCGCCGCGGCAGCCGCGCTCGCCCGGCGCATGGCGCGCGGCTGCGAACTCCTGATCGTGACCGACCGCAAGCCCGCGTTCGACCTCGCCCCGGACACAACGTGTTTCTCCGAAGGCGCGCCTCTGGGCAATTCCACCATCTTGAACGCTCGCCGCACCGCCGGACGCATCATGCTTGAGGCGGCGAACTTCTCCGCACTCCCGCTGGACGCAACGCTGATTCTCAATCCGGGCGAACTCCGGACACAGCTCCAACTCGCGCCGAAGGAGACACGCCGCATCGTGCTCGCCGTACCGCCCGCCGCTGCGCATGGCGCGGTCACGGTCCGCCTCGAAAACGCCGACGCTGCGTCCAATGCCCTGCTCTGCGACGACGAGGTCGTGCTGGAGGCGGAGGACGATTCCCCAGTCACGTACCACGTCGCCGCCGGACTTCCCGCCGCCGCACGCGCCGCACTCGAACGCGTCCTGAACGGCAATCCGGCGTTCCGGCAGACGCTGACGGGCGAGATGCCCGACCTCGACATCCTGCCCGCGGAGGCGGAAAGCCTCTCCCCCGTGCATCTTTTCTGGTTCGCCGCCCCGGCGAAAAATACATCTCCGGCGAATCCGCCCCAGGACAACCAAGCCGGGGTCGCCGCGCCCTCCGCGTCCGGTCCGCTCTCGCCCGAAAACTCCGCCGACATCTCGCGCGGGCTCCCGCTCGACTCGATTCAGTGGTCCGTCAGCGTGGACGACCTGCCTGGGCAAACGCTTCTGCGAAGCGGCGACGTGCCGGTGCTCTCCACGCGCCAGAACCTGAACCGCGACCGAGAAATCTTCCTCAATCTCGACCCGGCGCGCTCGAACATCACGCACCATCCCTTCTGGCCGGTCTTCTTCCAGAACCTCGCCCAGACCGTCCGCGCGGAGCGTTTCGGTCCGGCTCGCACGAATCTGCGGTCCGGCGAACTCCTCCACATCCGTCTGCCGCGCGGGGCGCAGTCGCTGACCGCGGTCCGTCCCGACGGCGCGTCCATGGAGATACGGGCGATGCGCGGACAAGCCGATTTCCGTCCCATGCTCCACGGTGAATGGCGGCTTGAATCCGGCGACGGCAAATGGGCGGTCGCCGTGATGGCGCTGAGCGCGGGCGAATCCGACCTTTCCGGCGCGGGACCGTTCCGCCGCGAAGCCGACAGCCTCACGGTCATGCCGTTCTGGATGCTCCGTCCGCTGGCGTGGGCGTTCCTGCTGATCGCCGCTCTGCTCCTCGCCGCGCACCACATCGTCCTCACACGCAAAGGAGGCGGCCCATGCTGAACTATATCCTGATCTGGCAGCCCGCCGCGTTCCTGGTCCTGCTGCCGCTCCTCTCGCTCTTCACCTTCCGCAGGCTCCCGACCCGCGTTCTGAACGTCCTTCGCGTCCTGCTCTATTTTGCAATCGCGGCGGCGATGGCGGGCATTTCGGTCCGCCTGCCCGAACGAACCGGCACACTCGTCGTACTCGCCGACCGGAGCCGCTCCATGCCGGACGACGCACGCCTGGAGATGGAAGCCCTGATCCGCCGCCTGGAACACGCCGCGCCCTCCGGCTCGAAGCTGAGCGTGATCTCGTTCGCCGGGTCGTCCTTTGTGGAGAAACTGCCGGATTCCCCGGCGTTCACCGGGCTCCAGACCGCGCCGTCCGAACCGCACGCCACGGACATCGCCGGGGCGATCGACGCCGCGCTGGAGCTGATCCCGTCCGACGCCTCCGGGCGCATCCTTCTGCTTTCGGACGGGCTGCATACCACGGGCAATCCCGTCGCCGCGTCCGCCGCCACCGCCGCCACGCGGGGCGTCTCGGTCGACTACCGTCTGCTCTCGCGCGGGTCCGCCGACGACGCCGCGGTCCTGTCCGTCGACGCGCCCCTCCGCGCCGCGCCCGGCGTGATCTACACCGTCTCCGCCCGCCTCTACGCGCAGACCTCCGGCACCGCGGTCTGCCGCATCCGCAAGAACGGCGGCGCGTGGCTCTCGCGGGAGGTCCGCCTGCGCCGGGGCGTCACGACCGTATCCTGGCGTGACAAGACCGATTCGCCCGGCACGGCGAACTACGACGTCGAGCTCGTGCTCCCGCCCGGCGCGTCCGATCCCGTCCCGGAGAACAACCATGTCCGCCGCATCGTCTCCATCGAGGGGCGCAAACCCGTCCTGCTCGTCACGGCGTCCCCCTCGAAGAACCTCGCGCGCATCCTCCGCGAAGCCGGGCTGGACGTCAAGGTGATGGAGCCCTCGTCCGCCGCGCTCGCACCCGAGGTGCTGGGCGGCGTGTCCGGTGTGATCTTCGAGAACGTGAAGGCGTCGGCGTTCGGCATGGAATCGCTCGCCCGCCTGAAGGGACTGGTCTCCGCCGGCTCGGTCGGGTTCATGATGACCGGCGGCATGTCCTCCTACGCGGTCGGCGGCTACTACCGCAGCGAGATCGAGGAGGTGCTCCCCGTCACGCTCGAACAGCGCAACGAGGTCCGCAGGGGCGTGAACGCGGTTATAGTGGTTCTGGACCGCTCCGGCAGCATGACCATGACGAATTCGAAAGGAATCTCCAAGATGTCGCTCGCGAACACCGCCACGGCAGAGGTGCTGAAACTGCTCTCCGACTTCGACCAGTTCGGCGTGATCGCGGTCGACAGCTCGCCGCACACGGTCGTCAACCTGGCGCCGGTTTCCAGCGTCCGGAACAAAGTGAACAAGATCCTCTCCATCGAGTCCATGGGAGGCGGCATCTTCACCTACACCGGACTGAGAGCGGCGTTCGACATGGCGGAAAAAACGGACATCCCGTCCCGCCACATCATCCTCTTCGCCGACGCGTCCGACGCCGAAGAGCCGGGCGGCTACAGGCTGCTGCTCAGCACCGCGGAATCGAAGGGCATCACGGTCAGCGTCGTCGGGCTCGGCACGAAAACCGACCCCGACGCGGCATTCCTCATGGACGTGGCGAAACTTGGCGGCGGCATCGCCTACTTCACCGACAAGGCGGAGGAGCTCCCGCGCATCTTCGCCGAAGACACCTTCGTGATGGTCCGCAGCACGTTCCTCACCGACGCCGTCCGCGCCACGCTCCTGCCCGCCGCGACGGTCCTCCCCGGCGCAGACAAGTTCTCGCGGGTCTATGATTTCAACGGCTGCAACCTCACCTACCTGCGTACCGGATGCGACGCCGTCCTCGTCACCGACGATGAGGACCGCTCGCCCATCGCCGCCACCGGGACATACGGGCTCGGACGCGTCGTGGCGTTCTGCGCCGAAGCAGACGGACGCTACACCGGACCCTTCGCGGAGGATTCCGGCGCCGCTCCGTTCCTTACCTCGCTCGTCACCTGGATGACCGCCTCCGACGACGAAGGCGCGGACTACATGATCACGCAGGAGATCCGCAACGGCAGCCACTACGCAGCGCTCGAACTTGATCCTGCGCGCACCTCCGACCCGTTCCGCGGCACGCCTGTGCTCACGGCGGTCTTCTGCGACGATTCCGGACAGACCGAAACGCGCAGGTATCCGCTCGTCTGGGACGGCCCCGACCGCCTCGTCTCCGAGGTCCCGCTCCCCGGCGGAAACATCGTCCTCGGCTCCATCCAGTGGGACAACGCGCGTCCGCATTCGCTCGTCCCGGTCGAACTGCCGTATTCGCCCGAGTTCACTCCGAACCAGACCTCCGGACGCGAACTCGCCGAAACGCTCCGTGCCTGCGGCGGACGCGAACGCATCGCCGTAGAGGACATCTGGAAGGACATCCCGAAACGCCTCCGCGCGTTCCCGCTCACTCCGTTCTTCTGCCTTGCCGCGATCCTGCTGTTCCTCTTCGAGATCGCCGAACGCCGCTTCCTGCTGATCGGACGCTTCTTCGTCGCGAAAAAGAAAGACGCCGCTGTTGAGAAAGAATCCGCCTTGGACGCCGATGCGAAGTCCGCCGTCAAAGTCCCGCGCAAACGCGGGAAATCATCGCGTCCCGCCTCAAGCACGGCTCCGACACAGCAATCCGCGCAGGAACCGGAAACGCAAAAGCCGGAATCCGACGACGAACCCGTCCCGGCGGACTCCATTTCCGCCGCGCTGAAAAAAGCGCGCCGCAAGTAAAAACACCAGAGGCAAAGCCCTACGAAAACGCCGTGCACCGCTCAATTTGCGATGCACGGCTGAATTGTATTCCGGTCCGATCGGACCGGAAAAAGAATCGTCCGGAATTACTTCAGCGGTTCCGTAATGGCTTCCTTGGTCTGCTTGACTTCCTTGATGGTGCCGTCTTCGTTGAAGAAGAGTTCGTCGACGCAGACGGAACGGCGGAGGCTCTGACCTCTCTGACCGTCGCGGTCAAGCTTGCCGTTGTGGTAGAAGAGATAGGTGTGCCCCTTGTAGTCGACCACGCCGGGGTGAATCGTGAAGCTGTTCTCGGCGGCGCCGGTGACCATTCCGCGGAACGTCCAGGGACCGCGCGGATTTTCGGCGGTGGAGTAGTTGATGCACTCGCCGCCGCGTCCGCCGGAGCCGGCGTAGATGTTGTAGTAGAGGCCGTTGCGCTTATAGAGCCACGGACCCTCGATATAACGCTGGAGCTTCAGGTCGGTGATCTCGCCGTCGATCTCGGTCATGTTGTCTTTCAGCTTCGCGATGTAGGAATTCTGTCCCCACGCGAGCCAGGCGGTGCCGTCGTCGTCGATCAGCACGGTCGGGTCGATGTCATTCCAGCCGCGGCCGGGGGTGTCCTTATCCTCGACGAGCGGCTTCGGATGCGGAACGAACGGACCGACCGGGGTGTCGCCGATGGCGACGCCGATGCACTGACCGCCGGTCGGGGTATTGTAGGTCACGTACCAATAGAACTTGTCGCCCTTCTGGATGCACTGCGCCGCCCAGGCGATGCCCTTCTTACCGTTCGGGAAATCTTCCGGACGGAGCTTCACGCCGTGGCTGCGCCAGTGGACCATATCGGTCGTGGAGTAGACGCGCCAGTCGGCGATGTTGTAGTTGCCGGGCAGGCCGATGTTCTCGCCGTCCTTGTAGATGTCTTCGCCGGTGTAGACGTACAGGCGGTCGCCGACCACCAGCGGAGCCGGGTCGCACGTCCAGGCGTCCGTGAAGATCGGGTTTCCGCTGGGCTCCAGGTCGACGCCGTCATAGAGGACGTCTTTGGAGGACGACTGGCAGGCAGTCATCGCGAGGGAAAGAGCGGAGACCGCTCCGGCGAGGAGGAAAAGTTTTGCTTTCATGTTTTTTTCACCTTGGGTTATTGAGTAGTGAAGGTAAGGAAACATCGTTTTAAGGTAAATCCCGCACAGGACGGGACACCGTTTGTGATAATGTAACGCGCCCGTTCGTGTTTTTCAAGCGCTTTTTCGTTCAGGAATGCCATGTTTTTCCGCGGAAAAGATTTTTGCCGTGTTAACTAACGCGACAAATCATAACATTGAGGAGGAAATGATCGCGGACTGGTCGCCAATCGTCAATGAACAGGGGGACTCTTACAGGAAGGGGTATTTCGCGAGGAAGAGGAGCGAAGCGCCGATCAGGATGGGGTTGACGCGTTCGCGGTGTCCGCAGAGCAGATTGACAATGGTCCACGCGATGAAGCCGAACCCGATGCCGTCGGCGATGTTGTAGGAGAACGGCATGACGATGATCGCGACGAGGCACGGGAAGAACTCGGTGAGGTCGTTGAAGTTGATATGCCTGATCTGCGAGATCATCAGGAACCCAACCATGATGAGGGCGGGAGCAGTGGCGAACGCCGGGATCGCCGTGAAGACCGGAGCGAACAGCACCGACAGTAGGAATAGCACGGCGGTCACGCAGGCGGTCAGTCCGGTCCGGCCGCCCTCGGAAACGCCTGTGGCGGATTCGACGTAGGACGTGGTGGTCGTGGCGCCGAGCAGCGCGCCGGCGGTGGTCGCGACGGCGTCCGCGAGCAGGGCCTCCTTCAGGCGCGGCATCCGCCCTTCCTTGTCCAGCATGTTTGCGGAGGTCGCCACTCCGGTCAGCGTGCCAAGTGTGTTAAAGAGGTCGTCGAACAGCAGTGTGAACACCACAATCAGGAAGTTGCCGGACAGGAGGAGCTTCCATCCGGTCAGATGCGAGCCTTCCTGCGACCATTTGTCCGCGTCCAGGCATTCGCCGAAGAGCGAGCCGAATTCCCTGAACGCGCCGCCGATGCTGCCGAGGTTCAGCGAGGGATACAGCGAGTACAGTTTCGCCTCCGGATTGACCTGATAAAGACCCGCCGCCTGGCAGATCATGCCGAGCCCCCACGTGAAAAGGATCCCGATCAGGATCGCGCCGCGGACGCGCCTGTGGAACAGCACGACCGTCACGAGGAGTCCGATCAGCGCCAGCGTGGCGCAGATACCGTTCGTGTGCCATGCGTTGCGGAACGACACGAGCGTGGTCAGACACGATCCGTCCACGATGATCCTTCCCCCCTGGAACCCGATGAACACGATGAAGAAGCCGATGCCCACGCCGATGGCGGTTTTCAGGGGCAGAGGAATGGCGTTGAATATCTTTTCGCGGACCGGGACCAGCGTGCAGACCAGGAATATGATGCCCTCCACGAATACAGCCATCATCCCGAACTGCCACGAAATCCCCATGCCCATCACCACGGAGAACGCGAAGAACGGCACGATGCCGACGCCCGGCGCCAGCGCGAACGGGTATTTCGCGACGAGCCCCATCAGGACCGTGCCGATGAACGACGCGACGGCGGCGGCGATGACCGCTCCGCCCGCCGGAATCCCAATCTCACCCATGACGCTCGGATAAACAGCCAGAATATAGACCATGGACAGGAAGGTGGTGATTCCGGCGATGATTTCGGTCTTGACGGTCGTACCGTTTTCGGCGAGGCGGAAATAAGACATTTGTTCGTACATCCTTCGGGGAGGAGGTTAGCGGAGCATGGATTCAGGGGGGAACAAAAGAATGCAATAAATATACCGCGTTTTCCGGCTTTTTCAAATACGGGATTCCATGCCCTTCACGACAAACAATATTCCTTTTGAAAAAAAGCCATGCCGGACACGAGGGCCAGGCATGGCATAGGTTTTCGGAGATTCTGCGGGAAAACTTATTTGGTCTTCACCGGGGTGCTGAACTTCGGACCGAAGTAGGTCTGCGGGAGTCTGCCGGAGGAGATCACGATCTTCTCCACGACGACCGCCGGATCGACCATGTAGATCTTGAAGGTGTGCGTGCCCGCGGTCGTGATATCGAGCTGCGTACGCATCCTGCGGATGTTTTCCTTCACGTTCTGATCCCAGTTGGTCCCGCCGGATTCAAACGTCTGCCTGTAGGAACCGCGCTGGACGTTTCCGTAGGCGTCGATCACATTCGGCTTGGCGTCGTCGATGCCGACCGCGACGCGGAGACCGCGGTCCGGGACGAAGTTCAAGGTCGGGGACGTGTAGAGCGTGATGTCGTACTTGCCCGGCTCGGAGATGTAGATCGGATACTCCATGCTCGGAGCCTTGGTGTAGTCGGTGACGCTGTCGGCGGTCACGGGGAAGATGCACATGCCGCCGTCCGCGCGTCCGTAGTCCGGGATGAACTTCCAGGTCACGTCGCCGACGGCGTTGACCTTGGCGGCCTGGCCGGCTGGGATGGAGATCGGGCCTGCGAGCGCGCCCCAGAGGGTCTTTTCGCCCTTGACCGCCGCCGGTGCGTCGGCCTTGACGGCGGAGACGCGGATCTTCGCGGTGCCGTTCGGACCGGTGACTTCGATCGTGCCGGCGTTGATGCCGTTCTTCGCCTTCGACCAGTCGATCTCGACGTTCACGGGGACGTCGATGACGGCGGCGATGTCTTCGGTCACGTCGGTCTTGATCCACGGTTCGGAGGCTTTGACCGTGAACTTGGCTTCCTTCGAGCCGCGGGCGAAGACTTCAAACACGTGCTTGTCAGGGTTCCAGCTGTCGAACACGGGGAGCATGAGCTCTTCCGTGGCGGGCCATGCCTGATTGTTGTTCTCGACCGCCACGCCGATCTCGGAGACGTCTGGAACGCTCACCTCAGTAAGGCGCGGCATTTCGTTGCTGTTCGGGGTGTCCCAGCCGTTGCGGGAGGTGCCGATGTGCGGCTGGTCCATCATGTGGATCCACTTGCCGCCGGCGATCTCCTTGTTGTACACATCGCCGAGCTTCTTGTCTTCTTCGAAGAGCTGGCGCGCGGCAAACGCGAACTCGTTGGCGGAGGCGCGACCCTGCTGCGCGTAGAGACGGTTCTTGCCGACTGCGATCTGCATTTCGGCGACCTGCGCGGAAGCCTTCACCGGGTGGTAGACGAGCTGGAAGTAGGCGTCCTGGTATTCCTTCGGCATTTTTTCCTTGATCGCCTCGGCGCGGGCGACGAGCTTCAGCCACGCCTCGACGACGCCGTCCGCCTCGCGGTCGTTGACCACGCTGAACGTGTTGGCGTCAAGGATTTCCGGCTTGCGCCAGGCGTTGTATTTCGCGTACTTCGACACGATATCGGCGATCTCCACGGCGTATTCCTCGCCGAACTGTTCCGTAGCCCAGTTGATCATGTATTCGCCGATCTTGTCCTGCGGGATGGCGTCCGGATCATACGCGAACTTCAGCACGAAGTCGATCGGAATTTCCATCGGCTTCAGGTCGCCGGTGTTCAGGATCCAGAGTTTGTCCGCGCCCCAGCGGTAGGTCAGGTTCAGCTGTTCCCAGAGTTTCGGGACCGGGCTGACGTTCAGCCAGCGGTAGCTGTGGGGGCCGCCGACATAGTCGACGTGGTAGTACATGCCGGCGCCGCCGGAACGCTTGCGTTCTTCCGGGGTGGGCAGACGGCGCACGTTGCCCCAGTTGTCGTCGCACCAGAGGATGATGACGTCGTCGGGCACACGCATGCCGCTGTCGTAGTAGTCCTGAACTTCCTTATAAATAGCCCACATCTGCGGCACTTCGGACACGGGCTTGCCGTACGCCTCTTCGATCAGCGTGCGCTGGTCCTTGATGACGTCGGTCAAAATCTTGATGTTGTCCTCCATCTTGGAGCCGCGACCGCCCATGGGTTCGTCGCCGTCGCCGCGCATGCCGATAGTCACGAGGTTGTCGTACTTGGCGTTGCGGGTGATGCCCTCTTTCCAGAAGTTGTAGAGGTTTTCCTTGTTCGTGTTGTAGTTCCACGCGCCAAGACGGTTGCCGCGGTTGCGCTTCGTCCATTCCTCCTGGTTGCGCATCATGGGCTCGTGGTGGCTGGTGCCCATCACGATGCCGTATTCGTCGGCGAGACGCGGGTTCTCCGGGTCGTCCTCGTTGAACGCCTTGCCCCACATCGCCGGCCAAAGGTAGTTGCCCTTGAGGCGGAGGATCAGTTCAAACATGTGGACGTACATCTTGGAGTTGATGCCGCCGAACTGGGCGCGCGCCCACGGACCGAACGCCGGTTCCTCGTCGTTGATGAAGATGCCGCGGTATTTCACCTTCGGCGGTCCCTGCACGAACGTGCCGGGGACGATGTAGAGGGAGTCGTGCTTCTTGGCGGGGACGTCAGCCCACCAGTACCACGGGGAGACGCCGATCTTCTCGGAGATGTCGTAGATGCCGAAGATCGTGCCGCGCTTGTCGCTGCCAGCGACCACCAGGCTGCCGTCCACGGTCTGGATCAGGAACGATTCCCACTGCCCCTTGATCTTCGACACGTCGATTTTCTTGGCGGCGACCAGTCCGTCGATGAGCTTGCTCTTCCCGATCGTCCCGACCACCACGGAGCCTTTTTCGATCGAACTTGCGTTCGTGACGACTTCCGACGCCTTGCCGGTCACTTTGCCGACGTCGTCGCCGAGGTCTTTCGCGGCGCGGATCACGCCCGCCCAGTCGGCGGAATCGACGAGAATCTTTGCGGAGGCGCCGTCCTTCGCGAGCTGGAACGCGCCGGGCGCGCTGTCGAACATCACGTAGGGGGTGGCGGCCGCGCCCATCTGCGACGGCTGCTGCGCGGAAACGTCCCGTGCGGCGGCCAGCGCGAGAACGCAGCAGGCGGAGAGAATGACTTTTTTCAGCATGTTAAATTTCCTCATGTTGATGTGAAAAATTGACGAAAGTTGTTTGTTATATGTCAATCGACCATACTATAATACTTGGACTCCGTTTTTTCAAATCGTTTCTACCGCCAGACAGACTTTTTTTCGATATTTCCCGCGCTTTCTTTTCTGGATGACGTAACCGGAACGTTTCCTTTTTCGCGTTAAATTTAGTTAAAAGACGTTATGGCACTTGAAAATGCTTTCCGGGCGGATATATTATCGAATGTTTTAGTTTCTGAAACACCAACCCCTCACAAAAGGAGTTCCACACATGAAAAACAAGCTCAAGCCGGCCGCGATCCTCTTTGCCGCCGCCGCAGTGTCCGCCCTGCCCTCCTGCGCATCGGAGGAATCGGTCAAGCCTCTGTTCGAGCCCACGCTCGAATCCCTCGAAGCGCATTACCAGACCCCGGAATGGTACAAGGATGCAAAGTTCGGTATCTTCGCACACTGGGGTCCGCAGTGCGAGCCGGAATCCGGCGACTGGTACGCCCGCAACATGTATATCCCGAACGAATGGCAGTTCAGACGCCACCAGGAGAAATACGGCGACCAGAAGAAAACCGGCTTCAAGGACATCATCCACATGTGGAAAGCCGAGAAATGGGATCCGCAGGACCTCGCGAAGCTCTTCAGCGGCATGGGCGCGAAGTACGTCGTCTCCCTCGCGAACCATCATGACAACTTCGACATGTGGGACAGCAAGTATCAGGAGTGGAACTCCGTCCGCCTCGGTCCGAAGCGCGACATCGCGAAGGAATGGAAGAAAGCCGTGCTGGGCGCGGGCATGCACTGGGGCGCCAGCATCCACGCCTCCCACGCCTGGTGCTGGTACGAGCCCTCGCGCAACTACGACGGCCTGCTGAAGAAGGAGGACGGCGCGGGCACGTGGTGGGGCGAAATGGGTCTTGATCCGCAGGAACTCTACGCACAGAACCACGAGGCGTCCCGCGACAACCGCCATTGGGACTGGGATCCGAACCGCGTCGTGCCGCCCTCGCAGGAATACCGCGACAAGTTCATGAAGCGCCACAAACAGTTCATCGACGACTACGAGCCGGAGATCGTCTACTACGACGACACCGTGATGCCGTTCTATCCCACGTTCAATGACGGCGTCGAGTTGACCGCCTACTACTACAATACCATGCTCCAGAAGCACCACGGCAAACAGGAAGTCGTGGCTTGCGGAAAGGTGCTGAATGAAGACCAGCGCAAGGCAATGGTCTGGGACGTCGAGCGCGGCGTGCCCGGCCAGATGGTCACCCCGTACTGGCAGACCGACACCTGCATCGGCTCCTGGCACTACGACCGCGGCATCTACGACCGCAACGGCTACAAGTCTGCCGAGACCGTTATCCGCATGCTCATCGACATCGTCAGCAAGGGCGGAAACCTGCTCCTCAGCGTGCCCATCCGTGCCGATGGCACCGTCGACGAGAAGGAACGCGTGACCTGCGCCGGCATCGGCGACTGGATGAAGGTCAACGGCGAAGGCATCTACGGCACGCGCACCTGGAAGAAGTTCGGCTCCGGTCCGCAGGCGAACGGTCCCGGAGAACGCCTCAACGCCCAGGGATTCAACGAAGGACGCGGCAAGCCCGCCACCGCCGAAGACCTCCGATACACCACTAAGGACGGCAACCTCTACGTCTTCACGCTCGTCGTCCCGAAGCCCGGCGCGAAAGTCACCGTCCCGGACCTCGACGCCAAGGTAAAGAAGGTCTCCCTGCTCGGTTCTTCCAAGGACGTCAAATGGGCGAACGACGGCTCCACGCTTACCATCGACGCACCCGAAGCCGATCCTAACCTGAAGATCTCCCTCTGTTTCAAGGTCGAATTCGACAAGTAATCCGCATCCGCCTCGAAACGGCATAAAGACATTCCATGGCATATCGGATTCCGTTCCGGTATGCTTTTTTTTGAAACAAAATGCCGTATTCCGGTTGCAACTCGCGCCGCCGGGCTTATATTATCCTGATTCATTATCCGTAATACCCCCAAACAGGGCGGAACGTTTTTTTTGAAATATTGTCCCGTCCAAACCGTCACAGGAGCGATCCATGAGCAAACTTCAGGCAAAACGCGGCAAATTCGTGTGGTACGACGACTCCCTCCCATTCGAGGAGCGCGTGGAAGCGATCATCAAGGCGATGACCGTGAAGGAAAAAGTCAGCCAGCTGCTGCATGACGCGCCCGCCGTCGAACGCCTCGGCATCCCCGCCTACAACTACTGGAGCGAATGCCTGCACGGCGTCGCACGCGCCGGCATGGCGACCGTGTTCCCGCAGGCGATTGCCATGGCAGCCACGTTCGACACCGACCTGGAGTACCGCATGGGCTGCGCGGTCGCGGTCGAGGCGCGCGCCAAGAACGCCGCCGCGCGCAAGTTCTCCGGCGACGGCAGCACGCCGATCTACCGCGGCCTGACCTTCTGGAGTCCGAACATCAACATCTTCCGCGATCCGCGCTGGGGGCGCGGACAGGAGACCTTCGGCGAGGATCCGTACCTCACTGGAGAAATGGGCGCGGTGTTCGTCCGCGCGCTCCAGGGCGACGATCCGAAATACCTGAAGCTGGCAGCCTGCGCGAAGCATTTCTGGGGGCACAGCGGACCCGAGGCGGAACGCCACAAATTCGACGCGAAGATCAGCAGGCGAGACGCGACGCAGACCTATCTGCCCGCGTTCAAAAAGCTCGTGACCGAGGCGAAAGTCGAATCCGTCATGGGCGCGTACAACCGCACGAACGGACAGGTGTGCTGCGGCAGCGCGAAGTACATCAGGGAACTCCTCCGCAAAAAATGGGGCTTTCAGGGGCATTTCGTCTCCGACTGCTGGGCGATCATGGACTTCCACCAGACACACAAGGTCACACCCGACCAGACCGCCTCCGCCGCCTACGCGCTCAAAAACGGCTGCAACCTCAACTGCGGCTGCTCCTTCGAAAAGCTCCTTGATGCTTATGAGAAAAAGATGATCTCCGAGGCGGACCTCGACGAAGCCCTGCGACACGTCCTCATGACGCGCATGAAACTCGGCTGCTTCGACCGCGACGAGCTGGTCCCGCTCGCGAAGACGCCGCTCTCGAAAGTCCACTGCGCCGAACACCGCGCGATCGCGCTCGAGGCCGCCCGCAAATCCGTCGTCCTGCTCAAAAACGACGGCATCCTCCCGCTCAGGACCACGGCGAAACTCAACCTCACCGGACCGAACCTGACCAGCCTTCCCGCGCTCTGGGGCAACTACAACGGATTCTCCGACCACATGGTCACCGTCCTGGAGGGCATCGCCGCCAACGCCGACCCCGCCACCAGCTTCGAACCGCGCAACAGCGTGCCGCTGAACGGCCCCGCGGTCGACCTCTCCAGTCGGATCTGGCTCTACGACAAGAAATACCCGGTCGTCGCGGTCGTCGGCTTCGACGAATCCATTGAGGGCGAGGAAAGCGACAGTACGGAACGCAACTCCATCGCCCTGCCCGCCTCCCAGCGCTCATTGCTCGATTTTCTCTACAAGGAAGGGTTCCAAGTTGTCCTCGTGGTCATGGCTGGCTCCCCCGTCGACCTCCGCGAAGACGTCGAAAAGGCGTCCGCCATCCTTTACGCCTCCTACCCCGGCGAAGCGGGCGGCACCGCCATCGGCGAGATACTCTTCGGCAAGACCTGCCCCTCCGGCAGGCTCCCGTTCACCTTCCCGCTTGATCCTGCGAAGCTCCCCGATTACCACGACTACAGCATGAAGAACCGCACCTACCGTTACGCGAAGGACAACATCCTCTTCCCGTTCGGGTACGGTCTCGGCTACACGGAGTTCGCATACTCCAACGCCCGCCTCACGGATACACTCGAGAAGAAGGGACGCGTGACCGTCTCGGCGAACGTCGCGAACATCGGCGGCCGCGCGGGCGACGAGATCGTCCAGCTGTACATCAGCCACACGAAACCCGGCGTGGAAGCCCCGCTCGTCGAGCTGAAGGGATTCCGGCGCATCCACCTTGAGCCGGGCGAATCGCGGCGCGTCTCCATCGATGTCCCTGCCGAGGCGTTTCAGCTCGTCGATGCCCAGGGACGCTGGTTCATGCCCGCCGACGATGTTGAGTTGTTCTTCGGGCACGACAGCCGCACTCTCGCCTCGAAGATCCTCACCCTCAAGCTCAAGCAATAAAGCGCCTGCACAACCACGACACGGATTACGTGTGCGCGAGCACCACAGTCTGGAACTACCACAGCACGCGGGGTATCAGGCGGGAATGAGGACCGCGCCGTCTTCCAGGCGGCGGACGGTCAGGTTTGCGCCGTCGAAGAATCCAAAGGTCGGCGGGAAGTTGCGTTTCGGCAGGGAGATGGAGCCGGGATTGAAGAGCGTGACGCCTTCGGGCAGGAGACGGAGTTCCGGGATGTGCGTGTGACCGTGCGCGAGGACCGTGCCGCGCGGGACCGGCGGAATGTTCGCGGCGTTCCAGAGGTGCCCGTGCGTGACGAAGAAGCGCGCGGAATCGGTGAGAATCTCGGAGAAATCCGCCATGATGGGGAATTTGAGGAGGAACTGGTCGACGTCGGCGTCGCAGTTGCCGCGCACGGCGAGGATCTGTTCACGGCGGGCGTTGAGCAGGTCGGCGACCTTCTGCGGGTCGTACCAGCCGGGGACGCCGTTGCGGGGACCGTGGTACAGGACGTCGCCGAGCAGGACCATGCGGTCGGGCTTGAGCGAGTCGGCGTGTTCGAGAAGGCGTTCCAGCGTGCCGGGCACACCGTGGACATCGGAGAAGAAGATCAGTTTCATGCTTGGAAGCCTTTCGTCATGGCGTAGCGCCAGTTCAAAGTGTCGGGCTCATTGTCCGTCTGGGACGAGCTCGCCGTAGAGGGTGGTCGCGGTGGACCGCACGATTTTCACGCGCACGAAGTCGCCGCACGCGACGGGACGTGCCGGATCGGGGGTAAAGACCGCCTGTTTGAAGGTGTCGGTACGCCCGCTCCAGCGCGCGGAATTGCGTTTGCTGGGGCCTTCGACGAGGAGTTCGAACGTCTGCCCGATAAGTTTTCTGTTTGCGGCTTCGGCGCGGCGTTCGAGGTCGGCGAGCAGAATCTGGTTGCGCTCCTCCTTGACCTCCCGCGGGACATCGTCGGGCATCTGTGCGGAACGCGTGCCCTTGCGCGGCGAATACTTGAAGATGAACGCGTTGTCAAATCCGACGCGGTCCATCAGCTCGCGCGTCGCCTGGAAATCCGCCTCGGTCTCGGTCGGGAAACCGACGATGACGTCGGTGGAGAACGAGATGCCGGGCGCGGCGGCGCGCAGACGGTCGGTGATCGAGAGGTATTTCGCGGTGTCGTACGGGCGGTTCATGAGCTTGAGGATGCGGTCGGAGCCGGACTGTAGCGGCAGATGCACGTATTTGCAGACTTTCTCCGTCTGTGTGAAAGCATCGATGAGCGCCTGCGTGAAGTAGGCGGGGTGCGGCGAGGTAAACCGGATGCGGCGAACGCCGTCAAGCGCGGCGATGCCTTTCAGGAGCTCGCCGAAGGGCGAAGGGGCGTCGTCGGGCGGCGGGGCGGTGTTGTCCAGTCCGTACGCGGAGACGTTCTGCCCGAGCAGGAAGATTTCCGGCACGCCGTGCGCGGCGAGGGAGCGGCATTCGGCGAGGATGGAGTCCATAGGGCGGCTGCGTTCGGGGCCGCGCACGAACGGCACGATGCAGTAGGAGCAGTAGCGGCTGCATCCGCGCATGATGGAGACAAAGGCGGAGTGCGAGGACTCCGCGCCGTCGAATCTGTGGGAATCGATGCCGGGCGTTTCGGCGGACGCGCGGTCGAAGAGCGCGGCCTTTTCGCGTCTCGCGGCAATCCGATCCACGATCTCCGGGATGCGGTGAATCTGGTCGGTCCCGATGGCGAAATCGAGGTGTTTGACCGACTTCAGCAGTTCCGTGCCGCGGCTCTGCGCCATGCAGCCCATGATGCCGAAAATCATCCACGGGCGTTCGCGCTTGAGCTTGCCGAGGAATCCGAGCTTGCCGATCGCCTTGCGTTCCGCCTGGTCGCGCACGCTGCACGTGTTCAGGATTACGAGGTCGGCGTCCGCCTCGCCGTCGGCGGGCGTGAAACCGTGTTCGATGAGCAGCGCGGCGGCGGAATCGGAGTCGCGCAGGTTCATCTGGCAGCCGTAGGTTTTGATGTGGAACTTCATAGCGCAGCCGGGCGGGATGGGGGAATCGGATGGATGGATCAGAGCAGGACGAGGTTGTTGCGGTGGACGACTTCGTCTTCAGCGTCGCAGCCGAGGATCGAGGATACGTCGCCCGATTTGTGGCGGGCGATCATTTCCGCCTCAAACGAGGAGAAATTGGTGATGCCCTTCGCGATGATTTCGCCGGTTGTCGCGCGAAGGATTCGCACCACGTCGCCGCGCCGGAACGAGCCTGCGATGCAGACCACGCCGGACGGGAGCAGGCTGGACCCTCTTCCGACCAAGGCGTTCGCAGCGCCGTCGTCGACGGCGATGGCGCCGGCGGGACGGGAGAACGAGGCGAGCCAGCGCTTGCGGGAGCCCATTTTGTGCTTGCCTTCCTTCGGGAGGAATACGGTTCCGACGTCCTCGGCGGCGAAGATGCGCGCGATAATGTCGGCATCTTCGCCGGATGCGATCCAGAGCGCCTCGCCGGCGCTGTTCAGAAGCTCGGCGGCCCTGAGCTTGGACGCCATTCCGCCGATGGAGAACGCCGCGTCGTCCGTGCCGTAAGCGATATCCTTGAGCTCGCTGGTCACGCCGTTCACGACAGAAATGCGGTCGCCGAGCGTACCGTCCGGATTCCTGTCGAGGAGCCCGTCAACGGTGGTAAGGATGATGGTGAGGTCGGCGCGGATCATGGATCCGAGGAATGCGGCGAGCGTGTCGTTGTCCCCGAACTTGAGTTCGCTGACGGACACGGGGTCGTTTTCGTTGATGATCGGGAGGACGCCGTGCGAGAGAAGCGCCTCAATGCAGTTCGCAACATTCAAGTGGCGTTCGCGGGCGCGCAGGTCGTCGGCTGTGAGGAGGAGCTGTGCGGCGCGGAACCCGTACTTGCGGCATTCCGCCTCGTACATCGCCATGAGCGCAGCCTGACCCATGGCGGCGAGCGCCTGGACTTCGGAGAGATGGCGCGGACGGCGGGTGAGCCCGGCGGCGCGCATGCCCATGCCGACCGCGCCGGAGGAAACCAGGATGACTTGGCGGCCGGATTCGCGGAGGGCGTGGATCTGGGTGACCAGGCGCGCGATGGCGGTCTGGTCGGCGAGGAGGCGCGTCCCGACTTTCAGGACGACGCGCCGACAGGATTTCAGAAGCTGTTTTCTGGCCTGAACAGGATCAATCATGGCGGATCATTCCACAAAGAGGTCGCGGCTGGCGAATTGCGGGTCGCTGGTGAGGTTGACGCCGAGCTTGCGGAGACCGGCGGCGTCGCCCTGTGCGGGGAGGTGGGACAGGTGCATTTCGCAGCCGTTGAGCTGGGAGAGATGGTTGAGCGCGAGCTTGGCGGCGGGGTTGGCGGTGGTGCTGACGGCGAGCGCGATCAGGGTCTCTTCGAGGTCAAGGCTGACGCGCGGGTTCTTCAGCGTTTTCTTGAGGTGAGCCACGGAGTCAATCACGTCCGGGGAGAGCAGGTCGAGTTCGTGCGGGAGGTTGGCGAGCGCCTTCAGCGCCTTCAGCACGCATGCCGCCGCGGCGTGGAGGAGCGGGGAGTTCTTGCCGGTGATCATGCGTCCGTCGGGAAGCTGGAGTGCGGCGCCGCAGAAGAAGCCGTCGTTGCCGTGTCCGGGAATCTGCGCCGCCTGCGCGGCGGTCTCGCGGGCAGGAAGCACGACGGGGCGGTCCTCGCCCTTGATGCCGAGGTTGTCCATAAGGATCTGCACGCGCTGGACGGTGCGGAGGTCGGTGGCTCCGAGCGCGTACTCGGCGCTGTAGCGGAACCACCGGCGGATGATCTCCTGCTTGGACGCCTCGCGCACGACGGCATCGTCCGAGATCGCGAATCCGACGCGGTTCACGCCCATGTCGGTCGGGGACTTGTAGACATTTCCTTCCCCCATGATGCGCTCCATGATGCGGCGGACCACGGGGAAGATCTCGATGTCGCGGTTGTAGTTGACCGCGGTCGTGCCGTAGGCGTCCAGGTGGAACGAGTCGACCATGTTCACGTCGCCGATGTCGGCGGTGGCGGCCTCGTAGGCGATGTTGACCGGGTGGTTCAGCGGGAGGTTCCAAACGGGGAACGTCTCGAACTTGGCGTATCCGGCGGCGATGCCGCGTTTGTGCTCATGGTAGACTTGGGAAAGGCAGGTCGCCATCTTGCCGCTGCTGGGGCCGGGCCCGGTCACGATGACGATCGGACGGTCGGTCTCGATGTACGGGTTCGCGCCGTAGCCGGAATCGCTCACGATGAGGTCGACGTCGGCGGGGTAGCCCTTGATGGTCTTGTGCTTGTAGACGGCGACGTTGCGGCGTTCGAGCTTGGTGATGAAGTTGTTGACCGCGGGATGGTCCTCGTAGCGGGTCACGACGACCGCCTTCACGCTGATGCCGAGCGAACGCAGGTTGTCCATGATGCGGAACGTGTCGGCGTCGTAGGCGATGCCGAAATCCGCGCGGATCTTCTTGCGCTCGATGTCGCCCGCGTAGATGCAGATCACGACGTCGATCTTGTCCTTCAGCCGCTGAAGCAGTTTGAGCTTGACGTTCGGGTCAAACCCGGGCAGGATGCGCGCGGCGTGGTAATCGTAGGCGAGCTTGCCCCCAAATTCGATGTAAAGTTTGTTCTGGAACCGCTCGGCGCGGCGCAGAATCTCGGCGGACTGTTCCTCCAGATAGCGTGTGTTGTCAAATCCGATCTCGTTCATCGTCGTTTTCCGTGTTTTTCGGCGCGGCGTCCGCCTTCGTTTTGAAGATGCACCCGGCTGCTCGGAACACAATCCGGTTCATGGACCGGGCATCTGGCGGGACAAGGGGACAAAGGGGGGCGCGCGTCTGTTTTTCAAAGAGTTTTTATCCAAATAATATAATCGTGAAACGGGGAATAATCAACCGGGAAATGCCGTTTTTCGGAGTGTTTCCCCAAAAACAACACAAAACGGGAAAGCGGCGGCACCGCCTGAAGTCGGAGCATTGTGTTGACCAGGCAGAATCTGTTTCAAGTCCGAATCTCGGAAAAACAACTCTTCCGTGATCCGGACCAGTTCCTCGGCTTCCCACGCAGAAAGACCGGCTCCTTTCATCGATAAATTCCGCAATTGCTGGCCAATTTGCTTGATTTTCAGCCTTTCCGCTTGCATTTCGCGCGATGGGAGTGTATTGTGTCCCATGGTGTTTTCCTTTCCTTTAAGGTTTTTGGAACGAACTATAAAGTAAGGTGAAAACACAAGCTTTTCAAGTCCTTTGCAGAACTCCCAGGACAAATGACCTAATCGAAAATGTCCCGAGCACAAACAGAAACAGGCATGCAAGCAGCGCCGACAGCGCCCGGCAAATGATTCTGGAGGTCTTTTCTGAAGTCCTGCCGCATGCCTCCTTTTCATGCCTAAGATGGATCCCGATATGCCCGATCCCGAGAATGACGACCGCGAGGATCAGCCATACATTGAGCACAGTGAGCGTCGTGAACCGCAGGTGGTTGTTTTTATCCGATTGAGTTCCTTCGCAACTGATGTATACCGTATCGCGCTTTTTCTCCCTGCAAAAGTTGAGCTTGTTTCGCCTCAAGAAAAAGTATTACTTGAATTTTACTTTACGAGGGGTAAAACAGTCGAAAAATAGGGCAAAATGACGGAAAAGAAGGAAATATGGAAATGGGGCTGTTTGAGTTTGAACTCATTGAAAATCAAGGCATAAAAATGGTGGATCCTGCCGGATTCGAACCAGCGACCAAAGGTTTATGAGACCTCCGGTCGTCCACATATATCATATTTACAATGAGAATCTTGCAAAATCTTTTTAGTCGGTCAGCTTGACGATTACTTGACGATTGCGACCTGATGTTACGGTAAAAGCAAACAATCGCAAACCATCGTAACAGAAGAAAGGTACGACCGATGCCAAGTAAAACCGCGTTGAGAACCCGTGAAAAAGGAACCGGAACCGTCTATAAGGAAAAGAACCGGTTCTATTTGAAAATCATCATCAACGGCAAGACGAAAACGACAATGCTCCGCAGCGAGGACGGCTCGCCCTGCACGACCAGGAAAGAAGCGGACAGGGCTGCGGACGGAATGCGAAAGGTCCTTTTTGCTGACACCCTGGAGGAGACCGCTCATTTCGTACAGGAAGCGAAGCGCCTCAAACGGCAGTCCGGGATGCTCCTCTCGAAAGGCTGGGAAGCCTACCTCCGGCAGACCACGCGACCTGACAGCGGCGATGCGACCCTGAAGAAGTACAAGAGCATGTACGAGGCCCTTATCCGCTGGATGAGCCAGGAACATCCAAAAAAACAGCTTGTCGTCGATATCGATCATGAGACCGCCATGGAGTTCATGCAGTCCATATCCGACTCCGGCGATTCCAATATCACGTTCAACAAGTATCTCCTGGCCCTGCGGTTGATATTCAAGCACCTCAAGGCTCCTGCCGCGCTGGATGTGAATCCGTTTGATGATATTGCCAAGAAGCCGGTCGCTGTCGTCTCCCGGAAACCGTTTACTGAAGAACAGGTCAAGGCGATATTCGACGGTTTTGACAACGGCTTTTTCTACGACACCGAGTTTGAAAGCCCCGCAAAGGGCGGCAAACGGAAACGGCTTACAAAGCGGCTCGAATTCAAACCGATGTTCAAGGACGAAATGCGCGTGCTGCTCCTGCTCTGCTGCTGGACCGGATGTCGTGGACAGGACGGTTGCCTGATGACGTGGGACGAGATTGATCTCAGTCGGAGGCTGATTACCTACATCCCGCAGAAGACGGCACGGAAAACCGGATACAGGAAAGTCACCCTGCCGATCAAGGATGAACTGTACGATGCTCTGCTGGATGCGCTCAAATGGAAAGGCGACAACAAGGTGCGGGAGAACTATATTCTGCCTCATGTCGCGGACAGGTTCAATCGTAATCCCTCCGGCGTTCAAAAAGACGTGATGAAGATCATCCGTTGTGCAACGGGCGAGGAGACCACGGCAAGCAAAGATCGTTTACAAGGACAGCGTAAACTGGCGGCGAACGTTTACAGCCTCCATTCCTTCCGGCATACGTTCGTGTCGTTCTGCGCCAATGCGGGCGTTCCTCTGGCGGTTGTCGCTGAAATCGTTGGACATGGAAATCCGGCCATGACGGAACACTACAGCCACATCTCTACTGAAACGAAGCGAGAAGCTGTCCAGGCTCTTCCGTCCGTCCTTCCGCTGCAAGCCAGAGGGGAAGATGACGTGATCGACGAACCTCTCAGCATCCGCCGACGCGCGATTGTTGAAGCACTGCAGACCGCCGACACGAAAAAGTTGTCCGAGATTGAACGAATACTGAACCTCTTGTAATATCAGGTTTGACAGAATGACCGTGAACGGGAAGCAGTCCGAGCTGAAAGACGGTCGCTTCCCTTCTTTGTCGTTGACTTGGACCACGTAGGGCCGGATGATCTTCCCGAAGTCTATGCCTTTTCGATGGGATAGTAGCCACCGGTCTTTAGCGAACCACGGAACTCAATCTTTCCAAGCTCCTTCAGCTTTGAAATCGCCCGTTTAACCGTTGTCAGACCTTTCCCCACTTTGCCAACGATGGTCGGAGCCTGAATACCGGGGCTCTCGCAGATCGCGTCATAGATTACTTTTAAAGGCTCATTTAAAGGCTCATCGTCCCGTTTTTTAGGGCTATTTTTCGGATTTAAAGGCCCATTTAAAGGCCCATCTCCTTTCTTTTTGAGGTGAGCATTCTGATTTAAAGGTCCATTTAAAGGCTCATTTCCCGTCTGGGGCGCTGATCTGTAGACGTTCATTTCTGCGGCGATGCCTGACAGGAATTCAGAGGTTAACAACCCATTTGCCCTTTTTGGTCGATCCTTCACGGGACAGGATGCCATCTTTGCGGAGTTTGTCAATATGATAACGAACGCCGTCGTCTGTCAGTCCGAGAAGGACAGCAAGCTCTTTCACTGTTATATGGGGATTCTGCCGGACAGCGTTTATCAGGATTTCTTTGGTAGTACCGCCAGTTTCTTTGGTAGTTTCTTCGGTAGTCCCATTGGCGTTTGAGGTGGTTTCTTTGGTAGTTTCTTTGGTAGTACCGCCTTCGTAATCGTAGAACCCTTCCCGGACGAACAGCCGCGCGATGAAGTAGTCATGATCCTCGTTCGTCTCGAACTCAGGCAAGGGCGAACCGTTCTGGCTGAGCGCATCCAGTATCTTTTTGAAACCGGTGTTCCTACCCTCGGTCAGGTGCAGTTCCTTCAGGAACTCGCCGATGCGCCGGTTCCGGTATCTGCGGCTCTTGACCTTGAAAGTCCGCAGTCCCTCCAGCGTCACGGAACGATCCGGTCCCGGATGGCTGATGATCTCGATCATGTCTTTCTCTACACGGACCTCAATCGGCTCACGCTCATCGTATCCCTTATGATAAACGGCGTTCGAGAGTGCTTCCTCAATCGCCGCATACGGGTAATTGAAGAACCGCTCCACTTCGGCCTTGTCCGGGTTCTTCACGACTTGTTCCGTGATGATCGTGTTGCGGATATAGCGAAGCGCGGACCGGAGCTGTTCGTGCAGAGGACGAAAGTCTGCTCGATGATCTTGTCCCCTCCATCACCTTCCGGGAACTGCACGACGTCGATTTGAGTGCAGGGAAAGAACTTTTCCGGTTGCGGGTTGAAGAACATGAGCGCCACGTTCTTCGGCTTGACATATTCCGGCAACGTGGAGATCAGATTCATGTTCGCACAGAGGTCCTCAAACGCCATGTTGTCTGCTGTGTCGTACAGGGCACTGCCGATTTCCTTGAGGTAGGACTTTATAAGCGTGTAGTTGAGATCGGACATGTCGGCCTCATGGTTCACCCGGTCATCAAATGGCGTCCGGTTGGCAAGGCTGAACAGGTCTTTCAGCTCATCGTCATTGGGAATTACGGTGTTTGATGACTTCCGGATGAAGTAGCAGCGCTCCTTGTCGCCTCGTGCCATCGTCTTCGGGCTGGAATAAGGCCGCGAATCCCCACCGGGACACCAGATGATGATGAACGTCTTTCCGTCCAGTTCATCCACGCCGATAATGGGCGTGTACAGCGGGCGCATCAGCTTGCACTTCGCAAAGATGTCTTTCTGCCACGCATCGACTTTGTTCACGGGGACACCGGCAAATGGCCGAAGCGGGATGCCGTTCTCTTCCTCCACGCCAATCACGATGTAGCCGCCGCCCAGTTGTCAAGATCATTGGCAAACGCCGTAATGGTCTTGAGCGAGGCTTCCGGGTCCCATGTTTTCTTGAACTCAATGCGCGCCCACTCGACCACGTTGCCGGAGAGCAGTGTCCGTATGTTTGTCGGAATAGCCATTGTTGTCTCTGCCTGCGTGTCGTGTTTACCCGTGATTGTTGTTCAGCCGTCTTTGAGGGGGAATACGGCTCCTTTTCTCCTGAACAATAAACATACACCCACGCCCGCGAAAAAGCAAGCCGGAATCGGAACAAATCGGCGAAAACATGAAAAGGTACGAATGTCTCGCATGTTGCATAGTCCGTCTTCCTCTGTGCGTTTGGAGCACTGGTGACAGAAGATGGATTTTAATTGCAAACCGTTCGACAGTGTCGAACGAATTAGAGTATATCCCTAAATAGAAGCAATCTTTCTCAAAACTATTATGCTTGCTGCCAGTTGAAGGAGCGCCAAATAGGATGAGGTTGTTTTCTCGAAACGA
>CADCMR010000023.1:0-12190 GCA_902802585.1 uncultured bacterium
ACGGAAAGGATGCCGGGGACGGCCCTTGACCTCATGGGAGAAGCAAGGGAACCGGACCCGATCCAAGACCCGATCAAGGATAGAACACGTGTTCGGGGCGATGGTTCAACGAGCTGGAAACGTTATTCTGAGGACAATCGGAATAAAGGCCGCCGAGGTGAAGCTGGGGTTGCGGAACCTCGCATACAACATGGACAGATACTGCACTTTGATGTTACAAACCGTATAAAACAGAGGATTTCATCGAGAAAATCACAGAAAAAACTATTTTCCCCGTCTTTAAGCCTTGACAAAACGATAACAAAGGCTTATTTTATGGTAACCAAAAATCGCATCCGGCGGTTCTTATCCGTTAACAGTCGAACACTATCGCGAAAATGAATTGATAGAGGTTCCCTATAATATAAAACACAGCACGAAAGGACACTCCCATGGCAGTCGTCATCTCCAGCGGAACCTCCACCGTCTCCTCCGGCATGATCCTATCTTCCCCCAGCATCCTGTCAGCCGGCTCAGTCTGGGTCACCAGCGGCGGCAAGGTCGTCAGCGCGAACGTCTACAGCAGCGGACACGAGAACATCTACAGCGGCGGCATCGATTCCGGAGCATCCATCTACAACTACGGGTCCATGCGCATCGCCCTTTCCGGCAGCGCGGTCAACCCCTGCGTGGCAAGCGGCGGAGTGATCAACGTCGATGAAGGCGCCGTCCGGAGCGCGGTCGTTCTGTCAAGAGGACTTCTGAACGTGAGCGGCAGGTCGTCCGCCGCCGGGATCACCCGCGGGTATGCGTACAACACGGTCGTGAGCGGCGGTTCCCTGTTTGCCAATCAATATGCCACGATCAGCAACACGCTGATCAACAACCGGGGAATTGTTTCTCTCTGCGGGGTCGCGGAATCCACCACGATCGGCTTGAGTGGCCACCTGCATGTTTCCTCCGGCGGCAAGGCGAGCAACACCGTCGTCGATTCCGGCGGCTTCTTTTGGGTCTACTCCGGCGGCACCGCGAATAACAATCGCGTCAGCGCCGGCGGATACATGTATATCGCCCCCGGCGGTTTCGCGTACAACAACTATATCTCTTCCGGCGTCGAACTCGGGGTCAACAACAATGGCATCGTGCTCTCCACCACGGTCTACGACAGTGGCAGGGTGATTGTCTACTCCGGCGGCTTCGCGAGCGAAACCATGCTCAGTTCCGGCACCCTCGTGGTCAACGAAAGCGCTACTGCCGACATGGTCACGGTGTACAATGGCGGATTCGTGGTCATCTCCTCCGGCGCGACGGGCTCGGGCATCAAGGAAAACGGCGGCTACGTGAATGTCCAGAGCGGCGCGAACGTGCAGTTCCAGGCCAACAAATTCTCCGCGAACATCACCCATGATGCCACCGTCCATAAATACACGGTCGCGTCCGCCGCGACGGTCTACTCCGGCGGCAGGCTGAATGTGCTGAGCGGCGGAGAGGCGACCAGTGTCTTTGCCAACTTCTCCGGCAGACTGAACGTCTCCTCCGGCGGCAGGGCGATGAACACCACGGTCAACAACAGCGGCACGCTGAACCTCTCCTCCGGCGGCACAGCGGAATACACCCTTGTCAACAACGGCGGCACGATGAATTTTTACGACGGCGGCAGAGACCATCGCACGACCGTCTCCGGCACGCTGAACGTCTCCTCCGGCGGCACGGCGTACGAAACAACGGTCTTCGGCAAGGCCAATGTCTTCTCCGACGGCGTAATGAGTTCCGCCACGGTCTCCTCCGGCGGCACCATGAACGTTAGCAGCGGCGGCTCCGCCGTCCGCACGACCACATTCGGCACCATGCTCGTGGGCTACCGCGGCATCGCCAGCCGCGTGAACGTCGTCTCGAACGGCTCCCTGGTCGTTTCCTACGGCGGCAAGGTCACCGGCGAACTGTCGTTCGCCTCCGGCGGGTCCGCTTCCTTCCAGAGCGGCGGCATCCTGGATTTCGACATCACCTCCAGGAGTTCGACCACCTCCTCCGTCGCGCTCGTGAAAGATCTTTCGCTTGTCACGGGGACGCCGACCTACACGCTCACGGTCAAGGACGACCAGACGGAAGCCTCCTACGTGCTCGCCAAAAACGCGGCGGGATTCAACAAGACCATCTCCGTGGTGAACGCCGCCGGCTCGACGCTCGGCACGCTCGCGGTCGGATCGACCAGCAAGATCGGCGGCGTGGACTACACGCTGAACCTGGACTCCGATTCCGTCCTGTCCGTCACGGTCGGGAGCGGCAGCGACGTCATCACCGGCGACATCACCAGCGAAACGAAGGATGTCACCAGCGGCAGGCGCGCCGTCAGCGCGAACATCTATTCCGCCGGCATCCTCAACGTCTACTCCGGCGGCACCGCGGACATGACCGTGGTCTATTCCAGCGGCAGCCTCAATGTGGCGGGCGGTTCCGCACAGAATACGAGTGTCCAGTCCGGCGGCAGAATGACCGTGTCCTCCGGCGGCAGCGCGTTCAATACGCAGATCTCCTCCGGCGGTCTCATGGAGGTTTACGGACCTGGCTCCGCAATGGACGTTACCATGTACGGAGGCTCCCTCTATATTTCCAGCGGTTCCGTCTTCGGGCTCAACCTGTACGGCGGCTCCGTCCAGAACGATTTCCTCGTCAGCAGCGGGACGATCGCCGGCGGAATGCTGCATGTCGGGGCATTCGGTTCGGCGACGAATCTTCTCGTTTCCGGCGGCTTGGTCAACGTGTTCCTGCACGGATATTTTAACGGGATTGTCACCGAAAGCGGCGTGCTCCGCGTCGCTTCCGCGGCGGAGGTTTACGACACCACGGTCGAGTCCGGCGGCAGGATCGCCGGCATGATCCAGGTCAACCGCGGCGGACTCACGTTCGGCGCCGGCGGCATCCTCGAGTTCGACATTACGGTCGCCGCCCCCGGCGGTGAGGCGCTCGTGACGAATTATTCGCTCATCGGCGGCACACCGGACTGCGTGCTCACGGTCTCCGATACACTGGAGGACGGTACATACACGCTCGCGACCGGCGCGGCCGGCTTCTCCGAAACGATCACCGTGTACAGCACCGACGGATTCACCGTCGAATACGCCGGCGAAATCACGGTCGGCCAGACGATCACCGTCCGCGGAAAGGACTACTCGCTGGAACTGAACGGCTCCACGCTTTCCGTCGTCGTGGCGGGCGGCGGCGACATCACCGGCGACATCACCGACGAGGAGATTTCCGTTTCCTCCGGGATGTTCGCGCATGACGTCATAATCAATGAAGAAGGCATCCTCAACATCAAGGATGGCGGCGAGGTAAGCAATGCGTTCATCAACTACGGCGGCAGCCTCGAAGTTTCCTCCGGCGGCGTCGGCAGCGGCATCACCGTCAATCAGGACGGTTTGCTCCATATCTATAGCGGCGGTGTTGCCACGGGCATCAAGGAAAACGGCGGAACCGTCATTCTTCCCGATGACTATGCGCCCGGCACATTCCTTCCCAACACGATCACCGGACTTCTCCTGGAAGACAGCTACTGGTTGTTTGCAACGGTACATTCCGGCACGGTCGCCAACATGACCACCATTGACAAAAACGGCACACTCATAGTCTACTCCGGCGGCGTGGCGAACCACACCCCGGTCTACGACGGCGGCAGTCTTAAACTGTCCGGCGGTACAGCAAACCAGGTGTTCGTGAGCGAGGGTGCCAGTTTTGAACTGTGCGGCGGCTCAGCCAGCGAGGTGTTCGTGTACGAGGGCGGAACCATGGTCATCAAAAACGGATTGGCGGAAGGAGTCGAAACGGACGGAGAACTCCATGTTTCCACTGGCGGTTCGATCATCGGCTTCACGATGCTTGATGGAACGACCATTGTCGAAGGCACGATCGAGGGCGGGTCGATCGAAGGCGGAACGCTGGAGATCACGAATTCCGGCTTGGTCACGGGATTGACGGTTTCCGGCGGAAATGTCATCGCCGGCAACGGCGGATGGTTCAACGGGACGGTCCTCGATGGCGGCGTAGTCCGCACGGAATCCACGGCGGTCTTGAACGGCGTCACGGTCGAGTCCGGCGGCAAGGTCACGGGCTCCATCTACCTCTACGACTCTTTCGGTTCCATCTCGTTCCTCGACGGCGGCATCCTGGATTTCGACATCTCGGGCGTCAGCCCCTGGAGTGATGCGCTCGTGAACAACCTTTCGCTCATCGATGGCACGCCGGACTTCACACTCACGGTTTCCGATTCGCAGGTGGACGGCGCATACAGCCTCGCCGGAGGCGCGTCGGCGTTCAGCGGGACGATCACGGTGAAGAGCCTTGCCGGAGATAACCTCGGCACGCTCACGGTCGGTCAGACCACGACGATCCTCGGCAAGGACTACTCGCTGAGCCTGAACGCCGACCCCATGACCGGAGACGTTCTCACTGTCACGGTCAGCGGCGAACCCGTCCCGCCGACCCCGGACTGGAGTTTCTTCAACGGCGACTTCAACGCCGACGGCTTCGCCATGCTCGCGGTCGAAACATCCGACGTGACCGGCACAGCCATGGCTCCCACAGTCACGATCTACATGAACGGCGAGCCGTGGGGCCTCGGGCTCTCGCTCGATCCCGGCTGGGAGGTCGTCGGCACCGGCGACTTCAACGGCGACAGCCTCGACGATTTCCTGCGCGTAAACACGGAAGGCTACGTGGTCGGCGAGATGTCCAACGGCAACGGCACCTTCACGGCGCAGGTGCTGAACCTGAAGAGCGCCGGCTGGGACATCCTCGGCACCGGCGACTTCAACGGCAACGGCACTGACGACATCCTGATCGCCAATCCGACCGGCGCGTCCGAGACCGTCGGTCTGCTCGGCTACTGGGAGAGCGGCGTAACCTGGACGCTCATCAACGGATATTCCGCCGAATGGGAATGCGTCTCCACCGGTGACTTCAACGCCGACGGCAAGTGCGACATGCTCTGGCGCAATTCCTTCACGGGCGAAGGCGACCTCGTCTACAATGCCTACTGTACTTGGATCGTCGAGGATCCGGTTGACTGGCGCATGGTCAGCGTCGCGAATCCGAGGGAATGGAATTTCCTCTGCTCCGGCGACTTCGACGGCAACGGCTCGCACGACATCGCCATGATCAATGACGTCGGCGTGGTCGGCATCTGGGGCGTCTCCGACGGATACCTTTCCTCGTGGTCTATCCTCAGCGCGGTCGACCGTTCCACCTGGACGCTCGCTGGCGTCGGCGACTTCAACGGTGACGGCACGGACGACATCGCCTGGGCAAGCGACGCGCTCGGTCAGGCCGGCGCATGGCTGATCGAAGACAAACAGCTTTCCAACTGGCAGGTCCTTGCCAACCTGTCGTAAGTCTGGAAATTATAGGACCTATAAGGTCTTATAGGACGTATAGGTCCTATCCAATCAGGCAAGGCAAATGAACCGCCCCCGTACTGAAATCCGGTACGGGGGCTTTCTCTTGCCTTGCGGGTGTACTCTTTTGCCGGAGCGTAAGTCCGGCTCTACCCACGAGTGCCCTCCCGGCACGATCATGGTCAACCTCCGCCGCGCGCGGCTCGCGGTCAACGAACAGGAATATCAAGCGCAGGCGAGCTTACCCCGAGACTTATTTCAGTGCGAGCATGCGTTCGATGGGCTTGCGGGCGGCGTCCATGATCTCGGGATCAAGCACGATCTCCTCGCATTTCCCCTGAAGTGCCGCCAGCACGTTTTCGAGCGTGATTTTCTTCATGTCCGCGCAGACCACTTTCGGCAGCAGCGGATGGAATACCTTGTCCGGATTCTCCCGCTGCATACGGTGGATAATGCCCAGCTCGGTGCCGATGATGAACTCCTTGAACAGCGATTCGGAGACATGCCGGAGCATGCCGCCCGTGCTGAGCGCGCAGTCCGCCGCCGCCACGATCATCGGACGGCATTCGGGGTGCACCAGCACCTCGGCGTCCGGGTGCGCCGCACGCGCCTCGCGGATGCTCTCCAGCGTGATGTGGTCATGGATGGGGCAGCAGCCGTTCCACAGGGACATCGGGCGACCGAGCTTGTCGGTCATGTTCGCGCCGAGGTTGCGGTCCGGCAGGAACATGATCTTCGCGTCAGCCGGAATCGCGTTCAGCACGCGTTCCACGTTGCCGGACGTGCAGCACCAGTCCACCTGCGCCTTCACGGCGGCGGTGCTGTTCACATACGCCACAAGAATCTCGTCCGGGTGTTCTTTCCGGTAACGCCGCACCTCATCGACCTGCGCCATATCCGCCATGGGGCAACCGGCGGTGGAGTTGGGCAGGATCACGCGGGAATCGGGCGACAGGATCTTCGCGGTCTCCGCCATGAAGCGAACGCCGCAGAAGACGATGAGGTCCGCTTGATACTTCTGCGCCTTGACGCTGAGCTCAAGCGAGTCGCCGCAGAAATCCGCGATGTCCTGGATCGCGCCGTCCACGTAGTTGTGCGCGAGGATGGTCGCCCCGGTCTGCTCCTTGAGCGCCAGAATCTCTTTCTGAAGCTCGGCGGGTTCGCGTTTCATTGTTTTCCTCCGGCGGCCTCTTCGAGTTCGAGTATCCTGTCTTTAGGTTTGTCATCTCTCTCACAAAAACTGTCAAGCATGTCCTTGATCGCCTTGATCCCGTCGTCCTTGCCTTCGATTTCCGCGACCTTCGCCTCAAGCTTTTCGATGCGGCCCATGAGCTTGCGGACGCGGATCGGCAGGGCGAAACGCTCGAGGTACGCCTCCTGGCTTTCGCCGGGCACGCCGAATACGGTTTCGCCGGGGGGCGTGCTCTTCTGGGCAGCGGAGCAGCCGAGCACCTTGGAGCCGTCGCCCATGGTGATGTGGCCGTTGACGCCCGCGCGCGCCTGAAGCACCACGCCGCGTCCGAGCTCGGCGCTACCCGCCACGCCGGACTGTCCGATGAGCACGGAGGATTCGCCCACGATCACGTTGTGCGCCACGAAGACCTGGTTGTCGATCTTCACGCCCTTCTTGACCCACGTCATGCCGAAGCGCGCGCGGTCGATGGTCGAGCACGCGCCGATCTCCACGTCGTCGTCGATCCGCACGATGCCGTTCTGCGGCACCTTCACGAGTCCGCGGAACGTGGCGTTGTAGCCGAAGCCGTCCGCGCCGATCACGGCGTTGCCGTGGATGATTACGCGGTTGCCGATGATGCAGCGGTGCATGATGCACACGCCGGGGTAGATTGTGGTGTTCTCGCCGACCTTCACCTCCTGGCCGATGTAGGCGCAGGCGCAGATTTTCGTGTTCTTGCCGATCTCAGCGCCTTCCATGATGACGGCGTTCGGCCCCACGTGGACGCCCTCGGCGAGCTTCGCGGTCGGGTGGACGAACGCGGTCGGGTGGACGCCGACGGGGTAGTCGAGCGGCTCCGGCGCGAAAATCGTGCAGAGCTTGGTGAACGCCTTGTCCGGGTCTTCGCAGTGGATGTTCGTCTGCCCCTCGGGCGGCTCGTATTTCCAGTCGTTCGGCACCAGCACGACGCCCGCATGGCTTTCGCGCTGCGCCTTCAGATATTTCGCGTTGTTGAGGAACGACACTTCATTGCGTTCCGCCAGTTTCAGCGAGTTGACCGCGTTGACCACGGCGTCGGGATTGCCCACAACCGTGCCGCGGATGATTTCCGCGAGTTCGGATGCTTTGTATTCTTTGCTCATTTCAAAACCTCTTATGGGTAAGTTTGGTGTTTTTGATTCAAGTTTCAAGATTCAAGTTCAAATCCATGTCCGGTTCAGCTCATTTCAGCTCATTTCCCGGACGCCGCCGCCCCGGCGGGATCCTTCGCGTTCTTGCGGTACCCGCGGTTCAGGTCCTGGATGATTGAATCGGTGATGTCGAGCCCGGGCTGGACGTAGATTACGAACCCGACGTCGTTCAGGGATTCGCCGGACTGGTCCAGCACGATCGTGTAGCCTTCGAGCACCGCCTTGTTGTGGACCGCCTTGCGGATTTCGTCGACCACCTCGCCGCGCAGTTTCGTATACATGTCGCGGATCTGCGTCTTGCGGCTCTCGGTGTAGCTGGTCATCTCCTGCTCCTTCAGCTTCAGCGATTCGTACAGCTGCTGCGCCTTCTGGCGCTTGTTCTCGCGCTCGGCGGCGGAGTATGCGATGTTCTGCGAGTCGTCGCGGGCGGACTCGTACTGTTTCCGCAGGTTCTGGTACTGCTGGTTCAGCTGGTTGGAATACTCCTTGAACACCTCCATCTGCTGGTTCAGCTTGATCTCGATGGTCTTGGTCTTCTCGTATTCCTGAAACGCCTTCTGCATGTCGATCACGGCTATCTTCAGCTCGGCGGCACGCACTCCGGCGGTCATGGTCAATGCCAGCATCAACGCGGCTAGGATTCGTTTCATGGTCTCGTTCTCCTTTCGGGAAAAAAGTTCTCTTTAAAAAATAGAACAAGTCTTGAAATATACAAATGCAACACGTATTTTAAACCGGATTTTTTTCACTTTTTTGGAGTTTTCGCCCTATGAATCCCGATCCCATCCTGTCCGCGGCGGACGTCATCGCCGAAAAAAAGAACCTTCTCATCTTCACAGGCGCCGGCGTCTCGGTCGAAAGCGGCATCCCGCCGTTCCGCGGCGCGGGCGGCCTCTGGCAGCAGGTGAACCCGGATTTCTTCGAGATCGACCACTTCATGCGGCATCCCGTCGAATCCTGGAACCGCATCCGCTCCATCTTCTACGACCTCTGGGGTAAATGCGCCCCGAACGCCGCCCACCTCGCGTTCGCCGAGCTAGAAAAGATGGGCGTCGCCTTCTCGCTCGTCACGCAGAACATCGACAACCTCCACCAGGCCGCCGGCTCGAAGAACGTGATCGAATTCCACGGCACGCTCGGACGCCTCCGCTGCACCGAATGCTCGTTCTCCGGTCCGCCGACCGCCGACCTCCTCGCCGGCAATCCGCCGTCCTGCCCGAAGTGCGCCGGGCTCCTGAAACCCGACATCGTCTTCTTCGGCGAATCCATCCCCGAGCACGCCATGGAGCAGTCGTTCGCGGACGCCGAATCGTGCAGCGTGTGCCTCGTCAGCGGGACCACCGGCGAGGTCATGCCCGCCTGCATGGTGCCGCACACAGCCAAACGCCGCGGCGCGGTCGTCATCGAGGTCAATCCCGAACAGTCCGCGTTCACCGGGCACATCACCGACATCTACATCCGCGGCAAGGCGGGCGAGATCATGCCACGCCTCCTCGCCGAGCTCAAAAAGCGCCTCGCGTAATGATCCGCTCCGGACTCCCCGTCGACGCCGTCCTGCCGCAAATCGCGGACGCCGCCCGCGCCTGCCGTCCGCTGGTCATCACGGCGGAACCCGGCGCGGGCAAAAGCACCGTCGTCCCGCTCGCCCTGCTCGAGCCGGGCGTGCTGCCCGGGGGGAAGATCGTCATGCTGGAACCCCGCCGCATCGCCGCGCGCGCCGCGGCACGGCGCATGGCGTCGCTCCTGAACGAGCCGCCGGGGAAGACCGTGGGCTACCGCACGCGCTTCGAGGCGCTCGTTTCCGCGGACACGCGCATTGAGGTCGTGACCGAGGCGCTGCTCACGCGCATGCTCCAGCGCGACCCGTCGCTGGAGGGCGTCTCCGCCGTGATCTTCGACGAATTCCACGAACGCAGCATTCACGCCGACCTCGCGCTTGCCCTCACGCTCGACGCCCGCTCGATCCTCCGCGACGACCTCCGCATCGCGCTCATGTCCGCCACGCTCGACGCGGATTCCGCCGCCGGGCTGCTCGGACAGGGGACCGAGATCGTCAACGCCTCGGGACGCTGTTTCGAGGTCAATGTGAGCTACGACCCGCTGAAACCCGGCGCGCCCGTCGAACCGCACGCCGCCTCGGTCGTGCTCGACGCCATGCGCTTGCATGAGGGCGATGCGCTCGTTTTCCTCCCCGGCGAGGCGGAAATCCATCGCACCGCCGCCGAACTCGCATCCATGCGCCACGACTTCGAGGTCCTCCCGCTTTACGGCTCGCTCTCCGCCGCCGAACAGGACCGCGTGTTCACGCCCTCGGACCGCCGCCGCGTCATCCTCGCCACGCCCGTCGCCGAAACCAGCATCACCATCCCCGGCATCCGCATCGTCGTCGATTCCGGTCTCGCGCGCATGCCGTTCTTCTCCCCCGCGTCCGGCATGGACCAGCTCCGCACGGTCAGGATCTCGAAAGCTTCCGCAGAACAGCGCCGCGGTCGCGCCGGACGCACCGCGCCGGGCGTCTGCATCCGCCTCTGGCACGAATACGAACAGAACGCCATGCCCGATTTCGCCCCGCCGGAGATCGAACACGCCGACCTCACCGAGCTCGCGCTTGAGCTGGCGCAATGGGGCGTTGTCCGCGAAAAGGCCGCCGCCCTGCCCTGGATGACGCCGCCGCCCGAGGTCAAGCTCGACTACGCGTTCGACCTGCTGACCGGACTCGGCGCGATTTCAACAAAAACCGGCCAGATCACCCCGCACGGCAAGCTCCTGCACCGGCTGCCCGTGCATCCGCGCCTCGCAAACGCCATCCTCTTCGCCGACGCGCACGGACTCCGCCGCGAAGCGCTCATGATCGCCGCCATCCTCTCCGACCGCGACCCGCTTCTCAATCCGCGTACCGCCGACCTCGCCGAACGGTTCGCTGTGCTCGACAAGGCGTCCGCGCATCCAGTAGACAGACAAACTCTCTCTCGCATCCGCCAGGCAGTCTCTCAGCTTGAAGCGGCTTTGCCTCGTGCCGGAGCGAAGCCCGGCACAACCGCAGTGGAGGCCCCGCCACCTCGTGCCGGAAGCGAACCCCGGCACAGTATCAGTCAAGGACTTGTCCTTGCGGCGGCATACCCCGACCGCATCGCGCGGCGGCGTTCCGGCGGCGACCGCCCCGAATACCTTCTCTCCAACGGCATGACCGTGAAACTCGGCGCGCGCGACCCGCTCCGCGATTCGGAATACCTCGCCGTGGCGGACTCCGGCGGACTCTCCGGACAGCCCACGATCCGCCTCGCGCTCCCGCTCGACGTCGCCGAGCTCGAAGCAGCCCTGCCGGACCTCTTCCGCACGCGCCGCGAAACGGTCTGGGACGACGATGCTTTGTGCGTCCGCGTCTTCAATGTGAAGGCGGTCGGCTCGCTCACGATCGAACGCAAGCCGTCCAATCTGCGCCCCGGCGACGACACCGCCTCGCTCGTGGTCGCCGCCGTCCGCAAACGCGGCTTCGCCTCGCTCGGCGTCTCCCCCGCCCAGCTCAAATTCCTCCGCCGCATCCATTTCCTGCACGTGCACGGCTGCGAGGGCTTCCCCGACTGCTCGGAACAGCACCTGCTCGACACGCTCGAAGACTGGCTCGCGCCGCACCTCGACGGCGTCAGCCGCCTCGACAAGCTCGCGGACCTGGATTACCGCGCCATTTTCGCCGCCATGCTCCCGCCGAAAGCACAGTCCACGCTGAACTCGCTCGCGCCCGAACGCTTCGAGGTCCCCAGCGGCTCGCACATCGCCATCGACTATTCCGACCCGGCGTCCCCGATGGTGCGCGTGAAGCTCCAGGAGGTCTTCGGACTCGCGCATTCCCCGAAGATCGCCGGCGGACGCGTCCCGCTCGTGTTCGACCTGCTCTCCCCCGCCATGCGCACCGTGCAGATCACACGCAACCTGGACGAATTCTGGGACGGTTCGTATTTCCTCGTGCGGAAGGACATGCGCGGCCGCTACCCCAAGCACAACTGGCCCGAGGATCCCCGCACCGAGCCCCCCTCCCGCTCCTCCATCAAGCGCCCGAAAAAAGACTGAATCGCCCAATTCTGGAAAAGACACTCGGAACCACAGTTTTTTGAAACTGGATTCAATTCTGTTTCAATCATCTCTTTGTCACTCACGCCTCGCGGTCAAGGAAAAGAATGTCGAGCGTGAGTGAGCTTTCCGAGGCGGCGCAGCCGCCCACGGCAACGCGTGGACGCATCGCATCCTTTCTCGCTGAAAATCTTTTTCATATCGCTTGCATGATTGAGATTCCCATGCTATATTTTTGTGAAAAAAGATTTCTTCCATAAGGAACAAATAATGACCGTTATCAAGTACAATCTCTGCTCTGCTCTGCTCTGCTCTGCTCTGCTCTGCTCTGCTCTGCTCTGCTCTGCTCTGCTCTGCTCTGCTCTGCTCTGCTCTGCTCTGCTCTGCTC
>CADCMR010000023.1:12231-49751 GCA_902802585.1 uncultured bacterium
TGCTCTGCTCTGCTCTGCTCTGCTCTGCTCTGCTCTGCTCTGCTCTGCTCTGCTCTGCTCTGCTCTGCTCTGCTCTGCTCTGCTCTGCTCTGCTCTGCTAATACAGTCCTCCTCATCTGACGCTCGGAGGACTGTTACTTCCCCGCTTGAAACAGGCATCAACGCCTGTCCGAGCGGGGTTTCTTTTTGCCTTGGAGGTCCGCAATGACAACCGGCCTCCAGGTCAAATCCAGAAAACGAGTATCCGACCATGGCGAGGTCTTTACTGCTGAACGTGAAGTGAACGCCATGCTCGATCTGGTCAAGCAGGAAACCGAACGCGTCGACAGCCGTTTCCTGGAGCCCGCCTGCGGAGACGGAAACTTCGTCGTGGAAATCCTGCGCAGGAAGCTCGCAGCGGCGAAAAGACGCGCCACACCGCCGAAACGGCAAACGGTCGTTCCCTTCGAATTCGAAAAGCAGTCGGTCATCGCCGTGGCAAGCATCTACGGCGTGGACCTGCTCCAGGACAATGTGATCGCCTGCCGTCAACGCCTGTACGACATTTGGAATGCCGAATATGAGGTGGTTTGCGGCAATGAAGTCGATGAAGCCTGCCGGAGCACGGTCCGGTTCATTCTGAGTCGCAACATTGTCTGCGGGAATGCTCTGACGCTGATGTGCGTCGACGAGCATCAGCAGGATACGCGCAAGCCGATCATTTTCTCCGAATGGACGCTGCCCTTCAACGACACGCGCATCCAGCGCAAGGATTACTCCTTTGCAGAGCTCATGCAGAGCGCTACCATCGAGGACAGCATCCGCAAGACCGGGCAGATGGATCTGTTCGCCGACCGAAACGGTGAGGTCGAGCCGATTTTCCTTCAGCAATACATATTTGACTACAGGAGGCCGCAGAATTATGACACCCAGCCCTGAACCCGGATACAACCCGGATGTCCTGTCCTGCATCGCGAATCTCTCGAACGATGAGGTGTTCACGCCGCCGAGTGTAGCAAACGCCATGCTGGACATGCTGCCACAGGAACTATTCCGTGATCCGAACACAACGTTCCTCGATCCTGCCTGCAAGAGCGGCGTCTTTCTGCGCGAGATCGCCAAGCGTCTCCTGAAGGGACTGGAACCCGTCTATCCTGATTTGCAGAAGCGCATCGACCACATTTTCAAACAACAGCTCTTCGGCATCGCCATCACTGAGTTGACCGCGCATCTTTCCCGTCGGAGCCTCTATTGTTCCAAGACCGCAAATAGCGCCTATTCCGTGACGCAGTTCGATACCCCTGCCGGAAACATCCGGTTCCAAAACATACGGCACAAATGGGAAGACGGGAAATGCGTATTCTGTGGGGCATCGAAACAGGAATACGACCGGGCTCCAGAACTGGAATCCCATGCTTACGAAATGATCCACACATTGAAACCGGAGAAAATATTCAATATGAGATTTGATGTCATTATCAGTAATCCGCCATATCAATTGAACGATGGGGGCGGCAATGGAGCAAGCGCAAAACCTATTTATCATTTATTCGTCGAAAGAGCTAAGAAACTGAATCCACGTTACATTACGATGATTACACCGTCAAGGTGGTTCACTGGCGGAAAAGGATTGGATGAATACCGCGACTCTATGTTGCATGATAATCGATTGCGCATTATTCATGATTATCTTGAAGCTTCTGATTGTTTTTCCGGCGTACAAATTAAAGGCGGGGTATCATACTTTCTTTGGAATAGGGATAATCCGGGCGATTGTTCCGTTTTTTCTCATAAGGGGAATGAGGTATACGGACCTGTTAAACGTCCGCTTTTGGAAAAAGGATGCGATACATTTATCCGATACAACGAGGCAGTAAACATATTACACAAAGTAAACACTTTTCACGAACCTTCTATGATGAATCTGGTAAGTTCGAGGTTGCCGTTTGGTTTGCCGAACACATATAAGGGGAACAAAACAAGGCATTCATCTTCTGATGTGAACATCTATGTAAGCGGAAATGACCGTGAAGTACGTGGGACTGTAGCGTATGCCCCCCTTAAAGACATAACGAGGGGACGTGAGATGATTCCCTGGCAAAAGGTTTTCATAGCAAAAGCAGGAAGTGGCAGCGATACCTTTCCGCATCCGATTTTGCCGAAGCCGTTTTATGGGGCACCGAACACTATTTGCAACGAGAGTTACCTGGTAATTGGTCCATTTAAGAATAAGGCGGAATGCGAAAATGTCATGTCTTATATTGCAACGAAGTTTTTCAGATTTCTGGTGTTGCTGAAAAAAAACTCGCAGAATGCTCCCAGAGGTGTCTATCAGCTGGTTCCTCAGCAAAATTTCAAAAAACATTGGACTGACGAAGAGTTATATGCGAAATATGGAATTTCTGAAGAAGAAATCGCTTTCATTGATTCCATGATCCGGCCGATGAATCTTGAAGGAGATGACTAATGCCTGAACAAGCTTTCTTTCCTCAAAGACCGGAATCTCGTCCTGTGGTTTATGCCTACGAGTTCGTCGGCGTCGCCTCCCATCAAGGCTATATCAAGGTTGGTTATACCGAACGCGATGTTAAAACCCGCGTGAAGGAGCAGACACACACGGCAGCCGTGCCGTACCGCATCCTCGGAGAGTGGTCCGCGATGAAAAACGACGGGAGCTGTTTCACCGACCATGAAGTTCACGCTGTCCTGAAAGCAAAGGGCAAGCGGCAGCTGAACGCAGGCGAGGACCGCAACGAATGGTTCCGGTGTTCCCTGGCCGATGTCAGGGCGGCGGTCGTAGCCGTGAAGAACGGCACGGAGAATGTCGAAGACCGTACGCAGACCTTTGGAATGCGCCCGGAACAGGCACAGGCCGTGGAGAAGACCATGCGATATTTCCAAGCCGTCCAAAAGGAAGAAGGCGGTCGAATCCCGAAATTCCTGTGGAACGCGAAGATGCGCTTCGGAAAGACGTTCGCCGCCTATCAGCTCGCGAAGAAAATGGGGATGAAGCGGGTCCTCATCCTCACCTTCAAACCCGCTGTTCAGACGGCTTGGCGCGAAGACCTGATGACGCACGTCGATTTCGAGGGGTGGCAGTTCATTACCCGTCCGACCGATCCCCACGGTCCGACCAACGACGAGCAATACCGGAAGGCGGACAAGAATCGTCCGATCGTGTGCTTCGGTTCGTTTCAGGATTTTCTCGGCGTGAACCGGGATACGGGCGGCATCAAGGCGAACAACGAATGGGTCCATGCAACGAACTGGGACATGGTCATTTTCGACGAATACCATTTCGGTGCATGGAAGGACAACGCGAGAAAGCTGTTCGAGTCCGACGAGGACGCGTTCGAAGAAGACCTCTCCAAATACGACGCGGGCAATGCCTACGATGAAACGTGGCTGCCGATCACGTCGGAGTATTACCTGTATCTCTCCGGCACACCGTTCCGGGCATTGAACTCCGGCGAGTTCATCGAGGAGCAGATTTACAACTGGACGTATTCCGATGAGCAGCGCTGCAAGGACGAATGGCCGGAACTCTCCGACTTCCCTGAGTACAAGGCGAAGACCGGGGACGTCAATCCGTATGCGGCTCTTCCCCGCATGGTCATGCTGACCTACAAAATCCCGGAGAGTATCCAGCGGATCGCCAGACAGGGCGAGTTCGACGAGTTCGACCTGAATGTGTTCTTTTCTGCGGAAGGAATCGGCAGCAGAGCCAGGTTCAAGTTCGAGGAGTATGTTCAGAAATGGCTGGACCTGATTCGCGGGGCGTATTTGGAAACTACGGTCGATGAACTGAAGCTGGGAGCTCAGAAACCGCCGATGCCGTTCTCCGATACGCGGCTCCTGAATGTGCTGTCCCATACGCTGTGGTTCATGCCCAACGTTGCCTCGTGTCAGGCGATGGCGAATCTTCTGGCGAAGCGGCAGAACAATTTTTACCACGCCTACAAAGTCAATGTCTGCGCGGGTTCGGACGCCGGAATCGGTGTGGACGCGCTTCAGCCTGTCCGAGACTCCATGGACGATCCCCTGGAATCCAAGACGATCACACTCTCCTGTGGCAAGCTGACCACGGGCGTAACGATCCGACCGTGGACGGGGATTTTCATGCTGCGGAATCTCGCCTCGCCGGAGACCTATTTCCAAGCGGCATTCCGCGTACAGAGCCCGTGGGAGATCACGAAGGATAACGGACAGCGCGAGATCGTCAAGCAGGAGTGCTATGTGTTCGACTTCGCGCTGGACCGTGCGCTTCGCCAGATTTCGGATTACAGCTGTCGACTGAACATCAAGGAAGGCAATCCGGAAAAGAAGGTCGGCGAGTTCATCAAATTCCTGCCCGTGCTTGCCTACGATGGAAGTGCGATGCGTCAGGTGAACGCGGCGGAGATCCTGGATATCGCGATGGCGGGTACCTCCGCCACTCTGCTTGCGAAACGCTGGGAAAGCGCGCTGCTCGTGAATGTCGATAATGACACGCTGGCTCGTCTGCTTGCCAATAAGGAGGCTATGGATGCGCTGATGCGGATCGAGGGCTTCCGCAGTCTGAACTCCGAGATCGAGACCATCATCAACAAGTCCAACGCCGTGAAAAAGGCGAAAAAGGAAAAAGAAAACCTGACGCCGAAGCAAAAGCGGGAACTGACGGAAGAGGAAAAGGAATACAAGTCGATGCGCAAGCAGATTCAGGAGAAACTGATCAAGTTTGCGACGCGTGTTCCCGTCTTCATGTACCTGACGGACTACCGCGAATACAGCCTGCAGGACGTCATCACGCAGCTGGAGCCGGAGCTTTTCAAAAAGGTGACGGGGCTGGACGTGAAGGATTTCGAACTGCTTGTTTCCCTCAACGTCTTCAATGAATCGCTGATGAACGATGCCGTCTACAAGTTCAAGCGATACGAGGATGCAAGCCTGGTCTATACCGGCATCGACCGGCACTCCGATGAAAACGTCGGCCTGTACAGCACGGTCATTTCCCGTGCGGACTACGAGGCGATGAACGGGAAAAAAGCCGATTCCTGATATGAGACGATGCCTTACCGAAAGGATGCATTGCGTCCAGGGGGGCTCGCACACGCTCGTACAGGTGAACCTGATTGCACGGGTTCAGTCTGTTTTTGACCGCGAAGCGCGAGCGGAAATCGAGAACAAAAACCGAAAAAAGGGAGGTGGAACGCGTTTTTCGAGTTGATTTTGCGCGCGGAATGCAGTATATTATAAGAATCATTTTAAAACGCCAACACTTTTTCAGGACATATCGCACCATGGCAAACAAAAATAAAAAGAAAATCGAGTCGTTCGAACAGCTCGCAAACGTCCAGCAGCGCAAGCGCCCCGCCGCATCGCAGGAGGAGCCCGCCATTTCCACGATGCTGGACGAATTTGAAATGTGGATGGCTCTGAACTGGAAGAAGGCGATCATCGGCGTCTGCGCGTTCGCCGTGCTCGTCTCCGTCGTGATCATCATCCAGGGCGCGATCCAGCGCGCCGAACTCGCCGCCCGCCGCGAACTCGCAAACGCGGGCAGCATCGCCGAACTCGAAGCCGCCATCGCGAAGCATCCTGGCAACAAGGCCGCGGATTTCGCACGTCTCCGCCTCGCGGGCGAACTCATCGCCGCGAACCAGCCCGGCGACATGGAAAAGGCGCGCGAACAGCTCCTCGCCGTCGCATCCTCCTCCAAGTCAGAAACGTACATCAAGATGCGGTCCGCGCTCGACGCCGCATACCTCCTCGAACAGCTCGGCAAGAAAGAGGACGCCGCGACCGAATTCGACCGCATCGCCGGACTCTCCCAGACGCCCCGCGACCTCGGCGTGGAAGCGGCATATTCCGCCGCGCGCATTTTCTCCGGCCTCGACCAGATGATGAAGGCCGACGCCGCGCTGAAGCGGATCAACCTCACGGCCGCGGCCGCCGAGGGCACCTCCGCCATCTACGGATACTGGGCGTCCCTCGCCAGGCAGCTCGACGAGAAAATCCATCCGAAAACCGCGTCCGTGACCGTGCCCGCCCCGGCGGAAAAGCCCGCCGAAGCCAAGCCAGCCGACGCGCCCGCGACCGCGGCTCCGGCTGAAACGCCCGCCGCCTGACCTGCCGGGCTCCCATCGGATGTCAGAATCCGGCGGTCTCACCAGACGCACCGAATCGCTGCTCCGCGCGCTCCGCACGCGCCATGGTCGCCGCGATTCCGAATACTGTTTCTGCGACGGGCTCCGCGCGTCCCGTGAAGTCGTCACGCTCGCGCCTGACCTCGTCGAACTCGTCATCCTCCGCGAAGGAACCGTCCTGCCCTTCCCCGCGCCAGTCGAGCCCGTCGTTTTGCCTCAATCCGAATTCGACCGCATCGCCCCCACGGTGCATTCGCAGGGCATCCTCGTCCTGTCGCGCCGCCCGGCGCCCGTCCCGCTCGACGCGCCCATGGCGGATCCCTTTGCGCTCGTACTCGACCGCGTCGGCGACCCCGGCAATTTCGGCACCATCCTGCGCACGGCGCGCGCCGTCGGACTGCACGAAGTCTGGCTCACGCGCGGCACCGCCGACCCGTTCTCCGACAAGGTCGTCCGGTCCGCGTCGGGCGCGCAGTTCTCCCTGAAAATCCGCTATGGCGGCGACCTGACCGAACTCGCCGCGGACATCCGCAAGCTCGGCGTGAAGACCTGCTACCGGACGCTTCCGGCGAGCGGCGGCAACGTCTTTCTGGAGCCTGACCTCTTCGACCGCAGCGCAATCATCCTCGGCTGCGAGGCGACCGGCGTTGCCGAACTCGAAAACTCGCGCGGACTGAACATCCCGATGCCCGGCGACGCGGAATCCCTGAACGTCGCCCAGGCCGCCACCGTTATCCTCTTCGAGTACGTCCGCCGTATGTTCTGATCCAGCCGTCCCCGGGACGCAATCCGCCTCATTTGTTATTCTCAGGAGCCTGGTTCACGATCTATGATGCCCGGCCCCGAATTCGATTGGACGGAAAACTCACTGTCCCTGCCGTCCGGTTCCGCCCCGGCTGTGTTGTCAATCACATAAAAGCTTCCGTCGTCCAATCCGATTACCATTTCAACGGTCGACTGTCTGTCCGTGAGGACATGCACGGATTTGACATGCGGTCCTCCGTCATCCGCGCGGACAGGTTCGTACACCACGACGAACGGCCGGTCCCAGGTATGGGCGTCCGTCCGGCGGATCATCAGCGTCGGCACGGGCTTTTCCCGGAAGAAACTGTCGAAATACCGGAAGTTCGCGGGCGATTCCGCCGTGTAGAACTCGCGCCGGAGCTCATTTCCCGGGATGAAGACATTCATCTTCAGACCGTCCTTCCCGACGTCGAAACTCCCCTTGATCGCGCCCGTTCCCTCCATGCCGCGCACGTTTTTCAGATAACTGTACCCGAACCCGGACGCGGGATCGAACGGAGAAAGCTCCCTGCCTCCGTCCATTTCGAAGCGGGATCCCGTCCCGAGGTTGTGGTAGAGGTAGTCGAACGTCTTCCCCTCGCCCTCCAGCATCTTCACGCGGAAAATGTCGAGGTAGAACCCGGTCTTCGGCGAGGTCCGCACGATGGCGTTCACACGCCTCAACTCAGCCTTCAGTGATTTCAGATTCAAGGTCGTCGAAACATCGGAAAACTGATATTTTTCTGACTTTCCCGGTTTCGGATCTTCGCTCGGCACGGGCATCGGGTCGGCAAGGTTGATTTTGAGAGGCAGATAGTCCTTCGAGCCGATCTCCGCGCCGTTCACGACCACGGTGTTGTGTCCGACCGCCATCCGGTTGAACATCCGGTGCTGCATGTCCCAGTAGTTCGGACCCGCGCCGAAATCGCATCCGAGGATGTGCCCGCCGCCATACAGCTCCATCGCCAGGCCGTTTTCGTGGTAATGCCCCGAGCCCTCCGCGAACCCGTACACGCTGTACGCCAGCGCGTCCTCCGGCTTGCCCGTTTCGCTGAACGAACGCCCCATCAGGAGCGCGTGCGCCGGACTAAACGAAACGCGCGGACTCGCCGGTTTCGACTCAACCGGGCGCAACTCCGGCACGAACGCGAAGAGCGGCAGCCAGTGATCGCCGCCGAAGTCGCGTCCGCCCGCGAAATTCAGCATCGCGGTGAACATGTCCTCCAGTTCGCGGTCGCCCTTCTCCCGCGCATACGCGATCATCAGCTCCGCCTGAAGCGTGTACATCGCGGCGTAGCTGCCGTCGCCCCACGCCGTGGAGCGCCCGTTCGGGAACGCCACCTGCGGGAATGCGAACGCCCCCTTCATCAGGAGCGGCTGTCCGTCCAGCACGCGGATTCCCGACCTGTTGTACAGCCAGCCGAACTGCACGAGCATCTGGATGGAACTTTGCCCGTAGCCCGCGGGCGCTTCCGGCCACAGTCCGGTGTCCGGCTGAAGATTGGCGGCGACCACGTCCTTGTATGCGCCGTTTCCGGGCGTCGTGCGGTTCAGCAACTGGTCCAGGTAATACCGCCGCCCCTTTCCGCCGGGCATGTCCGCGTCGTCGTCCATCGCGAGCGCGTACGGGATCGCGCACAAATGCTCGTTCAGGTTCCAGTTTCCGAGCAATCCGCCGCCCCGCGTGATCTTGTTCTCGACCATCTTCTGAAACATCACGGTGAACTGCCCGAACGCCCATTTTTTGCCTTGCGGATGACCGGGCGACCAGATCGCGCCCTGCCCCGTCCGGCCATTCTTGAACTCGTCCGACTCGAAATACACCTTGTCGAGGTACGGATAGATGAAGTCGTAGATGAGCGGCACGGCCAGATAACGCCGCCCGTCGCCGAGCGTTTCGTAGCTCAGGAATCCGTGCGGGCTCACCCCGCCTTTCCCGTCCGGTCCGACGTCCTCCGGGTTCAGCTGTTCCTGCTGCGCCGCCCCGCGCACGAACACCCAAAGGATGTCCGCCGCGAACTTCGCGTGCGCTTCGTCGCCGGTAAAATAATACACGATGGCGGCACGGAGCGCCAGTTCCAGGATCGCCTGGTTCTCGTTCTCGAACGCAAGCCCGGTTTCATCGAACGGCACGTCCGCGGTCTTTCCGTCGCGCGTGAGCTTCAGGTTGCCGTCGCCGAACGGAATCAGTTCCTCCAGTTTCTGTTCCGTGCCGTTTCCGACGCGTCCGGCCGCCACGCGCACCGTCGGGTACTTCGCGTTGCCCGACCTCCCAGCGAGCGGGACGGCATTGTCCTTCGCGTGAAAAATGGTGTGGCGTTTGCCCTCCTCCCAGTTCATCTGCATCCGCGAGATAATCCAATCCGGGTCGCTCTTATGGCGCTCCACGTAGGGCTTCACCTCGCGTTCGAACCGCGCATACCTGTCGCCCGCCCATTTCTGCGTTTTGATTTTCTCAAGCAGGACCTCCCGCTCGGCGGCCGTAGCGTAGATGCGCGGATGCCCCTGCGGAAGCTGAGCCGGGATCACGATGTCGGGCGCGTTTTTTTCCGGGGCGTCTTCCGCTTCGCTGCGAGGCGCAAAAAACATGCCCGCAACGACGGATAAGGCACAGAGAATCCAGCTCGACATCTTCATGCGGACAAATCCTCGTTTTATGCCCGAAACTCATCCAGCGCGCGCTGGTACGCTTCCAGCACGTTTTCGGAGAACGCGCAGAAGACGACCTCCTCGGGCAGTTTCCCCTCCCATGTGCCGACCGCCACCACGGCGATCTTCACCGCCGCTTCAAGCGGGTAATGGTACACGCCGATGCTGATGCCCGGAAACGCCACCGTGCGGCATCCGTTCTCCTCCGCCAGCGCCAGCGAGTTCAGGTAGCACGAACGCAGCAGTTCTGGTTCGCCGTGTGAGCCGCCGCGCCAGACCGGACCGGGCGTGTGGATTACAAAGCGCGCGGGCAGATTGAACCCGGGCGTGATGCGCGCCTCGCCGGTATTGCAGCCGCCGAATTTGAGGCAGGCATCGTAGAGCTGGTGCCCGGCGGCGCGGTGGATTGCGCCGTCGACGCCGCCTCCGCCCAGCAGGGAGCAGTTCGCGGCGTTGACGATCGCGTCGACACCGAGCTTCGTGATGTCGTTCATGAGTGCGGTCATTTTCATAGTGGTACGGCCTCCTTCTTCTTTTTGGCTTCAAATAATCAGCCCTGTCTCGCGAGCGGGATGAACTCCTGCACGGTGCGCAGGACCAGTTTCAGTTTCTGCGCAGGCGTCGCCTTCGCCAGGATCATCGGGATCATGCCGTCGCGCCGCAACATGCGCTTGTTTTTCTCCAGATAAACCAGATTGCCGCGGCACTCCACGGACGAAATGCCGGCGGCGGCCGCGGCGAGGCGGATCCGGCACGTCATCAGGAAATGGTCGACCTCCGCGGGGACCGGTCCGAACCGGTCGCGCAGCTCCTCCGCGAACGCGTCGAGGTCATGTTCGTCGGTGAACATCGCGAGCCTGCGGTAGCAGTGCAGGCGCACGCGCGGCGACTCGACGTAGCCCGGCGGGATGCCGGCGGCGATCATGCCGGGCGGCGGCTCGACCGCAAAGCTCAGGAAATCGAGGTGGAGCTCGCAGTCCGGCGCGGTCGGCAGTTTCTCGCCCTTGAACATCGCCACGCAGTCGCGCAGGAGTTCGCAGTACAGATGGAATCCGACCGCGTTGATCTGGCCGCTCTGCTCCTCGCCCAGGATGTTGCCCGCGCCGCGTATCTCGAGGTCGCTCATGGCGAGCTGGAACCCGGACCCGAGGTGCGTGTAGCGGCGGATCGCCGCCATGCGTTTGCGCGCGTCCCCGGTCAGGATGCCGTCCTTCGGCAGGAACATGTACGCGTACGCCTGCCGCACCCAGCGCCCCACGCGGCCGCGGAGCTGGTAGAGTTCGGCGAGCCCGAACCGGTCGGCGTGCTCGATGATGATGGTGTTCGCGTTCGGGATGTCGATGCCGGACTCGATGATCGAGGTGCAGACCAGGATCTTCGTTTTGCCCTCGATGAACGACGACATCACCACTTCAAGCTCGCCCTTGTCCATCTGCCCGTGCGCGACGCCGAGCGGGACGTCCGGGAACATCGCCCCGATTTCGATCGCGACCTTGTCGATCGACTTCACGCGGTTGTGCAGATAGTACACCTGCCCGCCCCGGTTCAGTTCGCGTTCGATCGCCACGCGCACCAGGTTCCGGTCGTACTGCGCGAAGACCGTGCGGATCGGCAGCCGGTTCACCGGCGCGTTCATGAGCGTGCTGAGGTCGCGGATGCCGGAGAGCGACATGTGGAGGGTGCGCGGGATGGGTGTGGCGGTCATGGTCAGCACGTCCACGGTTGCGCGGAGCCGTTTCAGGCGGTCCTTGTGCAGCACGCCGAACCGCTGTTCCTCGTCGACGATCACGAGCCCGAGGTCCCGGAACCCGACGTCGTTCTGCACCAGCCGGTGCGTGCCGATCACGATGTCAACCGCGCCGTTCCTGAGGCGTTCGATGATCCGCTGCTGCTCCGGCTTCGTGCGGAACCTCGAAAGCTGCTCGATCACGATCCCGGTCCCCGCGAACCGCTCCTTGAATGTCATGTAATGCTGCTGCGCCAGCACGGTCGTCGGCACCAGCATCGCGACCTGGCGCCCCGCGAGCGCGCATTTGCACGCCGCACGCATCGCCAGCTCGGTCTTACCGTAGCCCACGTCGCCGCACAGCAGACGGTCCATCGGACGCGGCGACTCCATGTCCGACTTGATCTCGGCGGCGGCGCGCAGCTGGTCCGGGGTCTCCCTGAACGGGAACGCCTGTTCAAAAAGCTCCTGTTCCGGGTCGTCCTTCGGGAACGCCGTGCCCGCCTTCTTCATACGCACAGCCTGGATCTTCAGCATCTCGAACGCCAGGCTCTGCACGGAGTGGCGCGCCTCGTCGCAAGCCTTGCTCCAGCGGCCGGAGTTGAGGCGGCTGAGCGTGATGCGCGTATTTTTCGACCCGACGTAGCGCGTGACCAGGTGCGCCTGCCGCACCGGAATCCGCACCACCTGGTCATCGCCGAATTCCAGCACGATCATCTCGACGCGCGCCCCGGCGGCCTCGGTCATGTCCAGCCCGTGGTAACGGCAGATGCCGAAATTGAGGTGCACCGCGTAGTCGCCCTCCTCCAGGTCGCCCGCCGAAACCACGCCCGCCGCATCTTCGCGCGACACGGGCTCGGTCCGCGGCGTATCGTCCTCGACCTGAAGCTCGTGCGCCATGCTCCGACGGCGGTACGGCAGCGCGAAAAGCTCGCGGATCGTCAGGACCGCCAGTTTCTCCTTCGGCAGGAAGAATCCGCACGGCACGGCGCCCTCCTCCACCGTCAGCAACTCGTTTTCGCACAGGCCATGGTCCAGAATCCAGCGCCGCACCTGATGCGGATCGGAATCCGGTCCCACGAGCAGCGCCACATGCGTCTTCTCCTCGACCCACTGACGGATCCGGCTCGCGGTCAGCTGCTGTGCCAGCACGGAAAACGCCTGGTCCAGCGACTTGCCGTCCGCATCGGCGTCCACGGCAAATTCATGCCCGGCGGCCGCCGCCATCGCGTCGCGTCCGGTGGAGTAGCACGGGAACGCCTCGCACGGTCCTCCGTCCGGATCGGCGGCGCCCGCCGCGTCCTCCAGCGCCACGAGACGGCATTCCTTCTTCATTTTCTCTTCAAACGCCGCCCATTGGTCCGATTCCTCCGGCGTGCCGTAGCGCGCCAGATGCGTCCGTATCTCGCCGGGCGCTTCCTCGACCAGCACGGAGTCATTTTCCAGCAGGTACTCGAACGCCGGGGCGGTGACGTATTCCGTGCCGTTCACGACCGTGCCGTCGCCGCCTGAACCCGACCGCAGGATCACACGGTAGGAATCCACCGTGCCCGTCGACATCTGCGTGTCCGGGTGGAACAGCCGGATGCTGTCGATGGTGTCGCCGAAGAACTCAATACGGGCGGGCGCGGATTCCGAGGAAGAAAAGATGTCGATCAGGCCGCCGCGCCGAGCAAATTCACCGGACATGCCGACCTCGATCTCATCGTCATACCCCATCTCCACAAGGCGTTCCGCCAGGGTTTTCAGGTCGATTTCGTCGCCGACCTTCAGCACGAGCTCGCTTTCGCGCATCAGGCGCGGCGCCGGCGCGGGCGAAGTCAGGCTCGTCACCGACCCGAAAAACACGTCAGGAGGATTCTCCAGGAGCCGGTGCAGCGCTTCGGCGCGCGGCGAATCCGACTGAAGCAGACTCTGCCGCCGCGTCGAACCGTCCGGCAGGGCGTGAACGGAAAGCTTCTTTCCGGCGACCTCCGCCCATGCGGTCAAATCGTCCCGGCACTGTTCCGCACGGGACTGCGATGCCGCCACATAGAAAAATGTTCGTTTCCCGCCTTGCGCCCCGGATGCTTTTTTCGTATCATCGGAAACCTTTTTTGCTCGGTTCTTTGAATCGGAGAGTGTCTTTCCCGCGGATGGTCCCGGACTGCCGGAAACCAGACAAAGCAGGGCAACCGGCATCATGTCGGATTCGAGCGGTCCGATGCGTCCGGACCGCCCGAGTGATTTAGATATTAAATTAAAAAACGTGCTCTTCCAACCTCTTTTTTTCATTTCACTCTTGCCTTTTTCTATTAATGTGATACATTATATGCAATTGTTTTTAAAACAGGGGTTCAGCGCCCCGATGCACGAACGCGGAAAAGCTGTCGCAGATGCCGGAACAAAAAACAGTTACGACTATCAATATAACAGCGCAACGCAGGAAAACAAATCGCCGGAGTCTTTTTTTCGATGAAAAATGATGCAAAAACGAAACGGACCGCGGTTCCGCCCGCCGGGAAAAATGCGAAAATGTCTGCTTCTGTGAAGCAGGACAAAGCCGCATCCGGTAGCATGAAATCCGCAAAAACGGCTCAGTCCGCCAAATCGGTCCGCGTGTCCGCATCCCCGAAAAAAACATCCGCCGCGCCCGTGAAAAACAACGCTCCGCACAAGACCGTGTCCGCAAAGAAAAAAGCTTTCAAGCCCGAAGTTCTGTTCGACGAAGAACCGGCGGCGAAGAAGGCATCCTCCAAGACAAAGTTCAAACCGGCGGTCAAGCTCGATTCTGCGAAGAAATCCGTCGCGAAAAAAGCTCCGGTCAAAGCTGAAACGAAACCGGAAACGAAGTCGGCTCCAGCAAAGAAGGGCACGGTCAGGATCGCCGTCAAAAAGCCGTCCATCAAGGTCGAAATCAAGACGATCCCCGCGAAGAAAACCTCCGCGATAACCACACCCGTGAAAGCCGTTCCCGTCCAGGCAAAAGCCGAGGCGAAAAAGGCTGGCGCAAAGGCAAAAACCGCCGCGCCCGCGAAAAAAGCATCCGCGAAGGAATCCGTTTTCGCTTCGACGCCGAAAAAAGGCAAGCTCAAAGTCAAGGTCGAGGCGGCTCACGCTGAAACCGTCGGCGTCGCTCCGGCAAAGAAAACCGAGGCTGTCGGCGCGGTCGACGCGAACGGCGTCCCCGTCGTTCTGGAAGACGTCGAAGACGCGTCGGAGATCGACCTTTCCAAGTTCATGCCGGGTTCGAAGGATCCCGGGCTGGACAAGAAAAACGCGAAAGCGGCGGCGAAGAACGGTCCCGTCACGAAAAATGACTCGATGAAGGTCTACATGCACGACATCGGGCAGATTTCGCTGGTCTCGAAGGATCAGGAAGTCACGCTGGCGGCGCAGATCCACGGGAAGAACCACAATTCCCACGACGAGGCGCGCGCCACGCTCATCGAGGCGAACCTGCGCCTGGTCGTGAAGATCGCCCACGATTTCAAGGGGCTTGGACTGCCGCTGCTCGACCTCATTTCAGAGGGCAATATCGGTCTCATGCGCGCCGTGGAGAAATTCGACCCGTCCAAGGGCGCGAAGTTCAGCTCCTACGCCGCCTGGTGGATCAAGCAGTCCATGCGCCGCGCCCTCGCCAACCAGTCGCGCGTCATCCGCATCCCGGTCCAGTCCGCCGGCAAGATCAACAAGATCAAATCCGTCAAGATGAAGCTCGCGGAACAGCTCGGACGCGAGCCGACCGACGACGAGATCGCCGCGAACCTCGGATTCAGCGGACGCACCGTGACCGGTCTCCGCCTCGCCGACCTCCGCACGTTCTCCCTGCACGATCCCATCCAGCAGGGCGAAGACGGCGAATTTCAGGACATCATCCCCGACCAGGGAGCCATGACGCCCGACCGCATCCTCGGCGACGAGGAATCCGTACACCGTCTTCTCTCGCTGCTCTCCAAGCTCGACGAACGCGAACGCCTGATCCTCCAGCTCCGGTTCGGGCTGGACGGCAAGCGCCCGAAAACGCTTGAGGAAGTCAGTCAGGAAATCCGCCGCACGCGCGAACGCGTCCGCCAGATCCAGAACCAGGCGCTCGCCAAGCTCCGCACCATGCTCGCCGACGACTCGGATCCCGGATCGTCCAACGAGGAATAACAACCATCAACCCGAATTCATTCATGAGGTTTTACCGATGAAATACGATGTGACAAATTGTTCAGGAAAGGGGGTGAACTAACATGGAAGCAACGGAAGTCAAACTGAAGAAAGGCGACTCGATCGAACGCGCACTCCGCCGTCTGAAAAAGAAACTCGACAAGGAAGGCACGCTCAAGGAACTCCGCAACCGGAGACACTACGAAAAGCCGAGCGAAAAGAAGCGCCGTACGCAGCGCCGCAGAGGCTGAGCATCCTCTTTGTTTCAAACACCCCCGCTCCGGGACCGTCCCCGCGACGATGCCGGAGCGGACGCACCCCACCCATCCTTCATCGTTTTTCATGTCCGAACCCACCTCCACAGACATTCCGCTTTCCGGCGTCCCGCGCAAATTCTCCTGGATGCCAACGCTCGACGGGTACATCCTGCGCGCGTTTCTGGTTCCGTTCTTCATCCTGCTGTTCGCGTTCACGCTCCTGTTCATCATCATGGACATGTACAACGACGTGAGCGACTTCCTCGACCACAAGGCGGGTCTCGCCACCGCCGTGCAATACTTCATGCTGAAGATCCCGGGCAACATCCTCTTCATCCTGCCCATCACCGTCCTGCTCGCCTGCATGTACGCGCTCGCCAACCTCGGACGCAGCCGCGAACTCACCGCCATCCGCGCATCCGGCATCTCGCTCAGCCGATGCGGACTGCCGATCTTCATCGTCGGCTTCTGCGTGATGCTGACCAATTTCTATTTCAACGAACAGCTCGTTCCGGAGACCACGCGGCAGGCGGAAACCGTCAGGCGGACGGTCAACAACGAAAAATATGTCGAGGAAACCAACGCGCGGCTCCAGTTCCACAGCGGCGACCGCCTCCGCCAATGGTATTTCGGGCAGTTCAACGACGACGATTTCCAGGAAAGGGTCAAGCTCAAGTTTTTCCATCACCGGAAGGAGCACGACAAACGCGCCGCGGGAAGAAACAGAAGGAACGACATCGATCTCTGGCCGAAGCTCGTGATCGAAGCTCCGAAGACCCGATTCGTTCCCGGAACGGACGACAATCCGGGCTACTGGGAGTTTTACACACCATCGGTCGTTTCCTACACGAAAGACCTGTCCAAATCGGATATCGGAGTTCAGGAAAAACGTTCCTCTTTGCAGGCAATCCTTGAGATTTTCGGAGAAATGGACATTAAAGCAAAATGGACCGTCGCCACGGAAAAGCCGACCGAACAGAAAACAACCCCGGACGCCGCGCAAAAACCGGACGCAAAAGGCGAAACGGTACTGGTCCTGTCCCTGAACGGGATGACAATTCCGGGCACGGTTCAGGCAAACGCATCGCTCACGCAGGATGAGCTGATGAATACGACCGAGTTTTCGAAGCTGGTCATTTCGGAAGATATCCTCCCGGACAAGCCGTCCGTGATCATCAAGTCCGTCGTCGAACCGGAGGCTCTCTCTTCCCTGGAAATCATCACGATCCTGCACGACAATCCGCACATGGCTTCGAATCTCCGCCGAATTTACTGGACCATCTTCTTCAACCGGCTGGCGTTCCCGTGGGCGTGCTTCCTCTGCGCCTTCTTCGCGTTCCCGCTCGCCACGAAAAACGAACGATCCGGCATCTTCACCGCCATCGCCACCGCCGTCGGCATCGCCGTGCTCTATCAGGTGCTCAACGAAGTCTTCATGGTCGCGGGCAAAAGCGGCTATCTCCCGCCGCCCCTCGCCGGACTCACTCCGACCATCGTCTTCGGCGCGTACGGCATCTATCTGCTGAAAAAAGCCGGCTGAACAGCGGCTTTTTCCTGCGAAACTACTTCAGAACAATTCAGCCGTGCACCGCACCAATGCAATGCACGGCATTTTCATACTTTGAACAACGTGAAGGGCTTGCCCTTTCTTGCGCCGTCGCGCAGCCCGGCACTACCGCCGTGGAGGGCTTGCCCTTCTTTCAGCAGCAGCCGTCAAGATGCGGGAAGCATTCGCGGATCTTGCGTTCTCGCACGAGCCGCGCATAGTGCACTGTATCGACGAGACGTTCCTCCACAAGAACGCCGGCATCCTTAAACCCGTTCACAACGTCGTGGTTGTCCGACCCAGCGGTCCATGGCAGACCGTAGCTGTCGGCGTACCATTTCGCGCGGCGGTTCTCCTCATCCGTACGCTGGGCGTTCATGATCTCCACCGCATCGACCAGGTCGGGGAGCAGGCGGATCATCGGGATGTAGCGGGCCTGCCGGAACGGATGCGCGTGGACGACTGTGCCGCCCTCGGCACGGATGTATTTCAGGTAGTCAACGAGCGGGAGACGGTCGATGAACGGATGGTCGGCGAGCCAGTTTTCGTCCAGCCCATAGGTCAGGAAATCGTTGCCCTCGGAGGAATCCTCCCAGGCGAAAAACACCTGCATGCCGACCCGGTCGCCGTATTCCTTTGCGGCGCGATAGCCCGCCGTGAAAAGCTCGACGCGCTCCCTCCACGGCAGGTCGCGCGGCACAGTGCTGTTCCCGTTGAAGAAATGGTCCGTGATGATGATGCCGTCGTAGCCGTGCGCATGGTACGCCTCGGCGGTCTGGCGTCCGCTTGTCATGGCGCACTTGCTTCCTTCGGAAGTGTGGACGTGCGTGTCATAACGGTAAAGCCTCGGTTCGTTCATTTTGAATAAGCTCCTTTTATTGCAGCAGCATGGGCATGTACTCCGCGACCGCGCCGAACAGCATCGGAATCGTGAAATTGTCGTCCATGTGGATTTGTTCGTTGAAAAATTCAGCGACACAGGAAACCGCCACGCCCCCCAGCCAGACTGCGGCGGTCGCGCCCGGCAGCCCCCCGGCGAGGCAGAAACACGCCGCAATGATCCAGCCGCTCAGCAGGAACGCCAGCGAGCCTTCCAGCGATTTGCCGTTGAAAAAACGGTGCCGCCCCCATTTCCGCCCGATCAGCGCCGCGGACGTGTCGCTCAGGATCAGGACCGTGAACGCGCACGACGCCACACGCGGCGAAAAACACAGCGCCGTCAGGCACGCAGACGCGTACATCGGCGGCGCACCGCTGAACCGGAATACGCCCGGCTTGCTCTCGCGCGCCATCCTGCCGAACAGTTTCTTATAAAGCGGCGTCACATACGGGACCTGCCGGAACACAGCAATCTCGATCAGGACGTTCAGCACGGCGAACGTGCCGAACATGATTACGTTGAACCACCGCCCGGCGTCACCGAACCATGCCGGGAGGTAAAAAAGGGCGGCGGGCATCCAGATCGAGCTGAGATGCACCATTTTCCGGAGGACTTCCTGTCTGTATGGGATCGCCATCGCTGTTCCTTTGCCTGAGATACCCTGAAATAACGCTCCATTCACTATAGCATGTTTTTTCCTTTTTACAAGCACGCCGGTGCTTTTTGATCAAGGGTTTCTCTGTTTATTCGGACGAATGGATTTTCAGCAGACAGGCAAACAAAACGATGCAGGAAGATTCTCGGTGGTTCTTCGGGTCGCCACACTTCAAATCTTCCCAATCGGATTCTGCATGGATGCGAAAAGCCGCCGGAACAGATCACGAGAGAAGTCCATAGAAAAGGCGGAGCGCCTGTCCACCCCCTGGACCGACGCCCCACACAATCAATTTCTTTTCAGAAGGAATCTGTCTGATCAATCTTCCACGAAGAGGTCTTCATCGTCGAACGGACGGATATTGCTGGCGCCGGAGTCGTACTGGGCGTTCGCGCCGGATCCGGGACGGGTCGTCGTGGCGGGAGTCGTACCGGCCGCGCCGCGGCGCTGTCTCATGCCCTGTCCGCCGAAGCCGCCCGCGGCACCGCCGCCGAAGCCGCCCTGACGAGCTCCGCCCATGCCAGCCCCGAAGCCGCCTTGACGGGCTCCGCCACCAAAGCCGCCCTGAGGAGCAGCGCCGGCGCCAAATCCGGCACCAAAGCCACCCTGAGGAGCAGCAGAGCCTTCACCTTCCGTACGGGGCTGACGAGCCGCGCCTTCACGTCTCACGCGGGGCTGTCCGTCCGGTGTCGTGGCGTTCGGACCGCCGAAGCCGCCCATACCGGCGCCAGGTCCCATACCGCCGCCGAAACCGCCCTGCGGACCAGCACCAAAGCCGGTACCCGGACCACCAGCGGCACCGCCGCCGAAACCGCCGCCGAAGCCGCCGCCGAAGCCGCCCATACCGGGACCATCAGCAGGACCACCGAAACCTCCCTGCGGGGCAGGACCGACGCCAATGCCGGCACCCGGACCACCGGCGCCACCTTCACGACGGGGCTGACGAGCGCCGCCTTCGCGTCTCACGCGGGGCTGTCCGTCCGGTGTCGTGGCATTCGGACCGCCGAAGCCACCCTGCGGACCGGCGCCAAAGCCGCCCATACCGGCACCCGGTCCCATACCGCCGCCGAAGCCGCCCTGCGGACCACCGAAGCCGCCGCCGAAGCCGCCCATACCGGGACCATCAGCGGGACCACCGAAGCCGCCCTGCGGACCAGCACCGAAACCACCGCCGAAGCCGCCCATACCGGCGCCAGGTCCCATACCGCCGCCGAAGCCGCCCATGCCAGCACCCGGTCCCATACCGCCGCCGAAGCCGCCGCCGAAGCCGCCCATACCGGCGCCAGGTCCCATCATGCCGGGTCCGCCGAAACCGGGTCCGGAAATCGGAGTTGCGGTCGTCGTTTCAGCCGGGACAGCCGTTTCGTTCGTGTCTGTCGCAGCAGCCTGTTCGGCATTCGCGCTGGAGCAGGCGGTGAGAGTCGCCATTCCGGCAACCGTGGCGAGGATGATGATCGCGTTGAGGTTTTTCATAGTCGTTCTCCTTATCGTTGAAGTTTGTTTTGTCAATTGTTTTAAAATTGTTTCAACCGTTTGTCGTTTCCGACCGCATGACCATCATGCGATCTTCGGGAAATCCACGGTCTTCCAGCGCCTTGTCCGTTTCATAACTCTCTCTTGCAACGTCTTTTGGCGTTTCCCCGCGGCTCTTACATCTCAATTAACGCATCTTGTTTGCGTTTTATTGCCGGACACTCGTTTTTTTTGCGGAAAAATCATGACAGCATTTCAAAGCGCATTTCTTTTACCTTGCATATCAGAGAATTATAATGTGACAGCATTTTACTGTATATTCGGTTTTTACGACTATTTTCCCGGCTTTCCCCAATCACCTGCATCAGCCGCCGCGTTTTTGTTCCGGAAAAAACACGCTTTCCATTTGTATTTTTTTCCGCGCGTGCTACTTTATAACATACACCAAACAACAAACGCCGCATGCAACGCGGCTTCAACGAAACGGGCGCATCAGCCCGAAGAAAGGCAGAAATTATGGAAGAGGCAATCAGACAAAAGCTTGAAGAACTCCGGGGAATGCTCCAGGCCGACGGAGGCGATCTCGAAATCGTCTCCATTACTGGGAAAACCGTACTTCTCCGTCTCCGCGGCGCTTGCGGCGCCTGCCCGCACGCCCAGATGACGCTCAAGGACGGCATTGAACGCATCCTCCGGGAATCCGTTGATCCCGAGATCGTGGTCGAACGCGCCTGATTCTGCGCCCGTCACACGCTCATCTTTTCCTCAAACAGTTACTTCAGACGCCGTGCAGGACCTGTGCGGCGTTGAGTTTTTTCTTCACATCGGCAGGCGCAAAAAACATTAGGTCATACCCCACCATGACAAATCTCATCATCCGTCCTGAAGAACCCGTAGACCATCCCGCCATGGAGAACCTGATCCGCGACGCGTTCTGGGACGTCTACCGCCCCGGCGCGAGCGAACACCTCCTGATCCACAAGCTCCGCCAGGATCCCTCGTTTCTGCCGGAATTCAGCTTCATCGCCGTGCTCGATGAACAGCCTGTCGGCGGCATCTGGTACGCATTGTGCGCCATTGAGAAGCCGGACGGCTCGCGCATCCCGATTCCGACGCTCGGTCCGATCGGCGTCGCACCCGCGTTCCAGAAACGCGGCATCGGTTCCGCCCTGATCCGCCGCACGTTCCCGCTCGTGAAAGCCGCCGGACACCCCGGCATCGTGATCTTCGGCGATCCCGCCTATTACGGACGGTTCGGGTTCACGCCCGGACAGGACGCGGGCATCGCGGCGTGCGACGGCAATTTCTACGACGTGCTTCAGCTGCTCCGGTTCGATCCGGACGCTGACCTCGCCGGACGCTACCAGGAGAGCGATCCGTACCAGATCGATGAATCCGAGGTGGAACAGTTCGAGATCTGGTTCACGCCGCGCGAGAAGCACGTCCTCCCGACGCAGCTCCACTGACCGCGCGAGCAGGATACTTCCCGGTAAGCATAATGAAATGCCCCTTCGATACAGACGATTCTGTTCAGAGTGGAATTGTTTGCAGAAACTCCTGAATGTGCCTGACAATAACTCCGATTACATCTATCGGCAGTTCATAGTAGCAAGGCAGTCGGAGAAGCCGATCGGCGTATTCTTCCGTGATCGGGAGGTCATATTCCTTTCCGCAAAGCTCAATTCCCTTCGGCGCGGAATGAAGCGGAACATAGTGGAAGACGGGATGGATATCCTGTTCCTTCAGATAATTGATCAGCTTCGTACGCGTATCAAGGTCTTTCAGGAGGATGTAATACATGTGGGCGTTATGGTCGCATTCCGCCGGGATGATGGGGCGTTTAAGAAGTCCGCTTTTCTCCAGAGGTTCAAGTAGTTTATGGTATTCGTTCCAGATGGCGAGGCGTTTTTCCGTGATCTTGTCCGATTCTTCCAGCTGGGCGTACAGGAACGCGGCGATCATTTCGCTGGGCAGATAACTGGATCCGATGTCGACCCACGTGTATTTGTCGACCATGCCGCGGAAGAACTGGCTTCGGTTGGTGCCTTTTTCACGGATGATCTCGGCGCGTTCGAAGAACCGTTCGTCGTTGATGACGAGCGCGCCGCCTTCGCCGGAAATGAAATTCTTGGTTTCATGGAAACTGTAGCACCCCAGATGCCCGATTGTCCCCAGATATTTTCCCTTATAGGTGGCGCACACGCCCTGCGCCGCATCTTCCACGACCAGCAGATCGTGGCGCTTGGCGATGTCCATGATCACGTCCATGTCGCAGCCGACGCCGGCGTAATGAACCGGGACAATTACCTTCGTTTTCGGCGTGATGGCCTGTTCTATGAGTTTTTCATCCATGTTCATGGTGTCAGGGCGGATGTCGATGAACACGGGGATTCCGCCGCGCAGGACAAACGCGTTGACCGTGGAGACGAACGTGTAGCTCGGCACGATGAACTCGTCGCCGGGCTTGATGTCGCAGAGGATCGCAGCCATTTCCAGTGCGGCGGTGCACGAGTGCGTCAGAAGGACTTTCTGAGCGTGAAAATGCTCTTCCATCCAGAGATTGCACTGTTTTGTGAAAAACCCGTCGCCTGCAAGCTTTCCAAATTGAACCGCCTGCGCAATATTCCAAAGCTCCTTGCCTACGATGTATGGCTTGTTGAACGGGATCTGGTTTTTATTCATGATCTGGTTTCTCCATGGTTGTTGTGCGTATGACATATTGCGGAGACTGATTGATGCAGATATAGGTTCTTCCGATGTATTCCCCGATCATCCCGAGCATCAGCATGAGTATGCCTCCGATGAAGACGACCACAGTCATCAGGGAGCTGTATCCCAGCGGGACCTCCGGTCGGATTAGTTTGTTGATAAAACACAAAATAACGCCTAAAATCCCCAAAAAAGCGCAGAAAAAACCGCACAGGGTGGCGATTCGCAACGGCACAACAGAAAAGGCCGTAAAGCCGTTGAGCCACAGCCGCAACAATTTGTGCAATGTATAACCTGACTGTCCCTCGGTCCGTTCGCGGTGATTAACAGGGACATTTACCATGTTTTTGGTGGTTCGAAGAAGAAGCCCGAGGAGATACGGATAGGCATTGTTATACTTTACGATTTCGTCCCGGATGAAACGCCGCATGGCGAAAAAGCTTGTGACATGTAGCCCCTTCGGCTTCTCTAAAAGGAATTCCGCCATCCAGTCGTTGACCTTGCTGCCAAAATTCCTGAACATACTGTGTTTCTTTTGTGCATACGAGCCGAACACAACGTCCGCATCTTTCAACGATTCAATCATTTGCGGAATCGATTCCACTGGTGCCTGCCCATCATCATCCAGCGACAGAATATAGTCGCCTGTTGCAATCCTATATCCTGCCATCAGTGCCGCATGCTGACCAAAATTCTTAGCAAGCTCCACACCCTTGCAATGCTCCGGATCCTCCATGCAGAGACCTTTGATGACTTGGAACACATTGTCAGGAGAAAAGTCAGACACCATTATGATTTCATAATGGCAATCAGGAATTGATTGAACCGACTGTTTTAATTCGGAAACAACGTTTGCAAGGGTTTTCTCCGATCCATAACAGGGGATTACAAATGATGTTCTCATTGATTTATTCCTCAAGGTTGCATCGTCTTATTTTTCCAGAAATGCCAAACATCCACTGCCTCAATCATGGAATATCCACAGGATTGATATGTTCTGCATGCGGCATTATTGTCTAACTGTGTAACGACCTCAGCGGCAGAAGCTCCTGAATCCAAATAGAACCTTTCCGCCGCCTGAATCAGTTTTTTCGCAAACCCGCGTCTTCTGTATTTCGGATTAACTGCTATTAGTTCCAAGTGCCCAACACATTCGAAAACGGAAACACCCGCAATCGCTGCCAATTCACCGTTTTGAATGATTCCAAACACTTTTCCATTGTCGTTCTCAAAACAATTTGTAATCCATTGCTTATAAAGCAAAGGCTGTTTGGATTTAAAATGCGGATCCAGGTAAAATCTGGAATATACTCCACTTGAAACAGCAATGTCAATTGCTTCCTGCGTTAACTCTTTTAATTCTGTGACACTCTTGTCGGATTCATTATCTTCCAGAGGAATTAGAGCTTTCCTGAATGTAACTTTATGGTCGTATAGGATTGCTCCTGCGGAAAGAAGAAATGATGATATTGCCTCTTTATTATGATAAACATAGATGTAGCAGACATCATAGTTGTTGTCTTCCCCCACGAACAACTCTTTCCTCAACACATCTTCTGAGACATCATTTACTACATTCAGGCGTGACACTGCGTATTCAAAAAAAGCACTGTCCCATGGCAAAGATTGAATATGCATTTTTTTATAACCTTACCGTGACCACTATGCCGCAAATAATAAGAAAGAGTCCAAGCACTTTCCCCAGCGTGATTGGTTCATGAAAGAACAGTGCGCTGAGGAACAGAACAGCGACAAATGCGATGCTCATGAACGGATAAGCAAACGACACCTGAAACTTCGTCATCGCCGCCATCCAGAACAGACTCGCGACAAACGCTGCTGCGAAACCGGATAAAATAAACGGATCAAGGAAAGCTTTTGCAAGAAACAGAAGCTTTCCAGAAAAATCTTCCGGCATCGCGCCTTTGAGTGACAGCCGCCACTTCAGGATTAATTGTCCATAGACTGTAAAGAAAATACAACCGAAGATGTATAGATACCCCATTGAACTGAACCTTATATTTTAATACTCATGCGAGTGAAGTACTACACTGTTTGTTGTGGGAACCTCTATTAATCCGTTTTTGAGAGAGTGTTCGGTTGTTATTCGGATAAGAACCGTTGAATGCGACCCTTCGTTACCATAAAATAAGCGTCCTTTTCGTTTTTGTCAAGGCTTAAAAACGAGAAAAGTAGTTTTTTCTTTGTTTTTCTTGAAAAATACTATCTGTTTATGCAGTTTGTAACTTCAAACTGCAGTTTTGTTACACAGATACCCCATAAAAGAAAAAAAGATTCCATAACGGCAGTCTCTCCCGCTCAAGAATGCCGCCAGGGAAGATTTTCTCGATTTTTATGGAATAACTGTGAAAAAAATGGGATAGCTGCGGCTTTTTTTCCAAAAAAACGCGGTTTGCTATTGATTTACCGCGAGTTTGTGATATATTGCTGTTTAACCTCTTTTTTCGCAACCTTCCGGAAAGGCTTTCTCACATGACAAGATTCCTCGCTTCCGTTCTTTTTCTTTTCGTATGCTGCGCCATGCTCCCCTCGTGCAGACTCTCCGACGCCGAAATCGAAGTAATGCTCGGACTGAACGACCCCGGCGAGCCCGCCGACCTCACGGTGGAACAGCTCATCAAGCACATGGAGGCTGCGACCGACCCGGAGGGCAACTTCAAGAACGCCAAATCCTACATCCTCCGCCAGGTCATCGTGGAGGAAACCCAGAAGGACGTCGACGACAACCCGTTCTCTCAGCGCACCCGGACCTCGGTCGACCAGTACGAGACCGAAATCAAGTTCCGCAAGCCCGATTTCGAGCGCCAGATCTCCTACCGCAACGGCGAGCCGTTCGCCGGGTTGCTGTACAGGGGCGGTCGCGCGTGGACCATCGACCCGAAGAAGAGCAAGGCCACGGAGATCACCGGTCACCAGCTCCGCCTGTTCCACGTCTTCAACTCGTTCTCCCACCCGAACAACAACCTTGAGGACGTCTTCAGCTCCATCGACATTTCCACCGTCTACATCAACGGCGCGCGCCACTACCGCGTCGTCTGCCGCGCCGACGACGTCGAGATCGCGCCGTACGTAATGTACGTCAATGCAAACACGTTCATTACGACAAGAATGGAGACCATCCTGTACACCGACGGCGGAGAGGAGTTCCTGTACGTCGCCCGTCCCGACCGCTTCGAAAAACGCAGCGGCGTCGTGATGCCGACCATCACCAAGACGACCATCGGCGAGGATCGCCATGAGGTCATCCTGCTGCGCGAATTCGAGCTGAACGTCACGTTCAGCGACGACGTCTTCGAGGTGCCGGAGGAAAAGATCAAGATCGGCCGCAGGAAAGAGGAATGACATACACGGTCAAAGATAAAAAGACCGTTTCATAAAGACAATCGCCGGGACTGTTTTCAAAACAGCTCCGGCTTTTTTGAGCGGGAAACGGACGGACGGCGCGTATCCGCCCGCTCACTTGCGCCAGAAGGACGGCAGGAAGAGCACGAGAATCGTGAAGAGTTCGAGGCGACCGATGAGCATTTCAAACGCGGAAAGGAGTTTCGCAGCCGGACTGAGCCAGTCGAAATCGCACGCGGGACCGACCTGCGCGGCACCCGGACCGACGTTGCTGAGGCTGGTAACAGAGATCGACAACGCGGATTCCCAGGTGCATTCCGGGCAGACGGCGGGAATCAGCAGGGCAAAGACCAGAATGATTCCGATATAGGCGGTGAAAAATGCAATGGTCTTCTGGATGGCGGGCGATTTCATGCGGACATTGTTCAGGTACACGCCCGTGACGAGCTGCGGGAAGATGTTGTGCTTGACCTCGGTCAGGCTCTGCCGCCACACCAGGAGTGCACGGACGCACTTGAGGCCGCCAGACGTCGAACCGCCGCAGCCGCCGACCAATGAGATGCCCAGAAGCAGCGCGACCGCAATATGCGGCCAGGCGCAGTAGTCCCCGATTGCGAACCCGGTGGAGGTCATGATGGAAACCGACTGGAACGACGCGTCGCGGAATGCCCGTCCGACGACAGTCATGGACCCGATGAAGCCCTGTCCCGGATCGATGTCGTATGCCTCCCCCTGCAACAGCAGAGCGACCGCGATGACGCTGCTGACGATGAGGAGGATAAACGTGTACACGCGGAACTCCTCGTCGCGGAAATACGAAAGCGGCTTCCCGGAAAAGAGCTGCACATGCAGGAAGAAATTGACGCCGGAGATGAACATGAAGAACATGACGATCAGCGTGATCGGCGTGCTCTGGAACGCCGCGATGCTGTCCTGGCGCGTACAGAATCCCCCGGTCGAGATGGTCGTGAAGGAGTTGCAGACCGCCTCGAACAGCCCCATCCCGGCGAACTTGAGCAGCAGGATTTCGCAGGCTGTGATTCCGACGTAAATCAACCACAGGATCTTCGCGGAAGACGTGATACGCGGCGCAATCTGCGTGTCGGATGACTTCAGGCCGGGCGTCTCCGCATTGTACAGCATCTGACCGCCGCGGTTGAACATCGGCAGGACCGCCAGCGCAAGCACAACGATCCCCATGCCGCCCAGCCATGATTCCAGCGCGCGCCAGAAGACCACGCCGCGCGACAGGCTTTCCACGCCGTCCGGGAGTACGGTCCCGTTCGTCAGATGATACCCGCGGTGAATCAGCGCCGCGCCGGTCGTCGTGAAGCCGGACACCGACTCGAAAAACGCGTCGTACCATGGCATTCCGACGGCAAAAAGGAACGGCAGACCGCCCAGGACTGAGGCGGCAAGCCACCCGAACGCCGCGACCGCGTACCCTTCGCGCAGTCCCGCCTTGCGGTGCTGTTCCGTGCGCGGACGGAACGCGATGCATCCGGCGGCTCCGGCGACGAGCGTAACGGCGGCGCAAACCAGGAGCACGCGGACGTCGCCGGGAGCATCGTGGCAGAAGAACCCGACGACGCCAGACACGGTTTCCATGAAGCCGACCGCGGCGGCGATCACACAGACGAAGAAAAGGATGAGCCTGTAGTTCATAAGCCGGACGCGCTGTTATTTCGCAGGAAAGATCTTGTCGATCATGCGCAGGGTGTCCCGCGTGACGACCGCGACCACGGTGTCGCCCTCCAGCAGGACGGTGTCTCCGGCGGGCGCGAAAATCTCGCTGCCGCGGAAGACGAGCGCGAGGACGAGGCTGGCGGGGAGTTTGGCGGAGGAGAGGGATTTGCCGCACAGAGGGGAACCGGATGCGATGCGGAACTCGGAGATGGCGGCCCGGAGGCTCTGCAGCTGGACATCGACGCGCTTGTTGCCGCCCTCCAGAAGGCGCAGGACGGAGTTTGCGGAGACCAGCGTGGCGCTGAACGCGCAGTCGATGGGGCCAAGTTCTCGGGCGATGCGGATGTATTCGGGGCGGTGCGTCAGGCTGATGACCTTTTTCGCGCCGAGGCGCTTGGCAATGATGCAGGAGAGGATGTTCTCCTCGTCGTCCTGCCCCACGCTGACGAACACGTCGGACGCCGCGATCCCGGCGTCGTCCAGCAGGGATTCGTCGGTCGGGTCGCCGTGCAGGACCATGATCCCGGGCGGGATTTCGTCCTGGATGCGCTCGCCGGTCTTTTCGTCGCACACGATCATGCGCACGCCGAACCCGAGCTCATGCGCCTTGCGCGCCACGATCACGCTGGCGTCGTCGTCGCCGGATACGATGATCCGCGATGGCTTCCCGGCGTTCTCCGGCGTAGCCCAGTCCACAAATGCGTCGATGTCCTCCTTGCGGCCCGCCACATACACGCGGTCGCCGGGGATCAGCAGGGTGTCGCCGTGCGGGATCAGCAGCTGGCGGTCGCGGACGAGCGCGGCAAACCGTATCTTGCGGAGAAGCTCCGGCCCGGGGATGTCGCGGATGCGGACGCCCTGCAGGACGCTGGAACGCGTGATCTCGAGCACGAGCATGGCGGCGTCGGGACGGGTGAACGTGATGGATTCGAGGGTGATCGGGTTGGCGAGGACCGCCAGAATCTTTTCGGCGGATTCCTCGGGCGAGGAGAACGTGCGCCAGAGACCGTAGGTCGCCGGGCTGATGCCGTCCTCTTCGGAAAAACAGTCGTTGCTGTACAGGCGGCAGACGGTGTGCTTCACGCCGAGCTTGTTCGCGATCTGGCACGCCAGGATGTTCGCCGCCTCGTCGCCGCTCACCGCCAGCACGGCGTCCGCCGTCTCCGCACCCGCCTGTTTCAGCGTACGGACGCTGGAACAGCTTCCGGCTATAGTCATGGCGTCGAATTTGTCGGCAATCCGGGCAAGCTCGTCCGCGTCGCTGTCCACGACCACGACGTTGTGGTCCTCCTCGCTGAGCGCGGACGCAAGAAGACGTCCAAGCTCGCCCGCTCCGATCACGATGATGTTCATAATAGAATCTCCCCCGGCTCCATCATTGCAACAGATTCAGATAATGCGCAAAATACTGTTCCCGTCCAGCCGGACAGACGGTTTTCAGGTGAAGTCGAATTCGGTCTCGAAGAGTTCCGCGAGCTTTTTGCACAGCTCTTCCTCTTTTTCCCCGGTCACGGAAATCGTGACCATCTCGCCTTTCTGCAGCCCCATGGTGAGCAGGTCGAGGATGCTGGTGAGCTTGGACGCGCCACGGGGGCCGGTGATCAGGATCTCATGCGTGGCCGAGTACGGTTCGGCGGTGAACATGATGACGCTCGACGGACGGCAGTGGATGCCGGCCTTGTTGCGGATTTCAACGGTTAACTGGTACATGCGTATGCTTTCGGAGGGGGGTTAGAACCACACGGCGCTGTTGATCGCCTTCTGCGTCCAGACGGACAGGATGCCATGCTCATGGAAATAATCATGGCCCCAGCCCTGCAGCACGCCGTCGTCGTCGAAGAGGAACGGGGTGCACTCGTCCTGCGTGACCAGTCCGTCGTACCATTTAGGGCTGGTGTAGTAGAACCAGAGGTTGTCCGTGCTGTAGAGTTCCTTGCTGAGCGGCTCCCCGGCAATCTCGACGACCTGTTCCTGAGTCATGCCGACGCGGATGTCCGCCAGCTTCGCGCGCTGTTCCTTCGCCTGGAAATACCCGCAGGAGACGCACAGCGCGGCCAGCGCGGCGCAGGCAATGGTCAGGGTGATATGTCGGATCATTTCCGGTTCCTTTCGGGTTCGGCAGGGTGTGAAGCACGTGCGGTTGCAAAAAGACATTTCCATACAATATACTGCAAAAACACGTTTTGTCAAGCGCGATCCGCCAAAAACAAGGCAGTGTCCGGACCGAAAAGACTCATCATCGCATCCGGAGGCGCGTTTTCGCACGCCACCGCCTCGCCCGTGCCGGGAACGGTGAACCGCAGCCGCCACGCGTGGAGCGCCTGCGTCGGCAGAACCAGCGCCTCGCGGTCGGCGTCCGTCATGGCGTCCTCCGTGAAACGCAGGAAGATCGTGTCGTCCGGACCGTAGAGCTTGTCGCCGACAAGCGGGAATCCGCTGGAGTACAGCGTTGCGCGGATCTGATGCAGCCTGCCCGTGTGCGGACGGCATTCGACGAGGCTGAATCCACCGCACATTTTCAGGCAGGTGAACTCTGTGGCGCACGGTTCCGCGTCCTCGGTACCAGGATCAGTCTCCGTGAAACGCCGTTTCTTCCGCACCGGAGACGCCGGATCGGACGACAGCCAGCCGTTTTTCACAACCGTACCCGCGGGAAACGCTCCGAAGACGGCGGCGAGATACGTTTTCTCCACCTGGCGCGACGCAAAAAGCCCGCTCAAAACGCCCGCAGTCTCCGCGTCCTTCGCGAGCACGACCAGACCGGAGGTCTCCCGGTCCAGACGGTTCACGACGAACAGCTCGCCGTACCGTTCCCTCATCAGCATCAGCAGGGTATTCCGGAAATAACATCCCGACGGATGGACCGGCAGGCAACCCGATTTCGACACGACCAGGAAGCCGGGGCGGTCCAGCACCACCGAATACGACGGATCCACCTCCGGTTCGGCGATCCCGCGCACGTCGAACGTGATCACGTCGCCCGCGTGGAGGCGGCGCGATGCCCGCACCCGGATGCCGTTGACCGCGATCCGTCCCTCGCGGATGATCGACTGCCAGCCGGTCCGGGACTGGTAGGTGAAACGTCCCGTGAGGAAATGGTCCAGGCGGACGCCTTCGAGTTCCGCTCCGGCGGTGGTGCTGATGGTGCGTTCCGGCATGTTTTCGATAAAAAAGAGGTGTTTTTTCGGGTTCGGATTAGATTTTTTTCATTCTTATGCTATAATATAGCACCGCATGTATTTTTTCAAAGCGCAAGAGACCGTAAAATGTTTGAAAATCTTTCCGACAAATTCCAGGAAGTCTTCCGCAAGCTCCGCGGCCAGACGACCATTTCCGAATCCAATATCGCCGAATCCATGCAGGACGTCCGCGACGCCCTGATTGATGCCGACGTCAACGTCGAGATCGCCGACGAGTTCGTTTCCGAAGTCCGCCAGGCGTGCCTCGGCGAAGCCGTCGTGAAGAGCGTCACGCCCGGTCAGCAGGCGGTCAAGATCGTCCACGACAAGCTCGTCGAGCTCATGGGGTCCGCCGAGGCGGAACTCAACACCGGCGCGCATCCGAACATCATCCTCATGGTCGGTCTCCACGGCTCCGGCAAGACGACCACCAGCGCCAAGCTCGCGCTGCACCTGAAGAACAAGGGGAAGAAAGTCCTGCTCGCGGCTTGCGACGTGTACCGTCCCGCCGCAATCGAACAGCTGAAGGTGCTCGGCGGCGAGATCGGCGTCCCGGTCTACGCGGAGGAAGGCGTCGGGGACGTCCCCGGCATCGCGCTCCGCGCGCTGGAACACGCGCGCTCCGAAAACGCCGACTTTCTGATCATCGACACCGCGGGCCGCCTCCAGATCGACACCGCGATGGTGCAGGAACTCGTGATGGTCTCCAGCGTCACGCAGGCGGGCGAAATCCTGCTCGTGGCGGACGCCGCCCTCGGCCAGCAGGCGGTTTCCGTGGCGCGCCATTTCAACGACGCCCTCCACATCACCGGCATCGTGCTCACCAAGCTCGACGGCGATGCGCGCGGCGGCGCGGCGCTCTCCATCCGCAAGGTCACCGGCTGCCCCGTCAAGTTCACGGGCTCCGGCGAAAAGCTGGAGGACCTCGATGTCTTCCACCCCGACCGCATGGCGTCCCGCATCCTCGGCATGGGCGACGTGGTGTCGCTCGTCGAACGCGCCGTGGAAAAGATCGACCAGGAGGAAGCGGCGAAATTCGAGGAAAAAATCCGCAAGAACACGTTCGACTTCGACGACTTCCTGGGTCAGCTGCGCCAGATGACGCGCCTCGGCGGGCTCGAAGCCATCCTGAAATTCCTGCCCGGCGGCGACAAACTCTCCGGCATCGCCGAGCTCGCGCCCTCGAAATTCGCCGGCATGGAGGCGATCATCCTCTCCATGACCAAGTTTGAACGCGCCAACGCCGAACAGATCGACATGTCCCGGCGCCGCCGCATCGCAAAGGGCTCCGGACGCTCCGTCGACGAAGTCTCCCAGCTCATCAAACAGTTCCTCCTCATGAAGAAAGTCATGAAGAACAACAGTCTGCTCGACCGGATGGCGGGCGGCATGCGCGGAGGGCTCGGCGGCATGGGCGGCATGGGCAGTTTCGGCGGCATGGGCGGTTTCGGCGGCATGGGCGGCTTCGGCGGCGGCATGGGCGGATTCCGTATGCGCGGAAGCAACTACACCCCGCCGAAGAAGAAACGCCGCAAGAAATAAGCCGCATCACGGGAGCAAGTGATTATGAGTAAGGAAAAGCCGCTCATCTGGATCATGGCCGGAGAATCGTCCGGCGACCTCTACGGCGCACGCATCGCGCAGGAAGTAATGAAGCAGTGCCCCGCCGCGACCGTCCGCGGCATGGGCGGGCAGCGCATGCGTGAAGCGGGCGTGGACCTTTTCATCGATTCCTCCGAGCTCGGCGTCGTCGGATTCATCGAGGTCTTCGCGCACATCGGCACGTTCATCCGCATTTTCTTCCAGTGCATCGCCCTCGCGAAAAAGGAACGCCCAGACGCCGTGATGGTGATCGACAATCCCGGATTCAACATCCGCCTCGCGAAACGCCTCTGGAAGCTCGGAATCCCGGTGGTCTGGTTCGTCAGCCCCCAGGTCTGGGCGTGGCGCAAATCCAACATCCCGCGCATCGCCAGATATTGCCGCAAGCTCATCGTGATCTTCCCGTTCGAGACCGAGGTCTGGGCGGGATCCGGCCTCGAGACGCATTTCGACGGGCATCCGCTGATTGAGATTGTCCGCGAGCGCACCGACCCATCGCTGAAACGCGACCCGAACCACGTGCTCATCCTGCCCGGCAGCCGCGGGCACGAGACGTCCCAGCTGCTCGACCCGTTCCTGAAGACCGTGCTGATTCTCCACGAACGCCACCCGGAACTGTATTTCACGATCTCGGTCCCGCGCAAACAGACCTATCAGGACGTCCTCAGGGGACTCGATCAGTTCACAAGGCATCATCCGGAAATGCAGGACGTCCGCATCGACGTCAAAACGGGCATCACACCGCGCGCCATTCAGGAGTGTTCCGTCGGACTTGCCGCCTCCGGCACTGTCACGGTCGAATGCGCCATCGCGGGGCTGCCTCTCGTCGTCGCCTACAAGCTTAACTACATTACCTTCTTCTTTGCGCTCCTCATCGTGCGGAAACTCTTCCGCAACGCTTTCACCATGGTGAACATCATCCTGAACCGGAAAGCATTCGAGGAATTCCTGCAGTACCAGGTCAGACCCGCCGACATGGCGGATGCGCTGGAACGCATCCTGCCCGGCGGTTCCCGCAGGACCGAGGTGGAAAAGGACATGGAGGAGCTCCGCCAGATGCTCGCGCCCGGATCGACGAAAGCCACGGCGAACGCCGCGCGCAATCTGCTTTCCACCGCGGGACTCTGACCCGCACCATTCATTCGCCCTTTCAGACACCCCGCCGGCTGAAAAAACAATCAAGAGGTTTCTATCCTCAATTCTGCCCGGCGGCGGACTCGTCGCGCCCGGTTTCCACACCGGTATCGCGCCCGGCGGCGGACTCGTTCCGCCCGGTTTCCACACCAGGGTTACGCCCGGCGGCGGACTCGTTCCGCCCGTTTTCCGCGCCGAGGTTACGCCCGGAGGCGGACTCGTTCCGCCCGTTGCGCCCGACACCGCCCTGCGCCCACTCCCGGTTGAACATCGTCGTCCGGTTATTCGGAGCAAAGGGACGCATCACGCCGCCCGCGGGCGGCATGAAGAGGGTTCCATCGCGTCCGCCCCTGCCGTTCTGCGGAGCCGCCGGAGTCCTTGTCCGCGACCGCTGCTGCGCGACGGGGTTCTGTCTGCCGGGGGTGGTGGTTCCCGGCCATGCCGCCGCACCAGCCTGGCGTCCCGGCTGGGCAGGCTGACGACCGGGCTGGACAGGCTGGCGGCCGGGACCGGCGCCCGGTCGCGCCGCCGTCGGAAGTCTCGCCTCAAGCCCGGCGAGCTCCGTCCGGAATTCAGCAAGCCTGTCCCCCTGGTAGTCGTTCAGTTCGTCCCGAATCTTCGCGGCGAGTTCCTGGACCGCCCCTGCCTGAGGACGCGCGGGCGTGTTCATCTGCCCAAGCTGTTCCAGCTGCATTTCGAGCAGGGTTTCCTTCACCTCGTCCGGCGCATCCGGACCGCGGTACAGGATTTCCAGCATTCCCTGGAGGCGCGCCGTCTCGCTGCGTACCGCGGTCTGGTCTCCGCTCCGCCGCAACCGAGCGATATAGGCGGTATAAAGCTCCACGGCGGCGGAGGCGACTTCGGGCGTGTTCGGATACCACGCCAGCAGATGGTCCGCCAGCGCGAGCGCCTGTTCCAGAGACTGCCTTTCCTGCGTGCTGAACCGCGTCTGCATGTTCAGCCTCCGGCTCATCAGGTCGACGAGCGCCAGGGAGAATTCCATGCGGTCGGGATACTGCTTCACAAGTTTGCCGAGAATCTCCGGCGGATCCGGGGCGATGCCGGAGATCGGATCGGAAGCCGCAAGACCGGGCTGCGTCTCCAGCAGCAGGACATACTGATAAAGATAATCGGGGTTTTCCGGTTCGGCAAGCAGGAGCGAACGCAGCAGTTCGGATGCCGCGTCGTATTCGCCGAGCGACTGGTAGGCGCGGACCGCTTCGCAGGACCGCGGATAATCCTCGATGACCCGCCGGGACAGCTCTCCCGCCTGGACGGTCTTCCCCTGCTGGCGGAGCACGACGGCAAGCAGGTTCAGCGTGGCGGCGTCGGCGCGGAGGTCCGCGGCGCGGCGGAAGGCGTTCTCCGCAAGCGGGTAGTTGCCGGACCGCATGGCGGCGGTGCCGATCAGCAGGTTCATGTCCGCGATCTCCGACTGCGGCAGGTTGCGCTGTTCGGCGATGTCCTGGTAATACGGCATCAGGCGGGAAAGCAGTTCGCTCCCGCTCGAAGTCGGCGTGCGGTGTTCGATGTGGGCGAAAATGTCGGACAGAGCGGCGTTCGCCGCCGCGGCGTTCTTCTCAGCTAGCCTCAACGCGGAATTGGTCCGGACATAACCGACCGTCACGGCTGCCGCGAACGCCGCGATCGCGGTCAGCGCCAGCAGGCTCAACGCCGCCACGGCGGGTTTGCGCTTCGCCCAGAGGCGGAACCGCCGGAACGCCGACGTGTCAGCCGCCGAAACAGGTTCGTGGCGGAGGAAATGCTCCAGGTCGGACGCGACGTCCGCCATGCCGGGATACCGCGCCGCCGGATCGTAGCTGACACATCGGTTGACGATCGCCGCCAGGTCGGGTTCGGCGCAATGCAGAGGCGGGAGCGGACCGGAACGGATACGGTCGGCGAGCTTCTGCGGATTCTGCTCCGGCAGAACCGGGGCATGCGCGATGAGCTCGTACAGCGTCACGCCGAAGGAATACTGGTCTCCGGCGAAGGATTTGACGCCGTGCTTGAGGCGTTCCGGCGCCATGTAGCGCAGCGTCCCGCTCCGCATCCCGGACTTGCCCTGATTTCCGTCCGCGTCCTTCTGCACGAACGCCAGTCCGAAGTCGCCGATATGGATCTCTCCCTGCTTGTCCAGCAACAGGTTCGCCGGTTTCACGTCGCAGTGCAGGACGCCGCACCGGTGGGCGTAGGCGAGCGCCCGGGCGGCCTGGAGCCCCAGGCGCGCGATCTCGCGGGGCGCGGTCGTTTCGCAGCGGTTCAAGCCCGTGCCGTCGATCAGCTCCATGGCATAGTAGCACCGGTCGGCGCTGACGCCCGCGTTGTAGATCTTCACGATGTTCGGATGGTGGAGCATCGCGATCACGCGCGCCTCGTTCTCGAACTGCTCCCTCTGAGCAGGATCGGACGTCAGCGACGGAGAAAGCACCTTCACGGCGACTTTCCGGTCCAGTGAAATCTGCGTGGCTTCGAAAACTTCCCCCATGCCGCCCGCGCCGATCTTCCGAACCAGGCGGTAATCCGATCCGCTCAGGTCAGGGAACTCCCCGCCCGAGGCGGCGCGGATACGGCGGGCGTCGGCGGCGCACCCCTCCATCTTCACCATCAGCGGCAGCAGTTCCGCGAGACGGTCCGCGTATTCGGGGTGGAGATGCGTGAAATCGTCGATTTCCGGCGCCGTCCCGTTCCGGAACAGCTCGAGGTACGATTCGATCAGGTCTTCAAATGTCGTGTCGTCGTTCACGGTCTGAACTCGGTAAACTCAATCAGCTGTTTCTTCAGGTGTTCCAGCGCGCGGACATAACGGATGCTCGCCGCCTTCTGCGTCAAGTGCAGCGCCTCCGCGCATTCCGTGTTGCTCATCCCGTCGAAATGCCGCAGCTCCAGGATCTCCCGGTCGTGTTCCGGCAGGGATTCCATCGTTTTTCGCAGAAGCTCATAGCGGTCCTGGCGGGCAAGCTGCGTCAGCGGTCCCGTCACGGTATCGGCGAACAGATTCCAGTCCAGTCCGCGCGGGGAAACGCCACCGTCCCGTTCCTCACCTGGAGTTTCAGCGTCCGCGACCTCGCATTCGCGGTAGGCGTCGCGTTTCGGGCTTTGCAGATGCTTCCGCTCAAGATCCGTGATCGTCTGGAAGAGAATCCGGCGCAGTTTGCAGTACACCGGGATTTCCGGGCAGTTTCGCAGGAAATCGAGCCTGCGGCATGCCGCCGCCATGGTCTCCTGCACTACGTCCTCCGGCGAAATCCGCCGCAGCAGCACGGGATTCAGGTTGCGCCGCGCCAAGGCAAGCAGTCGGTCGCGGTGTTCCGCGAGAAGCGGATCGAGGGAATTCATTTCTTCTGCGTCCTGCGGAGTCATAGTGGGATTTCCTTTATTCGGGGAAAGTGTTGCAAAGTCTTTCGTGTTACTATAACTCCGTTTGCCGGAAAGTCAAACAAAAAACTCCCGGACCATCGCGGGAACCGGGAGTTTTTTCGGATTCAGGGACCGATCAGTCCTTTTTATCTTTCTTTTTCTCTTTGGCGGGCTTGTCGGCATTACCCCTGTTCTGCGCCTGAGGACCGCGAGTCTGAGGCCCACGAGCCTGAGGTCCCGCCGCCGGACCAGCCTGAGGTCCACGGGGACCCGCCGCCGG
>CADCMR010000024.1 GCA_902802585.1 uncultured bacterium
GGCGGACCCGGACGCCGTCGCCGCGTACAGAAAAGAACACCCCGAGGCGCTGATCGTGGCGTATGTGAACACGACCGCCGCGACCAAGACCGAGGTCGATCTCTGCTGCACCAGCGGCAACGCGGAAAAACTCATTTCCACGATCCCGGCGGAACAGGAGATCTTGTTTCTGCCGGACGCCAATCTCGGCTCCAACCTCAACGCAAAGCTGAACCGGCACATGGAACTGTGGCCGGGCTGCTGCCCCACGCACAACAAGATCATGCCGGAGCACATCGTCGCCGCAAAGGAAAAACATCCGGGTGCGCTCGTGCTGGTGCACCCCGAATGCCGTCCCGCCGTGGTCAAGCTCGCGGACCGGGCGCTTTCCACCGGCGGTATGCTGAAATTCGTACGGGAATCCGATTGCCGTGAGTTTATCATCGGCACGGAGTGCGGCATCCTGCACCGCATGAAAAAAGAAAACTCGGAGAAGGAATTCCACCCTCTCGAACCCGAAGTGCTCTGTCCCAACATGAAGCGGATCACGCTCGAAGACGTGCTGTTCTCCCTCCGCGACCTCGAACCCCGGATTGAGCTGGACGAAGCCATGCGCCGCAGAGCGAAGAAGCCCATCGACCGGATGCTGGAGATCCTGCCGTGAAGATCGCAGTGGGACTTTCGGGCGGCGTCGATTCCTCGGTCGCGGCGGCCTTGCTCAGGGAACAGGGGCATGAAGTCGTCGGCATCACCATGAAGCTCTGGCGCGAGGGGCGATACCGCGGCGGCGAACGCGACGCGTGTTTCGGCCCCGGCGAGGCGGAAGATATCGCGAACGCGGAAAACCTGTGCCGTCAGCTCGGGATCGAGTACCACGTGTTCGACTGCGCGAACGAATACGAGAAGGTCGTGCTGGACTATTTCCGCTCGGAATACCTCGCCGGACGAACGCCGAATCCGTGCGTACGGTGCAACGCCTTCATGAAGTTCGGCGTCCTGCCGAATCTCGCGCGGAAGTCGGGGATCGCGTTCGACCGGTTTGCCACGGGGCATTACGCCCGAATCCGTGAGGTGGACGGTGTGTTTCATCTGCTGCGCGGCGCGGACGAGAAGAAGGATCAGTCGTATTTCCTCTACCGCCTGAAACAAGCTCAGCTGAAACAGATGATGTTCCCGCTTGGAGAATACCATAAGACGCAGGTACGCGAGCTCGCCTCGAAATACGGTCTGGACGTGAAGGACAAGCCGGACAGTCAGGATTTCTACAGCGGCGACCATGTGGAGTTGCTGAAAGTACAGCCTCGTCCGGGCAGCATCGTGGACACAGCCGGAAACATCCTCGGCACGCACGATGGCTTCTGGAACTACACCGTCGGGCAGAGAAAAAGACTCGGGATCGCGGCGAAACACCCCCTGTATGTGCTTGAGGTGAACGCCTGCCGGAACGAGGTCGTGGTCGGGAGCCAGACGGACACGGTCCAGCACGATTTGAAGCTCACCGACTGCTCGTGGATCACGGCGGAACCGGATGGTGAAGTCCAGGTGAAAGTGAGGTCGGCATCGAACCCTGTTCCGGCAATATACCGCAAAGGATCGCTGGTCTTCCCGAACGGTGTATTCGCGGCGGCGAAAGGGCAGTCCGCGGTCCTGTACCGTGACAACGAGGTCCTTGGCGGCGGGATCATCATGGAGGCGAAATGAGCATGGACGCGCTGATCGAAAAAGCCATGCGGACGCCGTACTGTCTCTCGCATGATGAGGTCATTTCGTTGTTGGAGACGGAAAATACGGATGAACTCTTTTCCGCCGCCTACCAGCTCAAATGCCGCTATGTCGGCAAGACCGTCTCCATGCGCGGGATTATCGAAATGGGGAATGTCTGCGCGAAGGACTGTTATTACTGCGGCATCCGGCGCGGCAATCCGAACGTGAAACGCTATCAGCTGAACGAGGACGACGTGGTCCGCATGGCGCAGTGGTGTTTCGAGCAGAACTACGGTTCGTTGGTGCTCCAGTCCGGCGAGATCGAATCCGAACAGCACACGGAGTACATCGAACGCATTCTGAAGCGTATCCGCGAATTCGGTGGCGACGCCTTCGGGATCACGCTCAGCCTGGGCGAGCAGATGGAGGAAGTCTACCGCCGTTGGCGGGACGCCGGAGCGCACCGTTATCTCCTGCGGATCGAAAGCTCCGTGCCGGAGCTGTACGCCCGTCTGCACCCTGCTGATCATTCGTTCGAGCGACGTGCGGAGTGTCTGCGCGTGCTGAAACGTCTCGGCTATCAGACCGGAAGCGGCGTGATGATTGGACTGCCGGGGCAGACCTTGGACGACCTCGCGCACGATATTGAGTTTTACCACGTCATGGACCTGGACATGATCGGCATGGGGCCGTATCTGCCGCACGCGGACACCCCGATGGGACGCGGAATCGAACTTACGGACGCATATGCGGCGGCGCAGCTCAAACTCGGGCTGAAAATGATCGCTGTCACGCGGCTGTATCTGCACGACGTGAACATCGCGGCGACGACCGCGCTTCAGGCACTGGACGACCGGGGCCGCGAACAGGGCATCCTCGCCGGAGCAAACGTGCTCATGCCGAACGTGACGGACACGGAATACCGCCGCAGTTACCAGCTCTACGAGAACAAGCCGTGTCTGGACGAGAATTCGGCGAAATGCCGGAACTGCCTGAATTGGCGTGTCCTCGCGATCGGCGAAACGATCGACTGGGGACAGCGCGGAGATTCTCTCCACTATTCAAAAGGCCGGTGATGTCCGAAAAAAACGGCTGATTTGAGGCTGAAACAAACTTTTTTCATAAAATCTACCGTTTTTGTTGTAATTTGGCTTGACAAAGCGCATTTTCAGGTGTATATTAATTCTATCGCGAACGGGATTTCAGTTCCGTTCTTTTTTGTTTGAAACATACATTACCAAATAGGTAGCGTATAAACAAAACAACCGGTTCAAGGAGAAACTATCAAAGAAGCAAGAACCACCACCTCCGTCTTCCCCGAAAGAACCCGTCCCTCCGTGTTCCATGAACCCATGGTCTTCCGAATGCGATGTTGTACGTGTTTTGCCGCGGAATAAAGCACCATCCACCCCAACACAACCAAAAAACAACACCACAGACAGGAAATCAATCATGAACAACAGAAAACATATTCTCGCCGCTCTCCTGACGGCAGGCATCGCAAGCGCGCCTTTCCTGCACGGCCAGACACAGGAAGAACAGGAAGTCCGGACCATCCGTCTCCTTCAGGACGACGGTCAGGTCAACATCGTCAGCAAGGTTTACGAACTCAAATACCTCAAGGCGACCGACATCCGCCCGTTCATCGAGGCAGCGGTCAAACGTTACAGCGTCGCGTCCAAAGTCGACCGGGTGAACTACTCGAAGGCAAAGAGACAGATGATCGTGGTTTCGACCGGCGAGGACTTCATCCCGTACGTGGACGAGCTGGTCGCCGGGCTTGACCAGCCGGGCAAGGAAGAGAACGGCTCCATCATCAAAGGCACCGGCGTCACGAAAATCACTTACAATCCCAGCTACCGCGCCGCAGAAGATATCGTGCGCCTCATCAACGACGGCACGATGAAAACGCCCGAAGGCCGTGCCTACCTGAACAAGGACACCAACACGATCTACTGGAAGGACGACGAGCAGGCCGCTCTGGCGATTCTCGCGTGGGTCAAATACCTCGACCGTCCCGTGCCGCAGGTCAATCTGCGCCTCAACTACTATGAGATCCGCGAAAGCGACCTGCGCGACATCGGGCTGGATTACCTCGCCTGGAAAAACGGTCCCGGCCTGGACCTCTTCTCCGCCGGATACAGCGCCGGAAAAGTGTTCTCCAGCGAATCCATCCTGAAGCTGATCAGCGGCGCGGCGAAATTCGCCGACATCACGAAGCATTTCACCACCTCGTGGGGCTACGGGGCGTTCTTCACGGCTCCGCAGTTCGACATGAGCTTCGTCCGCGTGCTGCAGCAGTCCGGCAACGCGAAACTCGCGGCGCACGCCGACCTCACGTTCGTGAATACGCCGATTTATGACGTGGCCTCGCTGAACACGCATCTGCCGAAAGTCTACACGGCCACGCTCACGCCCGGCTATGAGAACATCACCAAGGATTCCGACGACCGCACGCACATCGTGAAAGGCGCGGACAGCCGCCTGACGCTCTCGGTCATCAACCCGGTGATCTGCTTCGGCGCATCGCAGGACGACGTCGCGGCGAACGGACAGATCCCGTCCTCGGAGGAATTCTACGCGGCGGACAACGGCGGCGTGGTCTTCGCCTACAACCTGCTTTCCGAGACCGTGACCGAACGCAGCAACCGCGGCGATGAACTCGGCAATACGAGCGCCGTTTCCGGTGAGCTCACGCTCGGATTCAAGACCGAAAAACTGCTGGCGACCTACGTCCGCGAACAGGACGTGGAACAGACCGTCGGCATCCCGTTCCTCGTGCGTATCCCCGTGCTGAAATACCTCTTCGGCACCACGACGACCATCAAGGAAAAGACCTACGTCATCGTGACCGGCGAAGCGAACCTGGTGCATCCGAACGGCGAAACGCCCGTCCCGGTCAGCCGCGAGGTCGCATCCGCTCCCGTCGAGCCCGGCGAAGCGAACCTGATTCATCCGAATATTGAAACGCCCGCCCCGGTCAGCCGCGAAGTGGCATCTACCCTCTGATCTATGAAAGGAACATGAGCCATGAACAACATCAAGACCCTTATTGCAATTCTCGCGGCGGCTTCCGTCCCCGCGTTCGCCGAAGAAATTGACCTCATCCCGCATCAGATTCCCGGCAACTATAAGTCGGATGCAAACTATTTCCCGAGCGCCGGTTACGGCAGCAGCACGGTCCAGACCCAGCTGCGCGTGGACGTGAAGGAATCGGAGGGGGCGGTCCGTTTCGTCCGGACCAACACCGACCCGTTCGTCATCACGAAACTCTACACGCTGAAACACGCCGAGCCCTACGCGCTCCGCGGCTATCTGCTGAGCGTAGTGCAGGGTGTGAAGATCCTCGGCAACCCGGTCTCGGTGGATGCGGTGAAGTTCAACGACGGGCGCAGCGTCCTGCTGGTCTCCGCCGAGGACTACCGTTTCGAAAACGTCGGCAACGGCGAGAGCATCGACGAGATCATCGAACGCCTGGACCAGCCCGGGATCGGGTATTCCATGGGACGTCCGAAATACATCTACTTCCCGAAAGTGAACGCCGCGGCCAACCTGAAGGAAATGCTGGTGAACGTCGGCGCACACACCCGCGATGAATTCATTGAGTTCACCGGCGGCACGGACGCGCTCACCGTGGACGGCGGACTGAACGCGCTGTTCATCGCGGCTCCGAACTGGAGCCTGAACAGCATCAAGGAACAGCTGGAGCAGTACGACCGGCCGATGCCGGAAATCCGTCTCGAATATCAGCTCGTCGAAATCAGCACGGAAAACGACGACAGGCTCGGCGTGGACTTCCAGAGCTGGAAGAACAACGACGGCGTGGACTTCTTTTCCGCAGGCGGACGCTACCGCAACAACTGGGCCAGCACGTTTGCGGGCGGGATCGACGGTTCCCACTCCAGCCGCACCGACTTCTTCAACTTCAACCCGAAATGGAACTCGGAATACTTCGATTTCCTGACCTCCACCGGACGGGCGAAAGTCGTGACGCAGGGCGTCATCGTGGCGAAGAACCGCCGCCAGTCGACCGTTTCGGTCGGGACCGGGCTGTTCTACGAGAAGCAGACTCCGATCAAGGACACCACGATCAACGACAAGATCCCCGGCGAACATGAGAAACTGCCCGACGAGGCGAACCTCGCCGTCCATCACGGCAATACCCAGACCACGACCGCCGCGAACGGATTCCGGTTCGAACTGGACGTTACGCCCGTTGTCACCGGAAAAGCATCCATTCTCCCGATCAAGGTCTCCGGCACGAGTCTGCTCGGCTGGAACAGCGACGGTTCCCCGCGCCTGAACAAATCCGAGTTCGAGACCGAAGTCCATATCGGAAACGAAGGAAAGGATTTCGTGATCGGCGGCATCAAGCGGACCAACGTGATCCGAAGCGTCTCCGGCATCCCGTTCCTGAAGGACATCCCCATCCTCGGCTGGGCACTTTCCTCCGAATCGGAAACGACCCGCACGTCCGAACTGGTTCTGATCGCCCGGGCGGAACTCTCCGGTCCGTTCGACGTCGCGCCGGAGATCATCCGCAACGACATCTCCACGGTCGTCGACAAAGTCTCGACCGCAGCGGAACACCCGATCACCAACCTCGGATTCCAGCAACTGCTTCTTGACAGCGACGACAAGTACGAGAACGGCAAGACCGGCGAACCCGAAGTCGTCGAGCCGGAAGAGAATCCCGCGCCCGATACGACCGGCATCCCCGGACCGATCCAGGATGCCTGACCGATTATCAGTACGAAATAACAGCACACCTGCCGCGGATACGACAAAACATCCGCGGCTTCTTTTCAGACAGAATACACTGCCATATAAGGAGACATTGAACATGGACATCAAACATACGCTCATTCCCCTGCTTGCCGCAGGCGTTCTTTCGACCTTCTTCCTCGCCGGATGCGGCAAGGAAAGCTCCGCGGGCAAGGACAAGGTCCGCGTCGGCTACCTCGCCGAACCTGCGCACGGCCTGCACTTCATCGCGAAGGACCTGGGCTATTTCGACGAGGAGAACCTCGATGTCGACCTTTTCCAGTTCAACACGACCGCCGAAGGCTGCTCCGCGGTCCAGGCGCAGAAACTTGACGTCGGGACCTTCGGCACGGCGGCTCCGCTGCTGTTCATCGCCCGCGGCGTCGACTTCACCATCTTCGGCGGCATGATGATCGGCGGACAGGCCATCATCGTGAAGCCGGAGAACCTGAACAAGTTCAAAGATCTGAGCAACTTCAAGGGCAAGAAGGTAGGCCTCGGCAAACTCTCCACTGGCGACGTCATCTTCCGCGGCGCGCTGAAGAAGGCCGGGATCGATCCGAACAAGGACCTGGAGATCATCGAATTCGGCGGGCAGAGCGCCGTCGTGGAGGCCGTCAACAAGGGCGCTGTGGACGCGGGCATCGTGTTCAGTCCGCATTTCTCCCTCGCGAAAAAGAACTTCGGCCTCGAAGTCTCGAACTACATCGCCGATTTCCAGCCGGACTACACCTGCTGCCGCCTGATCGCCAATACCCCGGACCTCCAGAAGAAACGCGACATCTACCGCCGCTACCTCATCGCGGAGATCCGCGCCTACAAGTTCTACCGCGAAAACGAGGCTGAGACCATTCAGATCTTCGCGAAGGCGTTCAAGCTGGATCCGGAACTGCTGAAGGCGGACACCTACACGAACAAGACATTCACGTCCAACCCCGACCCGCTGAAGAAGGGCACGATCGACTTCTGGGAGACCATGAAGGAGATCGACTACCTCCCGGAGAACGACGTGCACATCGACGACCATATCGACCCCACGATCTACCGGGAAGCCCTCGACGAAGTCCTGAAACGCTATCCGGACGACCCCATCTACAAGGAAATGGATGCCTTCTTCAAGGCGAACAACTGAGGACCCAATTTTCAGCCTCGAAACCTTACCCAAAAATCCTCATGCAGGTAGAACCGTGAAGATACTGCTCGTCATAGAATTCATCGGACTGACCGCCTCCGCGTTGTGGAAACATGACTGGTTCGCTGCCGCGGCGGGCGTCCTGATCCCGGCCGCCGCCCTGGTCCGCACGCTGTTCGTGTGGGACAAGGCCCGCCGCACGGCGATCGTGGACGTCGCCGCGGTCCTGGAAGGCTTCCTGCTGGCGTGGCAGCTGGTCACGTCCAACTGGCCGGTGCTCGACCCGGTGTACTTCCCGGCCCTCGACACCGTCCTGCGGCAGTTCTTTGCCGAACTGAAGGACATGGCGCACGGCATGCTCTCCTCGCTCTTCCTGCTGGGGACCGCGTACCTGCTCTCGCTGGGCACCGCGATCCCGGGCGGCCTGGTGGTCGGCAGCTCCACGCGCCTCCGCAACGCCGTGGAGCCGTTCAGCAAGGTCCTGAGCGTGATCCCGCCGATCGTGTACATTCCGTACGCCATCCGGCTGCTGCCGAGCTTCAGCGCCGCCTCGATCTTCGTGATCTGGTCCGGCGCGTTCTGGCCGATCTTCGCGAACACCGTCGCAGGCGTCGTGAACATCCCGGAGACCATGCTGGATTCCGCCCGGATGCTCCACCTGAAGCGCGGTACGTTCATCTTCCGCGTGCTTCTGCCGGGCGCGATGCCATCGATCCTGACCGGGGCATCCCTGAGCCTGGTCTTCAGCTTCCTGCTTCTGACCGCCGCCGAGCTGATCGGCGCGACGGAAGGACTCGGCTGGTATGTGAAGGACCGCGCCGACTTCGGCGACTACGCCAGAGTCATCGTCGGCATCATCTTCATCGGGCTTGTGATCACGGCGATTTCCGCCGCGTTCAAGCGAATCGAAAAGCGCATCCTGCGCTACAAGGAGGCCGGACAATGATCGAATGCAGAAATCTGACAGTTGCGTTTCAGAATAAGACCATTCTGGACCGGATCGACCTCACCGTTCGGGACGGTGCGTTCCTCTGCCTGCTCGGGCAGTCCGGCTGCGGCAAGTCCACGCTCCTGCGGACGTTCGCAGGTCTGCTGAAACCGACCTCCGGGGAAGTCTTCGTGGATGGCAAGGCTGTCGACGGACCGGAAAAAGCCTGTTCCGTGGTGTTCCAGGACTATTCGCTTTTCCCCTGGATGACCACCGGGAAGAACCTGATGCTCGCGCTGACGGCGTCTTTTCCGCAGAAGAGCAAGGCGGAAATCCGCAATCTGGCGGAATCCTATCTGGAAATGGTCGGGCTGGGCAGCGTGTTCAACCAGTACCCGGCGGCGCTTTCCGGCGGCATGCGCCAGCGCGCGGCCATCGCCCGCGCCATCGCCACACCGAGCAAGGTCCTGCTCATGGACGAGCCGTTCGGCGCGCTCGACCCCGTGAACCGGGCGATGCTTCAGGATCTGGTCCGGGAGCTTCACCGCGATTCGCGCGGAGCCCGTACCGTAGTGTTCGTCACGCATGACGTGGACGAGGCGCTTTACCTCGGCACGGAGATCGCCGTGCTCGGCAGTTCGCCCGGACGCGTCATCGCGCTGGAACGGAACCCCGTCTCCCGCCAGATCCCCAGGGAAAAACTTTTCGAAAACGAATCCGTCATCTCGCTTCAGCGGAAGATCATGGACATCTACCGCTCCGACATGAACGAAAAACTGAACTTGAGACAAACGTTCCATTCCGGCAACGGCATCTGACACAAGACAACAATGCAACTCTTTGAAGGAGATATTACCATGAACATCAAACATACGCTCGTTACACTCTTCGCCGCGGGAATCGTCCCGGCGGCGTTCCTGACCGGATGCGGCAAACAGGACGCTGCGGCTCCGGTGCTGCGCGTCGGCTACCAGCAGGGCGGGAGCTCAACGCTTCCCATGATCGCCTTGAACGAAAAGTATTTCGACCAGTCCGGCGTGCAGACTGATTTCGTGCTGTTCACCAACTCCAGCGACGGGCTGAACGCCCTGAACGCGGGCAAGCTCGACATCGGCGTGTCGTTCGGCACGGGCGGCCCGCTTACGTTCATTTCGAAAGGCTCGAAATTCGTCATCATCGGCGGCAACCTCGCAGGCGGGCATCCGATCATTACCAAGCCCGAACACGCGGACGAATACAAAAGCATCGCGGACTTCAAGGGAAAAACGGTCGGCACGCCGCGTATCTTCACCTCGGACGTCGTATTCCGCGGCGCTCTGTTCGAGGCGGGGATCGACCCGGAGAAGGACCTGACGATCGTCGAGTTCAAACGCCCGGTCGACGTACTGGAAGCAGTGAAAAGCGGCAAAGTCGACGTTGGCGTCGGCGCGACCAACATCATCGGGCAGTCGGTCCAGGCCGGCCTGGCCTCTCCGCTGTGGAGCAACGACCTTTCTCCGAACCACCCGTGCTGCCGTATCGTCGTCTCCGAGGACGCGCTTCGGAAATACCGTCCCGAACTCGTGAAGTTCCTGAAAGCGGAGCTCCTCGCGGAGAAGAAGTTCGTCGACGATCCGCAGTCCGGCGTCCGCGCCGACGTGGAGCAGCAGAAATTCGGCGAGAAGCTCGCGAGCGATCTCGTGCTGAATCCGCATCTCCAGTTCTCTGTCGACCCGAACCGCAAGGGCGTCGAGGCCATGTGGGCGCACATGAAAAAAATCGGCTATGCGGACGGCGATCCCGATTTCTCGAAGGTGATCGACACCACGCTGTACTACGAGGCGCTTCAGGAACTCCGCAAGGAGCAGCCGAACGAGCCCTTCTGGGAAAAACTCGAACAACGCTATAAGGATCAGAATCTGTGAACAAAACCCCGCTCATTGAGCTGCGCGACCTGTCGTTCTCCCACGCAGGAGAACAGACTTTGGCTCATATCGACCTCTCCGTGGCCGCCAGCGAATTCATCGCCGTCATCGGTCCTTCCGGCTGCGGCAAAAGCACGCTGCTGCGGCTCGTGGGCGGGCTCCTCATGCCCTCCTCCGGCGAGGTCCTCGTCGGTGGGAAGAATGTTACTGGCCCCGGCCTTGACCGTGCCATGGTGTTCCAGGACTACAGCCTCTTCCCGTGGAGCTCCTGCGCCGATAACATCGTGCTGGCGCTGGAACAGGCCCGCCCCGAGCTCACTCGCGCCGAACGCCGTCAGATTGCCGAAGACTATCTGACGATGGTCGGTCTGGCAAACGCAGGACGCAAGCTCCCCGGCGAGCTTTCCGGTGGCATGCGGCAGCGCGCCGCGATCGCCCGCGCCCTGGCAATGAACTCCCCGATCCTGCTCATGGACGAGCCGTTCGGCGCGCTGGACGCCATCACGCGGGCAAAACAGCAGGACATGCTGCTGGAGATCTGGCAGGCCGGAGGTTCGCTGAAGAAGACCGTGATCTTCGTGACGCACGACGTGGACGAAGCGCTGATCCTCGCCGGACGCGTGATCGTGCTGGGCGTCTGCCCCGGCCATGTGGCCGCCGACATCCCCGTCGATCTGCCGCGTCCTCGTTCCCGCGCCACGCTGATGGCAGACGGGCGGTTCCGCGAGCTTCGTGAACGCCTGATGCAGGAACTCAACGACGCGGTCGAACGCCAGCTTTTGGCGGCTCAGGAACAACAGGAAGGAAGCGGAATATGAACAATCGTGAATTTGAACAGAAAAAGGCGAAACGCGACCGCCGGACCGCCGCGATCGGCGCGACCGCGGTGTTTGCAGTCCTGATCGCGTTCTACGCACTTCTGACGGACCTCACTCACGCGCTTGATCCGGTCCTGTTCCCCGGGCTCGGCGTCATTCTACCCGAAATGGCGCGTTCCTCCGGCGAACTTCTCAAAGGCTTTCTCTACTCCATGCGCCTGCTGATCCCATCACTGGCCGCCGGAATCCTCGCCGGAGTCGCCTGCGGACTGGCGGTCGGGATGCACCCGAAGGTGAAACTGGTCCTGATGCCGCTTTTCCGCGCGTTGAACCCGGTCCCGCCGACCATGCTGATCCCGTACGCCATCGCGGTCCTGCCGTCCTTCTGGCTGTCCTCCGCCGTCATCATCTTTCTCGGCGTCTTCTGGCCGGTCCTGATGAGCACGCTGCACGGCGTCGTGATGCTGGAGCCGCGCTGGATCGACAACGCGCGCTGCCTGCAGCTGACTGGACGCAAGCTCGTTTTCAAGGTGATCCTGCCCGGCGCCATGCCGCAGATATTCGCCGGCATCGGATCCGGCCTGATCTTCAGCTTCATCCTGCTGACCGTGGCCGAGATGTTCGGCGCGAAGGCGGGCATGGGTTTCTATGTGCAGTATTACGCCGACTTCGCCGAATACGGCAAAGTTCTCGGCGGAATCCTCTTTCTGTCCGTCGTCGTCATCCTGCTGATGACGATTTTCGACCGAATCCAGCGGCGCGTCCTGTATTGGACGAACAAACGTTGAACTCAAACTCACGATTTGGAGTGCTGAACCATGGATGAACAACAATACGATCTGGAACTGACCGAACGCGTGAAGGCGTACGCGAAGGAGATCGGCTCGGCCCTCGTCGGGATCGCCGACGCCGGGATTCTCAACGAGGCGCTGGAACCGGATTTCCGCCCGGAGGACTGCCTGCCGGGGTGCCGCTGCGTCGTTGTGCTGTCCCTGCATATTCCCGACGGTGCGCTGGAGATCATGCGGCGCGGGAAGATGAACTACAGCTACAACATGTTCGGGTACGCCTACCTGAACCGCGAGCTCGACTACCTGATCTACCGCATGACGATGTTCCTGGAAAATGAGGGATACGCCGCCATGCCGATCCCTGCACGCGGCACGCAGTATGGAGCGCGCAAGCCGTATTTCGGCCCGCTTTCCTACCGGCACTGTGCCGTCGCGGCGGGACTCGCCACGTTCGGCCTGAACGGCCTCGCGCTCACGCCGCAGTTCGGTTCGCGCCAGCGGTTTGTCGGGATCCCGACCACAGCCCCGCTCAAACCCGCGGAAAAACTCATGGACCAGTCTCTCTGCGACCGCTGCATGGAGTGCATCCGCAACTGCCCGGCGCACGCGCTGTCGCTCAATCCGCCCCACATTTGCAAGCTCGGCGGCATGACCTACCGTTACGCCCGCTGCAACCAGGCCGCCTGCACGCACATGGCGCGCGGACTCAGCACGGAAGTCTGGAAGGGCGCGCTCTTCAATCCGAACGTGGACGTCCCGGTCGAGGAGAATCAGAGCAAGGCCGGACATTACGACGACCTTTGGAACAAGCGCGACGCGCGCATCCGGATCAGCGAACACGCCGAAGCGACTTACGGTGCGACCCTGTGCGGACGTTGCATGGCGTTCTGCACGGCGGGACACGACGCGATGAACCGAAGAATGCGCCCGGACCAGACCGCTTACCAGAACGATGAAGTCTTGCACAAGGACGGCACGATCCACGTCGCTGACCGCGTCGCCGCCCTGCGAGAACGCGCCGCTCAAACCGAACAGGAATAACCTTTTTTCACATAGGAGATTTTGACCATGGCCAAGAAACAACCCTGCAACCTCAGCTGCTCGGAATGCTCCGTGCGCAACTGTTACCGGAAAGACAAACAGTATCCGTCGTTCTGCTTGACGGAACAGTACAAAGGCGCCGTCGAGCAGACCAAGAAACTCTACAGCTCCAATTCGGTGGACGGACGCATCGCGCGTGCCGCCGCCGAGATCGAAGGAGAATACTACGGTCGTCTGACCCGTCTGGAGGAAACGATCCGGTTCGCGAAGAAACTCGGCGTGAAGAAGCTCGGCATCGCCAGCTGCATCGGCCTGCTCGATGAAGCCTCGCTTTACGCGCAGATCGTCCGTACCGCCGGGATTGAGACGAAGACCGTGATCTGCAAGGTCGGCGGCGTCGACAAATGCGACATCGGACTGCCCGACGGGCTCAAAGTCTGCCCCGGCTGCAACGAATCCTGCTGCAATCCCGCCCTTCAGGCGCAAATCCTCAACGAATGGGGCGCGGAGCTCAACGTGCTGGTCGGCCTGTGCGTCGGACACGACGCGATCTTCACGCGCCACAGCAAAGCCCCGGTCACCACGTTCATCGTGAAGGACCGCGTGCTCGGACACAACCCCGCCGCCGCGCTCTACACCGCGAAGTTCTACTACAAGCGCGTGCTGGACGAAAAGACGTTCCCCGAACCGCGCAAGGAAGCGGTCGAGGCGGAAGAAGCCGCAAAGAAACGCACAGGAAGAAAAAAGTAAAAAACTCTTCTACGCTGGAAAAGAATCAAACAAACATGCCGGCATGACAGAAAGAACGGAAGGAAGGAATTCATGAGAATCTCTATTAATTGGTTCTCGGCGGCTTTTCGCATCCGAGCAAATTCCAATTGGTAAGATTTTTGGTGGTTACCTTCAGGTAGCCACGCTCAAATCTTCCTGCATTGTCTTGTTTGCCCATCTGCTGAAAATCCATCCGATCGAATTAATAGAGGTGTCCTGAAGTTTACCTCAAAACGCGCGCGTCAGAACTTGATCTGGTACGGGTAGACGGCCGGACCGTTGGATGGACGCCCCCAGTCGAACGATTCCGGGCGGTATTCTCTGGTCGGACAGCCGACGACCACGAGGTAGAGACGCTTGATGTTGCCCGGATTCTTGTACGTGAGGGTCTTCTCTGCCTCGGAATTTACGCCGAGGTAGGCCGGCTTGTTGTCGTTGTCCACGGCCACAAGCCCGTAGCGCCAGCCGATGTTGTCCTGCGTGGAGAGCCCCTGAAATTGAACTTCGACGGTCTGCCCGGCGGCGGGGAGCCTGATCTCGTCGACGTTGAACCCGTAGGTCTGAGGCGGATTGACGGGCCGGAGCCAGCCGTTGCCCGCGTCGCGGAGTTCGCTCTTCATCTCGCAGGCGTAGCGCACGCTGTCCTTGCGCTTGTCGGGGAAATCGAACGTGACGAGGCGGCTGTAGCAGTCGAGCAGCTCGTCGCCCATCTTTTTGACGTCGATCTTGTACATCCGCATGTACGTCTGAGTAAAGTCCTCTCCGCGCCTCGCGCCGCGGAACATGTCCGCCATGTACGTGATGCCGTGCAGGAAACTCCAGTATTCCAGCACGAACGGCGCATGGTACATGTTGTCGCTGTGGAACAGGCTGAGGTGGATGCGCTGTTTGAAGTCCTGCCAGTGGTAATTTTCGTCGGTGGTCCACTTCGGGTTCACGTTCCACAGCATCCACTGAGCGGAAGTCTCGAAGATGCCGCCCCCGCCGCCCTGCGAAAGCCCGTCGCTCGAAATCTGGATCTGGAAGCAGTGGCCGAGCTCGTGGGCGATGCAGTTGAGCGTCTTGTCCTGAATGCGGTTGGGCGCGACCCATAGCGCACCGATCACGCCGTCGTAGGAGCCTCCGTAGGCGGTCCCCTCAAGCGAATAGTTGATCATGACCATCATGCGGTATCTGTCGGCCTTGCTCCCCGGCTGAAGGAATCCCATCATGTCGCGGTAGACGTTGTAGAAATATTCCACGCGCGAAAGCAGATTGTCGAGGTCGACCGTCATGTTCTGCCCGTTCAGAGAGGGCGCCTTGCTCAGGTCGTCGCCGAAGCCTTTTTCCCAGAAGCAGACGACGTTCGGGGTGCATGCCATGCGGTAGTAGCTCCACTTGGAGCCGCGACTGGTGAAGTCGTTGTCGCGGAGTTCCTGCGGAATGTAGATTTCCTTCCCCTTCGGCAGCGTGTAGCCCGGCGTCGACTGGGCACGGGCCGTCGCGATGCCCGCGAAGATCAGCAGTGCGATGAACAGACGTTTCATATCGGAAAACCTCTTTTTCGGATGGTCTTTTTGTGGTGCTTCAGGGGTTTTGTGGGTTAGAACTGATTTTGTTGATTAATATACGATATGGTTTGGGGTTTGTCAAGCGGGAAAAGCGCGGATGCCGAGAAAAAGACAGACTGTTCTCAAACGGCATTCGCGTCAGCCGAACGGGTCAGTTCCATGAAACCGTTTCCGTATCGTATGCTTTTCATGCGATACTCCAACGATTGACCCGTTCGCTCCCAAAACCAACTCTTTTCGCATACCCCCCTTTTCGCGCATTTCTGGCGGGTCAATTAGGGACATAAAAGTTTCCCGTGAGCTTAAATCTTTCGTATTTCTTCGCATAGGATACTCGAAGTGTAGACCTATTCCCATTTTTTCGTCAAAAAGCGCCTTTGACGCCGATTTTTCGTCATCCCGAACAAAATACATATTTCGGTTTTGAGCTCAAAATCGGGATAAAACAGGTCATTTGAGCCCCAAAGTTTCCATTGTTTTCGCATAATAAGCTCAGTTCCCTATCGGTTTGAGAAACTTTTCCTCAAAATCAGAGCAGGACTGACCTGTTTTGAGCCCCTGAAAAACTGAGAATTTGGGCCGGTTTTGGAGGTGTGTATGCGAGCAGCTTGAGATTCAATGAGTCGTTCGGTTATAGCCGGGTTTGTTACAAAAAACTCCGAAAAAAACATCCTTGAGGACAATCGGGATAAGAGCCGCTGAAGTAAAACTGGGGTTACGGAACCTCGCATACAACATGGACAGATACTGCACGTTGATGTTACAAACCGCATAAAATGGAGGATTTCATCGAGAAAATCACAGAAAAAACTATTATTCCCGTCTTTAAGCCTTGACAAACCGATAACAAAGGCTTATTTTTATGGAAACGAAGAATCGCATCCGGCGGTTCTTATCCGTCAACAACCGAACACTCTCTCAAAAACGAATTGATAGAGGTTTATGAACTTTCCTGCAGAGTCGTTTGTCAGATGTATAAAGCATGAATGCCTGTTACATTGCATCTTCCTTTCAGGAGAAGGATTGAGGAGTATGGCTGATACTTACGCAAAATACTATAATACGCGTCGTCCTAACAGATATTTCGATGGCGGATATATTAATGAAGAGAATACACACTGGAATAGTGAAGGAAAGATTGTAAAAGTATCTCCTCTGCCAGGAATCATTACATACTATTATCGCGATCCTCTTCAAAAGGCTAGCTGAAGGACAGATATTCATTCATCCTGCGGGTTCGACACCCCGCTGCTTGCAGTGAATCTGTATAGAGAACGTTTTTGCGTCCGGCTCATATCCGAGTCGTGTACGGTCGGGCATAATACCGCGTTGCTTGCGGCGCGGATAGCCTGACCGGAAGCAAAAAATTTATTTTGGAAGTCCCCTATACAACCTCATAACAGCCGTTGTTTAGTTCTGGGGGCTTTCTTTTTTCATCACGTCGCCATTTTACCTCAGTTCCGCCTCACAAAACTGACTCCGAAGTGCCATTCTCCGTTTTTGAGAGTCGAAGCGACCGTCAGGTCGAAGTTTGCATGACATAGAAAAGAGCAGGTGGACGCAGATGGTTCTGACGGCAATGACTGCCTCATTATCGGCTATAATTGAGTTCAAAACCGAAGGTAATTTAGGCAATAAACAAAAAAAACGAAAAAAGTTTTTTCTATTTGCGTTTTTTCGTCATTTTGGGGGCTCCAACTGCCCTTTTTTGACGCACATTCGCCGTTTTTCGGTTTCTACCGAAATCTCGTTTTTGAGCAGATAGTGCAGCTTTTAAACAAAAAAGTTCAAAAAAAAAGCGCTAGAGTGGCATCCAGATGCACAACTTTTGTGTTTTATTCAAATCCGCACCATGTAAAAAATCCGAGGTTAGGAACAAGTTTCGAAACCATTTGAGGTCGTTTTGATGCAAATCAGCGCGGGTTCCTCTCATGCTTTTGAGGTTAAATCCGATTTGAAATCCGGCGAAGGAGAAAAATGGAGAATTGCGCTGTATTTACGACACATGGTTGTTGTCGTAAAATCAGCGCGGATTCTCCGTTTGAGTTCAAAATTGTGAGAGGTCGCGTCCTCTCGTAAACGGAGAATTTCCGCGAAGGCGGGTCCGGGAAGGCCCCGAGAAAGCGCGAAATAGGATTCTCCATGGAGAATCTGTAGGCTCAATAATCTTTGCACAACCCTCGAATTGAACGAGATATAGCGAAAGACAAAAAAAGCACCGTTGAGAGGACAACGATGCTGAAATACAAAACAATGGTCGGGGCGACTGGATTCGAACCAGCGACCTCTAAGTCCCGAACCTAGCGCTCCAACCAGACTGAGCTACGCCCCGAAATGTTCGATTAAAAAAATATACCACAGTTTCCCAAAAAATCAAGCCGGAAACAGAAAAAAAACGAATTTTCCTGCGAAAAAGCAGTGTTTGATGCCACTGCCAAAAGTCTGTGAAGCCCCAAAAACCGCAGAATTTTCCACAGACTCCTCGCTCAAAAATGGGAACAAATCTGTTGAAAAAAAGCTTGCACCCGACTTTTGGCAGTGGCATCGTGTTTGCCATTTGAAAAAGTGGTCCATAAAAACGAGATGCGCCAAACTCAATTTGAAAACAAGGGTTTTCCGGGGTATATTATATAGTGCGGAAAGCGCACGCGCGACACAGGACGGAACCGATCCGATGCAGTCCGGGAGTCGTGCATCCGCCGCAAGGACACATAACCGCGCAAACAAGCCCATATCACATTACTGCCTCGAAGAAGGAGTTTTCAAACCATGGCTTCGAAGAAAGAAACGAAGGAAATGCTGAAGAAGCTTTTCCTGCACCACCTGATCTGTTCTGTCGGCATCCGCCCGGAAAAAGCCGTCAACCTAAATTGCTACCATGCGCTGGCGCTCACCATCCGCGACCTCATGATGCGCGACTGGATCGCCACACACGATGAATACGAAGAGAAGAAACCGCGCATCGTCCACTATATTTCTCTCGAGTTCCTGATCGGCCGCACGCTCGGCAACGCCATGGTCAACCTGGGCGTCGAGCAGGAAGCGGCGGAGGCGATGGCGGAACTCGGTTTCAATATCGACGAAATACGCGACGAGGAAGTCGATGCCGGTCTCGGCAACGGCGGTCTCGGCCGTCTCGCGGCATGCTTCCTTGACTCCATGGCCACGCTGGAGCTTCCGGCGTTCGGCTACGGCATCCGCTACGACTACGGCATCTTCAAGCAGATCATCCAGAACGGCTACCAGGTCGAGGAGCCGGACAACTGGCTCAGCCGCGGCAACCCGTGGGAAATCCGCCGTCCCGAGCTCGCCTGCGTGGTCCAGTTCGGCGGTCATGTCGAGAAGATCCGCGACGACGCCAACCCGGACCGCCGCAGATGGGTCGACACGCAGGACGTGAAGGCGATGCCCTACGACACGCCGATCCCCGGCTACCGCAACCACACCGTGAACACGCTCCGCCTGTGGTCCGCCGAATCGCTTTACGGGTTCAACCTCGCGAAGTTCAACCAGGGCGACTACATCAGCGCCAACCTCGAATCCAGCCTGGACCAGAACATCACCCGCGTGCTCTACCCGAACGACAACAACTACGAGGGCAAGGAACTCCGCCTCAAGCAGCAGTATTTCCTCGTCTCCGCCTCGCTTCAGGATATCTTCGCCCGCTTCGGGAAAAGCGGAGAGGACCTCAAGCACCTGAAGGACTCCATCGTCGTCCAGCTCAATGACACGCATCCGGCGCTCGCCATCCCCGAGATGATGAGACTTCTCATCGACATCCACAACTACTCCTGGGACAAGGCGTGGGAAGTCACCACGAGCATCTTCAACTACACGAACCACACGCTCATGTCCGAGGCGCTCGAACGCTGGTCCGTGCAGCTGTTCGAAAAGCTTCTCCCGCGCCACCTTGAGATCATCTACCAGATCAACTTCATCTTCCTCCGCCAGGTCGCCACGCGGTACATCAACGACAACAGCATTCAGGCGAGGATGTCCCTCATTCAGGAGCAGCCCGAGAAGATGGTCCGCATGGCTTATATGTGCGTCGTCACGTCCAAGCATGTGAACGGCGTGGCGGCGCTCCATACAGAGCTCCTGCAGAACGGCCTCTTCCGCGACTTCAACGAGTTCTTCCCCGGCAAGTTTGTGAACGTCACAAACGGCATCACGCCGCGCCGCTGGCTGAAGAAGGCAAACCCCGGACTCTCCCGTCTCATCGACGACAAGATCGGCGATGGGTGGCCGAAAGACCTCCGCCTGCTTGACCAGCTCACCAAGTTCGAGGACGACAAGGCTTTCCTCGCGGAACTCGCCAAGGTCAAACGCGCCAACAAGCTCGTCCTCGCGAAGTACATCAGCGAACACAACGGCGTCGAGGTCAACCCCGATTCCATCTTCGACGTGCAGGTGAAGCGCCTTCACGAGTACAAGCGCCAGCTGCTGAACATCCTCCACGCGATCACGCTCTACCTGAAGCTGAAGGACAACCCGGACATGGACTTCGTCCCGCGCACCATCATCTTCGGCGCGAAATCCGCCCCCGGCTATTACATGGCGAAGCTCATCATCAAGCTCATCAACTCCGTCGCCGAGGTCATCAACAATGACAAGGCGATCGGCGACAAGCTGAAAGTCGTCTTCCTCGCGAACTACCGCGTCTCCCTCGCCGAGAAGATCATCCCCGCCGCCGACCTCTCCGAACAGATCTCGCTCGCCGGGACCGAGGCGTCGGGCACAGGCAATATGAAGTTCGCCCTGAACGGCGCGCTGACGATCGGCACGCTCGACGGCGCGAACATCGAAATCCGCAACCAGGTCGGCGCTGAAAACTTCTTCATCTTCGGCATGAACGTCGACGAGGTCCGCCAGCTTCGCGAGCAGGGATACCATCCGAATGAGTTCGTGGAGAAGTCCCCGCTGCTGAAACGCGCGCTTGAGCTGATCCGTACCAATTTCTTCTCGCCCGGCGAATACGATGTCTTCCGCCAGATTCTCGAAAGCCTCGACACCGACAACTACATGTGCGCCGCCGACTTCGATTCCTACGCCGCCGTGCAGGAGCAGGTTTCCGAGCTCTACCGCAAGCCGGCTGAATGGCAGAAGATGTGCCTCCGCAACATCGCGAAGATGGGATATTTCTCCAGCGACCGTTCCATTGAGGAATACGCCGAGAAGATCTGGGACATCAAGCCGTGCCCCATCAACATCTCCAGCAAACACGGCTATGACCTCGCTGCAAACCAGCTGACGAAGGAATAAAGAATCCGCCAGAACAGGAACCGTCCCCCCATGAACTGGCTCAGCTCCGGACCGTTCACGGTCTTCGACCTCGAAACGACCGGCTTCAGCGCGGTCCGCGACCGTATCATCGAAATCGGCGCGGTCCGTGTTGAGCTTGACGGCTCCGTTTCGAGGTTCCAGACGCTCGTGAATCCCGGCGTCCCGATCCCACCCCGCCTGACCGCGCTGACCGGGATCGACGACGCCATGGTCGCCGATGCGCCGAAGTTCCGCGAGGCCGGGTTCAAGTTCATGGATTTCGCCCGGAAATCGCGTCTGGTGGCGCACAATGCCCGGTTCGACCTATCGTTCATGCAGGAGAGCCTCGCACGCTGCGGCATGGAGCTGATCCAGGGCGGAGCCTACGACAGCATCCCGATCTTCCGCCGCGCCTACCCGGGGCTTTCCAGCTACAGCCTCGAATTCCTGCGCTCGAAATTCCCCGTGCCCGACAATTTCCCCGGGCAGCCGCATCGCGCCGCCTACGATGCCGACGTGACGTTCTCGCTCTTCACCATGGCGATGAACATCCTATGCGGCGAAGGCGGCTGAGTTTTCCATGCGAAAGGACGCGCCGCGCGGCACGGGGGAGGCGGAGTGCGGGATTGTCTCATAATATCTCTATTTGTTTCCTGCCCGATTCAGTTGCTTCATCCTGATACGGTAAGTAACGTTGCTCTTTCCGTTTCAATCTGAAAAAAGCTCAAAAAAATAAAAAAGGGATTTGATATTGATAGAAAGCGCGGATATATTTTAGAAACTCAAGGGTATCTCTATTCCTTCGATCCTTCGAAAACCGATGAATAGAGATGCCCTCAACTTCACACTCCCCAATTGAGAAGTGACCCGCCCTATGAAAAAAGCACCGTCCGGAGTCAGAAAAATCCGCGTCATGCCCAATGTGCTTGACGTCTATCTTCACCCGTTCCAGGGCGACGTTTCGTGTTGCCGCCAGCACACGCACCCTGACGAATACGAATGGTTTTACTGCTGCGAAGGCGGCGGCATCCAGGCCGTCGGTCAGTGGCGCCAGCGGGTCAAGGTCGGCGACCTCCTGCTGATTCCGCCCGGAAAACCGCATGTGTTCTGCGCCTCGGAGTCCGGTTGCCGGACCGCCGTCCTGATGCAATCGGTACGGTATTTCCTCGGCAACACTTCCGCCGCGTCTGAAGCAGCGTTCCTGATGGACCATCTTTCCCGCTTTGTGGAGAAAAACGGGTATCTGCTGCCATTGTCCGAGGCTGACAGCGAATCCTGCGGCAGGATCCTGCACCGCATCATGGAACTCCAGAAAAAGCCCGCGTTCGGCAATGCCCTGCGCATCAATTCCCTGCTCGGCGGCATGTTGGAAATCGGATTTCATCTGCCGGAACAACCGCGCGGTCCGGTCGCGTCGGACACCGGCGACCCCGAACGGCGCATTTCCGAACTGCTGTTCTATCTGGACAGCATGTATGTCCGCCCGGTCACGGTCGAAGAGGCGCTCAAGATCACGGGGATGAGCCGGAGCGCGTTCCACGTTCGTTTCCAGGAGGCGACGGGGCTGACGTTCTGCCAATACCTGAACGACCTGCGCCTGGCGACGGCGGAGCATCTGATCGCCGAGGGCGTTTCGCCCGACGAAGCGGCGAGGCGGAGCGGCTTCACGAGCCGGAGCAACTACTACCAGCAGCGCAGGAACCGCCGCAGGAAGGTCCAGTAGGATCATCGTCCGGATGCGGCCGGTCTTCTGCCCGTGTGTCATGTCCCGTACATCCCCGATGCGCCGCGCTCCTCGTTCCCCCCATGCAAAAGGACGGTCCCGATGAACTCGGAACCGTCCTGAATTTTACAGCTTGAACTGAGCTGGATTCGCCCTGGGTCAGAAACGGCGCGGACCGCGCGGACGGTCTTCTTTCGGACGCGCCTCGTTGACGCGGACGTTGCGACCCCCGATCGGCTTGCCGTCAAGTCCGGCGATCGCCGCCTTTGCCTCCTCGTCGTTGTTCATGTCGACGAATCCGAAGCCTTTCGAGCGTCCGGTCTCGCGGTCCATGATGACGCTTGCCGAATCAACGGTGCCAAACGCCTCGAATGCGGCCTTGAGTTCGTCGTTTGTGGTTGCGAATGCGAGATTGCCCACATACAGTCTCATTGTGGTGTTGTCCTTTCGCGGTTATACCGCTTCAAAAAATCTGGCGGGACGAACCTTTTCGGGCTTGCGGCCTGAAATTCAGTGCGATGGTGACGGCACAACCGAATGCCCCGGAACGACCCGCTGAAGTGGACTTCAACCTGAATTGCCTGCGCATCATCCGAACAGTATATCCTAAACAGTCTCGCACGGTTGAGCAGGATGGACCCCATGGTCCACTCCGTTGTGCGTTCTGTCGCAAGATTGCAATACCATACACCGCGGGTAGAAAAAAGTCAAGCAAAAAAAACAGCAAATCAAAAAAAAATCACAAATATTCCATAAAAAGCGAAAAAAAGACTCTCTGTCTGTGTTTCTGAACAGGATAGGCCGTCGTTTCAAAAAGCGTTTTTGTCAGATATGGGAGGCAGGTTCAGATGTTGTCGAAGTTGAACAGGAGTTATCCCCGTGCCCGAGCGTAAGCCGGTTGCTTTTTCAGAGGAGACTTTACTTTTTGTGGCGTTGCGAAGCATGCCACCACCTCAGTGAAGGCTTTGTCTCCCACCGAAGATGGCGGTGCCGATGCGGACGATGGTCGCGCCCTCGGCGATGGCTTCGCGGAAGTCACTGCTCATGCCCATGGAGAGTTCGGGCAGCTTGACGCCGAATTCCTGTTCGAGCGTGTCGCGCCGGGTGCGGAGCGAGGCGAACACGCGGTGCAGGGCGGCTTCATCGGAACCGAGCGGCGCCATGGTCATCAGGCCGCGCACACGGATTCCGGGGAGTGCGAGGGCGGTTTCGAGCGAGGCGCGGAGCTCGTCGGAGGAACGGAACCCGGTCTTGTTCTCCTCGCCGGAATTGATCTCGAACAGGATGTTGACGGACCTGCCAAGCGAATCGGCGGCCGCCGAAATCTTCCGCACGAGCTTTTCGGAGTCGACGGAGTGGATCCAGGTCGCGAGCGCGGCTGCTTTCGCCGCCTTGTTGGACTGGAGCGAGCCGATCAGATGCCATTCGATCTCCGCGGGCAGGGCGGGCGCCTTCGAGGCGAGTTCCTGGACGCGGTTTTCGCCGAAACAGGTCTGTCCGCACGCGAACGCCGCGGCGACGTCTTCTGCGGGGAAAGTCTTGGAGACGGCGAGGAGGCGGACGGAACCGACAGGGCGTCCGGCGGCGGCTTCGGCGGCAGTGATCTGCTCCCGGACGGATTCGAGGTGGTCGCGGATGGTATTCATGTCAGAAATCGAACTCCATTTGATCGGATGCGGGCTTTTTCTCCGGGGCTTTCTCCTCAGTGGGAGTGGGGCCTGGTTGCGCGGGCGCGGGGGTTGCGGCGGCGAAAAGATCGTCGGGATCGTCGCAGATATTATCGGACGCGGTTTCCGGCGCGATCTTGTCGAGGTCGCGCAGAATGCTGTGCAGGTCAAGCTTCGCGGCGAGCTCACGGATGCGGCGGAAGTCCGGCGCGGTGCGCACGAGCATGGCATCGGACCAGTTCGAGCCCGCCGGAGGTTCGCGGAGCAGACGGACCAGCGCCTGGTTTTTGCGGAGGTGTTCCGCGCCGTCGACGAGCTTGGCGCGCAGGTTTTCGTTTGCGACCGAGGCGGGATTCGCGAGGATAGCATCGATGGAACCGCAGGCGCGGATGAGCTTGGCGGCGGTCTTCGGTCCGACGCCCTCAATGCCGGGGATGTTGTCCGCGGCGTCGCCGACGAGCGCGAGGTAGTCGATGATGCCGGACGGCGGCACGCCGAACTTCTCCACAACGGCGGCTTCGTCGCGCAACTCGAATCCGGCGCCGGAGCGGGACGGGATGAGCATGGAGACGCGGGCGTTGACGAGCTGGGCGAGGTCCTTGTCCGCCGAGACGATGCGGATTTCTCGCCCGGGGAATGCGAACGTGAGCGCGGAAATGAGGTCGTCCGCCTCCCACGCCTGTTGCTCGAAGAGCGGCCAGCCGAATGCCCGGATCAGGTCGCGGATGATCGGGACCTGCGCGTTCAGGTCGGGCGGGGCAGGGGGACGGTTCGCCTTGTAGTCCGGGGCGAGTTCGAGCCTGTGCGCGGGTTTCCCGAGGTCGAACACGAACGCGCCGTCGAACGCGTCGGCTGGGTAGTCCGCGTGGAGCTTGAGCAGGAACTTCGCCATCGCGAAGACCGCGTTGGTCGGTGTGCCGTCGCTTGACGTGAGCACGCGCACCGCGAAGTACCCGCGGAAGATCTGAGCGTAGGAGTCGATCAGGATGAGGGAGCGCATGGGGCAGGGGGGGGACGCCGGGGATCGGACGGATTGTTGTTTGAGTTGAAAATGTGCGCGAAGGGGTACCCGCGCACTGTATCAGCACCGCTTGCGGTGTGCCCGAGCGGAGCCGGGCACTTTATCAACACAGCTTGCTGTGCCGCTTGCGGTGTTATTTCAGGTTCACGATGGACTTGTCGTAATCCGCGGGCGGGAAGTATCCGAGCAGGGTCATGCAGGTGCCGGTGATGGAGCTGATGCCGAGTCCGGAGTTCAGCGCGGTGTCGTATTCGCCCTGGTATTCGGGGTCAAAGAGGATCGCCGGGACCGGGTTCAGCGAATGGCTGGTCTTGCGCTTCGGATTTCCGTTCGCGTCGAGCTTCACGGAGCCGTCCTTGGCGTGTTCGTACATGTCGTCGGCATTGCCGTGGTCGGCGGTGACGAGCATGACGCCGCCGGCGGCCTTCACGCTGTTGTAGATGCGTTCGAGGCAGATGTCGAGCGCGCCCATGGAGGTCTGGACCGCCTGGTAGACGCCGGTGTGGCCGACCATGTCGCCGTTCGGGAAGTTGAGGCGGATGAACTGGAATTCATTGTTGTCGATCGCCTGGCAGACGCGGTCGGTGATGATCGCACACTGCATCCAGGGGCGCTGCTCGAACGGGACGATGTCGGACGGGATCTCGATGTAGGTCTCGAGCGCTTCGTCGAACTTGCCGGTGCGGTTGCCGTTGAAGAAGTAGGTCACGTGGCCGTATTTCTGTGTCTCGCTGATGGCGAGCGACTTGATGCCGGTGGCGCAGAGGTATTCGCTGAGGGTGCGGTCGATTTCCGGCGGGTTCACGAGGAAGTGGTTCGGCACATGCGTGTCGCCGTCGTATTCCATCATGCCGGCGTAGTAGACGTCCGGGCGCGGGCCGCGGTCGAACTCGGTGATGGCCTCGGCGTCGAACGCCTTGCTGATCTCAAGCGCGCGGTCGCCGCGGAAGTTGAAGAAGACCACGGCGTCGCCGTCGACGACCGGGCCGACCGGAGTCGCGCCGTCGTCGGAGACCACGAAGGGCGGGAGATCCTGGTCGATCGCCTTGGTCTCGGCGCGGAGGGTCTCGACGGCATCATGGGCGGACTTGAAGTAGCGGCCCTTGCCTAGGACGTGGGTTTCCCAGCCCTTGCGGACCATGTCCCAGTTGGCGTTGTAGCGGTCCATGGTGATGACCATGCGTCCGCCGCCGGAGGCGATACGGCAGTCCATGCCATCGGTGTTGAATTCCTTCAGCCAGGCTTCGAAGGGGTCGATGTATTCGAGGGCGGAGGTCTCCGGCACGTCGCGTCCGTCGAGGAGCGCGTGGATGCGGATCTTCTTCACGCCTTCCTTCTTTGCCTGTTCGAGCATGCCCTTCAGGTGGTTGATGTGGCTGTGGACGTTGCCGTCGGAGAAGAGTCCGATGAAGTGGAGCGTGCCGCCCTTTTTGACCTGTTCGATGAGCGCCTTCCAAGTGGCGCCCTCGAACATGCGTCCGCTTTCGATTGCGGCGGAAACGAGCTTCGCGCCCTGCTCGAACACACGGCCGCAGCCCATGGCGTTGTGCCCGACTTCGCTGTTGCCCATGTCGGCGTCGCTGGGGAGTCCGACCGCTGTACCGTGCGCCTTCAGCGTGGTCATCGGGAGGGTCGCCATCATCTTGTGGAGGAACGGCGTGTTGGAGTCGAGGACGGCGTCGCCTTCCTTGTACTTGCCGATGCCGACGCCGTCCATGATGACGAGGACGACGGGACCGCGGCGGGTGTGGAACGATTCATTCTTTTTCAGCGCTTCTAGCATGGGAAAACTCCTGAAGGTTGGTGCGCCGCCGTGTCGCGCGGCGGGCGTGTTGTGTTTCGGTTGAAAACGTCATAATCTATTAATATATCACGCGAGGCGGACCGATGCAAGCGCGAAGGTGAAATATTTCGTTTCGCGATGGTCCAAAAGCGCCTCGGACGGGACGAAAAATGGCAAAAAAAAGCGAATCGGACTTGCATTTTCCGAAAAGGCATGTACATTAAAAGGATAAAATTCGTTTTAATCCCAGAAACAGGAATGGAATTCAATGGAAAAAGAAACTAAAACCGCGATCATGCAGAAATACGCCCGCCACGAGGGCGACGTCGGATCCCCCGAGGTCCAGATTGCCGTGCTCAGCTCCAAGATCGCCGAACTCACCGATCACATGCGTTCTCACAAGAAGGACAACAGCTCCCGTTTCGGTCTCATGGCCATGGTCAACCGCCGCAAACGCCTGCTGAAGTACCTCTCCAAAGAGAACCACGAGCGCTATCTCTCCCTCGCCGCCGAACTCGGTATCCGCGGCCAGAAGTGACAGCACGCTGCTCTTTGAATCGACACGCGAAAATGGTTGCGTTCCCGGCATGAACCCGGGTGCGTAGCCATTTTGTGTATTATACCACTTTCATCAAACCCGTTTGCCGCGTAAAAACGCCGGATTCCCGGCAAATAAAAGCGCGGCGGACAATCCAACAACCGCCGACAGGAGCCACGCTCACCTGCTTCCCCTTCCCACCGGAACCCGAAGCGGACGCGAGCCCTGAAACTGAATGGATGTACCCTTCCGACGGCGGCCGGTGTGGAATTGACGTTATCAGCTCCCGACATGGACAACGAATCCAGGTCCGGGCGCGGAGGCTGATACCGCGGTTCCACGCGGGCAACCTGACCGAATAATCCATTCGGGGACATGCCGGCTCCTGAGGCACCAAAACACCTCAAGGAGGTACCACATGCTGGAAGAGATTTCAGTCAAAATCAACATCGGACCGGGCCGCGACCTCACGCTGGCTGCCGGTAAGCTCGCCCACCTTGCCAACGGCTCCTGCACGGTCCGCCAGGGCGACACAATCGTTTTCTCCGCCGCCTGCTCCGGCGAGGCGAAGAAAGGACAGGACTTCTTCCCGCTGCAGGTCGACTACCGCGAGAAGTATTCCGCGGCCGGCAAATTCCCCGGCGGCTACATCAAGCGCGAAGGTCGTCCCAGCGACAAGGAAATCCTGATCTGCCGCATGGCGGACCGCCCGATCCGCCCGCTCTTCCCGGAAGGATTCTTCGATGAAGTCCAGGTCTGCGGCCTGCTGCTCTCCGCCGACGGCGTGAACGAGGGCGATGTGCTCTCCATGCTCGGCGCGTCCACCGCGCTCGTGCTCTCCGACCTGCCGTTCCAGGGACCGATCGGCGCAGTCCGCGTCGGCTGCATCGACGGCGAGTTCATCGCGAATCCGACGATCCAGGAAATGGAAAAGAGCACGCTCGAGCTGGTCTACGCCGGCCTGCCGGACAAGGTCATCATGATCGAGGGCGAGGCGAAGGAATGCTCCGAGGACACGCTCGAAAAGGCAATGATCTTCGCCAACGAGATCGTGAAGAAGCAGTGTGAAGCCCAGCTCGAACTCGCCGCAAAGGTCGGCCGCCCGAAGAAGGAGCCCACGCTCCACCTCGTCCCGGAAGACTTCAATGCCGCCATGATCGCGCTCATCTCCGACAAGATCGAGGCCGCGTGCCTCGTTCCCGGCAAGGAAGACCGCGAAAAGGGGCTCTCCGCCCTGAAGGAACTCTGCGCGGAACAGCTCAAGGAACAGTACCTCGAAGCCTACGGCGAAGAGGATTTCAATTTCTACCTCGGCATGGCGTTTGATAAGTACGTTCGTGCCACCATCCGCAAGGCGATCCTTGAGAAGGGCTACCGTCCCGACGGACGTGGCGTGACCCAGATCCGCCCGCTCTCCGCCGAAGTCGGCGTCCTCCCCGTCGTCCACGGCAGCGCGCTCTTCCAGCGCGGCGAGACACAGGCGCTCGTGATCGCCACCCTCGGCGGTCCGAAGGACGCCCAGGAGTCCGACAAGATCTACGGCGGCACCAACGTCAAGAAATTCTACCTGCACTACAACTTCCCGAACTACAGCACGGGCGAAACCGGCCGCATCGCCGGTCCCGGCCGCCGCGAGATCGGACACGGCAACCTCGCCGAACGCTCCGTTGCGCAGGTCGTGCCGAAGGACTTCCCGTATACCGTCCGCTGCGTCTCCGAGATCATGGCCTCGAACGGTTCCACCTCCATGGCGTCCGTCTGCGGCGCCACGCTCGCCCTGATGGACGCCGGCGTGCCGATCAAGTCCCCGGTCGTGGGCATCTCCTGCGGTCTCGTGACCGACGACACCGGCAGGGAACTTCTCCTCACCGACATCATCGGCGCGGAAGACCACTTCGGCGACATGGACTTCAAGGTCTGCGGCACCGAGGAAGGCATCACCGGATTCCAGCTCGACCTGAAGCTCCCCGGCATCCCGATCGCCACGCTCGCACGCGCCATGCAGCAGAACAAGGCGGCGCGCGCCGAAATCCACAAGGTCGTCCGTGACTGCATTGCCGCGCCGCGTCCCGAGGTCAGCCCGCGCGCTCCGCAGATGGAAGTCATCCACATCAATCCGGACAAGATCGGCGCCCTCATCGGCACCGGCGGCAAGAACATCAAGGAGATCACCGAGTCTACGCAGTCCCAGGTCGACATCGCGGACGACGGCTCCGTCAGCATCCTTGCCGGCAACAAGGAAATCCTCGAAGAGGTCAAGCGCAAGATCCAGTTCTACACCGCCGAGGCGGAGATCGGCAAGATTTACCGCGGCGTTGTCAAGACCGTCAAGGACTTCGGCGCGTTCGTCGAGATCCTCCCCGGTCAGGACGGTCTCCTGCACATCTCCGAGATGGCGAACTACCGCGTCGCGAACGTCACCGACATCTGCAAGGAAGGCGACGTTGTGAGCGTGAAAGTCGTCGACATCGACCGCAGCGGCAAGATTCGCCTCAGCCGCAAGGCCGCCCTCGAAGAGCTCGACGGCAAGAAGAATTAAGTCCGCTTCGCAAAGCTCTTGCGATTTCACGGGACCGGAGTCTGTAACAGGTTTCGGTCCCGTCTTATGTTTTAAAACCATCTGATAGGAAAAAAGTTTCGTCGATATAATCAGTAAAAACATTACTGAACAGCAAGAAACAACTTGTTTTTTTAGAAAAGCATGATATGTTATTCCATAAAAAACACGTCCTGAAGAACAGGAGCAACATAATTTCGCACACTACCGATAAAATGAAATGCGAAAAGTCGGCACGTTTGAGCGACACCGATGCCGTCGCCATGTTCAGGTGGTGTTCTGTATTAATCGTGCGAGGATAACATGTTCGATTTTATCCTGAATTTAGTGGGATTGTACTTTCGGTGGATTCTTTATACCGTCGTCGCGCTTTTGGTCATTTATCTCTTTCTGCACCGTCTCATGCGATATTTCGGCACGAGGAATATCATCGACGAATACGTGAGCATGGTCATCGAGTGGATTCGGGACGCGTTCCGGGACTGAGGCGACGGAGCCGGGGTTCCAGAGATTTCACGCAGAAACAACAGATGATAACAAACGGTTGAACGGGTTATGACGGAACAGGACGAACAAAAACAGGATGTTGTGATCGGGGACGTCGAGTCGGCGGATGATCGGCGGAGGATCCGGGATGCCAACGCGTGTCCGCGCGTCCGGGGGCTGTTTTATTTCGACCTGTTGCTGATCGGCGGAACGCCGCTCCTGCTGGCATTCGAGCTCATCCGGCGGCTGGTCTGGTTTGTAAAAAAGCTCTGCCGACGTGGGATGCCGCCCGCGCCGCAAACGGAAGAACAGCCGCCCCCGAAGACGGCATTCGGCATCCAGGGATTCACAGCGGTCTGCGTAATCCTTTTCCTTGTGGAAGAGGTCTTCATCGGACTGCCTTATGTGTTTATGATGTGGTACTATATTGAACATCCCGACGTTGAAATTCCCATTGAGATCCTGTTATTCCCCTGTCACGCAAGTCTCCATGCGCTCCTGTTCGGACCGATGTTCTACTGAGCAATTCCGACAGGACGCGTTGCGTCCGAGGGTTATTGCCGATTGGCGTTCCCTGACTCTTTTACGCTATTCGCGATGGTTTGTATCTTCGCGAGGATGGAAGACTTTTCCGCATCGTCAATGGCGATCTTCTGAATATCGCGGTAGAGTTCCCGCAGAAGCTCCAATATCTGTTTCGGTTCCGGTTTCTCATTGCGTCCCTGAATCCTTGCATGATACATCCGTTCGCGGAGTCCGCCTTTCTGAGCGAAACTCCGTTCCAGCGATTTGCTTTGACGGTCAAGCAGATAATTGGTCTGGTGAATCAGGGAGATCATGACGTTGCAGAAGACTTCGACACCGCCGCCTGCAGAATCAATATAAGTCTTATAGGTCCCATAAGTCTTATTATTCTGCTTTGCCAGGCGGCGGATTGCCAGTACACGGGTGTCATCTTTTTTCCACAAAACGAGCCCATGTGTCCGCAGATGATCGCGGTAGTCTTCGATCAGTTCTTCCAAACTGGCGCGCGCGACGCCCAGCAATTTGATTTCGGTTTCGGTACTGGTTCCGGATGCCATGCAGCCTTCCACGATGTTCTGTTTGCCGCTTCTTGCCGCCTGGATCATCTGGTCTACGGTTCTGTCGCCCTTCTTCAGAAAACGGCCGCAGAAATCGCTCGTCGCATCAAAAATGACGACGCTGTTCTGATACGACTCGAGTTTCTGATAATCGCCGTGCGGCAGGATGATCGGCTGCATGGTCCGGTTCCCCTCAAATTATGTGTGCCGTCGCGAAGTACGGCACTATTTCCGTGGAGGACTTGTCCTTGTGCCGTCGCGAAGCAGGCACTATTTCCGAGGAGGACTTGTCCTTGTGTCGAGGTCGATGAGCTCGTACTGGTCGGTGCCGAATCCGATTTTCAGCGCGTGGTCCACTGTGACGCGCCAGCGGGTATTGCCGTGCGCGTCGTCGAAGACGTCGTTTCCATGCCCGCACTCGTCCATCCAGGAGCCCTGCATGCGCGGCATTTTGTTGCAGAGGTCGCAGCAGGCGACGTCGAGCGCGACGGGGTCGAATCCGGCGAGCATGCCGATGTCGGGGATGATCGGGGCGTCGTTTTCGGAATGGCAGTCGCAGTTCGGCGAGACGTCGCAGATGAGGCTGATGTGGAAATTCGGCTTGCCGTTCACGACGGCGGCGGCGTACTCCGCCATTTTCTCGTCGAGGGGCTCGGTGGACTTCGCCATGGAGGCGTGGATGGCGTCGACGGGGCACACGCTGAGGCAGCGTCCGCACCCGGCGCAGGCGTCGCGGTCGAGCGACATCTTTCTGGCGGCGTCGTCGAAATGCAGGGCGTTGTTGGCGCACTGTTTGAAGCACATTTTGCAGCCGATGCAGAGGTCGCGGTCGAGTTCCGCCTTGCCGTCGCTGTGCATCGCCATCTTGCCCGCGCGGGAGGCGCAGCCCATGGCGAGGTTCTTGATCGCGCCGCCCATGCCGGTCAGCTCGTGGCCCTTGAAATGGTTCAGCGTGATGATCACGTCCGCGTCGGAGATGGCGCGACCGATCTTCGCGGTCTTGAAGTGGATGCCGTTCGGGACGGGGAGCTCGACTTCGTCGTTGCCCTTCAGCCCGTCGGCGATGATCACATGGCAGCCCGCTGTGAGCGGCGTGAATCCGTTGAGGTCGGCGGTCTGGAGGTGCTCCAGCGCGTTTTTGCGGTAGCCCGGGTACAGCGTGTTGCAGTCGGTCAGGAACGGCTTGCCGCCGCGCTGCCGCACGAAATCGACGACGACGCGCGCGTAGTTCGGGCGCAGGAACGCCAGGTTTCCGAGTTCGCCGAAGTGCATTTTGACCGCGACGAACTTGTCGCGGAGGTCGAGCGTCTCGAATCCGGCTTTTGCCATCAGGTTGTGCAGTTTGTCGGGCAGGGGCGCGCCGTACATTTTCGTCCGGAAGTTGCAGAAATAGATTTTCTCGGGCATGCTGAACTCCTTAATCGTGCGGGGAGTGAAGGGGGATTGTGAAAAGATACCCATACAATAGCACGCCGCGGGCGATTTTCAAATCCGGAACCGGAAAAAAACGGTATCTTCCTCAGTGGGTTGTGGAATGATGCGGGATGGTATTTTTCTGAAAAAACGGAAAAAAATATTTGAAAAACAAACATACCCGTGTTATAGTATGCGAAAAATAGCTTTAAACAATGGTATAACACCCCCATCACAGAAAGGATGACCAGCCCAAATGGCAAGATACGTTTCAAGCGGTACTTCGTACAATCTAACCGTCACCGGCGAGACCTGCTATGTCCTCAATTCGGGAACGTCCGTTGTCAGCACCACGGTGAACAGCGGCGGACTTCTGGATGTCTACAGCAGAGCGGCAGCCGTCGCCACCGTCGTGAACTCCAGCGGCACGATGAAGGTCTCCTCCGGCGCGACTGCCACCCGCACCACGGTCACCGGCCTCATCAGCGTCTGGCCCACCAGCGGAGTCCTCCACATCTATACCGGCGGCGTGGCGAACAGCACAACGCTCAGCGCGCTTGGCAGCATGCTCATTTCCAGCGGGGGCATGGCCAGCGGCATCACGGCCAATGACCATGGCAAAATCCGTATTTTCAACGGCGGATCGGCGACCGACATCAAGCTGGCCGAATCGATGGCCGAGCTTCATGTCTCCTCCGGCGGCACGGCGAACAGCACCACGATCGGCGGGACGGGGGTCGAGTCCGGCGGGCTGGCCGTAGCCAATGTCTCCTCCGGCGGCACAGCAACCCGCAACGTCGTAAACTTGAGAGGCGAACTCGCCATTTACTCCGGCGGCACGGCGACCAGCAACACGGTCAATTCCGGCGGCTCGATCACCGTCAACAACGGCGGCGTGGCGTACATCACGAGAGTCTCTTCCGGCGGTCTGCTGAACATCACATACTTTTCCGCCGGGGCGGCCTCCTCCGCCTGGGCGGACAGCACCACGGTCTGCAACGGCGGCAGCATGGTCGTCTCCAACAGCGGCTTCGCGTTCCGCACCACGATCAGCACCGGCGGCAGCATGACTCTTTCGTCCGGGGGCATCGCGACCAACATTTGGGTCTCTTCCGGCGGCTCGTTCACCGTCTCCAACGGCGGCAAGGCGAACAGCACCACGGTCGACTCCAATGGCAATTTTGTTGTGAAATCCGGCGCGACGGCATACTCCACCACGGTGGATTTCGGCGATATGACCGTTTCCTCCGGCGGCACGGTCAGCAAGACCATCATCAAAGCCTACGGGGAGGCGATTGTTTCTGGTTCCATGACCGATGTCACGGTCAGTTCCGCAGGACGTCTTAAGCTCACCGGGGGGGGCACGCTGTACAGCGCCACGGTCCTGGGAGGAGGCACTCTTGATTGCAAAGCCAGCGCGTACTACACCAACCTGAACGGGGAGTTTGCGCGTATTGAGGTGGAACACACCTCCGCCGTGTACAACACCACACTCAGATCCGGTGCGTATATGCATGTCAGCTACGACGGATGTGCGACAAGCAACGACATCTACTCCGGCTGCAGCGTGGTTGTCTATAACAGCGGGGCCGTATTCAGCACACACCTCTTCTCCGGCGGGTCTGCAAACGTTTACAGCGGCGGTTCGGCGGTCGCCACCAGGGTTTCCTCCGGAGGCTCAATGATGGTTGCCTCCGGCGGCAGAGCGGACAGTACCACGGTCCACTCCGGCGGCTGGGTTTACGTCAGCAGCGGCGGCACGGCGAACAACACCCTGATCTACGGCAGATTTGTCGTTTCCAGCGGCGTTACGGCGAACTACGCCACGGTCTATTCCGGCGGTGTCTTCCAAATTCAGGACGGCGTTACGGCGAACAGCGCCACGATTTCCGCCGGCGGCTCCATGCGGGTCAGTGCCGGCGGCAGCGCGAACGGCACCATCGTGAGACACGGCGGCACGCTGGTGCTGGACGTGGACGGCTCGGCGAATGACACCTATCTCGGCGGCGCCCAGGACGAACTGGCATTCATGGTCGTTTCGTCCGGCCTGGCGGTCTCCACCACGCTGACCCATGCCGCGATGGGGGTTTCCGCGACCGGCAAAGCATCCCACACGATGGTCAACAGCAAGGGCACGCTCATCATCGGCTCCGGCGGCACCGCAGATTACACCTCGGTCATCGATTCCGGCACGCTCATGATTCTGAGCAGCGGCATGGCGAACGTTACGACGGTCAATTCCTACGGCAGCGCCATCGTATACTCCGGCGGCATCGCGCACAGCACGACCGTCAACAACAAAGGCGTGCTCGCCATCAACGACAGCGGCACGGCGTATTCCGCCTTCGTCGGAAGCGGCGGCATGGCGCAAGTCGGGAGCGGCGGCGAACTGTACCTCGTCAGCGTTTCCTCCGGCGGCTGGGTGCTCGTCAGCAGCGGCGGGTTCGCCCAGGGCGTCGTAATGGCGCAGCCGGGCACCCTGATGGTCAGCTCCGGCGGCATGGTGGAAGCCGTGTGGCTCGATGGGGGCGGCAGGATGGCGGTGTACGGCTATGCGGACACCGGGTATCTCGGATCCGGCGCAACCGGCGAAGTCCTCGCAAACGGCTACCTGGACAGCTTCGGCGTCGGCACCGGCGCCGACATCACCGTCTCCTCCGGCGGCATGGCGAACTCGACGACGGTCTTTTCCAGCGGCTGGCTCAGAATCCTCAGCGGCGGCGTGGCGTATTTAGCGGTGGCGTCCGCGGGCGGTCAGATCACGGTCGGAGAGGGCGGCGAGGCGAACTACACCACGCTCAGCGGCGGCGGTTCCGCCTTCGTCCGCGGCTCGATGTCCGATACCACGATCATGGCCGGCGGCGCGATCGCGAACGTACTCAACGGCGGCGTTATGGTCAGCGGCTCCGTGGCGTCCGACGGCAACATCTATATTTCCTCCGGCGGCAGGATCACCGGCGGCTGGGACCTCACCCCCGGAGCCTTCGTGATCGCGGATGCGGGCGGCGTGGTCGACTTCGACATTACAACGGCCATGACGGAAGACGCGCCGCTGATCAACAACCTCAGCGCCGTTGGCGGCACCCCGACCTACACGCTCACGACCAACCCGTGGCAGATGTCCGGCACCTACATCCTCGCGGAAGGCGCGGGCTTGTTCGACGGCGTGATCTCGGTCGTCGACGAAGCCGGCGTCGAATACGGCACGCTCTCCCTGTACCAGCACGCGTATATGGGCGATCTGGAATACTCGCTGTCCCTGTACGACGGCACGCTCTCCGTCACGGTGGACGGCATGTCCCCCGGTCCCGGCCCCGAACCCCCGGGACCCGGTCCGGAACCCGAACCCGAATATGTCACCGTCGGATATTTCCCCGGACGCTACATGGGCGGCACGTATGCGTACCTCGCCAGGGAAACGATGGAGGCGACCGGCGGAGACGACTGGATCCATGTCTACGTCACGGGCGCAGCCATGCAGGACCTCCCGGTCGATCCGGGCTGGACGGTCATGGGCGCGGGCGACTTCAACGCCGACGGACGCGACGACTTCCTGCGCGTGAACTATGAAGGCTATGTGGTCGGCGACATGACGCAGGAAAACGGCACGTTCGTCCCGCAGGTGCTGAACTTCAAGAACGCCGGCTGGGAGATCCTCGGCATCGGCGACTTCAACGGCAACGGCTCCGATGATGTGCTGATCGCGAACCCGACCGGCGCGTCCGACACGGTCGGACTCCTCGGCTACTGGGAAAGCGGCGTGACCTGGACGCTCATCAACGGCTACTCCGCCGAATGGGAATGCGTCTCGACGGGCGACTTCAACGGCGACGGCAAGTGCGACATGCTGTGGCGCAACAGTTTCGTCGGGGACGACAGCATCCTCTACAACGCGTTCTGCACCTGGATCGTGGACGATCCGGTCGACTGGCGCATGGTCAGCGTCGCCAATCCGCGCGAATGGACGTTCCTCTGCTCGGGCGACTTCGACGGCAACGGCTCGCACGACATCGCCATGATCAATCTCGAAGGCGTGGTCGGCATCTGGGGCATCGGCGACGGCTGGCTGAATTCGTGGTCCATCCTCAGCGCGGTCGACCGTTCCAGCTGGACGCTCGCTGGCGTCGGCGACTTCAACGGCGACGGCACGGACGACATCGCCTGGGCGAGCGACTCGCTCGGAATCGTCGGCTACTGGCAGATCAACGACAAGCAGCTCACCACCTGGCAGAACATCGCCAACCTGTCGTAAGCCAGAGAATATAATAGGACCTATAGGACTTACAGGACTTATAGGTCTATCCGATCAGGCAAAAACATCGCCCCTGTATCGAATTGCCGGTACAGGGGCTTTCTCTTGCCTGTCGGGTGTCTCCCCGTGCGCGAGCGTCAGACGCGCACTGCTCAAGTGGAGGCTTTGCCTCCCCCGACGCAGCCGAACGGGATGTGCACGGACGGCGTGTATTCCTTTGCCGCCTCAAGATGCGGCGACCACTGGTCGTCGAAGTAGATGTGCGGACGCAGCTGCTTGAGGATGCGGCTTTTGTTCATGCCGCCGAGCGTGAAGGTCTGGTCGACGGTGATGTTCCAGTTGCGGAGGGTGGTGGCGAGACGCCATTGCGCCGGACCGTTGCGGGCGGTGACGATGGCGGTGCGGAGGAACCTGTGGTACTTCGGATCGGCGCTGCGTCGGTCCTCCTCCATGGTATGCAGGCGGCTGAGCTTGGCGAAGAGGTCGGCGAGGGGACCGGGTCCGAGGGGGATGCGCGACTGCGTGGATTCGGATTTCCAGAAACTGTCGATTCCGCCGCTCTGGAAGACCTGTTCCGCGCTGTCGTCGGCGAGCACGCCGTCGAAGTCGAATGCCACGCGCAGCTCATCGTCGTTCTCGTCGTCGTTGAGCTTGCTGTCCAGGACGTAGCCGGCGGCGAACCCGCGCCGGATGGCATCGCGCACGTCGGATTCGTTTCCGGAGAGGAAGAGCGAGACGTTGTAGGCGTCGATGTAGTCCACGGGGTGTCCGTCGGTGAGGAACGCCGAACGGGTGATGTCGAGGCCGTAATGGTCGATGCAGCGCAGGACGCGGTTTCCTGTGTCCGGGTCGTTGTGGCTGAGGAGGACGACCTCGACCGGCTTGGTTTCCGGGAAAAGGTCGTTGAACTTGAGGAAACGCCGGATAAACGGGAAGGCGATGCCGGGCTCGAGGACGGTGTCCTCGTGTTCGCGCTGGTATTGGCGGTATGCGGAAAGACCCTTGCTGCGGTAGATTTCATCGGCGACGTCCAGGCGGAAGAGGGCGCTGGAGGCGACCGCGATGACGAGCTTATCCTCGATCGGGAACGCCATATCAGATGCCCCCTTTCCGGATGAAGTCGAACGCGGCGGGGATGCGGAGCAGGAGGTCGTCGGCGATGAGGCCGCGTCCGGCGGACGGGGCGTCCAGTTCACCGAGGAGGCCGTGGACGAAGACGCCGTTTTTCGCCGCGGTGAAGAGGGAATCCGAGGTGGGCGCGAGCGCGGCGACGACGCCGGAGAGGATGTCGCCGCTCCCGGCGGTCGCGAGCACGGGCGATCCGCTCAGGTTGAGCGCATAGAGACCGTTCGGGGACATCACGACGGTGCGGACGCCCTTCAGGACCACGTGGAGCGCGGTGAGCCTGGCGAGCGCTTCGGCGCGTTCGACGCGCTTGCGACCGGAGTTCAGCCCGAGCGCCGCCTCAAGCCGCTTCATCTCGCCCTCGTGCGGCGTGACGGCAGTGGCGGTGCCGAGTTCGTGCAGAAGATCGGGATGCTTCGCAATCAGGTTCAGCGCGTCGGCATCCAGGATGAGCGGACACTGCGCGGACGCCATCAGCTTCCGCAGGAACGGCACGGTCTCGTCGGCGGTGTTCATGCCCATGCCGGCGGCGACGGCGGAGACGTTCGGCGGCAGGTTGAGCGCATCGGCGGATTTCGCCGAAAAGACGCCGTTTCCGTCGTCGGGGAGGCGTTTCACGATCAGCGCTTTCGGCGGGGCGCACACGATCTCCATGGATGCGGGCACGTAGACGGTCACGAGCCCCGCGCCCGCCCGGAGCGCCGCCTCCGCGGTCAGGAACGGCGCGGACGGGTAGTCGCGGCTGCCGCCGATCACGGCGACATGGCCGCGTTTCTGCTTGTAGGTGTCGAATTCGACCGGGTGCAGGCTCAGGCTGCGGCGGACGTCCGCGAGACCGGTGCACGGCACGGTCCGCATGACCGGGGCGTCGGGCAGATCGTCCGGAAGTCCGATGTCGACGACGCGGATGCGTCCGCAAAGGGCGGGTCCCTGTCCGGACAGCATTCCGGTCTTCGGGTAGCCGAACGTGACCGTGACGTCCGCGCGCACTGCCGCGCCGCCGCGCACTTCGCCGTCGTCGGCGTCAAGTCCGGAGGGCAGGTCCGCGGCGACGACCGGGAGGTCCAGGTAGTTCACGAGGTTGATCCAGTGGAGCCAGGGTTCCCGGAGGGTGCCGCTGAAGCCGGTTCCGAGAAGGGCGTCGATCACGATCGCGCCGCGGAGGTCGGCGGCGTGGAGCCCGGCGGCGCGTCCGATGGCGTCCGGGAGCTGCGACCAGGCGCGGAGTGCGTCGCCCTTGAACTCGGACGCCGGGCAGGTGTGGAATATCTTGACGCGGTATCCACGCTCGAACAGCGCTTTCGCGGCGACGAATCCGTCGCCCGCGTTGTTGCCCTTGCCCGCCAGCACGGCGAAGAACGCCCCGCGGTCGCGGAACGCTTCGGCTTCGCGGGCGAGCGCCTCCCCGGCAATGGTCATCATCGCCCAGGAATCCACCAGCCCCTGCTGGATTGCTGCTGCTTCGACGGAACGCATGTGTGTCCCGGAAATGGCTTTCATGGCACGGTCTCCTGTACCGGGATTCCGGCGGACCGGCCGGTCTCCCCGTATGTTTTTGCGGAAATAATCCGTTTTTGATTTGTCATAATTGGGTTTACGGTGTAAATTTACTACATCTTTTTTCTTTTTCAACATGTATTAAGAGGTTTTCACCTTTTTTATGGCCATTTTTGAAGAAAAACAACCCCCGGTCCGCTGGATCGTCCTGCTGATCGCCGCGGTGTTCCTCGTTTCCTTCCCGCTCATCCAGATCGGGATGAACGAGCTGTACTCCACGGAAGGCGAGTACGCGGCGGCGGCGCTTGAGTTCAGCGGGGGAAATACGCTGGTGACCGTGCACGGCACGCTGCCGGATTCGGTGTTTCCTCTGTATCCGGCGATGGTGCGCCTGCTGCTGAACTGCGGACTGCCGCTCGAATTCTCCCTGCGGTTCATGTCCGTGCTTCCGCTGGCGCTGCTGGCGCTGCTGACGGGGCTGATCTGCGGGCGTTCGACGGATCGGCAGGCGGGCGCGGCGGCGGCTGTAATCGTGCTGACCACGGTCCTGTCCGGCTCGAAAGCGCCGGAGGGATACCCCCAGCTGCTGTCCGCCCTGGTCGTGTACGGCGGATGGATGCTGTGGTTCTACCTGGGGTTCATCCGGTCGAACTGGAACGCCGCCTGGCTTTCGGTCGGCGTGTTCGGCGGACTGGCGTTTTATTCCAACGGTCTCACGGCTGTGGTGTATTTCCTTGTGCCGCTGGCGTTCCAGCAGAGACCGTTCCGGGTGTGGTCGAAACTCCGCAAGCCCGGGCTTCTGGCGGCAGTCCTTCTGGCGGCGGTCTTTTTCTTCGCATGGCTGACGCCGATCCAGAATTTTCTGGCGGCGAACCCCGAAGCGCCGCACGAGGCGGAGCCGTTCCGTGTCCTGACGTACTTCAAGGACATCGCGGTTCGGCCGTTCGACGCGTTCTTCCGGTTCTTCCCGTGGTCGCTGATGATGTGGGCGCCGTTCTGCCCGGCGCTGGTCGCCATCGAACGGAATCCGCTTCTCATCAAGTACCACCGGATCCTGTTCGTGGTGCTCGGGCTCATGATCTGGTTCAATCCGCAGACCAAGCCGCGCGATTTCTTTTACCTTCTGCCGCTCGTGTCCGTGCTGGCGGCGTGCAACTACTGGATCCTGGTGCGGCGCTATGCCGGGAAATTCTTCGGCATCTTCCTGCTGATGGCAGTGCTCGCGCTCGCATCGGGCGCGACTGCCGCCGCATACCTGATTCTGCCTCAGGACGTGTTTGCGAAGTTTGCTGTCGGGATTACTCTCCCGGAGGTAAAACCCGCCGTCACGGCACTGATGGCCGCGGAGATCGTGCTGTCGTTCGCCGCGTCGGTCACGGTCCTGTTCCTGATCCGCGGGCGGCATCCCGTCTGGATGGCATATCTTTTCGTGTTCGCGGCGTTCATGCTGCTCTTCTGGGCGGCTGTGAATCCTGTCCGGAGCATGAACCGCCGCAAAAGCGAGCTTGCGGACGGCATCCTGAAGAAACTGAAGGAAGATGCCGTGCCGGCGGGAACGGAGCCGGAGACTGCCGCCCGGGCGGCGCAGCTGCCCGCGATGCTCTACAAGGACCCCGCCATCATGGGGCTGTATTCCGAGGGGTGCTACATCGGGATTCCGATCCGCACGCTCGCCCACGACAAAATCCCGGCGTCCGTCGATCCCGCGTACGTCCTGACCGCGGACGTCCCTTCGCACCATGCGCGCACCTGGACCCGCCTGTACGACCAGGAATACCGGGGCAAGCATCTGTATATTTACAAAGGCGTTCTTAAAAAGGAGCTTTCCGATGACGACGACTACGACTATGAATGAATCGAAACCCTTTCTGGCGTCCGCCTCGAAACAGGACATCGCCGCGGCGCTGAAGACCGCCGGACAGCCCGGATACCGCGCCGACCAGGTCTATGACTGGATCGTGAAGAAATGGATCGTCGATCCGGCGCTCATGACCAACCTTTCCGCCGCCGCGAAGGAGGCGCTTTCCGCAGCATTCCTGTGCCCGTCCGTCGCGATCGAGGCGGAGTATCCCGCCGACGACGGTTCCGCGAAGTACCTGCTGCGGCTCCATGACGGCGAGACTGTGGAATGCGCCCGCATCCCCGCCGAGGACGGACGCATGACGTTCTGCCTGAGCTCGCAGGTCGGCTGCCCCGTCTCCTGCGTGTTCTGCTCCAGCGGCGAATCCGGCCTCACGCGCAATCTTGCCGCGGGCGAGATCATTGAGCAGTATTTTCTGCTCTGCCGGAAGCTCGGGCAGGCCCCGGACAACGTGGTCATGATGGGCATCGGCGAACCGCTCCTGAACTTCGACAACCTCGTCGCCGCGCTGAACGTGATCACGAACCCGGACGGCGTCGCGCTCGCCCAGCGCCGCGTGACCATCTCCACCAGCGGCTGGACGCCCGGCATCCGGGCGCTGACCGAACTGCGCAAGCAGTGGAACCTGGCGCTTTCACTCCACGCTCCGGACGACAAGACGCGCGCGCTGCTCATCCCCACGAAATTCCGCCGCGACATCCGCGAGATTCTCGCCGCCTGCCAGGAACACCGCGAGGCAACGGGCCGTCTGCTCACCATTGAGTACGTCCTCCTCGCGGGCATCAACGATTCGCCCGAAATGGCGCGCAAGTTCGCACGTCTCGCCGCGGACGCCGGGGCGAAGGTCAACCTCATCCCCTACAATAAGGCGCGCGGCGCGTTCGAGCGCCCCTCCCGCGAGACGGTCAAACGTTTCGAAAACGCCCTGAAGACCCTTCACGTGCCGGTGACCGTTCGCGTCGAAAAAGGCGCTTCCGCCACGGCCGCGTGCGGACAGCTCCGCGCGAACTCGAAACAAACCGCGGCGGGCAGGATTGCGACGGTGTTCGCCGCCGTTTTGGCGCTTCTCTTCGCCTCCTCCTGTTTCTCCTCGCAGCCGAAAGAACTGTCCGGACCGCAGCGCGAGCTCATGGCTCAGATCTACAGCCCGGAGGAGGACCTCGCTCCGCTCTACGAGGCGCTTTCCTACACCGACCCGAATTTCATCGACCCGGAAACCGGTCGCACTCCGCTCATAACCGCCGTCGCGCTCTCCGATGCGCCGCGTGTCTCCGCGCTCCTGGCGTCCAATGCCGATCCGAACGCGAAGGACGCGAACGGGATTCGCGCGATCCACTATGCCGCTGGCGAACCCGACCCGGCGATTCTTCGCACGCTCATCTTGAATGGCGCGGACCTCAATGCGAAGGGGCGTACAGGCAAGACGCCCGTCATGGAGGCCGCCCGGCTCGGAATGCTCCAGAACGTGAAGATTCTCATCGACGCGGGCGCGGACCTGAACGCGCACGACGATCTGAACCGCAGCGCTGTGATGTTCGCCGCGATGGCGAAGCAATCCTCGCTCGAAATCGTGAAGCTTCTGCACGAACACAGCGTTCCGGACCTTTCGTTCAGCGACAAAGGCGAAACCCCGCTCTTCCTCGCCATCGACCACGGCAACACCGATACCGCGATGTATCTGATCGAAGGCATTGAAAAATTCGCCGGGAACCAGACCCTCAACGCCGGGGTGGTCGAGATCGAATATACGGTCTTCAACCGCTACAACGAGGCGACGGCAATCGGTCTCGCCGCCATGCGGCACGCGATCTATGCCAACGACATGAAAATCGTCCAGGCGCTGGTCGACCGCAAGCTGCCTCTGAATTCGAGCGTAAACCGTGTTTACAGGGTCCTGAAACGGGGCAACATCGAAGGCTTTCATGAACTTCTCGCGCGCAACGGCGTCATCGAGGACGGAAAAAAGCCTCTTTTCTGGGCCGCCGAGAAGGACAACGTGCCGATTATGCAGTATCTGGTGGAACATGGCGCCGATCCGTTCGAGATCGACCACGCCGGAAAACGTCCCATTGCCTACGCACACAGAAAAGACGCCATCGACTACCTTGAGAGTGTCATGAAGGAATGAGCGCGGGCAGCTTCAAAACCCGGTACATGATTCTCCGCAAGACGCCGTTCCGCGACACCAGCCTCGTCGTCGCCGGGATCAGCGCGGACCACGGGCGGCTTGATTTCGTGCTGAAAGGCGCGCGCGCCATCGGGAAAAAACAGTTTCCGACCGCGGACGTCTTCCGGGAGTTTCAGCTCGAATTCCGTCCGTCGCGCCGGGCGGAATCCATGCCGACGCTCGTTTCCATGGACCTGTCCGCCTCGCACGACGGCATCGCGCAGTCCATGGACTGTTATCTCGCAGCCTGTTCGTTTGCTGCCGAAACGCTCCGCCGAGCGCAACCCATGCTTGAAATGCCGTTGACCTGGCAGGCATTTTCCGTGATGCTGACCCGCATGGAGCGCACCCTGTCGCCCAAAATCCCGCTCATGCTCGCGCGTCTGGCGGTCCTTCGCGAACACGGCATGCTTTCCGACGTCGTGCCGTACCCGGATCTGATCGCTCCGCTGTTTCATTGCGCCGTCGACGCCGATGCGCCGTGGCCGGAACCCGACGAAACCGTGTTGAACCGTATCGACGGCTGGGTGGAAACCCGCTGCCGTATGCTCGCGGTATAAATTTGCAGAAGTAAGCGCCGTTTTACTGCCCTATTTCCCAAAAAACAATGAAAAACGGAAAAAACGTGTAGAATCGACGGAAAAGATACGTTCTTATGGATGTGTCTTTCCTGCCGGTACATCAAAAACTGAAAAATTTTGATGCGGGGCGTTGAATCGGCGGGAAAGACGCGTTCTTGAAAACGCGGGACATCGACCCGATGAAATAGAAACGAAAACCGCAAACGACAGGACACAAGGAGGCTACTATGAACAGAATTCTCACACTTGCAATCGCCGGAATCCTCTTTACCGGAATCGGGACAACCGGAATCGTGAATGCCCAGGCGACCTTCGGCAGACAGCAGGCCGGAACTTTCCAGCGCGGACCGCAGGGCTTTGGTTTTGGTATGGCGCAGCGCGGACCGCAGGGCTTCGGCTTTGGCGCGGCTCCTCAGGGCGGACGCCAGCAGGCACGCGGCGGACGTCAGGGCGGCAGTCAGGGCTTCGGCTTTGGCGCGGCTCCTCAGGGCGGACGCCAGCAGCAGGCACGCGGCGGACGTCAGGGCGGCGGTCAGGGCTTCGGCTTTGGCGCGGTTCCTCAGGGCGGACGCCAGCAGGCACGCGGCGGACGTCAGGGCGGCGGTCAGGGCTTCGGCTTTGGGGCTGCTCCTCAGGGCGGACGTCAGCAGGCACGCGGC
>CADCMR010000025.1 GCA_902802585.1 uncultured bacterium
CGTGAGCGTGACGTCGAACGATCCGGAGACCGCCTGGTAGCTGTCCAGCAGCGGCTCAGCGGATTCGGACGTGCTCGTCTGCGTCAGGTCGAAGTCGAGGATCGAGCCTTCCATCATTTCGATGATCCCCAGGCCGAATCCGGTGTCGAAGAACATTTTGCCTGTCAGCTTGCCGCCGCGCGAAACGATCAACACGCCGCCAAAGACACCGACGTCGCGCGCCGTGGCGCCGCTGAATACGTTGAACAGGCCGCCTGTGACGACGGTCGTGCTCGCAACCGCGCCGTTGTAGATGCCGAGCCTGCCGTTGTTCATGACTGCGCCGAGAAGGACGCCGCCGCTGGATGCGAAGACCATGGCGGAGGAATTGATGGAAAGGTTGTTCGCGGTACCGCCGGAGGAGACGTAAAGCACGCCGCCGGAGCTGATATAGAGGGATTCGGCATAGCCGCCGTTTTCGATGAAGATCATGCCGTCGGCGATCGCGGTGGTCCCGCTTGCCGCGGTGCCGCCGCTGGAGAGGACCATGCTGCCGAAGGCAGTGACCGAGGTGTGGTACGCTGTGCCGCACTGGACGAACATTTTACCGCCGTTGACCGTGGTGGAATTCGCGAGGCCGCCGAGGGAGACGACCATGCTGCCGCCCGTGCTGACCAAGGCGCTGTTCGCGCGGGCGCCGCTGCTGATATTGAGCTTGCCGGCGTTGAGTACGGAGATATCGGTCGCGGTACCGCTGGAAAGGAGATTCATGACGCCGCCGGAACTGACCGTGGCGCTGGATATGACACCGGCGCCGGAGACAACCACGAATCCATTGGAAGCGACCGTGACGTTGTACGCCCGGTTTTCGACACGGAGACCATCGGAGCCCTTGCCATCACCGTACACCGTGGCGCCGCTCACCACGCCGCCGGAGGCTACATACACGTACCCGCCATTACTGATGATGAGGTTGTTTAAGAGGCCTAAGTCATAGACTATCCCCGTGGAATAGACGGTAACGGCGGACGCCGAGGCACGGGTGAGTAGCGCCATGCTTCCGCCGAAATCGACCGTGACTCTGTTCACCAGACCTTGGTAGATGGTGAATGATCCGTTGGAATTGACCGTAGTACGGTTTGCCGTACCACTCACTTCAAATATGCCGCCGGAATTGACCGTGGTATTGTCCGCCGAGCCGCCACTTCCGATAAGCATATTGCCGCCGGAGAGAGTGGTAAGGCTTGCCACGCCATCGGATTCGACTTTGAAATAACTGCTGGTTTTGAGCGTGATGTTGCTCGCCCTGCCGCCGGAAAGATAGAGGGAGCCCTTTGATCCGAACGTGATGCCGCTTGCCCAACCGCCCGATTCAACGCTCATTCGCCCGGAATCAATGAAGACGGATTGCACTTTTCCGCCAGATGAAACCTTCAGATATCCGTCGGACATATTCACAACCAACGCGGAACCGCCGGAAAGAACATATAAATAGCCATCTCTGAGCGTGGTGTTGTTCGCCATACCGCCAAAGGAGACGTACATCATTGGACCGGAGCCGCCGGAGACCACCCCCATGACAGTTCCAACCGCTGTTCCGCCGGAGGAGACCACCATTGAGCCGCCGGCGGAAACCGTGGCGCCGCTCGCCCTGCCGCCGCTCAGCAGATTCAGTGTGCCGCCGGAGCTGATCAGGACGCCGGACGCGATCGTGCCGGAATGTGCGGTCGCTTGGCGGGTGATGTTGGCGGCGAATATGTTGGCGGCGAAGGTCACGCTCGCGCCGGCGAGCACGTTCACATAGCCGCCGTTCTCCTTGATGGTGGTCCCGGTCGCGCCGGAGCTGAAGACCGCGCTGCCGCCGTTGTAGGCCACGACGTTGGACGCCGCGGCGCCGTTGGCGACGTTCATGCTGCCGCTGCTCAGCGTGACGGCGGACGCGAGCCCGCTGCCGGAGACATTCATGACACCGCCGGAACTGACATTGACGCCGTATGCCCGGTTCGTGACACCGAGAGTACCGTACACCGTGGCGTTGCGGATCACGCCGCTGGCGCCGGGGAGCGTCATCTGGGAGCCGATGGCATTGGCGGACGCGCCGGAACTGATCGTGATGCTGTTCGCCGTACCGTACCAGACATCGACCTTGCCGGATTTGACGTTGATGTTGGTCACACTTCCGGGCGTACCGCTGTCTACATTGGCTCCGTTGATGTTAAGATGGCCGCCGCTCATCGTGACGCTGGTCATGATGCCGCCGTTCACACCGATGCCTCCCCCCGCAAGGGTAATGATGTCGTTGGCGGAACCGCCGGACCTGGCGAACATGGTGCCGCCGGAAGTGAGCGTGCCGCCGGAGATGACGCCTGAGCCTGAGACAAGCGCAAATCCATTGGAAAAGACCACGACGTTGTACGCCAGGTTTTCGACTCGGAGACCATCGAAGGCCATGCCATCGCCGTACACCGCGGCGCCGTTCACCACGCCGCCGGCGGAAACAAACGCGGTCCCGCCGCTGCTGATGGTGAGGTAGTTAATGCGTCCGGAATTATAGACTTTCCCGCTGGAATAGACCGTGACGTTGCTCGCCGTGCCGCCGGAGTAAATATTCATTCTGCCGGAAATGAAAGCGCGGCTCACGGAACCGCCCGAGCGGACCCAAAGCTCACCGCTCGGACCGGAAACCATGAGGTCGGTCGCGAGGCCGCCGGAAGACACGTCCACGTCGCCGTAGTTCAGGATCGTGGCGGACTGCAGGGTGCCGCTGGCAAAGACCTGCACATAGCCGTTGGAACTGACGATGGCGCTGGTCCCCGCGCCGCGGGCATAGATGCCGAAAGTGCCGCCGTTGTTCACCGTGACGCGGCGTGCCGCAGCGCCGGTGGAGACCTTCAGCGTGCCGCTGGAGTTCACGACGGTGTCGAGGGCTGTCGCACTGTTGTAGACATCCAGGAGTCCGCCTTTGTTCACCGTGGTGCTGACAACGGTCGCGGCCTGATTGTAGACATAGTAGGTCTCGCTGGTGATGTTTAGATTGTACACGGTGCCGCTTGAAATGTTTGCCATTTCGCAGAACTCCTTCCTTGTGACGGTGTTGTTATGTGTTATGGTAGAACAAATGTGCCGAACGGAAGCCGGGGAAAATGCACTCCGGCCGCGGACCCGGCATCGTTTCGGTCATCATGCCGAACGGAAATGCCTTGTCCCGAGGGAAAGTACACAATCGTCCTTTTCCCGAACCATACTATAATACAAAAGCAAAAAAAATCAAACAGTTTGCTGCAAAAAACAAGAGGTCTTTACGCCTGCCAGTGACGGTTGACGGGCCAGTACTGGAACGCCGGGGTCTCATACGGGTGCGACTCCTTCAGCGCCGTCAGGACGGCTCCCAGCACGGTTTCCTCAACCACGAACTCCAGCTTCCACTCCTTCACGTGCTCCACGCGACCGTGTTCGCCGTAGTAGGGATGCGCGCCCTCCAGCGGGCGGAACTGTCCGGTCCCCTCGGTCTGCCAGCAACAGGAATCGTAGTTGCCGAAATAACCGGCCCCGGCATTGAAGATCGCCGTTTTCACGGCCTCCACGTGCGAATCCGGCACATAAACATCAAGACGGTAGAAATGCATAACGGCTCCTTATGGACAACAGAAAAACCTATGGTTTGCGAATGGAGAGGAAAAGGCGCGTCCCCGCCCCGTGCGGCAGCGGAAACTCGGGGGTGCGCCCGACATGGATGCGTTTATCGGCGGTCAGCGCGGGCCATTCGTCCGCGGTCTGGGATTCCGTCCGGAACACGCACAGGCTGCCGCCCTGCCCCAGCAGATTGCGGCATTCCTTGACCAGCTCGGGCGCGCCGGCGACCGCGCGCGCCGTAATCGTGCGGAAACCGCCCCGGTATTCCGGCTTCGCGGCAAGCTCATTGGCGCGGGCGTGGACAGGATGCAGGTTGGCGAGCCCGGCGGCGGACGCGGCGCGTTCCAGGAACGCGATCTTCTTGCCGCGCGAATCAATCGCGGTCACGTCGAGTCCGGGGCGGGCGGCGGCGAGCGGAAACGCCGGAAGGCCGGCTCCGCATCCGACGTCCGCCATGCGCACGCCGTCGGCAAAAAGTTCCGGCAGGGCGCGGAGCGCCAGCACGCAGTCGCAGACGTGCTTGCTCCAGTAGGATTCCGGCGGAATCGCGGTCAGGTTCAGGGATTCGTTCGTCTCATACAGCAGTTCGCCGTAGCGGGTGCAGAGCGACAGGAACGTTTCCAGACGGTCCGCCCCGACGCATTCGAGCAGGAAGGCGCGTTCGGCGGCATCCGGCGGGGGAAGTTCTACCATGCTCAAGCCTCCACGGCGCACCAGCAGGACATCGCGCACAGCAAGAGGAAATACGCGGCGGACGCCCAGCGCACGGCGGGCTTTCGGAACGACAGCCGGAACCAGTCGCGGAGCCAGTAGGGCTTGGCGGAGATCACGATCCCGATCACGCCCGCGACGAGCACGAGCGCGGCGAGGACCGGGTACCCCGGCAGCTGCGCCGGATAGGCGGCCTTCAGCACAGCGTGCGCGCCGAGGATCAGGATGGCGGCGGCGGCGCGGGCAAAGAGGTAGTTCAGGAAGATCGCGGCGAGCACGATGGCGACGAGGATCAGCGGCAGGATGAACGTCTGAAACGGCGAATCCGGCATGAAGATCGGGCGGATGTTCGGGACGCACCATAGCAGCGCAATCACCGTCAGTACCGTGCCGGAGACGCGTTCGCGCGGGATTTTTTCGTACAGCGCGCGCACGGAATCCCCGCGCCGCACGGTCAGGATGAACGCGGCGGCGGCGACGAGCGAAACGGCGGCGGCGATGGCAAACACGGCGGAAAGCGGCATGTCGGGTCACTCCGAATCAATGATTTTCAGCGGGATGATCTCCCGGATGTCGTCCCTGTTGTATTCAGTGGTGATGCCGGGGGAATGGCGGAACGAGAACCGTTTCGCGTCGTCGGAATACTTGTCGGTCAGGCGGCCGGAGTATTTGCTGCCGTTCTTCAGGATGATCGTGGTGTCGGGGAGCCACGCCTTGATTTCCGAGACGGACTCGGTCTTGCCCTTGCCGACGGTGATCTTGACGGTCTGGACGTCGGGCTTGGCGTGCTTGTTCGACACGGTAACGGTGTGTTCCCCGGAGGTAAGGTTCTTGATTGTGACGCGCCTGGAGACGTCGCGCGATTTCCCCTCGGCCTCGGTCCGGCAGATGAACTTGCCGTCGAGGTAGATGTTCATGCCGGGCGGATTCACGGAAAGCACAATGCTGCCCAGGTTCGAGTCGAGCGTGAAAGTGCGGTTCATGGGCTCGCCGGGATGGACCGTGACGGTCTGTTCGAGCGTGTCGTAGCCGTCCATGCTCAGGCGAACGGTGTAGTCGCCCGCCTCAATGACGTCGCGCTTGTAGGGCGTCACGCCGTAGTCGATGCCGTTGATGAAGAGCGCCGCGCCGGTGGGCTCGCTTTCGATGGTGAGGGAGCCGGGGAGCATTTCCATCTGGGCGCTGACCTCGGTCGTCTCGTCGCGGTTCACCGTGACGATTTTCTCGTACGGCTTGTAGCCATTTTTCGTGAGGCGGATTTTGTGCTGGCCCTGTTCGAGGAAGTCCTTGAACGGCGTGTTGCCGTAGGTCCGGCCGTCGATCTCGATCTCGGCGGCTTCCGGGTCGCTGTCCAGCGACAGCGTGCCGATGTTGTTCATCAGCGGCACGTTGATCAGGATCGGGCGTCCGTTCTGCACCTTCCAGGAGATGTCGCGGCGCGTGTAGCCCTGCATCTGGACGGAGGCGGAATAGGAGCCGAGCGCGAGGTCAGGCAGCAGGACAGGCGTGTCGCCGATGTCCTTGCCGTTCATCTGCACGTGCGCGCCGGTCGGGTCGGAGTCGATGATCACCGTGGCGTTTTCCGGCACGAGCGCGACGTGCGCCTCGACCTGGCGGCCGGGCGAGACGTTCACCGGGATCCACGCGGGCTCGTAGCCGTCCATGGCGAGCTTCACGATGTACATGGCGGACGGCACCGGTTTTGTCACGTACGGCGTGGCGCCGATGACCTTGCCGAGGATGGAGACCTCCGCGCCGGCGGGTTCGGACGTAATATTCATGCTGCCGTAGTCGCTCGTATCCTTTTCGGGCATCTTCTTCTCGCAGGAAGGCAGGAAGACGAGCGCCGCCGCGGCGCAGACGGAACAGACAGCGGAGAAGAAAAGTCGTTTCATCATATCAGTTGTTCCTCAAAGACATTTTTTTCTCGATTTTGATTCGGGTTTCCCGGATTTTCTGGTAGGTCTCGCTGTCGGAAGGGAAGATCGAGAGCAGACGGTTGCACTCGGCGACGGCCTTGTCATACTCGTGCTGTTCGTAGAAGAGCCGGACATTCTTCTGTCCCTCCTGGCGGATTTCCTCGAGCTTCGCCTCGGCTTTCGCGAGACCGTCGCGGGCGGTCTTCCACTCCACCGGCTTCGGGTCGTCGAAGAGCTGGTAGCGTCGCAGGGCGAGCTTGTAGTTCGTGATCGCCTTCGGCAGATTGGCGGGCGTGGTGTCGATGCTGCGGAACGCCTCCTCGGCGACGAAGAGGAACGTGCGGGCGTCCTCCAGGATGCGGTCGACGTTCTGCGAGATCACGCCGAGGTCGTATTCGTCGAGCAGGGTCTCGTTGATGATCGTCTCCACGCGGTTGAACGTCTCGGAAACATCGTTGGACACCTTCACGTCGCAGAACTTGTTGTCGAAGCCGACCATGATGCGGCGGTGCTGACGGTTGTCCTGCGAGGTCCCGGCGATCTTCTCCTGCTGGAGGTCCATGAACCCGGTCTCAAGGATCTGCTGCTTGAGCTTGGCAATCAGCGTGTCGGGGATCGGGTCCTTGAACAGCTCGTAGTAGCGGCGCTTGTTCTGCGGCTCGTCCAGCGTGACCTCAAGCTTTTTGTTCTCGAGCTGGAGCACGAAGCGGAACACCTTGGTCCCCTCAACGGACTCCTTCTCATAGTATAGGACAAACGGATTCTCGACTTTCTTTTTGGTGGTCGACTGGCTGGACGGCGTCTGCCGCGGCTCACTCAACTTGAGGAAAAGCCACAGACCGACGATGGCGATCAGGACCACCACCAGCGCGAAGATCACGTTGCTCAGGAACTTTTTGCCGCCCGCCGGGCGGGGCTTGTCCGTCTTTTTCTTGAAAAGTCCGTGGGGAACCTCGGCGGGAGCGGCGGGAGCGGCGGCAGACTGGGGCGCGGGAGCCGGTTTCGGCTGTTCCTGAACCGGCGCGGAATCGACCGGGATCGAGGACGTCGTGTTCTGCGGGCGGAAAAAGAACGCCGGCTGCTGGGTCTGTCCGGAAGGCGCGGGCTGAGGCACGGGCTGAGGCACGGGCTGAGGCGCCGGAGCCATATTGGAGTCCACGCAGCGCAGGAGCTGGTCGCCGATCGTGATGACGGACCCTATGGAGAGCGGGGACGCCCCGATCACCGGGACGTCGTCGACGAGCGTGCCGTTGGTGCTGCCGAGGTCGCGGATCAGCCAGTTCCCGACCGCGTCGCGTTCGATTTTCGCATGGTAGCGGGAGACGCCTCCCATCGGCAGCTGGATGGTGTTGTCGCTCTCGCGGCCGATCGTCGCGCCGGCCGGCGGAAGCTCCATCGTCTGTCCGGTCAGGGCGCCGTTCAGATACATGATTTTCATACTGTCGGATTCTCCTTGCTGGGGCACACAGTGCTTTGTTCCCCGGCTGCATGAGTGGTAAACTTGGTCCGTTTCTCCGGCGGAACCGTCTCGGCGTTCAGGTCCAGGCGGTCGCCGGGCAATGTCCCCGTGTGCGCTAGCGCGCCCGCAGGGAGCTCAATCACAGACTGTGCCCCCCCGCAACGGATCACAGGCCGCCAGGGACGGCAGTCCGGATACGCCGCCAGGACGGTGTTGTCCGCCCCGAGGAAGATCACATCTATGGGAAACGACATAAAAAACGTATGGATGCCGGAACAGGACGGAAAGACCATCGCGTCGATCCCGATCTGCTCGAACGGGCGTCCGATCATCCCCCGCAGGCGGTCGCGGAACGACACCGCCTGGAAGGTTCGGTAGGACAACACGGTCTGTCTCGTCAGGTTCCGTATCATTTGAACATCTCCAGGGCGCGCATCAGCATGGGCGCGATGACCACGGTGAACACTGCGGGGAAGATCAGCAGCGCCACGGGGAACAGGATCTTCACGGGCGCTTCGCTCGCGAGCTTTTCGGCGCGCGCGAACCGTTTGGCGCGGAGCTGTTCCGCCTGGATCCTGAGGACCTGGCCGATGCTCACGCCCAGCTCGTCGGACTGGATGATCGCGTTCAGGACGCTGGTCAGCTCCGACTGGCGGACGCGCTGCGTCATTTCCTTCAGCGCGGTATGGCGCGGCTTGCCCAGCTGGATTTCGTGGAGCGCCTTGCGGAGCTCCAGCCCGAGTTCGTCCGCCGGACGCCGCGCCAGGATGTCGCGCAATGCCGTCACGAAATCCTTGCCCGCCTCGACCGACAGGGTCAGCAGGTCCAGCACGTTCGGCAGGGCTTTCAGAATCTGCAGATGGCGTTTCGTGATCAGGGTCCGCAGCCATACACGCGGATACAGCACGGCGCAGAACAGCACCAGGATCCCCCCAAGCGGGTTGTCCGCCGCGAAAAAGAGAATCGTGAACAGGACGCCGAACACGACGAACAGAATGCGAACCGTCATGAACTGTTCGGCGGTCAAAACCTGTTCATAGCCAGCCATCGCGAGCTGTTCGCGCAGTTTCTTCATGGTCCCGTCGAGAGATTCCGACTCGAAGAACCGCCGGAAATTCGGCGTGAACGGCAGGAAGATGCGGAACAGCACGGGAATGGGACGCGCGTCCTCGCCGAACTGCGCTTTCTCGACGTCGATCGCGGAAATCATCTCCGCGACGAGCAGAACCACGGAAGACGCGCACAACCCGGCGAAAACACTTGCGAGAAGAATGAATATCCGATCCATAAGCCCGCCTCCTCAAACGTCGATCGTCGTGATTTTCCGGATCCACAGGAACCCGCAGACAACCATGACAAAAACAGCAAGGAGCACCACGACCCCGACAAAGGACCCGAAAAAGGCATCCATCAGATCGGGCGCGATGTGCATCATCGCGAACATCAGCACGAACGGCACAGACGCGATCAGCCACGCCTGCATACGCCCCTGGGAAGTCAGGGCGCGCACGCGTTGCATGATGCGCATGCGTTCACGGATCACGCCGGCAAGCTCTTCCAGCACGGAGGTCAGTTCGCCGCCCGTCTGGCGCGCCGTGATGATCGCCACAGCCACAAGCTCGAAGTCCTGCGACTCCAGGCGGTCCGCCATCTTGCGGAGCGCGGTGTCGAACTGCACGCCGAGGCGGAGTTCCTGCAGGAGCAGCGTGAATTCAAAGGAAATGGGGTAGCGGTTCTCCGAGGCGACGTTTTCCAGCGCCTGCGTGATGCTGAAGCCCGCCTTCAACGCGCTGCTCATGGAGAGAAGCGCGTCCTCCAGCTGCTCATTGAACTTCGCCAGGCGCTGCTTTTTCAGCGTCCTGAGGTAGAACCGGGGCGCCAGGAACGCCACGACGGCGGAAACCGAACCGATGGCGACCGTGCGGATCCAGTTGACCTCGCTCGACAGGAACGAGCTGAGACCGCCGAACAGAATGAACGAGGCGGCGGCAATCGCGATGCTCAGGTCCAGGATCCGGTTCGCGGGGAGCTGGAGCAGGACGTCGTCCAGCTCGACCGCAGTCTGCGCCAGGAAGCGTTCCTTGTAGCGCGCCGAAGTGTACGACGTGAACTCCACGATCACGAACGTGGCGAAGAGCGCGCACAGCCCAGCGGAGATCGACGCCAGAAGGTACATGTTGTCATAAATGAAGTCCATGTCACACGCCTCCCCTCATGCCGGGCTGTTTCGGCGGCGTGAAGATGGAAATGTCCAGGTCGAGATTTGCGCGGCGGATGTCCTCGATGAAGGTCGGGACCGCGCCGGTCGGCTCGAAATGGCCGAGCAGACGTCCGTCGTCGCTCCAGCCGTCCTGTTTGAATGTGAAAAGGTCCTGCATCGTGATGACGTCGCCTTCCATCTTGGTGATCTCGCTCACGCAGACCACCTTGCGGCTGCCGTCCTTCTCGCGGTTGATCTGGACGATGATGGAGATGGCGGACGCGATCTGTTCGCGGATGGCGCGCAGCGGCAGGTCGAACCCCGCCATGAGGACGAGCGTTTCGAGGCGGGCGAGCGCGTCGCGCGGAGAGTTGGCGTGGATGGTGGTCAGCGAGCCGTCGTGGCCGGTGTTCATCGCCTGAAGCATGTCGAGCGCCTCGCCGCCGCGGCATTCGCCGATGACGATGCGGTCCGGGCGCATACGCAGGGAGTTTCGCACCAGGTCGCGGATCGTGACCTCGCCCTTGCCTTCGATGTTGGCGGGGCGCGATTCCAGACGCACGAGGTGCTCCTGCCTCAGCTGGAGCTCCGCCGCGTCTTCGATGGTGATGATGCGTTCCTTCGCGGGCAGGTAACCGCTCAGGATGTTCAGCAGGGTCGTCTTGCCGCTGCCCGTGCCGCCGGAGATCAGGATGTTCTTGCGGATTTTCACGCAGACGTCCAGGAAGTGCGCGATTTCGGCTGTGATTGAGCCGTAGGAGATCAGGTTCTCCACCGTAAGGGGCGTCTTCGCGAATTTTCGGATCGTGATCGAGGGGCCGACCAGGGAGAGGGGCGGAATGATCGCGTTCACGCGGGACCCGTCCTTGAGGCGGGCGTCCACCATCGGCGAGCTCTCGTCAATGCGGCGTCCGAGCGGGGAAACGATGCGTTCGATGGCGGCAAGCACCTGATGGTCGTCGGCGAACGCCGTGTCGGTCTTGTAGAGCACGCCCTGGTGCTCGACGTAGACGTTGTCCGGACCATTGACCATGATTTCCGTGATGTCGTCTCGCGCGATGAGGTCTTCCAGCGGTCCCAGCCCGATCGCCTCGTGGCAAAGCTCGTTTTCGATCTTCTCCTGCGTGACGCCTTCCGGAAGCGGGATGGAAAGCTCGTTCAGAATCTCGTGGATCGTCGTGCGCGCCTTCTCCTCCAGGTCATTTTCCGAAACGCTGCTGAGCGCGAGCCTCTTCATGTTCAGGCGGACCAGCAGTTCGCTGTGCGCCTGCTTCTTGATCTCCTGCACGAGCGGACGCGCCGACATCGGGATGCCGCTGACCGCTAGAATGCGGCTCCTGTATTGCATTTCGGAATCCGCCGGGCCCGACGCAGGCTGGGTCTGGGGCGGTGCGGACGTGGTTTGGAATGTTTTTGTTTCCGTCCGGGCGGCACCGCCGACATGGATATGGACGGACCCGATCTCGATGTCGCTGTCCGCCGGCACGTTCACGAACTCGCGTCCGACGCGCTGTCCGTTCAGGTACGTGCCGTTGGAACTGCCGAGGTCGGCGATGCTGAGCGTGGATTCCTGCGCCTGAAGCACGCAGTGGAGCTTCGAGACGCCCACGAACGGCAGCTGGATGGCGACCGCCTCCGAGGAGCCGACCTGGTATTGACCCGGCGGGATGCTCAGCGGGGAGTCCGGCTGCCCGGGCATTTTGAGAATGACTTCGACCATGGAAGGAACTCCTTGCCCCGAATCAGTATCCGGACGTTTTCTTGAGCAGCTGTTCGCGTTCGGCGGTGTAGTCCTTGATATGCTGCTGGAGGTACGCCCAGTCGACGCTCTGCACGTCGGTCGTGATGTTCGGGTCCTCGTAGCTCCGCAGGGACAGCGTCAGCGAACCCTTCTGCTGGGCGAAGATGATCATCTCGACCTCTTTCGGCGTCAGTTCGAGCGTGACGGTGCTGTAGGAGCGCCCGGCGGCGGAGACGTTGGGCTGGGCGCCGTTCTGCTGCACGTAGCCGATGTCTGAACCGGTGGCAAGCACCTTGACGCGCTGGAGGATCGTCATCGTGACCGTGTCAAGCGAGGAATCGCCCTTCGCGTCCGGGAAATGGAACGTGCCGATCACGTCGACGAAGTTGTTCGGGCGGATCAGACCGGAGACCGAAGTGACCTGGCTGACCGGGATCGAGATCGCGCGCCAGCCGGACCGCGTCTGCGCGGGAAGCCCGGAGCGCTCCTTCGTCAGGACCTGCTTGAAATCGCGCCAGGTAAGGATGTCGCCCTTTCTGACCATGGAGCGCAGGGGGGTTCCGATCACGTCGCTCCGGCGGTCCCACGGGATCTCGAGCGTGGTGGCGGCGGTGCTGACGAACCGCATCGCCTCGTACATCTCGATGTCCGTTTCCATGAGCTTGTCGCCCTCGGATACGTCGGCCTTCATCCTGATCAGCCTCACTCGGGCGGCGCTGTTCATGATCTTGCTGCGTTCCTGCTGAATCTGCTGATAAGTGAAGATAAACGCCAGCACGCCGAAAAACACAGCCGCCAGCATCAGAAGTTTCTGTCTCATTGATCGGGTCTCCTGTTTGAACTTGATTTCAGGGGGAAACGGACGGCGCGAGGCCGCCCGCCGTTATCGAATTTCCGCTTATTTGTCGACGAGGGCGAACGCCATGGAAAGTTCGGTCACGACGCGGTCTCCGACCGCCAGCGTTCCGGCGCCTTTGCCGAACCTGCGGGTGAGGTTCGGCAGCTCCAGGACCATGACGAGCTGGTCGCCGGGGAAGACGGGCGCCTTGAACTCGGCTGATTCGATGCCCATGAACAGCGCGAGCTTGCTCTTGTTGGCTTCATGACCGAGCAGCAGGAGCGCGCCGGACTGGGCGATGATCTCCGACTGGATCGAATTCGACAGGACCATGTAGCCGTCGGAGTAGGTGCGGATCGGCGGCTCGCTATGACCGAGGTTCTTCACCGCGGTCACGCGGGTTTCCTCGAGCTTCGACACGTAGTCGACGTACAGGAACGGATACCGGTGCGGAATGATATCCATGACGGAGGAAACGTCGCGCGGGTCGTCGTCCTTCTTGTCGAACGGTCCGAACGGCGGAGGTTCGGGTATGCACAGCACGCGTTCACGCACCGCCATCACGAGCTCGGCCTGGCAGGCGAGCCCGCCGCTGTTCTTCACGGTCCCGCTGAGCTTCGCCTCGCCGTCCGCGACCTCGTTGACCGCAACTTCGACGAACATGCGGTCGCCCGGAATGTTCGGGCGGCGGAACTTCACGTTGCGGATGCTCTTCACGTAGATATCAAGCACGCCCTGCGGGTCGAGGCGTTCCCGGACCGCGAGCTCGGCAAGCTGCGCCATGGCCTCCACCTGGAGCACGCCGGGAACGATCGGGCGTCCGGGGAAATGCCCCTGGAAAAACTGGTCGCCGATGGTGAGGTTGCGCCAGCCGACGAGATGGTCCTCGTCGACGACCTTCACACGCTCAAGCATGAGATAATCAAGTCCGACGGGCAGGATCGCGCGGAGGTCGCGAACGGAAAGAACGGTATCTGGTTTCATGAAAACGTTTCCTTTTCGATTAATTGGCGCCCGCCGCCGCGGCTTCCTGTTCGAGCATGAGCGCGGCGAGCTTGCAGTGGGTCGGGTGGCCGGATTTGACCGACATGACGTGCGCGTGGACGCGCTTGCCGACCAGGAACAGGTCTCCGACCATATCCATGATCTTGTGGCGGACCAGCTCGTTGGGATAGCGCAGCCCGTCCTTGCAGATCAGCGCGCCGTCGTGCAGGATGATGGCGTTGTCGAGGCTGCCGCCCTTGGCGAGACCGGCGGCGATGACCTGTTCCAGCTCCTTGTACGGGCAGAACGTGCGTGCGCCCTCAAGCTCGTTCCGGAAATTCTCGGGCGTGACCTGGCAGGAGAAGAACTGCGTGTCGAGGTCGCTGTATCCGAACTGCGTGGTGAACGAGATGCGCAGGTCGTCGGCGGGCAGCAGCGCGAGCATCGCGGAGCCTTCCTCGAACACGATCGGAGCCTTCGCGGTCCAGAAACGCGCCTCGGCGTCCTGTTCCTGAAGACCCGCCTCCATGATCCCCTCGAAATACGGCCTGGCGCTTCCGTCGGCGATCGGCGGTTCCGGACCGTCCATCTCGATGAAGGCGTTGTCCACGCACGCGGCGTGCAGGGACGACATGATATGTTCCACGGTCACCACGAACGCCCCGGTCGTACGGGACGCGATCGTGGTCGCGCGCCGCACGTCGACCACATTCCGGGCATTCGCCAGGACTTCGGGCGCGCCGGGCATGTCGATGCGGCGGAACACGATTCCGGTGTCGGGCGGTGCGGGGAGGATGCGGAGCGTGGCGCGCGCCCCCGTGTGCAGGGCGATGCCCTTGACGACGGCGGGACCTTTAACGGTATTCTGTTTCGGCATGTTTTTTCTCAAAATCTCATGGTTAGTTACGGAAAAAAACTTTTTTCTCTGTAATTTAGCGCTTTTTCGCGTGATTACCAGTCAAAATGGCGTTATATTATAAAGAAAGTTGTGTTTTTTTCCATTTTTCCGCCTTTTTCGGAGTTTTTCCGGTCATGAACCACCGACATCGCATCATCATCCTGCTCGGTCCGACCGCCTGCGGCAAGACCTCGTTCGGCGTCGCGCTCGCCGCACGTATCCATGCCGCCGTCCTCAGCGCCGATTCCCGCCAGATCTACCGCGGGCTCGACGTCGGGACCGGGAAGGACCTCGCGGAATACGCCCCGCCCGGACAGCCCGCCGTCCCGTACAAGCTCATCGATATCCTGCCGCCGGACGCCGAATACTCCCTCGCCGAATATCTGCGCGACGCCGCGGCCGCCGTGAATGAAACGGAGGCGGAGGGACGCGTCCCGCTTTTCGTCGGCGGAACCGCCCTCTACCTGCACGGCATGGTGTTCTCCTACCACCTTGCCCCCGGCGCACCGGTCCCCGAATTCCGGGCATATCTGCGCAGCCTCGGCGCCGACGCGCTCCGGCGGCTTCTGCTTGAACTCGACCCGGCAAGCGCCGTCCCGGCGAATGAGCCCGACAACCGCATCCGCCTGATCCGCGCCATCGAGCTCGCCCGCGCGGCGAACGCGAACGAGTTGCCGAACGACCTGGAACGCCCCTTCCCCCCGTCCGACTTCCTCGTGCTCGGGCTCTACAGGACGCGTTCGGAGACGCGCGCACGCATTCTCCGGCGCCTGGACGAACGCCTCGCGCATGGCATGATCGAGGAGGCGGAGCGTCTCCACGAGGAAGGCATGAGCTGGGAGAAGATGGAGTTCCTCGGCCTCGAATACCGCTATCTTGCGCGTTATCTCCAGGGAAAACTCACGATGGAGGAAATGCACGACCAGCTGTATGCGAAGATCTGCCAGTTCGCGAAACGGCAGGACTCCTGGTTCCGCAAATTCGAGAACGACGGCTGCCCTGTCCACTGGCTCCGCCCGGACCAACTCGACATCGCCGAACGCCTCTGCCGCGACTTCCTTGCCGGACGCCCCCTCCCCGTGCCGAATTTCCGGCTCGCCGACTGCAAATATCCGGTTCATCCCGAGGTCGATTCAGGCGGAAACGGAAAAAAGGTGCAATGAAGAGGAAAAAAAGAGTTGACAATCGGTTTTCCTGTGATATATTTATAGGATAAGTGTCTTTATTAACACGAAACCCGCAAACCAATGGAGATTTATTATGTCCGGTCACAGTAAATGGGCAAATATCAAGCACAAAAAAGAGGCAACCGACAAGAAGAAAGGTCAGGCGTTTTCCCGTCTGGCAAAGGAAATCATGGTTGCCACCAAGCAGGGCGGCAAGGATCCTGACACCAACATCAAGCTCCGCATGGCGCTCGCCTCCGCGAAAGCCAGCAACATGCCCCGCGAGAACATCGAACGCGCCATCAAGAAGGGCGCGGGCGAACTCGGCGACGTCGCCTACGAAGAGATTACCTACGAAGGATACGGTCCCGCCGGCACCGCGTTCGTCGTTGAATGCCTCACCGAAAACCGCAACCGCACCATCGGCGACGTCCGCATGACGTTCGACCGCAACGGCGGCAACCTGGCGGCGAGCGGCGCAGTGTCCTGGATGTTCCAGCGCAAGGCGCACTTCATCATCGAAGGCGACAACGCCGACGAGGACAAGCTGATGGAACTCACGCTCGAAGCGGGCGCGGAAGACATCACCGCCGAAGACGGCATCGCCGAAATCTGGGCGGCCCCGGAAGCCTTCGCCGACATCGCCAAGGTGCTGGAAGACGCCGGCATCGAATGCTCCGAAGCCAAGCTTACCCGCAAGCCGGAAAACACCATCGGCATCAACGACCTCGCCAAGGCGCAGCAGGTCCTCCGCCTTGTCGAACGCCTCGAAGAGCTCGACGACGTCCAGGCGGTCTACTCCAACGAAAACATCGCCAGCGAAGTCCTCGACGAAATCGACGCCCAGGGCTGACCCGCGGTTTCCTTCCACGCTCGGAGGGCGTCCCGGATGATCATCATCGGCATAGACACCGCCATCCGGAAAACCGGATACGGCGTGATCGACATGCGGACCGGAGGTGCTGTCCGGATTCTGGACTGCGGTCTGATCCGCAACGCACCCTCCCTGCCCCACAGCGAATGTCTCAGGCGTCTTGCCGGAGGCATTCGCGAACTTGTTTCTTCGTTCAAACCCGAGGCAGCCGCCATCGAATCTGCGTTCGTCTCCCGGAACGTCAGGACAGCCATGATCCTGAGCCTCGCCCGCGGCGCGGTCATCACAGCCCTCGCCGAATGCTCCGTCCCGGCTTTCGAATACTCCCCGAAGAGCGCCAAGCGCGCTGCGACCGGCCTCGGCGAAGCGGACAAAAGCCAGGTCGCCGCGATCATGGCGAACCTCGGCGGGCTTGATATCTCGCAAATCCCTGACGACGCCACCGACGCGCTCGCGCTCGCCTACTGCCACGGCAACCTGGTCGTGCGCGCGGGCGACGGCATCGTCAAACAACCTCAACCCATCTGATCTCACAGAAGGCATCCCATGATTCTCACAAAATACGGTAAAAAGGAATGGGGGATGGCGCTCTCCGCCTTCCTCGTCGTCATCGTGCTCTGCGCTGCAACCGTGTTTCTCGGGATCCTCCCGCCCGGCGTCGCCGGTGCGGTCATTGCCTTCGCCGCGCTCGTGTGCTTCGCCGCCTGCGCGTTCTTCCGCGATCCGCCGCGCAAGATCGCAGCCGACCCATCCGCTATTGTGTCGCCCGCCGACGGCGTGATCAAGGATGTGGAGCTGATCAAGTCCGAGACGCTTGAAAACGACGACCTGCGCCGCCTTTTCCACGACAAGGACATCCTCCGCATCGGCATCTTCCTCTCCGTCTTCAACGTGCACATCAACCGCGCGCCGTGGGATATGAAGGTCGAGTTCAAATTCTACAAGCCGGGCAAGTACCTTGACGCCCGCGATCCCGACGCCGGAAGAGTCAACGAATCCATGCTCATCGGCGGCGCCTGCCCCTTCGAGGGCGAAACGTTCCCCATCGCCGTCCGCCAGGTCTCCGGAGCCATCGCCCGCCGCATCGTCTGCCCGGTCAATCCCGGCGAATCCTACACGCGCGGCCAGAAATACGGCATGATCAAGTTCGGTTCCCGCACGGAACTCTACATCCCCGCCGGGATGGGCATCGACGTGGCGGTGAACGTGGGCGAAGCCGTCCGCGCCGGATCATCCATCCTCGCATTCGTCCGCCCCGAGGCGAAAGCGAAGCTTCACGCGCTGGCGGAGGAAGCCGCTGCAAAGGACATGCAATGAATCCCCTCCCCGAACAGGAACAGGCTGCGCCGCCCCCGAGGAAACTGCAACGCTGGCTTCAGTTCGTCCCGAACGGTCTCACGCTCTGCAATTCGCTCTGCGGATACGCCGCCATCCTCGTCACGCTTCAGGCGTACAAGCACGTCGACGACCAGCAGGCAATGGCGACGATCTTCGCCTGGAGCGCCGGACTTATCCTCTTCGCCATGGTTTTCGACATGTTCGACGGCTTCACGGCGCGCCTTCTGCACGCATCCAGCCTGCACGGCATCCAAATGGACTCCCTTGCCGACATGACCACATTCGGCGTCGCTCCCGCCACCCTCGTCGCCATCATGGCGCACAACATGCGCCACATCGAACGCGCCGGCGAATTCATCCCGATCTGCGTCCTCTGCGGAATCTACCTCGGCTGCGCCGCGCTCCGCCTCGCCACATACAACGTCCACGCCATGTACGAAAAGAAGAGCAGCGACGTCTTCACCGGTCTCCCCTCCCCCGGAGCCGCCGCCGCGCTCTGCACCATCATCCTCTTCGCCGCCACGGAAAAAGGCAGCAACACCCTGCGCGAATACTTCCGCTATCTGCCGATCTACGCCACGATTCTCGGCTTCCTGATGGTCAGCCAGGTCCCGTACCTGCACTTCGGCAAATACCTCGCCTCCGCCAAATACCACAAAAGACGCCTCGTGGTCATCGCCCTGCTGCTCCTCGCATGGCTCGTCTCCTCCTTCCTCGTGAACCCGTTCCTCTTCCCCTTCCTCCTCGTGAACATCTACGTCGTCTGGGGACTGATCGCGTATTTCGCGTTGAAGATGGGTTTCGTGAAGCGCACGCATCCGCTTGTCCCGGAACAGGCGGATGACGCGAATGAAGACGGAGGCCGCAAACCATGAACATCCTCATCACGGGCGGAGCCGGGTTCATCGGCTCCCATCTCGCCGAATCCTGGCTGAAGGACGGGCACAGCGTCTCCATCATCGACGACCTCTCCACCGGCTCGCTCGACAACCTCAAGCACCTCCCGCACCGGGAACGCGTTGAATTTGTAAAAGGCAACGTGATCTCCTCCCGCGCGCTCCCCGGACTCGTGAAAAAAGCCGATCTCATCTACCATCTGGCGGCGGCGGTCGGCGTCGAGCTGGTCGTCCACGACCCGATCCGCACGATCGAAACCAACGTCTCCGGAACCAGCCGCATCCTGAAGCTCGCCGACAAATCCGGCGGACGCCGCATCTTCGTCGCGTCCACCAGCGAGGTCTACGGCAAATCCGCCGCCGTGCCGTTTCACGAGACCGACGACCTGATCATCGGTCCCTCCACGCACTCCCGCTGGAGCTATGCCTGCAGCAAGCTCATCGACGAGTTCCTGCTCATGGCGTACCACCGCTCGAAAAACCTCCCCGGCACCGTCACGCGCTTCTTCAACACCGTCGGTCCGCGCCAGACCGGGCGTTACGGCATGGTCATCCCGCGTTTCGTCTCCGCCGCTCTTCAGGGCAAACCGCTCCGCGTCTTCGGCACCGGAGAGCAGACCCGCTGCTTCTGTCATGTGGCGGACACGGTCCGCGCGCTCCGGCTCCTCCCCGACTGCGAGGCGTCGTTCGGTCAGATTCTGAACATCGGCAGCACGAACCGCATTACAATCCGCCAGCTCGCGGAAACGGTCGTCGACCAGCTTCACAGCTCGTCGAAAATTGAGACCGTCTCCTACGACAAGGCATACGAGCCCGGATTCGAGGACATGCTCCACCGCGCGCCGGACTGCACCAAGATCGGACGCATCTGCGGCTGGAAAGCCGAACTCCCCCTCGACCGCATCATCGCCGACGTTGCCGACCAGATGCGAGCAAACTGAAGGATTACCGTTTCCGGCAATCGCTCTATTTCCTGAGAAAAAGATTCAGCGCGCCTCTGTTGTCTCCTTTCATTCGACCGGATGAATCGGGACAGACAAACAGACGGGAGGTTTGCCAGGATGCGAAAAGATGCCGATTCCGCCCGAAAGATGACCTGAAATCATCCGAGGTTGACCGGCGCGCCGTCCTCGCCCTTCCGGAGGTCGCCGTCCTCTATGATGCGCTTGACCATGTTGGAGAGTTTCTCCCCGGTGAGCGGCTTCAGGATGATGGCGTCGAAACGGGATATGCGCGATTTTCGGATTCTCCTTCACCGCGGCGGAGAGCTGCGCGCCGTTCATCTCCGGCATCCACATGTCGGAGAGGATCAGGTCGACCGGATCCTTTTCGAGAAATTCGAGCGCGTCCTTGCCTGACCCGGCGGTAAAAACATTGCTGAACCCGATCTTGTTGAAGAGCGCCTTCGCGACGCGGAGGTTCATCGGGACGTCGTCGACGATGAGGATGCGGATCGTCTTCACGTCGCGGTCGAGGACTGGTGCGACGGCGGTCTTTCCCTGCGTCTTTTCGGCGGCGGTTTTCGCCTTCGCGCGATAATGGACGGCGTTGAGCGTAACCGTGAAGGTGCTGCCCTCGCCGATCCTGCTGGTGCAGGTCAGCGCACCGTTCATGCAGGTGGCGAGGCGCTTGGAAATGGAGAGGCCGAGGCCCGTACCGTTGTTCACGGCGTTGGTGCCGCGCAAATTGGAGAGCTGGACGAACGGTTCCATGAGTTTCTTCTGGTCTTCCTCGGAGATGCCGATGCCGGTGTCGCTGACGGCGCACTGGAGCGTGCCGGTATCCACGGAGTCCGCGTCGGGCGTGAAGGTGACATGGAGCGTGATGGTTCCCTTCTTCGTGAACTTGACGGCGTTGCCGAGCAGGTTGATGAGGATCTGGCGGATGCGGATGTTGTCCACGCCGAGTTCCGGCAGGTCTTCCGGCACGTCGGAGACGAGCTTGTTGCTGTTCTCCTGCGCGCGGAACGTGAAAATGAGCATGACCTCGCGGCAGAGGGCGTTGAAGTCGGTGTACGCCGTGATGATCTGCATCTGGTTCGCCTCGAGCTTCGAGAGGTCGAGCACGTCGTTGATGAGCAT
>CADCMR010000026.1 GCA_902802585.1 uncultured bacterium
CGGCGCCAAACCGTCACCCGGATTGGATTCATCGCAGCTTTGTCACTTTTGAGGAGAACACCGGCTCCTGATCGAACCGATATCATATAAAATACACCCAAAAACGCGCTTTGTCAAGCCAAAAACGCAAGAAATCCAAAAAAAAGTCCGATAATTGCCCGATAAAAACCGGTCACCCCCCTGCCCTCTTCCATCCTCGACACATAAAATCTTTATGCGAGCACGCGCACGCATGCTCAGCCGCGCTTGTTCGCAGAAAATTGGACGAATCAGCCCAACAGAACGAATATGAAGAATTGGACGAATCATGCTAGCACATTCTGCAGATGTCACGTTCAATTTGAGCTCACTTGTTTCAACAGGATCATCCTGTGCACCGAGTATTAATTGAGCTTGGAAGACTGAACTCCGCTAAAAAACGAGTGCGGGATTTGACAACGGAGCCATGAGGCAGTATATTAGTCGCACTTTGAATACAAATCACATAATCCCCATACCCGGTCCCGACCGGCCCCCACCTCAAGGAGTTTTCCCATGCGCCATTCGTTCAAGCTCATCGGTTCCGCCGTCTGCCTCTCCGCGTCCGCCATGCTCGCCTCGTGCTGCTGCGGCGATGGAAACGCCTGCGCGGACCAGTACAACAAGCCCGTCAACACCTATGCCCCCGCCCAGGAACAGCCCCTCTTCCCGCTTCTTCCGAACGGTGCGACGCAGCAGCAGAAGGACGACGCCATCTTCAAAAACACCCGCGTAACCGCAAAGACGTTCGACGCCGACGGCATCAAGATCAACTACTGCGAGGGCACGTACAACATGGATGCCCCCGGCAAGCCGACCGTACTGGTCTTCCTGCACGGCGTGGGCGAACGCGGCAGCGACAACAAGTCGCAGCTCCGCTACGGATTCGCCGAGATCGTCTCCTACATCCTCGCCCACAAGGACACCAAAGTCGTCCTGCTCGCGCCGCAGTGCCCGGCGAGCGAAGGCTGGGGCAACAACGTCCAGCGCGGCGGCGACGGCATCATCCGCCCGGAAAGCGTGTTCGCAAACCTGCCGAAGCTGGTTCGTGCGAAGATGAAGGAGTTCGACGCCGATCCCGCGCGCATCTACGTGACCGGGTTCTCCATGGGCGGACACGGCACGGTCGAGCTCGCGGGCCGCAATCCAGACCTTTTCGCCGGCTGCGTGGCGATCTGCTGCGGCGGCACGCGCGAAGAGGCGGAACGCCTGAAGAACATGCCGATCGCGCTGTACCAGGGGGACTACGACGAAACGGTCCGCACCGAGCTCACGCGCGACTTCTTCAAGTTCCTGCAGGAGGCCGGCAACACGCAGTGCAGCTACCGCGAGTATCCGCTGATCGCTCACAACGCCTGGGACGTCTGCTACAACGACTACACCACGCTCGACTGGCTCTTCGCCCAAAGAAAGAAATGAGCGTCCTTTGTGCCGAACAATCTTCCGACCCAGCCAAGAGAATGAACTGAAATCCAGTCCAAACAAGCAGAGAATTCGCCATGATCAATACGGATAAACTCAAACAGGTCCTGACGCAGTACAAAGCCAACTTCCCGTCCTGGTGGAACAAGGAGAAATACAAATGGGTAGCCGTCAAGTGGTTTAAGGATCATTGGAACATTGAGGCGGAAGACTTCGGCGCGATGTTCAAGGAAGCCACGAAAAAGACAGTCAACCTGTTGAATTCCGGTCATGCCTACCCCGGAGGGATGATCTGCAACTTTGCACAAGCAAATGTTGAAGCCACGCGTGAAATGTTCCGTGCTTTGTTTGATGACACCGAGGACAACCTGGCGGAGCGCGTAAAAGCATTTCAGGAGGCGGCGAAGGACATTTGGACCGCACATAACGACGGCACTTGGAGGAATCACTACCAGGATACCAGTGCCATCAGCGTTTATCTCTGGCTGCATGCCCCTGACATGTATTTCATTTACAGATATCAATTGGTCAAGACTGTCGCTGCCGAATTGGGAAGCCAATACACCCCGAAAAAGGGTTCTGTCGAGAGCATGATCGGCGGCTACCAGCTGTACAACGAAATTCGTGAGGCGATTAAGGCCGATGCCTCTGTCTGTAAAATGATCCGGAATGCGGCAGCTCAGAATTCCGCCTGTTATCCGGATCCTGAGTTCGTCACAGCAGCAATTGATGTCGCATACTATCTGGCAAAAGATTATAGTGAAATGCAAACGCAAGCCGATTCCGATAGCGCGACAGACTCCGGATGGCTCTATCCTGACTATTCCCCGAATCTGAGTACGCGAGACTGGACGGAATTATTGAAGAACAGCGCCGTTTTCAACGAAAGCAGCCTGCAAATCATGGCGAGGATGAAAGACTATGGCGGGGAGGCAACATGCAAACAGCTATCCGAAAAGTATGGGGAGGACCCGTATTTTTACAACAGCGGCTCCTCATCCCTGGCAGAACGCATTGCGAACAAAAAGGGATGCCCTGTCTGGCAGGATGAGGATGGGAACAAAAAATGGTGGCCGATCCTCTACCTGGGAAAGAACGCGGATTCAAACACCGCGGGATCCTTCGTCTGGAAGCTTCGGGATGAGCTCCGGGAAGCCTTGGAACAAACCGATCTTTCATCGGTCAAATTGTATGCGGACGGAGTCGCCGCGCCGGGAACTCCAGCCGAGCCGGACAGCGGAAACGGTGTTCCGGGGTACTGGTGGCTGACGGCGAATCCGGCTATCTGGAGTTTCTCAAGCATCAGAAACGGGGAAGAGGAAAGCTACAGCCTACAAAACGACAGGGGGAACAAACGGCGCATTTACCAGAATTTTCTGAGCGTCAAAGCCGGAGATTCGGTTATCTGCTACGAAGCAAGGCCGGTGAAACAAATCGTCGCGATTGGTGAAATCACGCGAGGCAGCGACGGGACGACTATCCGCTTCAAGAAGACGGAAAGCGTACTTTCCCCGGTCGATTATGCCGCGCTGAAGGAATGTCCCGAACTCAGGGACATGGAGTTCTTCAGGAATTTGAACGGCAGCCTGTTCAAGCTGTCAAAAGCCGAATACGAGTGTATCATGGGTATGATCCACGACACATCGCCGCTGGAACAGGCAGAGACGGTGACACCCTATTCGGAAGGACAGTTCCTGAACGATGTTTATATGGAAAAACAGGACTACGAGGATCTGAAGAGGCTGCTGCTGAAGAAAAAAAATCTTATCCTCCAGGGAGCGCCAGGCGTCGGCAAGACGTTTGCCGCGAAAAGGCTGGCTTACTCCATCCTGGGCGGAACGGACAATTCAAGAATCGAGTTCGTACAGTTTCATCAGAACACCTCATACGAGGATTTCGTCCAGGGGTATCGTCCGGACGGGAAAGAGTTTGTGCTGAAAAACGGTCTCTTCTACCGTTTCTGCCGGAAAGCCGCCAACGATCCCGGCAACAAGTATTTCTTCATCATCGACGAAATCAACCGGGGCAACATGAGCAAGATTTTCGGCGAACTGCTGATGCTGATCGAAAGCGACAAGCGGATGAAGTTCAGCACGGACAGGAACGATGAAGACAGCGAGCGGGAAGAATACTCGGCGACTCTGGCATATACAGGAGAACGCTTCTCCGTCCCGGAAAACGTCTATCTCATCGGCATGATGAACACAGCCGACCGCAGCCTCGCCATGATCGACTACGCGCTGCGCCGGAGGTTCAGCTTCTTTGAGATGAAACCGGCTTTCGGTTCCGACGGATTCAGGAAAAAGATGGCAGAAATCAACGATCCGGTATTCAATCAGATCATAGGGCGGATTCAAGAGCTGAACAGAGCGATCGCGAACGACGATTCCCTCGGAACCGGATTCCAGATCGGACACAGCTATTTCTGCGGAAAACCGGTCGAGGGCACCGTCAGGGAATGGCTTAATCAAATCATCAAGTACGAAATCGTCCCCCTGCTGCAGGAATACTGGTTCGACGAGAAAACAAAGTGGGAAACCTGGAGAGATGACTTGAACAGATGCCTGAGCACGGAGGTTCATCCGGCGCAAGCACAACAAGCTGGGACGGCGTCCGCTTCCGGCGGCAGTACGGCGGTGGTGGCGGAGCAGTAAACGAACCGCCGCATGGAGCGTCCGATGTCCGAAACCGGAAACAAGACGATAGTCATCAAAAACATCTACCACATGTTGTCCTATGCGTTCCGCGTCCTCAAGCAGACGAATTATGAGGATTTCAGGAAGACGGAATTCAAGGATGCGGTGGATTTGCTGGCGGCGATCCTGGCAAAGGGCGTGGCGCAGCAGATCAAGCAGGGACTGCACCGGGAATATGTGGGAAAGCACGAGACGCTTCCAGTCATCCGGGGCAAACTGGACCTGCCGGGCACCATCCGCAACCGTATCCGGCGCGATCCGAAGGCGGCATGTGAGTTTGACGAGCTGTCAGAGGACAACCTGCTCAACCAAGTCCTGAAAAAGACGATGAGGACGCTTCTCCGGATCGACGGCGTCGAGGAGGAACGGAAAGCCGCGCTGAAGAAGGATCTTGTTTTCTTTGACGGCACACGGGAATTGCCTTCCCTCAAAATCCCTTGGAACAAGATTCAATACCAGCGGAACAACCGGAGTTATAAAATGCTGATCCGCATCTGCGCCATGATCCTGGACGGGATGGTGCAGGAGAAAGCCGAGGACGGCACATTCAGGCTGGCATCCTTCGAAGAAAAGAATATGCCGTGGGTCTATGAAAACTTTATCCTCGAATACTACAGGAAGGTCCGGCCGGACCTGAAGCCGTCGCATACGCGGATCGAGTGGGATTTCCGGGGCGAGGTTATGCACAGGGAGCAAATCCCTGCCATGAAAACGGATATCGTGCTTCAGAAGGACGGGAAAGTCCTGATCATAGACGCAAAATATTACGGGCATATCCTGAAGGCATCCCAACGAAACGCACAGCCCAAACTTCCACCGGCAAACCTGTACCAGGTATTCGCCTACGTAAAGAACTGGAAATCAAGGGAGACGGAAAACGTTTCCGGGTTGCTACTGTACGCAAAAACCAATGAACTGAATCCACCGCCCTGCGAATGGGATATCGGCGGGAACAGCACGATCGGCGTGAAAACGCTGAATCTGGACTGTGATTTTGACGCGATAAAAGGCCAGCTCGACAGGATCGCGGATGATCACTTCGGACCAGGAATGAACTGAAAACAGTAAATACAGAATGTCCTCTCGTTTCGATTCTGGAACGATTCAAAAAGAAGAAAGAGACTTCGTTGTTGTTCCGCAGCAGGTGGGCGTCTCAGTCGTCGTAGACGACGGCGTCGTCGTAAAGCTTCATAACCTCCTCGGACGGGGGACCGGCGAGCTTGGCGGCAACGAACGCGGCGACGGCTCCGGCGGCGAATCCGGGCAGGATCTCGTAGATGCCGGTCTGTTTCAGGAAGACGAGCCAGCAGATGTCCACGGCGGCACCAACCAGGATGCCCGCCACGGCGCCCGCGAAATCGAACTTGCGCCAGAAGAGCGACAGGAGGATGGCGGGACCGAACGCCGCGCCGAAAAGTCCCCAGGCGTTTCCGACCAGCCCCATGATGGAGCCGGAGTTCGGATTGGCGGCGATCATGAGCGCGATGACGGCGACCCCGAGCACGACGAAACGTCCGACCCACATCAATTCGCGGTCGGATGCCCTGTTCCCGCGGATGATCGGCTTGTAGACGTCGCTGGCGAGCGAGGACGAGGCGGAAAGCAACTGGCTGTCGGCGGTGCTCATGGACGCCGCAAGCACGGCGGAGAGCAGGACGCCGGAGATCACGCCGGGGAAGATTTTGCGGACCATCTGAACGAAGACCAGCTCGTTTTTCGTCATGTCGGCGTCCATGCCGAAGTCAAGCCGCCCGATGACGCCGATCAGCGCCGCGAAGATCAGGATCAGGACCGTCCAGGCGATGCCGATCCATGCGGACCGTTTCAGTGTCTTCTGTGACGAGATCGACATGAACCGGATGATGATGTGCGGCATCCCGAAGTAGCCCAGCCCCCACGCCAGCCCGGACACGACGTCGTGCCAGTCCGCGGCGGGGTTCCAGTAGTGACTGGATGCGTCGATCGCCTCGCCGGAGAATTCCAGCATAAACAGCGCGAAGACCGGCGCGAGCAGCATCGCGCCGAGGATGAGCAGCCCCTGGAAGAAGTCGGTCCAGCACACGGCGGAGAACCCGCCCATGAACGTATACCCCACGATGATGAACACAGCCAGGTATATCGCCGCCATCGGGTCCATGCCGATGACCTTCTGGAACAGCGTGCCGCACGCCTTGATGCTGGATGCCGCATAGACCGTGTACGCCAGCAGAAACACCACGGCGCAGATCACCTGCAGCGCCTTCGATTTCGCCAGGAACCGGTTCGAGAGATACTGCGGAATCGTGATCGCATCCCCGGACACGATGGAGAACCGGCGCAGGCGCGGCGCTTCGATCAGCCAGCTCGCGGTGTACCCCGCCACCAGCCCGACCGGAATCCAGATCTGCCCCAGCCCGAGCGCGTAGATCGACGTCGGAAGTCCCATCAGCACCCACGCGCTCATGTCCGATGCACCCGCGGAAAGCGCCCCGACCCACGCGCCCATCTTGCGGTCGCCCAGGAAGAACGTCTTTTCGCCGCCCTTGCGGTCCTTGATGAAGAAGAAAACGCCGATGGAAAGCATGCAGATGAGATAGAGGATGAAAACGATGACTTCAGGGTTCATAGGGCTTGTGTCCGGGGAAATGGGGTGATGTGATGGTTGCGAAGTGAACAACGGAAAGCCAGATGGAAAAGCTTTCCGCCGGGACAAACAGTAATGTACCCCGGAAACCACCCGGATTCAAGCCGGATAACACGGTTTGACGGTTTTTTTCCTTTTTTTCTTCTCTCCGACGTTCCCGCCGGAGTGGCGCAAGTGTGGACCGATGCAGGGAAACGGTTGATGAAAAAAAGTTTAGAGCTCCTCAATTCATTCGAATAAAGTTTTTGCTTCCGGTCAGGCTATCCGCGCAGCAAGCTACGCGGTATTATGCCCGACCGCACACGGCTTGGAAACGAGCCGGACGCAAAAAACGTTCCCTATGCGGATTCGCCCAAGCAACGGGGTATCGAACCAACAGAATGAATTGAGGCGCCCTTTAGATGCCACTGCCAAAAGTCTGTGAAACCCCAAAAACCGCAGAAGTTTCCACAGACTCCTCGCTCAAAATGGGAACAAATCTGTTGAAAAAAAGCTTGCACCCGACTTTTGGCAGGGGCATCCCTTTACTTCTTTTAAAGGCCTTTTTGTGGGGTATCTGCAAATTTTTACCAGCGCAGGTTTGATTTTTCACGAAGAACGAGTTATATTTAAAGACTAAGATATGAAGTGCACCCGTAGCTCATTTGGATAGAGCGACTGCCTCCGGAGCAGTAGGTGGTGGGTTCGAGCCCCGCCGGGTGCACCACTTTTTCTGCATTGATTTGAGGTAAAATAGGGTAGAATTAACAGAATTTCGAATCATCGTGAAACATAGTGTTTTTTAGTGTTTCGTGACACGAATCGTGGAAAAATCGTGGAAAATCCTTGAGCTCACCACCAGATAATACATTGAGCTCGCGGATATAGCCTTCTTGGAGTGTCACGGAATTCACAATAGCTGCCTGAGAAATCAGATGACTTCCATACCCGAGATAAACACCAGAATACTGGCTGATGAAAGACACAACGGCCCCATCTTCAATGGAGATCAGCCCTTCACAGGGGGTCCAGCCCCGGAACACAAAAGTGTGAACCGGAGCTGTGAAGGTTTGCGGAGATGTGTACGCCGGGTTATGAGATCGTGGAGACGGTCTGCCAGGCGGTCATCTGCTTGTTTTCGATCTGCCAGTAGCCCGCGAGCCCGGAGGCGGCGCTGCGCCATGCGATGTCGTCCGTGCCGTCGCCGTTGAAGTCCGCGACGCCGACGAGCGACCATTCCGACGTGTCGACGCGGCTGAGGATCGACCACGAGCCAAGATAACCCGCCGAGACGCCCCAGACACCCACGATGCCCTCGCCGTTGACCATCGCAATGTCCTTCGTGCCGTCGCCGTCGAAATCGCCCGCGCAGAGGAAGTTCCACTCCTCCGGGTTCGCCACGCTGATCATGCGCCAGTCGGATTCGCCCTTCGCAGGATACATGACCCACGTGCAGTAGGCGTTGTACGTCTTTCCGTCGTCGCCGGTGAAGCTGTTGCGCCAAATCATGTCGCACTTGCCGTCGCCGGTGAAATCGCCGACCGTGACGACCTGCCACGCGTCGGAGTAGCCGTTGATGAGCGTCCATTCGACGCCGCCCTTCCAGTAGCCGAGCAGACCAACCGTCGGAGCCGCAGCCGTCGGGTTGCCGACCAGCACGTCGTCCCTGCCGTCGCCGTCGAAATCGCCGATGCCGAGGAGGTCCCAGCCCGCGCCGCGGAAGTTCAGGACCTGTTCCCGGAACGTGCCGTCGCCGTTGGACATGTCGCCGAAGACGTATCCGGCTTCGTTCACGCGCAGGATGTCGTCCATCCCGTCGCCGTCGAAGTCGCCGATGCCCGCGAGGCTCCAGCCGTCGCCGAGCGCAACAGCGCCCCACAGCGAGCCGTTCGCGGCGTAAACCGACACGATGCCGCCAGCGGCCTTCGCGATAGTCGGCTTGCCGTTCCCCGCGAAATCGCCGATGACGAACCGTTTGTTCTCCTCCGGCACAAGTTCGCCGGTGACGGTGAACGCATCACCCTCGGCGATCTCGGAGGAGTTCCATGCCTTGTCGAACACCGTGACGGTCCAGTGCCACTCACCGACGCCTGCGTTTTCGATCACGAGCGTGGTCTTCGTGGTGGAGACGGTGAATTCCTGTTCGCCGTTCCAGTATCTCACGATGTACTCGCCGATGCCGGATCCGACGTCTTCCGCGGCGTTCCACGCCAGCACGACCAGGTGTTCGGAGACGTTCGCGCGGAGACTGCCCGGTTTTTCCGGCGCGTCCCTGTCGATGGTGTTTACGGTGTACGAAACGACCTCGGAGACGTTTCCGGCGGCGTCGACCGCCTTGAAGTAGACGGTGGCGTTTTCCGTGAGCACCACGCCGTTCGCGAAGTCATAGTCGAGCCATTCGCCGTCCGAGCCGATCCGGTAGTACGCCCCACTCAGCGCGCTGGCGTCCAGGATGTCGGCGACAAGCGTGACGCTCCACGCGGGCACGGCCGTGATCGCCGTGACGGTGATCGCCGGCGGCGTCTTGTCGATGTTGCTCACTGTGTAGGAGACGACCTCGGAGGTGTTTCCGGCGGCGTCGACCGCCTTGAAGTAGACGGTGGCGTTTTCCGTGACGGTCACGGAGGACTTGTAGACGAGCCATTCGCCCTCCTCGCCGATCCGGTAGTAGCCGCTTCCCATCTCCACGTCGTCCGTGAAGCCCGCCGTAACGATAACGTCTCCTGAGGTCGGCGTGACGAGGTTCGCCCGCACGTTGATGACCTCCGGCGGCATCCTGTCGTACGCGGAGACCGTCAACATCAGGATGTCGTCCGCGAGCCACAGATGGTATGCCGCACCGCCGACGCCGAGCTTTCCGCCGACCGTGAGCGTGCCGAGCTCCTCGCCGATCCGGTTCACGACCGTGATCGCGCTGTTGAATCCTTCCGCTCCGGCGGCGAGCTTGTAGGACGCGGATCCGGATGCCGGAACCGCGCTCGGGTCCGCCGTGATCGTGAAGTTCAGGTCCGGGCCGTCGTAGGGGTCTATGTCCAACGGCCATTTGACCATGTGCGAGTACAGGAACGACATATCGTTGAGGAGCGGCGTCTCCTCGTCGGCCGCCGACAGGTCGAAATCGATGTTTGCACCGTTTCTGACTTGCGCCCTGCCGCCCAGCAGCGTGATGCGGCCGGTCAGCGTTGACGACCTGCTGAGTTTCAGCACCGCCATGCTGTTGGAGATGGTCAGGTTTCTCACCGTGCCGCCCACGCTCAATGTGGCGTCTCCGGGGTTGACGTCGATCGCCGTGCCGTTCATATAAATATATTTCATGTTCAAATCCGCTTCGCCCATGTCGAGCACAGCCCCTTCGGAGACAACAAGCATGTAGCCTTGAACGGGCTGCGTGACTGTGAACGTGCCGCCGTGGATGCAAAGCTCGGTTTCACCCGATTTGGACATTGCTTTCAGAGCGGCATCAAGTGTGGAGAAGCAGTCGACGCCGATGACGCCCGTCCTGTTCTCGCTCAACGCAATCTCCGTGCCGTCCGCCATGCCTTCCCATGCGGTGTTGACATAGGGGAACCGGACCCCTTCGTTCGAAACAGAAACTATGATCTTGGTGGATACATCTCCCCCCCCGGGTTTATATCCTCTCATTGTATATCGCACACCGTTGACCTCCAGCGTTTCGTCCTGCATGAGCGTGCCCAACGTTGCGCCGCTGACGTCCACCACCGTAAAGGTGTAATCGGCGAAGTTCCGGTATATCCCGGAATCCAGGTAATACGCTCCGGGCACGGGATTCGAAATATCCACGGTCACGGTCAGAGCCGGGCTGCCCTGAATGCGTTCGAACCCCTTGACCAGGTCATTCTCGCTGTAGTAGGCGGACGCAGTGGATACATAAGTGACCGGACGGGTGACGTTGAAGTCGAACGTCCCCCTGACCATGATGGAGCTGCCGGCTTCGAAGTTGAAGTAGTAGACGGACAGCGTGCCGCCTTCCTCGACCGTGATCGCGCCGCCGCTCCTGACTTTGAACATTCCATTGAGGCGCGCGCCCTCGCCGACCGTGATCGTCTGTCCGGCGCCGACCGTGCATCCGTAGAGGGAAACTTCGCCGAGGACGATGACGCTGCAGCTGTTTTTCATATTGACTTCCTCGAATTCGCCTTTTTCGAGGATGACTGTGCCGCCCGGGGCGACCACGGAGAACGCGGTGGAGTCCGCGAAGGCGTTGACGCCGATGATACCGATGTAACCGTTCGACAGGACGACCGCTGTGCCGGCGGCAAGTCCTTCCCAGTCCGAATTGGCATAGACGCGTTCGGGCTGGGAGACCGTGAGCTCGAGCCTGCCGAATCCATCGTTCGACAGGCTGTATACTTTCTCTCCGACGACGAGCGAGCCGCCCACAGACAGCGTGCCGAGCGGCGCGCCGCCGGAGTTCCGGACCTCGAATTCGCCGTAGAGCGCCCCTGCGTCATTGGACAGGACATAGGTTCCGTTTTTCTCCTTGCCCGTGACGGACAGCGTGTACGTCGGCGCGCCCTGGACGCGGTTCAGCCCGGTGAAGAGCGCCACGCCGGTATTCATGTCCGACAGGTTGAAGATGATGGAGCCGTTGACCAGGATGGACGCCCCATCCGCGATCACCGCGCGGTCGACGGACAGCGAGCCGCCCGCCTCGACCGTGATGGCGCCGCCGGCCCCCACCGTGATGGAACCGGAGAGCTTGCCGCCCGCGCCGACCGTGACCGTTCTGCCGTCGCCGAACCAGCCGTTCAGATTGAACTCGCCGCCGCGGACGATGACGCTGCTCGCGTTCCCGAGGTCGCTTGCGGACACCGTGCCGTTCCAGAGGAATGCCATGCCGCCCGGCGCGACATCGTAGAGTCCGTCCGCGCTTGCGAACGCGTCGTATCCGATGACGAGCGGCGTGCCGTCCGGCAGGGAGACCGTCGTGCCTTCCTTGAGCCCGCTCCAGGCGGTGCTGATGTGGACCGCGCCCGCGGGCGCCAGGGAGGTGACCGCGACGCACAGTGCGCCGGAATCGTCCACGTTCAGGGTATAGGTCCGTCTGCCGATCTGCAGCATCCCGTCCATGGACAGTGTGCCGTATTGTTCGCCAGCGGGGTTCACCACCGTGAAGACGCCGTTGAATCCGGCGGCGTCCGAGGCAAGCGTGTACAAGCCGTCCGCCTCGCGCCCGCCGAGCGTCAGCAGATAGGACGGCGCGCCCTGGATGCGGTTCAGCCCGGTGAGGATTGCCGCATTGCCCGCGGTCGTGCCGGAAATGTCGAAATGCAGGGTCCCGTTCACCGTGATGCTTGCGCCCTCGGCGATCGCGGCGTTGGTGACGGAGAACGTGGCGCCGGAGGCAACCGTGACCGTGCCGCCCGCATCGACCGTGAGCGAGCCGGTGAATTTGGCATCCGAGGCGACCGTGACCGTGCCGCCGGACGCGGCGGTGATCGTGCCGGACAGCGCGCCACCCCCCTCGACCGTGATCGTCTTCCCCTCGCCGACTGTTGTTCCGGTCAGGTCGAGGCTGCCGCCACGGATGGAGATGCTGTTCGCCTTTCCCATCGTGCCGGTGGAGAATGCACCGTTCCACAGGACGACCGTGCCGCCCTCGGTGACGCTGTAAATGGCTTCCGCAAGACTTCCGATCGCGCTGAATCCGGAGTAGGCGGTCCCGCCGTCGGACAGCCGGATCACCATGTCGTCTTCCATCCCTTTCCAGTCGGGGTTGACATGGACGATAGGGGAGGATTCGAGCCGGAAGACATTGAAGCTGAGGTTGCCGGACTCGTCCAGGACCAGTTCGCAGACCTTCGAGCCGAGCTCGAGCGTCGATCCGATGCCGAAGTCGCGCGTCCCGTAGTTTCCTCCGTTGACCTTGACGGTGATGGCACCGTTGAAGCCGGCGGCGTCCGAGGCGAGGATGTACTTGCCGACCGTCTGCTTCTGGTTGATCCACAGCTCGTAGGTGGGCGCGCCCTGGATACGGGAGAACCCGGAAATGAGAGCGTCGCAGCCCCCGGAAAGCTCCTCGGTTTTGAAGATGATCCGGCCGTTGACCGTGATGTTCGCGCCCTCGGAGAACGCCGCGCCATAGACTTCGAGATCCGCGTCGGCGTTCACCGTGAACGCCGCGCCGTCGGCAAATACCGTGTTGTTGAGCTGGATCGCCGCGCCGTTGCTCACAGTGAAGATTGAGCCGCCGTCGAACACTGCGTTGTGGAGTTGGAGCACCGCGTAGACGTCGGCGGAGAGGATCGCGCCGGATTCCACCGTGAGGGATTTGCAGAAATACGTCCATGTGCCGCGTTGGAGCGTGACGCTGCAGCCGGACGCGACTGTGCAGTCGCTGTACAGATAAACATTGCCGCCGCGGACGGAGAAATTGGCGCCGTATGGAAGCGGGGTATCTTCACCGATCGAGAAAACGCCGTTTTCCGCAATGATCGTGGCGCCGGGCAGCCCTTCGGCGGCGCGGAAGGCGGCTTCGGCGTCGCTGAACGCGTTGTATCCGACGCAGGCGGTCCCGCCGTCGAACGGCTGGACGATTTCGCCGTTTGCCCGGTTGGACCAGGCGGCGTTGACGTAGATGACCGAGCCGGATTCCGGCCTTGAGACCTGCATCATGAGGTCGCCGGTCTCCGTCAGCGTGACTTCATAGCGCGCGCCGCCGTAGATGGCGCTTCCCCCGTTCGTGCTGAGCGTATAACGCACCCGGCCGATCTGAAGCTCGACCGTGCCGATGCCGGACGCCCCGGTCGCGATGAGGTAGGTCCCGTCGTCCGGAGTCCCGTTGGTCCGGATGGCGAAGGTCGGCGCGCCCTGGATGCGCGCGAGGTCGGCGAACATGGCGGGCCCGCCCGAGGTCATGCCGGTCACGTCGAGCACGATCATGCCGTTGACCGTGATGGAATAGGCGTTGGAGCCGCTTGTCAGTATGAGGGTGGAGGTGCCGTCGACCGTGATGGACGCGGACCGCGCCGCTTCGCCCGTGACAGTCAGGCAGCCGTTCTGGATTACGGAGATGGTCCCGGTGAGCACGTCGGTCCCCGCGAGCGACAACGTTGTGCCGTCCACCACGACCGGGTTGGAGAACGAGCCCTCGGAGAGCTGGAAATTGCCGCCCGTGATACCGACCGTGGTCCCTTCGATCGCGGCTTCGAACGCGTTCTCCAGGTTCGAGAACGCGTCGTACAGGTAGATCGCCGTGCCGCCGCGGACGTTCACGATGTCGCCCGCCTTTTTGCTCGACCAGGTGGAATTGACCGTGATGTACTCCAGCGGGGGGCGTTCGTCGCTCACGACGAGCGAGAGGAAGTATTTGCCGTCGGACGGCAGGCCGCGCAGCGTGTAGCAGATTCCGCTGATCTCGATGGTCTTTCCGATTTCGAGCGTCCCGAGGGTTTTGCCGTCGGTGCTGCGGACCGTGAGCGTGCCGTTGAAGGCGCTCACGCCGTCCGCGAGGAGGTAGACGCCGAATCCCTGTTCGTATCCGGAGACCGTGAGTGTGTAGGCCGATGCGGTTCCCTTGAGATAGGATAGCCCCCGGAAGAGCATCGGCGCCCCCGCGGTCGTGCCGGAAATGTCGAAGTCGATGATGCCGTCGACCGTGATGTCCATGTCGTCCGTGAAGACTGCCGTCCCGGACAGCGTGCCGCTTGCCGATATAACGATCGTGCCGCCCAGCGCCGTGACGTCACGCAGGGTCGCCTTGCCACTGACCGTGACGGTCCCGCCGTCCACGGTCGCGCCGGATTCAAGCGTGAAGGATCTGGTGAACTTGTTATTCCCGGCGAGCGTCGCCCCGGATTTCACTGTGACAGTGCCGCCGATCTCAAGGCCGCTGCCGATTGCGCCCGCCTCAAGCGTGAGGTTCCAGTTGGGCTCCCGGAACTGCCCGGAAACGACGGCGCCGTCAAGCACGACAGTATTCCGTTTCCGCGAAGCATCCACGCCGGTCAGGTTGAACGTCCCGCCGTCGATGTATGCCGTGCCGTCCGGGGATTCCGCCGCCCATGCGGCATCGAGCGAATCGAACGCATCCACGCCGAACGTGACCGTGCTGCCGTTCTGGAGTGTTACTGCTGTACCGAACGCGAGGCCGCGCCACGCGCTGTTGACGTACGCCGCTTCCGGCATCTCGTACGAGCCGACCCTGAGCGTGAGCACGCCATCCGTCTCCGCCAGTGTGTAGGACTTGCCGTACACGCGGTACGTCCCGCCGACCGTGATCACATTTGCGGGGCGCGGCGAACCGGACGCCGTGTTGTAGGACACGTAGCCGCCGTAAGAACTGTCGGTGATGGTGAAATACGGCGCGAACCCGGCTGCGTTCACGGCGAGGACGTAGACGCCCTGCCGCTGGTTCGAGGCGACGCGGATCAGGCAGTTCGGCGCGCCGGTCACGTATGCCAGACCGTCGTACAGCGGCACGTCGCCGGACGTCAGCCCGGAAAAGGACGTGGACCAGGATGGGATGTCCGCGCCGCGGTTGGTCAGGTCGAATTCCATCCGGCTGTCGATCGTGACAGTCGACCCCGCCTCGAACGTGCAGGTCCCGGTCGCGGTTATCGTTCCGTTCTTCATGGTGAGCGCGGCACCCGCCGCGACGTTCAGATTCCGCACTGTGCCGCTGTTCACCGTAAGAGAACGCATCACGGTCGTGTTTTCCACGACGCCGTTGCTGTTGTCCAGGATGGTATCGCGCGTGAGCCCGGACGCGGGCGAGAACGTGCCGCCCGTGATCGTGATTTTGCAGTTCTCGTCGCCCGCCGCAATCGCCTGTTCCAGCGCGCCGAACGCGTCATAGCCGATCGTGACGGTCTCGACCATTCCCGTGTCGGGATTCGCGACGTTGACCGTGGAACCGGCGACCTGGTATGAGGAATTGACGTACAGGTAGTACGGCTTCTCCGTGTCGGGCTTAATCGTCAGTGTGTAGGAGTTGTCGTAGAAGATGTATGAGGTATATACGCTGCTTTTCTGGAGCGAATACCTCCTGCCGTCGATGACGAGGTCCGTTTTCTGCTCCAGCCAGCTTCCGTCCGCCTGCTGCGTATAGCGGATCCCGACCGTGCCTAGCTCCGTGCCCGTCGTGTCGACGACGGTGAGCGTGAGTGCCGAGTAGTCGCTGGTCGAAGCCAGCGTTGCCAGCTTGTATCCGCCGAGTGTCTGGTCTGTGCCGACCGTGAGCCGGTATGTCGGCGTCCCCTGGATTTTTGAGAAATTGGTCAGGAGCGCGTTTGTGCTGCCGGTGGTCCCGGAGATGTCCAGATTCACAATGCCGTTGACCGTGATCGTGCCGGAGGATGCGCTGAATTGCTGTGTGACGGTCAGGACCGCGCCCGCCTCGACCGTGAGCGTACCGCCGTTCACCGCGACGTCGCGCGCCGAGGCCCCGCTTTTCACGGTCAGAACGCCTTTCGCGCCGATTGTGCCGCCCGTGACCGACGCGCCTGCCGCGACCGCCACGTCCCAGCCGATCTCGCCGGAAAGCGCCGCCGTGCAGTCGATCACGAGGACCGTGCCGTTCGCCGCGACAGCCTCGGACGCGTCCGCCATGTCCGCGAACGCGTTGTAGCCGAACGTCGCCGTGCTGCCGTCCGACAGGACGACAATCACGCCGTCTTCCAGCCCCGCCCAGTTCGTGTTCAGATAGACCGTCTCCGGGTCGCCGACGAGCTCGGGCTGTTCCGTCCAGATCGTGAGGTAGAGCGAGCCGCGCTTTTCGTTGGCGAGGTAATAGCGCCCGCCGATTTCGGTGAGCGTGCCGACCGTGAGTGTGCCGAGCGCATCCCACGCGGTGTTGCGGACCGTGAGCGTGCCGCTAAACCCGTTCACGCCCTCCGCCAGGCGGTAACGTCCCGCGGCCTGCGTGTCAGAGACCGTGATCGTATAGGTCGGCGCGCCCGCGATGACGGCGTTCGCCCCCTTTACGAGCAGTGCTTCCGCGCCCGGTTCAAGCGCGCTCAGGTCGAAGTCGATGACGCCGCCCGCTGCCGCCGTGACCGTAGTCCCGCTCACGAACGAAAGCCGTCCGGTCAACAGACCGCCGGACGCAAGCTCGATCCGCGTCTGCTGCGACGCGGCGAGATTCCGTACCACGCCGCCAGCCGATACGGTCATCCGCATCTGTTCCGCCTCAGCGTCCTCCAGCAGGCCGCCGGACGACACCGTGAGGAACCCGGAACCCGGATTCGTATTGATCGGATAGGGATTGATGATGATGGTGGGACCGAGGATATAGTCGGGCAGAAGGTCGCCGTAAGTCGCGCCGTCTCCGCCGTATCCGCCGACGATCGGGACAATGGCGCCCCCGCCGCCGTATCCCCCGCCGTATCCGTCAACATCCCCGGTGCCAAAGATATACAACCCTCCGCCGCCGGTTCCCTTCAGCACCGCGCTGCGCACGATGCCGCCCGCGCCGATGCCGACGCTGCCGTTGCTCATCTTCAGCCCGGAGATCATGCCGTCGGACACGTCGACCGTGCCGCCGGACACCCGGACGTCCGTCGCGACGCCCCCGGACGCGACCTGGAACAGCCCGCCAGTCGCCGCCGAGGATGAACTCGTGCTTGAGGAAGCACCCCCGACTATATATGGATAAATAGAGGTCCCGGCGCTGCCGTTCACGGAAACGTCCCGCGCCGTGCCGCCGTTCAAAATGAACTTGCCGCCGACGTTGACTGTTGTGCCCGTGACCTCCGCCGCCGTTCCGGCGACAAGATTGCCGTTCTCCGACACCGTGGTCCCTGTCACGATCGCGCCCTCCAGGACACTCATCGTCCCCGCGGTCACGAGCGTGCGGCTGAACGTCACGCCGGACGCCGCGCTCAATTCGGTCGCATTATCCTTGAGGTGTGCGCGGGAGACGAGCGCACCCGCCTCCGCGTTCAGCACAGCGCCGTTCAGGTTCGCGTTCAGCAGGATCGCGCCGGACCCGAGGCTCAGCGTGCCGCCGTTCAAATCGCCTTCCGTGATGACCGTCCCGCTCAAAGCCTGCGCCGTGCCGCCGTTCAGGTTGAACCGGAACGCCGCCGCGTCTTTCAAAAACGCCGAGCCCGACGCCATCACGTCCGCGTCGTACACCGTGCCGCTCAGAACGTTCAGGAAGCCGCCCTTCACATTGGTCTTGTGCGCTTCGCCCGCCGCAGCCACCTGAAGCACGGCGTCCGCCATCACGTCGTTGTTGTACGCCTGCCCCGAAATGATCTCCATCGTGCCGCCGGCGTTGATCGTCGTGTCGTACAGGTACCCGTACAGCATCTCCAGGCGGCCGCCGTTCACTGTCGTCTTCGAGCCCTGCGCCCCGGACACCACGCGCGCGGACCCGCCCGCGTTCACGGTCGTGTTCGCCGCAATGCCGCCCGACATCTGGATCGTGAACGAGCCGCCGCTCTCAATGACCGTGTCGCCCACGTATCCGCCGTACACCAGGTAGCGCCCCCCGTTCGAGACCGTCACGTTCAGACCGGACCCGCCGTCGTACACCATGCCGTAGCCCTTGTCGAGGATCGCCCCGGAACGCCAGACGCCCACGAACACGTCCATCTGGCCGCCGTTCGTCATCGTCACGTTTTCCGCCGAGCCGCCGGACAGCATCGCGCCGCCGCTGTCGTGCAGAGAGATGTTCTGGATGAAGCCGCCGTCCTCAACCCAGAGATATCCGTAGTTGACGGCTTCCGTGTCCGTGACGGTCGCGCCCGCCAGAACGGCGACAACGCCGCCCGCTTCCACGGTCAGCCCGGAGGAAACGACGTTCCCCGATAATTCGATTTCGCTCGTGATGATCTCTGCCATGGTCTGCCTCCTTGTGTTCCGGTTCCGGGTCCGATTACATACTCTTGTTCCCCGGTCCGATTAGCTCAAATCTTCAGGTTTCCTGTGTCGTTGTGATACAAGTAACGTTTTGTTTCCTTTTTATTAGACACCAAACTCTGGAAAATCTTAGCGGAAAATCATCTTTTTTTGAAAAAAAACGAAAAAAGTCGATTATCCGGGAAAAATCCGCCGGATGTGCGTCATAAAAACGCTCTTTCCGCGGACACCCCCCGATTCTCCAGTCTTTTTATATTTATATTAGGGAACCTCTATCAATTCGTTTTTGAGAGAGTGTTCGGTTGTTGACGGATAAGAACCGCCGGATGCGATTCTTCGTTTCCATAAAAATAAGCCTTTGTTTATACGGTTTGTAACATCAAAGTGCAGTATCTGTCCATGTTGTATGCGAGGTTCCGTAACCCCAGTTTTACTTCAGCGGCTCTTATTCCGATTGTCCGCAGGATGACATCTCCAGCTCGTTGAACCATTGCCCCGAACACGTGTTCTATCCTTGATCGGGTCTTGGATCGGGTCCGGTTCCCTTGCTTCTCCCATGAGGTCAAGGGCCGTCCCCGGCATCCTTTCCGT
>CADCMR010000027.1 GCA_902802585.1 uncultured bacterium
CGGCGTGGACATGAGCAAGCCCGGCGCGCAGGAATACTACGATTCCCTCTTCGAGCAGTTCGCCGAATGGGGTCTCGACTTCATCAAGATCGACGACCTTTCCCGTCCGTACGCCACTGCCGAGATCGAGGCGATCAGCAAGGCGATCGACAAATGCGGCCGTCCGATCATCCTCAGCCTCTCCCCCGGCGACACCCCGATCCAGAACGGCGCGCACGCCGACAAGCATGCGAACATGTGGCGCGTCTCCGACGACTTCTGGGACCGCTGGTCCCCTCTGTACGGGATGTTCGGGCGTCTGCACCGCTGGGAACCCTACCGCATCAAAGGCTCCTGGCCGGACGCCGACATGCTTCCGTTCGGCATCATCCAGTTCAACCGCAGGACCAACTTCACGCGTGACGAACAGCGGTTGTGCTTCACGCTGTGGTCGATCGCGCGGTCTCCGCTCATCCTCGGCGCGGACATGGCGAAGCTCGACGAGTGGACGCTGAGCCTCCTCACGAACAAGGAGGTCATCGAGATCAACCAGAACAGCGAGAACAACCGCCAGCTCTCGCAGAAAGGCGACCTCTTTGTGTGGGCGGCGGACGTCCCCGGCAGCAAGGATAAATACGTCGCGCTCTTCAACGCCTCCACGCCCGGCACGCACAACATTGACTATCAGAAGGCGAAGTATCACAGCATCAAGGTCGGCGGCTCCGGCGTGCGCGAAGCGGAGATCAAGGCGGACATCGGCGGCTCCAAGTCGTTCGCACTCGCCGTGACCGACGGCGGCGACGGCATCAACTACGACCACGCCGCCTGGCTGGAACCCGTCCTCTCCGGTCCCGCCGGCACGAAAAAGCTTACCGAACTCCGTTGGAAGAGCGCTTCGCAGGGCTGGGGCAACACCCGCGTCGGACAGACCTCCGACGGCCGCCAGATCGACGGCATCGGCACGCACGCCGCATCGGTCATCATCTATGACCGTCCGGAAGGATACGACACCCTCACGGCGCGCGGCGTCCTCGCCGACGGCGGTGAACGGCAGGGCGGCACGATTGAATTCCTGGTCCTGACCGACGAGGCGTTCGACGTGGAAGTCAAGGACACGGCGGAAGTCTCCGTGGATTTCGCCGAACTCGGCATCGGCAAGAAGGCGAAAGTCCGCGATCTGTGGGATGGAAAAGACCTCGGCACGTTTGAAGGCTCCTTCTCCCGGACCCTCAAAAGCCACGACGGTCGCGTCTACCGCATCTCCCCGGTCAACTGATCCGGCATTCTACACAGTACGCTTCGCGGTTTTCAGCCGCAAAAATCAGGCGGTCCTCCCTTTTTCGGGCGGACCGCCTTTTCGCAGCCTGCTACATGTCGCAAGGGGGGAGGAAAGGAAAGCCTTTTTTTCCGAGAGGATTTGCCTCAGGGGGGCGGCGTATAAAAAAAGGCAAGACCGCGAAAACAGCCTTGCCCTGAAAAATGCGTGGAACGGAATCCGGTCAGACGATCCGGTTCGTGGTCGCGGGATCGAACACGTGCGCGGCAGCGATGGCGAGCTTGAGCGTGATGGTCTCGCCGACCTTGGCGTCGAGGTGGGGTTCGACGCGCGCGACGCAGGGGGCGTTGACGCCGGCATCGAGGTGCAGATAGATTTCCGCGCCCATGGGCTCGCGGACCTCGACCTTTGCCGTGATGCTCGGCGCGTTAGCGTCGGACGTGGCGCGTTCGGAGCCGATGTCCTCGGGACGGATGCCGAAGAGGATGTCCTTGCCGACATAGGATTCGAGCGCGATGTTCCAGTCGGCGGGGAGGGCGACGGAGACCGGACCGGACTTGAAGACGAACTTGCCGTTCTCGGAGACGAGCATGCCCTTGAAGATGTTCATCGGCGGGGTGCCGATGAAGCCGGCGACGAAGGTGTTCGCGGGCTTGTCGTAGATGTTCAGTGGGGTGTCGATCTGCTGGATGACGCCGTCCTTCATGACGCAGATGCGGTCGCCCATTGTCATGGCCTCGATCTGGTCGTGCGTGACGTAGATCATGGTGGTGCCGAGGCGGGTGTGGAGCTTGTTGATCTCGGCGCGCATCTGGACGCGCATCTTGGCATCGAGGTTGGAGAGCGGTTCGTCGAAGAGGAAGACGGCGGGCTTGCGGACGATGGCGCGACCGACGGCGACGCGCTGGCGCTGACCGCCGGAAAGCGCTTTCGGCTTGCGGTCGAGGTATTCGCCGATGCCGAGGATTTCCGCGGCTTCCTTCACTCGCTTGTCGATCTCGTCTTTCGGGAACTTGCGGAGCTTGAGTCCGAACGCGAGGTTTTCATAGACCGTCATGTGGGGATAGAGGGCGTAGTTCTGGAACACCATGGCAATGTCGCGGTCTTTGGGCGGGACGTCGTTGACGATGCGCTCGCCGATCTTGATCTCGCCGTCGGAGATCTCTTCGAGGCCTGCGATCATACGGAGTGTCGTGGATTTGCCGCATCCGGAGGGGCCGACAAGGACCATGAATTCCTTGTCGTGGATGTCAATGGAAACGCTGTTGACGGCCTTGACGCCGCCTTCGTAGATCTTGCAGACATTTTTAAGAATGACTTCAGCCATGATTCACCTGAAAAAAGGTTGTGTTGGGGTGATAAATTATGGATTTTCCAGTAATATAGCCCTGTATTCAGGCAAAGTCAAGCGCAAACAGGATTATTTTTGGAAAAAACAGATTAAAATGTAGAGTAGTTTGCTGAGATGCGCCTGCCTGCGGACGGGACCGCAATGGGGCGGAGATGTGGACAATCATGGAATCACGCCTCGTTTTCGGGCGCGAGGATCATGGCGCGGAGGCGGAAGAAAGCGCCCGCCACGGCACGTTCGCGGATCTGTTCGCGCGTCCGGCGGAGACGAAGCTCGAAGAGCTCCGTCCTGTTGCGGTAGCGGATGGCGACATAGACCAGCCCGACCGGCTTGCCGACCGTCGCGCCGCCGGGACCGGCGATGCCTGTGAGCGCGATCGCCGCATCGGAAGGCACCGCGTTCGTGAGGCCGTCGACCATGGCGCGGGCGGTTTCCAAACTGACCGCGCCGTGCTTGCGGATGACGTCGGGCGGGACGCCGAGGAGGGACGTTTTCGCCGCGTCGCTGTAGGTCACGACGCCGCCCGCGAAGACGTCCGAGGATCCCGGAATGTCAGTCAGGAGCTTCGCCGCCAGTCCTCCGGTGCAGGATTCCGCCAGCGCGAGCGTCTCGCCGCGTTCGCCGAGCAGCTTCAGAATCTCGTGGGAAAGGGAATCTGCGTCCTCGGAGAGCAGTTCGTCGGCGAAAAGCTCCTGCACTGACTGGATGGCGGATTCCATGACCTCTGGCGATTCGCTGGTCAGGAAGAGACGGACGAACTGCGCGGTGGCGCAGTAGGCGACCGAGAGCATGGAATGGAACCGGGTGATGACGGGGAGCATGCGCTCCTCGACGATGTTTTCGCCCAGCCCGGCGATGCGGAACTCGCGCGTGAATGTGAACTGCTTGAGCGTCTTTTTCAGGAACGGGATGATGGAGGCGTCCATCATGGGGCAGAGCTCGTTCGGCGGTCCCGGGAGCATGATGATCGTGCGGTCGGGAAACTCGTCGGTCTCCGGCGTGCGGAGGATGAGTCCGGGCGCTGTGCCGCAGTCGTTCCGGATGACCTTCGCGCCGTGCGGGACGAGCGCCTGGTTGAAGACGCGCGGCGGTATCTCCTCGCTCGGATGGCGCATCTTCCAGTGTTTCATGATGTTGAGCGCGGCGGCGCCGTCTTCCTCCAGCCTCATGCCGCATCGTTCCGCGATGTATTCCTTGGTCACGTCGTCGGCGGTCGGTCCGAGGCCGCCGCTTGTGATGACGATGTCGGCGCGGGCGAGGGAAAAATCCAGGGCGGCGAGGATGTCTTCGCGGCGGTCGGGGACCTCGATGGCGGAGACCGGGACGACGCCGAGCGCGAGCAGGCGGACGCCGATGGAAGAAAGGTTGGTGTTGACGACGGCTCCTTTCAGGAGTTCGTCGCCGATGCAGATGACGGCGATTTTTTCGCTCATAAGTAATCCTTGGGTTCCACGAGGGAAGCGCGGTTCAGTTCGTCCTCGGCCTCCTGACGCCAGTGCTCAAGCTCGTCGGCGGTCAGGTTCGCGGGGATGTGGAGTTCTTTTCCGATAATCAGCGTGAGCTTTGCCCACGGCTTCGGGATGCGGAATCCGTCCCAGCTCCTCACGCCCCAGTACGCAGAGTAGTTGATGCCGAGCGCGACGACGGGGATGCCGAGCTGGGAAGCGATGTGGATCGGACCCTTGCTCATGTGGTAGCGGGGACCGCGCGGTCCGTCCGGCGTAAAGACGACCATGCAGCCGCCTTTGATCGTGCGGATGGCGTCGTGAAGGACTTTCACGCCCTGACGCGTGCTGGATCCGCGGATGCTCTTCGCGCCGAATTGCGCGGCGAAATCGGCGATGTACTGTCCGTCACGCGAGGCGCTGATGACCGCCACGGTGCGTTCGCGCAGGGGGCGTTCGAACAGCGGCGGGAGCATGAGCAGGCGGTTGTGCCAAATGTTCACGATGCAGACGCGTTGCGGGGCGTGACGGTATTCCTCAAGAAGTCCGTTCGGGTCGACGATCGTGACCGGCATGAGCTTGCGCCAGCATAGCATGAACTTGGCGGGAAACCAGTAGATCCAGTCCGGGAATTTCTTGATTTCGCGGAAGTACTTCTTGATCATGGTTCGATCCCGGATTTGCGGCTGGTTTTCTTTTGGGCGGCGCGGACGGGCGCTTTCTTCGCGGCGGGCTTCCTTGCGGCGGGCTTTGCAGCCGCTTTCTTTGCCGGAGCCTTGGCAATCTTTGAGGAGGACGCTTTCTTCCCGGCGGACTTTTCCGCCTTCGCATGGCGGCAGAGTTTTGCAAGTTCGCAACCGGGGCAGTCCGGACGGTTCGCCGGACAGCGGGTGCGCCCGTGGACGATCAGCAGATGCGAGAACTGCGCCCATGTCTCCGGCGGCATCACGGCGCAGACGTCGGATTCGATGACGACCGGATCGGACGCGTCGGAGAGTCCGATGAGCGCGGCGAGACGCCGCACATGAGTGTCGACCGGGAATCCCGGCTGACCGAGCGCGTCGCCAAGCACCACGTTCGCGGTTTTCCGTCCGACGCCGGGGAGCTTGAGCAATCCTTCCATCGTGCCGGGGAGTTCGCCGTGGAACTGTTCGACGATGGCTTTCGACGCCTCCAGGATATGGGCGGCTTTCGCCCGGTAGAATCCGCAGGTGAAGATCGCCTGTTCGAGCTCCTCCCTGGCGCAGTTCGCGAACGCCTCGGCGTCCGGCCAGCGTTTGAAAAGGTCGCGTGTGACCATGTTCACGCGTTTGTCGGTGCACTGAGCGGAAAGGATCGTGGCGACGAGGAGCTGGAACGGCGTCATGTGCTCCAGAAAGCATTTCTGGGGACCGTAGACGGACAGCAGTTTGTCGTAGACTTGTTTTGCCAGTGCGGATTCCATGTTTGTGCGTGGGGGATGGCGCACAGCCGGGGAGGGCGGGCGCGGACGGATGGTGTGGTGTGTTACGGTAACGAATAAGAAATGTAATGTCATTCGGGGGCGTTTTCAAGCGCCGGACGTGTTTTTTTCGTTTTTTTTCGCGGTTTGAATTGATTTTTGTGCCGGAAAGACGTATCTTTTTTGTGAAAACAATCACTACCCTGATCCGGGGAGGGGCGGCTCCCGTACAAACCGCCTGGTCCTCCGCCCGGATCGAACCGCAACGTTTCATCATGCTCAACTGGCTTTCCGTACAGAATCTTGCGATCGTGGAAGAGGCCGAGATCGAATTCGGTCCGTCGTTCAACGTCATCACCGGCGAAACCGGCGCCGGAAAATCCGTCATCATGGGGGCGCTCGGGCTCCTGCTCGGGAACCGCGCCGACAAATCCGCCATCCGCACTGGCGCGGAGCATTGCGAAATCTCCGCCGGATTCACGCTCGCGCCCGGCGCATTGCCAAAACTCCGTGCCTTTCTGGAAGAAAACGCGCTGGTCTCCGCGGAGGAGCCGGACATCATCCTGGTGCGGCGCGTGATCACGCACAGCTCTTCGCGCAACTTCGTGAACGGCTCGGCGGTGAACCTGAACGTGCTGCGGGCGATCGCGTCCGCGATGGTCGACGTCCATGCCGCGAACGAAAACGCCGCAATCCTCGACCCCGCCAACCAGCTTGATGTGCTGGACCGTTTCGCCGGGCTTCAGAAAGAATTGAACGCCGTCCGGCAGTGCTGGGACGACCTCGCCTCTGTCCGCCGGGAAAAAGACGCGTTCGCCGCGTCCCTGCCGTCTCCGGAAGAGGCGGCGCGCCTCCGCCGCGACTGCGAGGAGATCGAACGCGCGGACGTCCACGCCGGGGAAGACGACGAGCTGACCGCCCGCCACGACCTCGCCGCCAATTCGCGCAGCGTGATCGAACTGGCGTCGCAGGTGTGCGGCGGACTGACCGACGGCGAGGACAGCATTTCCCAGCGGTTCGCCGAATGCCGCCGTATCCTGCGCGGACTGGAGCGCATTGAGCCGGGGAAAGCCGAAGAATTCCTGAACGCGCTCGACGGCGCGAAGGAAGCGGTGGACGGATTGTCCTCCGAGCTCGCGTCGTTCGCGTCCGAGGTCGAGATCGACGAACAGGAGTTCCAGGAGATGGAGGAGCGCATGCGCCTGCTCCAGACGCTGAAACGCCGCTACGGTCCGACGCTCGACGACGTGCTGGCGCACCTGGAACGCGTCCGGGAACGCGTCGCGGCTTTCGACGATGCGGAGTTGAGGCGAAAAGAATTTGAGAAGCAGGAGACGGACGCATATCAAAAGTATCTGTCCGCCGCCGCATCCCTCGGTGAAAAACGCCGCGCCGCCGCGGGGAAGCTCGAAGACGCGCTCTCGAAGGAGACCCGCAAGCTCGGTTTCCTGAAGTCCGCCTACCAGCTCGATTTTTCTGCCGCGAAGGAGGGGCCGCTCGGGACCGACGCCGTCACGTTCCTTTTCTCGGCGAACCCTGGCGTGCCGATGATCCCGCTCCGCGACGTCGCGAGCAGCGGCGAAGTGGCGCGCGTGATGCTCGCCGTGAAAACCGTGCTCGCCGCGGTCGACGAGATCCCGATCCTGGTGTTCGACGAGATCGACGCGAACATCGGCGGCGAGACCGCGTGCCGGGTCGGTGAGGAGCTCGCGTTGCTCGGACGTTACAAACAGATCATCTCTATCTCGCACCTGGCGCAGGTCGCGGTCTGTGCGGACACGCATTTCCGCGTGGCGAAACATGTTTCCGACGGACGCACGCTGTCCGGCATCCGCAAACTCGACGATGCGGCGCGCGTGAAGGAGATCGCCCGGATGCTCGGCGGCGGCGATTCGGCGTCAGCTCATGCGGAAGACATGCTCAAACAGGCAAAGAAAACGGGGAAAAAGAAATGAAAACGTCGTTTGTAACGCTCGATACGCCGGAAAGCCTTCAGGTCGTGCGCGACATTGCCGACGAAGTCTGGCCGAAGACGTTCGCCCCGATCCTCCCGCCGGAGCAGATCCCGTACATGATGCGGATGATGTACGCGCCGGAGGTCATGGAACGCGAACTGCGCGAGGGGTATCATTTTGCCGCATTGATCGTGGACGACGTTCCGTCGGGCTATGTTTCCTGGTCGCCGTACCATGGCGACACAGCCAAACTGCACAAGGTGTACCTGCTGACCTCGTGCCACGGAAAGGGCTTCGGACGCCTGATGCTGGACTATGTCTCGGACGTCTGCCGCGCCGCCGGGTTCAAGCGGCTCCGTCTGAACGTGAACAAGCACAACGAACGGGCGATCGCCGTCTACCGCAAAAACGGGTTCGAGACCGTCGAATCCGTGAAAAATGACATCGGCGGCGGTTTCTACATGGACGATTACGTCATGGAGAAACGTCTCGGATAACGTTTCCTTTTTTGCGCGGGATGCGCAGGCAAACGTTATTTGCGCTTCGAGGAGGCGGATGCTTTTGCGGACGACTTCGATGCTGTTTTCGCCGCGGGCGTCGCGACACTCCTGGATGCCGGTTTCATTGCCGAGGGAAGACGCAGCGTCGATTCCCGGACGATCAGGCTGGTCGGGATGACGCGTTCCACAGAAGGAAGCTTCATGGTCGGGTTGTTCATGCGCGTGAGGAGCAGTTCCGCCGCGGCTGTCGCGAGTGCGTTTTCGTCCTGATGCACGCTCGTGATCGGGACGCGCACGATGCTGCTTTCGAAGACGCCGCCGAAGCCGACGAGCATGATGTCCTCCGGGATGCGGATGCCTCGGTTCAGCAGTTCCAGCTCCGTGCCGACCGCAAGCATGTCGTTGAAGCAGAAGATCGCCTCGACCTTCTCCTTCTGTTCCAGCAACTGTGCGACGGCGCTCTGACCGGCGATCATGTCGTTGCCGGTGCGGAACATCCAGTCGCCGCGCACCTCGATCCCCGCCTCGCGCAGTCCCGCCAGGTAGCCGGAGCGGCGTTCCTGCGTGACGTACGAATCCAGGCGCGCGCCGAAGTACGCGATCTTGCGGATGCCCATGCTGGTGAGGTGGCGCATGGCGGACAGCGCGCCGTGGCGGTCGTCGACGACCACGGAGTCGGTGTTGATGCCGGGAATCTTGCGGTCGATGAACACGAGCGGGCAGTTCTGTCTCATGATGAGCTCGGCGGCGCGGCGACCTTCGTCATAGACGACCGGCGCCCAGATGATGCCGTCGACCTGGCGTTCGAGCAGCGCCGAGATGTCGTGGAATTCCTTAATCGGGTTGTTGAAACTGCACGCGAGCAGGATGCGGTAGCCGTGCGTGAAGAGCGTGGCTTCGATCTGCTGGAGGATGCTGGTGAAGAAGGAGTTGCCGAAGTGGGGGATCACCACGCCGACCGTCATCGTATTTTTCTGCTGGCCGAGTTCGTAGGAGAGGCGGTTCGGCACGTAGCCGAGTTCTTCGGCGAGGCGGGTGATGCGCATGCGGAGCTCGCCGCTCACGCCGACGCCGCCGCGGAGGGCGCGGGATACGCTCATCATGGAGACGTTTGCGGCTTTTGCGATGTCACGGAGCGTGGTCTTCTGCTTTTTCATGGTCGGATGCCTTTATCGTTGAAATGTCGTTTGATTTGATGCGTTACAACGATAAATTTAACGTAAAAAAACAAAAAATCAAGCGATAAAGTCAAGATTCCTTAACTTTTTTCAAAAAAACGGCTGAAAAGCTAAATCGCCCCGTGGAAAGAGGAAAGAGACGTGACGGTTATTTCCCCGCCTTATCTTCCTCCGCCCAGCGGTCGAAACACCCCTGAATGAAGTCGATCGTCTTCTGGTGCGTCTCGTGGCTGTTCTGGGCGACTTCCATGGGCGGACCGAACTCGAACCGGACGGGGCGTTCGGGGTGGAGCGGACCGAGGTCGCGCAGATATTTGCCTGTGGAAAGGAAGTCTGTCTTCAGCGCCATAGGCAGGACCGGGACGCCGGCGGACTTCGCGAGCTTGATGCCGATGGTATTGAACTGCGACGGATCGAAGGTGTCCGTGCGGGTGGACTGGGGGAAGACGATCATGGAGCGACCGCCTTCGAGCATTTTTTTGCCTTCGGTGAGGACGGTTTTGAGGTCTTCGCGGGCGTTGGTGCGACCGACCGGGATGGCGTGGAACGAGAGCAGAATATGGCGGAAGAACGGCACGTCCAGCAGAGATTTTTTCACGACGAAGGAGAAGTCGATATGCTCGCGGATGATCGCGTGGAGTACGGCGGTCTCCAGCAGGCTCATATGGTTGCCGACGATTACGACCGGCTTGCCGCCGAGGTCGCGCAGATGGTTGAGGCCGCGGATGTGGATGCGTCCGCCGCAGCGCTCGATCAGCCGGATGTTGCGGGAGGAGTACATGATCTGACCTTCCTTGTCGAGCTTGCCGTGCGAGGCGGTGTTTCCGCAGAGGATGAAGGTCATGAAATTGCTCTGGTAGAAATACCAGCGGCTGTGCAGCCAGAGGTGGAACGCGAGGGAACAGCGGTTGGACTCGGGGGTGTCGTAACTGTCCATGCCGTCGAAGAGATAGTGAGACATTTCAAAACCGTGTGTGTTGTGAATGTTTGGACCCGCGTCGTCCGTTCCGGGGCGGTCTCCGGAAAAGACGCAAAACTACTTCAATAATTTACATCGCAAACGTGTGTTCTTCAAGCAGGAAACGCCACCCGGACGCGTCTTTTTCCATATTTTTTTCACGCGGTGTGATTTTTTACATTTTTTTGTTGTTTTGCGCTGTTTCCCGTTTGAATGATTCATGAAACGTGATACATTGTATATTTGTTTTCTCATTCGGTTGATTGCACCATATTCACGCATGTTTCCGGGACACGCCCCTCCGTAATCAACTGCCACATGAATCCGTCCGGAGCCGCGCCCGATCCGCTCCGGCTGTCTGTCACGCCGCGTCGCATACAACCGAACAACATGACGGCCCGGCACAACAAGTTCAACAAGAAGGACACGGCAAGCATGCTGAAGGATGTGTACGATTACTACAGCCACGACGACTGGGCACTGATGAAAGCGGAAATGGACCGCCGGGAGACCCCGTTCCTGGTCGTCAATCTGAACATCATCCGCCGCAACTACGAGGCGCTCCGCAATCTGTACCCGTTCGCGCACATCTACTATGCCGTGAAGGCGAATCCCGCGCCGGAAGTCCTGACCGTGCTGCGTGACATGGGCTCCTGCTTCGATATCGCGTCCGTGTACGAGCTCGACCAGATCCTCGCGCTCGGCGTCTCGCCCGACCGCATCAGCTACGGCAACACCATCAAGAAGGCGCGCGACATCGCATACGCCTACGGCAAGGGAGTCCGCCTCTTCACGACCGACAGTGAATCCGACATCCGCAATCTCGCGCAGTACGCGCCCGGTTCGCGCGTGGCGTGCCGCATCCTGACCGAGGGCGGCGAGACGGCGGAATGGCCGCTCTCCCGCAAGTTCGGCTGCCATCCTGACCTGGCGATCGACCTGATCATCCTCGCGAAGGAGCTCGGCCTGAACCCGTGCGGCGTGTCGTTCCACGTCGGATCCCAGCAGCGCGACATCGGCGCGTGGGACTCCGCGATCTCGAAAGTCCACTACATCTTCGATTACCTCGCGGGGCAGGGTGTCAAACTCAACCTCGTGAACATGGGCGGCGGATTCCCGGTCAAGTACATCTCGAAGACCAGCACGCCGCGCGTCTACTCCGAGGAGATCACGCGTTACCTGAACGAGGACTTCCCGAACGGGCTTCCCGAGATCATCCTGGAGCCGGGTCGCTCGCTCGTCGCGGAGTCCGGCGTGCTCGTGACCGAAGTCGTGCTCGTCTCCAAGAAATCCCAGGCGGGCGTCGACAAGTGGGTCTACCTCGACACCGGATTATTCAACGGTCTCATCGAGACCATCGGCGAGAGCATCAAGTATCCGCTTTACAGCGACGCCGAGGGCAAGCCGTCCGACAACTTCGTGATCGCCGGTCCCACGTGCGACAGCCAGGACATCATGTACGAGAAATTCCGCAACGCGCTTCCATGCGGAATCAAGCCCGGCGACCGTGTCTACTGGCTCACGACCGGAGCGTACACCGCCAGCTATTGCGCCGTCTGCTTCAACGGCTTCCCGCCGCTGAAAACATACTTCGTCAAATAGGCCGGGGAGGCAAGCCCATGAAAACCATGATCGCATACTGCGGACTGGACTGCGAAAAATGCGATGCGTATCTCGCCACCATTCACGACGACCAGGCGCTGCGCGAGAAAACCGCGAAACTGTGGTCCGAGCTGAACCACGTCACCATCCTGCCGGAAGACATCAACTGCGAAGGCTGCCGCGCCAACGGGAAGAAGACCGTGTACTGCGACCGGCTCTGTCATATCCGGCAATGCGCGCTGAAAAAAGGATTCGAGACCTGCGGCGATTGCGCGGACATGGAAACATGCCCGACCGTGGCGATGGTCATCTCGAACAACCCCGACGCCCGCGGAAACCTGAAGAAATAAACTCTTTCCTCGCGCAAATCCCAACATAAAAAGACGGGATCCCGGGCGGACTCATCATCATTGCCGCCCGGAACCCCGCCGGAGTTCGATAGTTCGTTTGTTCCGTTATTCGTTCGTGAAGATCTGGAATCCCGCGTAAGCGTCGTTTCCGTGCTCAGTGATGTCGAGGCCCTTGAGTTCCTCTTCCGGGCTGACGCGCAGACCGGTCGTCTTCTTGAGGATCACGAACGTGATCATGCCGAGGATGAACGCCCATGCGCCGTACGCGGTGATGCCGAGGAGCTGAATCGCCGTGGAGTGGAACCCGCCGCCGTAGAAGAGACCGGTGTTCGCGTCGGCGATTTTCAGCACGCCTTCCGCGCCGAAGAGCCCGCAGGCGAGGGTGCCCCAGACGCCGTTGACCAGGTGGACGCTGACCGCGCCAACAGGGTCGTCGACTTTGATGCGGTCGACCGCGAGCACGCTCAGGACCACGAGCACGCCGGCGACCGCGCCGATGATCAGTGCGCCGACGGGCGTCACGATGTCGCAGGGGGCGGTGATCGCCACGAGTCCGGCGAGCGCGCCGTTCAGCGTCATGGAGGCGTCCGGCTTCTTCAGGATGAGCCAGGCGGTGAACATGGCGGTCAGGGTGCCGGCGACCGCGCCGAAGTTCGTGATCAACGCCACCCGTCCGATGTCGCCGTTGCCCGCGACGGTCGAACCGGGGTTGAACCCGAACCATCCGATCCAGAGGACCAGCACGCCGATGGCGGCGAACGCGATGTTGTGACCGGGGATGGCACGCGGCTTCCCGTCCGGGCCGTATTTGCCGATACGGGGGCCGAGGACGATCGCGCCGGTGAGCGCCAGCCAGCCGCCGACGCTGTGCACGACCGTGGAACCTGCGAAGTCGTGGAAGTTCAGGTCCGCCAGCCAGCCGCCGCCCCACGCCCATTTGCCCGCGATCGGGTAGATGAAGAGGGAGATGACGGCGGAGTAGATCAGATAGGAACGGAATTGCGTGCGTTCCGCCATTGCGCCGGAAACGATCGTCGCGGCGGTCGCGCAGAACATCGTCTGGAAGAACATGTAGGTCCAGTTCCAGTCGTCGCCCGTGTTGAAGATGTCCATGAAGAAGCCGTCCGTGCCGATGAAACCGCCCTTCGTGGCGCCGAACATGAACGCCGAGCCGATGATCCAGAAGCAGACGGAGCCGATGACGAAATCCATCACGTTCTTCATCATGATGTTGCTCGTGTTCTTGGCGCGCGTCAGACCGGCTTCCACGAGGGCGAATCCCGCCTGCATCACGAAGACCAGGATGCCCGCGATCAGGGTCCAGACGACGTTCAGGTTGACCTGGACGGCTTCCACCGCCTCCATCGTGGCGGGTGCGGCCGCGGCGTTTTCCTCGGCGGCAAACACGGCGCTCATCACGCCGCATACGGCAAATAGTGTCAAGAGTTTTTTCATGTATGTGTACCTCGATGTTTTCTTATCCGATCGCCTCGGAACCGCGTTCGCCCGTACGGATGCGGATGCATTCGTCCATGGGCAGGACAAAGATCTTCCCGTCGCCGATATGGCCGGTGCGCGCGCCTTCGCAGATGCCTTCGATGGTGGTCTCGACGAATTCGTCGTTGACCGCGATGGCAAGGCGGACCTTCTTCAGCAGGTTGACTTCCTTCAACGCGCCGCGCCACATCTGAGAGTAACCGCGCTGCTGGCCGCATCCCAGGGCATTGGTTACGGAAATCTTGAATACGTTGCGGGCATACAATGCCTGCTTGACCGGGTTCAGCCGATCGGGCTGAATATATGCGATCACCAGTTTCATAACGAACCTCCTTTGTTCGCTGGTTGTTGATGCCGGTGAATTAGCAAATCCCGTGCCAACTCCCTTTTTTGTGCTCAAAAAGATTCGTTTCTCCCTGATGCCGTTTCACAAAACGTAAAAGGTTTTCAAAACATGGACATCCCGTGAAAAACGGGAGTGAACGGGAAAAACTGGGATAACCGAGGGAAAGAAAACGCCCCGGACCTGTTGCGGGTCCGAGGCGAGGCTTGTACTGGCTTTTGAAAGAGAAACGGATTATTTCCTCAGCCCTTGCGGCTGTTTGAGTTTGACCAGCGCGTCATAGCACGGCTTCGCTTTCAGCTGACGGTCGAAGAGCAGGGGATGGTTCGTGCGGCCGCGGACCGGGAACCCGTTGAGCCAGCTTGTGCCGTCGTCGAGCCCCCAGACGGTCACGGAGTACATGACCTTGCTGTGCTTGAGGAAGACTTTGAAAATGTCGACGTAACGGTCGGCGAGCTTCTTGTTGACCTCGTCCGGGAGACCCTTCGTGTACGGGTTGTTCTTCTCCTGGTATTCCTGCGTTGCGGAAATGTCCGCGGTGACCCGCCCGTTGGAACGGGGCAGGACGTCGATGTCCATTTCCGTGACCATGACCATCACGCCCGCGTCGGCGTATTTCTTGATGGCGTCCTCGATCTGCTTGGACGACGGATATTCCAGCAGATAGTGTCCCTGCATGCCGACGGCGTCGATGAGACCTTTCTTCTTCAGTTCCTTTGCGAGCCTGGCGATGCCGTCGCGCTTCGCGGGCGTGTCGGCATTGTAGTCGTTGTAAACGAGCTTGGCGGAGGGATCGGCGGCGCGCGCGAATTCGAACGCCTTCTCGATGAAGTCGTCGCCGACGATGCGCTTCCACTGCGAATTGCGGAGCGTGCCGTCCTCGTTGAACGCCTCGTTCACGACGTCCCACGCGTCGATCTTGCCTTTGTAGCGTTTCATGACGCCTTCGATGTGGTTCTTCATGCGCTTCAGGACGAGCTCGCGCGTGGCGGGTTGTCCGTTCTCGCCCTGGAACACCCATTGCGGGGTCTGGCTGTGCCAAATGAGCGTGTGTCCGTGGATCTTAATCTTGTTCTTCTGCGCGTATTTCACCAGCTCGTCGGAGGCGGTGAAGTTGAATTTGCCTTCCTGCGGCTCGGTGGCGTCCCATTTCATGCAGTTTTCGGGCGTGAGGCAGTTGAACTGCGATGCGGCGAGGTCGGCGCGCGTCTTGTCTCGCTGGCTTGTGATGTTCTGATTGAGGGCTACGCCGATCAGGAAATCCTTTTCGTAGAGCTTGCCGAGGTTGGTTTTCGGAGTATCCGCGGCGAAAAGCACGGAGGCGGACATTGCCGCGGCGAGCACGAACAAAGCTTTTTTCATCATGGACCGGTTCCTTTCATTTGGTGCATGTGAGGTAAAAGAGTGCAAAAAAACGCTGTTTGGGGATAGTATATCCTGTTTTCTGCGGAAAAGCAAGTGCCTGAACCATTATTTTTTACGGAAATTATGATTTCTTAATCATATCGGCGTTAATTAACTCTGGCTTGTGTCAGAGAAAAAGCTCCGGCGGGGATGAGCCAGTCGGAGCATTTGGATGGGTGAGTATGTTTTCCGGAGGTGTTTTCAGGAAAAGACGGTCAGGGAGGGAGGGAGGGGGCGGATCACCCTCTGTACGGGTAGATCGCAAGTGCAAAATCGCCTGATGTGCGCTGACGGTTCGTGATCTTGCGGCGGTCGCGGTAGGCCGAGCCCTGCGGATAGAGGTCCTTCTCGGAACGAAACCAGCTGATCGGGAACGTCCTGCGCGGCGCCTGAAGTTCGAAGACGTAGGTGTGCCCTTCCTTCAACACGACCTTGTCGGCGCCAAGCCCGTCGTTCGTGCCCAGATTGATCAGCAGTTTGTCCGGTCCCTGCGGCGTGTAGACGAAATACGGTTCGCGTCCGTCGACGGATTTGAAGAGGTTTTCGCCGACGGTATAGGTGTCCGCGTTGGGATCGGTCCCGGTGATGTCGTAGAGTGCGATTTTGATGGCGTGCTGAGGCTGTTCGCGGGTGATCTCGCCGTCGCCGACGTAAAGTTCGATGGTGTGGAGCATCATATTGCTCGGGGCGACGAAGGTCTGCCCGATGGTCTCGCAGCCGCCGTTCTCGTAGAAGCCGGTGCGCGCGGTGCAGTCGCGGAACGGTGTCTTCATGGTTGACATGACCGGCAGGCCGCCCCTTGTGTTTGCGCGTCCGGTCCAGGTCAATTCGTTCATCTCTGTTACGGTGCGGAGTTTCGGCGTGGGATTGCCGCCGTAGGCATAAACCTTCGGGAACGGCTCAAGTTTTTTGATCTCGCCTTTCGGGACGGCGGCGGCGATCTGCTCGGCGGTCTTCGGCGGGACCTCGGTGCCCCTGTCGGTCTGCTCGACCATCTGGATCGTGCCGTCGGGATTGAAGTACATATAGTCGAGGCAGACGCTGCGGTGCTGTGCGTCGCCCTTTTCGCCGTTCGCGAGCGTGAGCGCGCCGTTGAGGTAGAAGAAATACCAGTTGCCCTTGAATTCGGCGACGCCGGGGTGGATGCAGTCGGAGTTCTTCGTGTCGCGGCACATGAGCCCGCGCGGGGTCCACGGTCCTTCCATGCTGGTCGCGGTGGCGTAGGACGCCATTTCGTGGAACCCGTTCAGGATGTGGGAGACGTAGATCATGTAGTAGACGCCGTTGCGCTTGAAGAGCCAGGGACCCTCGGTGTAGTTGGGCAGGCGCATCATCTTGATCTCGCCGTCAAGCTCGGTCATGTTCGGCTTGAGCTTCGCGACGTATAGCATGGTGTGTCCCCACGCGAGCCACGGGGTGCCGTCGTCGTCGATGAAGACGGTCGGGTCCATGTCGTCCCAGCCGACCGGACCGGGCGTCATGCTGTCCCACACAAGCGGCTTGCCGATGGCGTCCTTGAAGGGACCTTCGGGCTTGTCGGAGACGGCGACGCCGATGGCGCGTCCGCTGTATTGGTCCTTGCCGCAGAGCGTGACGTAAAGCCAGTATTTGCCGTCCTTCCTGATCGTCTGGGCGGCCCATGCGTCGTGGGTGCCCCATTCGAACGTGTCCTTGCTGGCGACGGGGCCGTGCGCCTTCCAGTTCACCATGTCCTTCGAGGAATAGCATAGCCAGTCGTTCATGACGAGCCACTGGCGCGGCGGAGCCTCGTCGTGCGTGGTGTAGAGGTAGACGGTGTCACCGTCCACGAGCGGAGCGGGGTCGGCGGTGAAGACGTCGGTGATGAGCGGATTCCCGGCGAGGAGCGTCGAGGACGCGAGCGCCATGCCGGCGAGGAGGGCGGTCTTTGTGATCCGTTTCATGATTGGTTCCTCATGCGTGAAAGGCGGTCACTTCGCGGGGGAGAGACGGTAGAGCTTTGTGGCGTGGCACGGGAGCTTTTCGCAGGTGAACGTGCCTTCGGCTGTGCCGACTTCCTTTCCTTCCCAGAGGTCGCGGACGACGACCTTGCCGGAGAGTCCGATGTCGGCGAGATTGACCTTGATGTCGCTGGTCTCGGGGGAGGGCTGTTCAAACGCCTTTTCGTCGAGGACGAGGAATTTGAGGCGGTTGCGGGAATCGCTGTTGTCGACGAGCTTGACCTTGGACTTGAAGGTGTCGTAGCCCTCCGGGAGCTTGTAGACGATGAGGGAAAGCGCGTGCGTGCCGATGCCGTCGATCGCCTGACCGTCGCTGGTGAGGCCGTTGCGGACCGCGCCCCATCCGGCGTGGGCGGAGGACCACTGCATGTCGACAAGCTTCTTCGTGCCGGCGGGACCGGAGATTTCGGGCTGGATCCAGGCGGAATGGCTGTAGCTGGAGCCGTAGCCGTTGTCGACGACGGCGAGCGCGAGGATCTTGGAATCCTTGATGTTCGCGGTGATCTCTGCTTCCGGGACCCCCTGCAGACCGACGCCGGGGCTTTCGGCGAGGGCTTTGCGGCGGTCGTATTTGTTGTACTCGGAGGTGCCGGTATTGAAGAAGGCGAGGTACTTGTCCTTGCTGCCGGGGACGTCGGCGGTCCAGACGATCAGGTCGCCATCCTGGATGAGCTGGCGGTTGTTCTCGCTGTTCTGGTTGATCTCGATGACCTCCTTGTTCGTGAGGAGGCTCAGCGTCCACTCGTCGAGCTTTGCCATGTCCGCGCCGAGGATGAGCGGAGACCGCGCGATCGACCACAGCGTGAAACACAACCGCTGTTCGTCCCGCGTGAAATTGGTGGGACGCGTGAATTCGATGATGCCGAACGGAAGCATGTCGGCGTCCGGCCAGGAGCCCTTGATGCGGTAGGGTTCCCAGCGGTGCAGACGCCCGAACATGCCGCGGAGGGGTTCCCAGCGGTCCCAGAAGTCGTCGGAGACGCGCCACATGTTCGCGTGCTTGTCGGCGTGCGCGCCGTTCTGGATCGGGGTGTCGCCGGGGGAGAGGCTGAGGATGATCGGACGGCCGCATTTGTCGATCGCCTTGCGGATCGCCTCGATCTCGGCGGTGGCGTACGGACGGGAGAGGTCGTCGATCTTGATGAAGTCGAGACCCCATTCGGCGAACTGCTCGAAGAGGGAATCGTAGTATTCCTGCGCGCCGGGCTTGCTCATGTCCACGCCG
>CADCMR010000028.1 GCA_902802585.1 uncultured bacterium
GCTTCGGCGGCGGCTTCGGCGGCGGTCAGCGTCCGGCCGGCGGCCCCGGCGGTCAGCGTCCTGCTGGCGGTCTCGGCGGCGGCAACGCGTTCGGCGCGACCCAGTCCGGCGGCGGCCCCGGCGGCTTCGGCGGCTTTGGCGGCATGTTCGGCGGCGGCGGTCAGTCCCGTCTCCCCGAAGGTTTCGTCCCCTCTGAAACCACCATCTTCTGCGAGACCTATCCCGCGGTCAATCCGGAAACCGGCGAAGTCATTTACAGACTCAACGCCCCCGGCGCACAGGATGTGACCATCTCCCAGGGTCTCCGCGACGGCAGCGGCGACAAGCTCTATCACCTGAAGAAAGTCGAAGGCACCAATGGAACGTGGGAAATCAAGACCGATCCGCTCGTGGTCGGCTTCCACTACTACTCCTTCCGCGTCGACGGCAACGTCGTCTCCGACCAGAAGACCGGCGCCTACTTCGGCAGCAACGCCATGCAGTCCGGTATCGAAGTTCCCGAATCCAAGGAAGAGGGCGCTTACCACCACTTCAACAAGGACGTCCCGCACGGACAGGTCCGTCGCTGCCAGTATTGGTCCGAGATCAACGGCGGCATCGAACGCGTCTGCAACGTCTACACTCCCGCTGAATATGAAAAGCCTGAGAACGCGAACAAGAGGTACCCGGTTCTCCTCCTCATGCACGGCTGGGGCGAAGATGAAAACGGCTGGATGATCCAGGGTCGTACCGCCAACATCATGGACAACCTCATCGCGGCCGGCAAGGCTGTTCCGATGATCATCGTCATGGATTGCGGCGACATGAAGGCCAACTCCTACGTCGGTCGCGGCGTCGGCGGCGGCATGATGAACATGGGCCCCGGCGGTGTCACCGACATCTTCGTCAAGGAGCTCATCCCCTACATCGACAGCACCTTCCGCACCATTCCGGATCGTGACCACCGCGCCATGGCGGGTCTCTCCCGCGGCGGCGGCCAGACCTGGAGCACCGTCACTGCCAACCTCGACAAGTTCGGCTGGCTCGGCAGCTTCTCCGGTCTGTTCGGCATGAACGGCGCTGTTGAGAGCGCTTACAACGGAGCTCTCAAGACCGCCAAGGAAGATCCTTCCAAGAAACTCCACGCCATCTTCATCTCCCACGGCGAAGCTGAAAACGCCGACGGTCCGCGCAACATCGCGAACCAGATGAAGGAATACGGCCTCCCGGTCACGTTCTACATGTCCCCGGGCACCGCTCACGAATGGCTGACTTGGCGTCGCAGCCTCCGCGAATTCGCTCCGCTCCTGTTCAAGGGCATCTGATCGAATCGCGTGAGTCCTTCGGCTGATTGAATCAGCCACTGATTCCCGGCCGGATACCGCCTCAAAACGGTATCCGGCCTTTTCCGTGCCCGGATTTCCTTCATATATACCCCCATCTTCCCGCTTGCATTTCGCGGAAAACGTGGTACATTATTGCAGCAGATTTTTTAACTGGGCTTGAGCACGGAAGGAACGGACCGCGAACATGGCGAACAAAGGGAAATGGAAACGTTATCTTGACGGACTGCCGCCGTGGAAGAGAAACGCGCTGGCTATCCTCGCGCTTGTCCTGATCGCGGCGCTGATGCCGTTCCTGCTCACCACATTCCTGTCGCCGAACACTACGCTCCTCAGCCTGTCCGTATTCTTCGCGATCCTCGCGATCTGCCGCCTGACGCATTTCCTGCTGAAACAATGCATCAGGAATCCTTTTGTCAGTGTGATCCTCACCATTGCCATTCTGCTCGGCATCATGGTCTCGTCCTGGCAAGGGCTCAAATGGTACAGGAGCAATATGGGCGGCGTCTGCGACGGCGAAACCTGGAGCGCGCTTATGGCGTCCATCGTAACGCAATATCCGGAGTACAGGAGTACGCACACGCAGGAGGGCGTCGCCGCGCCGGAAAGACGCTGCCTGATCTGGAAGCGCTGGGGCGTGATCCATATGTGGCTGGAAACCTCGGAACCGGACAAATGCCGCGGGATCGCGGAGCATCTCCGGTCGGTGAAAACGGAGCACGGCATCCGGGAAAAGATCGTGCTCACGATCGTTGACTGGAACCAAACGAAAGACTGCAACGACGTCGTCTGCAGGGTTCACCCGTTCCGGTTCCCCGGAAAAACGCTGAGCTCATTCCTGCCCGTCTTCGAGGAAACGCTCGAATAGGCGCCGTGGCAAAACAGGCGTTCTGATCAACGCCCGGCAAAAACGGGGGCATTAAAAATCCGGGACCGGTTTGGAAGCCGGTTCCGGATTCGTTTTCTTAACCCGAAGTGCGGGGGATCAGAGACCGCCGCAGAGGGAGAGCAGGACGCCCGCCGCGACCGCGGATCCGATCACGCCGGAAACGTTCGGACCCATGGCGTGCATGAGCAAGAAGTTCTGGCTGTCGTATTCGAGACCGAGCTTGTTGGCGACGCGCGCCGCCATCGGGACGGCGGACACGCCGGCAGCGCCGATGAGCGGGTTGATCTTTTCCTTGGAGAACAGGTTCATGATCTTTGCGAACATGACGCCCGCGGCGGTGGCGATGCAGAACGCGCAGCAGCCCATGACGAGGATGCCGAGGGTCTGGAGGCTCAGGAACTGTTCGGCGGAGAGCTTGGAGCCGACCGCAATGCCGAGGAAGATCGTCACGATGTTGATGAGGGCATTCTGGGCGGTGTCGGACAGACGGTCGACCACGCCGCATTCACGCATCAGGTTGCCGAGCATGAGCATGCCGATCAGCGGAGCAGCGTCCGGGAGCAGGAACGCGCAGAGGAGCGTGATGAGGACCGGGAAACAGATCTTCTCAATCTTCGGCACGTTGCGGAGCTGTTTCATGCGGATTTTGCGTTCCGCCTCGGTCGTGCAGAGCTTCATGATCGGGGGCTGGATGATCGGGACCAGCGCCATGTAGGAGTACGCGGCGACGGCGATTGCGCCGAGGAGCGACGGAGACAGGCGGGAGGTCACAAAGATGGAGGTCGGGCCGTCCGCGCCGCCGATGATGCCGATGGACGCGGCGTCCTTGATGTTGAACGTGATGCCGGGAACGACGTTCAGCGCGAGCGCGCCGAGGAGCGCGCCGAAGATGCCGAACTGCGCGGCTGCGCCGAGCAGGGCGGTGCGCGGATTCGCGAGCATCGGACCGAAGTCGGTCATCGCGCCGACGCCCATGAAGATGAGGCACGGGAACACGCCGGACTCAATGCCGACCATGTAGATCATGCCCTGGAGTCCGTCCGGGCCGCTGATGCCGGCGAGCGGGATATTGGCGAGGAGCGCGCCGAAGCCGATCGGGAGGAGCAGGAGCGGCTCGAAGCCCTTGACGATGGCGAGGTAGAGCAGGATGAGGGCGACGAACATCATGAGGAGACGTCCGAGACCGAGAATCCAGGTCTTGCTGAAGTCGGCGGTCGTCTGGCGGTAGATGTCGTAGATGCCGGTGCTGTGCCAGAGGTTGTTGATGGCGGTGCCGAAGCCCGGGAGGGACTTCGCCTGGCTGCCTTCGCGAACGGATTCGTTGTAGAGCATCGCGGGCAGGAACTCGGCGACGACGTCGCCGGTTTCGAGGGAGGACGCGACCAGGAGACCGTCCTTCACGTTTTCGACCGCCATGGAGCGGGCGAGGATCACTTTGCCTTTGCTGCGGTTGACCGGCTTCACGATGAGGATTTCACGTCCGTCGTGGAGGTCCTTGCCCTTCGCGAAGGAGACGGAGTAGACGAGGCCGTAGCCCTTGGCGGCGCGGGTCGCCTCGACGACGCTCTTCGCGCTGTCTGTGACCAGCTTCGCGCCGGCTTCGTCGCCGGAGGCAGTCTTTTCAGCGGCGACCGCGGCGGCATCGTCCATGTACTTCGCCATGGTGTCGGCGTTGCCCCAGACGTAGACGAGGTAGACGTGGCCCGTGGCGGGGTCTTCGTACCAGTCGAAGCATTCGTCGGGTTCGGACATCTGACTGTTGCGCTTCAGGCCGGGGATCTTCGCCTCAAGCTCGGACAGATTCTTCGGGAACGCAGATTTCGTGGCTTCGACGGTCTTCGCCGCATCGGCGACCGCCGTCTGGGCCTGGTTCGCGGCGGTCTGCAGGGCGGCGGCGTCCTGGGCGGACATCACGAGCCCGGCGGAGCAAAGGACCGCGAAGAGGATCGCAAGAATAAGATTACGCATGGATTACTTCTCCTCGACTTTGAAGAGGGCCTGACCGGAGGTGACGACGGCCTTCACGTCGACGCAGATTTCACGGATGACGCCGGCCTTGTCGGGCTTGATCTCGTTTTCCATCTTCATGGCTTCGACCACGGCGATCACATCGCCGGCTTCGAATTCGTCGCCCTCGGAGACCAGGATCTTGGTCACAGTGCCGGGGAACGGGCTGTTGATGTCGACGGTATTGCCGGAACCGGCGGACGGAGCGGCGGCCTTCTTGGCGGCGCCGCCTTCGGTGACCTGACCGGCGAGGTCGGCGGTGATCACGCCGCCTTCCTTGACCTGGACATTGAAGGTCTTGCCTTCGACCGTGACGGTGTAGGCGGCGGGGACGTCGTTCTTCGCCTTCGGGGCGGCGTCGGCGGCATAGCGGATGCCCATGGGCTTGTCGCCCTTCAGGAAGGCGATGCCCTTGTCGGCGCAGGCGGCGGCGATGAAGATGTTTTCTTCGGTCACGGGGAGGTTGTTCTGCTGGAGGAGTTCGGTGTTGTATTTCACGCCGAGCTTCGGATTGGCGTCGTTGATCTCGACAACGGACTTGGTGGTCGGCTCAAGCTGAAGCTGTTCCTGCGCCCACTTCACGACCTGCGGATCGGGTTTGACCGGGGTCTTGCCGAAGTAGCCGAGAACCATCTTGCCGTAGCCGTTCGGATCGAGCTTCCAGGACCCGTCGGCGTTCTTGCCCATCACGGCGTTGCGGAACGCCTGCTGGAAGTAGAACTGGGAGACGGGGGTGACGGAGGTGCCGAAACCGCCGCGGGCTACGACTTCGCGCATCTCTTCGATGCAGGAGTCGTACTTGTCGAGGCAGTTGTTGTCGCGCATCATCTGGGTATTGGCAGTGAGGGCGCCGCCGGGCATCGGGCTGAAGATGATCTCGGGGGAGACCTGCATGGACTCGGGCGGCATGAAATACTTGCTGAGGCACTGCTTGAAGACCTTTTCGACCTTGAGGATCCTGTCCGGGTCGATGTCGAGCGTGTAGTCGGTGCCGCGGAGGCGGTGGTACATGGTGAGGATGTCGGTCTCGCAGGTACCGCCGGAGAGCGGGGCCATGGCGAGGTCGATCACGTCCGCGCCGGCGGTGATGGCGGCCCAGTTGCAGGCGACCGCCATGCCGGCGGTGTCATGCGTGTGGAACTGGATTTCCTTTGCGCCGACGCCGTATTCCTTGTCGAGGAGCGCGCGGGCGGCCTTGATCGTGTCGAACACGGTCTGCGGGGTGGAGGTGCCGGAGGCGTCCTTGAAAGCGAGGCTGTCGAACGGGATGCCGGATTTGATGATCTCGTTCAGGCGGTCTTCGTAGAACTTCGGGGTGTGCGCGTAGGCTTCGTTGAGCCCGGGGGCCAGACCCATCATGGTGATGGTGATCTGGTGCTTCAGACCGTTCGCGGCGATGGCGCGGCCGGAGACGTCGAGGTTGCGGACGTCGTTCAGGGCGTCGAAGTTGCGGATCGTGGTGATGCCGTGCTTTTTGAACAGCTTCGCGTGGAGCTGGATGATGTCAGTGGACTGGGAGGAGAGGCCGACCACGTTCACGCCGCGGGAGAGCGTCTGCAGGTTCACGTCCGGACCGACCGTGGCACGCCACTTATCCATCATCTCGAACGCGTCTTCCTGGCAGTAGAAATAGAGCGCCTGGAAACGGGCGCCGCCGCCGATTTCGATGTAGTTGATGCCGGCCTTCACCGCCGCGTCGAGGGCGGGCAGGAAGTCATCGGTTTTGACACGGGCGCCGAGGCAGGACTGGAATCCGTCGCGGAAGGAGCAGTCCATGAATTTGATTTTTTTCATAAGAAGGGGTTGCCTTTATGTTTGAATATGTTATATTGTTTGAAATCTGCGGTTCATTTCCCTGCGCGGTACAGCTTGACGGCTTCGATCGCCGCCAGCGCGCGGACCCGGTCTTCGGGAGAAAGGGCTGCCTTTGCGCCGGACGCTTTTTTCTTTTTCGGCGCCGGGGCGACCGGTTCGAGGAAGTTCGAGAAGGGGGCCAGCGCTTTCGACATCACCTTCATGCAAACGATCATGATGGAGAGGAAGCAGAAGACCCAGAGCATTCCGAGGGCCATGGCTTTCAGCCCGTCGAGAATCAGACTGCCTAAGTTCATTTAGGTGTTCTCCTGTTTGGGGGTTGGGTAGTTATGTTGAACGGTCGTGTTTTTCGATAAATTCTAAATCATATAATATACCACACAAATGCCCTTTTTTCAAACTCGTTCCAAAGGAAAAACGTCTTTTCCGACAAAAAAACGTGCGAAAAAAGAGCGGCCCGACCGAAACCGGACCGCCCGTAAAAAACAGCGTTGAAATCTTTGTTGTTATTTGTTCGGCGACGCCGTTGCCTTTACCTTCCGAACGGCCCCCGGAAGCCGTCCGACGCGGAGGCTTCCACGCCGGGATCGTTGATGCGCCCGGCGAAGAGGATCAGCCCGGTCCGGCTGTCGCGGATCAGGACGAGGAACGGACGGTCGGCGCGGAAAACGTTGACCGGGGGCTGATCCCGCGGTGCGGCGGCTCCCGCGGCGCTCATGATAACCGCGGTGGCGGCGGCTGCCTTCGTGGATTCCTCGTCCATCTTCAGCGCGGTCTTGTGGATCACCTTGTCGATCCAGATGTATTGCAGGAGCTCGGACGGCTCCGCGATGCCGTGGAAATCCGCCTGCGTCATGGAAAACGGCGTTTTCATGCCGAGTTCTTCGAGGGCGTCCTTGAGGCTGTATCTGCAGGTCAGGTCGGACACGGGAAGCCAGAGCATCGTTTCGTATTCCGAACGGTTCGTGAGCCAGGAATCAAGCCTGGTCCCGATCTTCGAGACGATGTCCGCCATCGCGGCTTTCCCATGGTCGGCGCCCGGCTGGATCGGCATCAGGGCGACGAGCTCGAAACGCGGATCCTCGTACGGCAGGACCACCGCGTGGACATTGTCTCTCCTGTCGGAGTAGTAACCGATGTCGAATCCCCGCCGGTACATCATTTTGACCCGCTTTTCCCAACCGTCGAAATTATGGAACACCATCGGGCGGGTGTCTTCCGGCTTGAACGGCGTCTGCCATTTCGCCTCGAAATACAGCGTGTTCAGCAGGATCATGAACGAATCCGGCGTGATGTCGGTGGGTGCAAGGAGGTTCCTGATCATGTTTTTCGTACGCTCCTCGACGTAGCTGTTGACTTTCTCGACGAGGGCGTCCGGGTTTTTGAAATTCTCCTTGTAGAACGTCCCGCCGTAGTATTGCCTGATCATGGAGGTGAACGGCGGCAGGATGTCCTTCTCGAACTTCTGTTCGTACCAGACCGAGTTCGACACCAGGACCTCGACCAGTTTGTTCGCCGCATATTCATTCGAAACGGCGTTGAAGAATTTGCCGCACGCCGCCGGATCGGCGGGCAGTCCGAGCGTTGTGCGGATTTCCTCGGCGGTCTTGTCTTTCGCGCCGCAGTAGACCAGCCCGAACGCGCTGTCGATGCTGTACGGGGAAACGAACGCGTTTGCGTTCGCGTCCTTCTCGCTGAGCAGGCGGAAGAGGTCAAACCCCTTGCGGTTCAGATTCGCGGCGGTTCTCCGGTCGGCGGAAGTCACTCCGGCCTGCACAACGGTGATCGAACGGATCTCGCCGTCGGAGTCACTTTGCGTCGCCTGGCGGCGGGAGTTCCCGGCGCTCTTCGCGGCTTTTCCGGTCGGCGTCTCGTCCGGAGGAAGATTGTCGTGCTGGACCTGGTTCTTCACGGCGAGCTTGACCCGGAACGGCGCCGCCTTGGAATCCGCGTCGTCGGGCACGATCATCAGCGCGAAGAGGTTCTCACGGGGCAGAACATAGGTGCGTCCCTCCTCTGGTCCGCCTTCCTTCTCCAGGATGACCGCCTTCGCAAAATCCGGCGTAAAATCAAGCTTGAACGCCTTGTTCAGTTCGCTCCACGCTTTCCCGTTGACGAGGATGTCTTTCTGGGGCCACTCGTATTTGTTCAGCGTGTCGAACTGAATCGTGTTCTCCTTGAAGAAGAAGCGTCCGCCCTGGATCGTGCCCTCGATCGTGAGCGTGATCTCCTTGGAACCGTTCGTTTTCGCCCCGGATTGCGCCCGGACGGCAAACGGAATGGCGGCTGCGAGCAGGACCAGTCCAAGAGCCAGGCTCCGGCAAAGGCTTTTCAAGATGTATCGTTTCATGGTTGTTTCCTTCCCCCCGTCAGATTCCGGGGTATTGCAAGATAATGAATTTGAATCGTGTTCAGTTTCTTTTGAGCGACACTTTGATCTTCACGGGTTCCTCCTGGATTCCGCGATTCCGGATGCCGACGCACACCTTGGATTGTCTCGGGGTAATCGTGTACTGATAGAATTCCGTTTCGATCCAGGCATCCGAAACCGACTGCGGATCGACCGTCATGCCCAGATCGAACGGCACAAACAGGTTTGACCAGGGCTCGCCGTTGATCTTCACATCGCGGGGAAACTTTCCTTCGACCGCCCCATCGGAGAAATTGTATTTGATCATGGTTTCGTGGATTTCGAAATCCGCGGCGAAATCTATGACGGCCTCGATCTCGATGGTTCTGTGCGTCAGGGAACGGTTCAGCAAGTCACCCGGACCGAGACCGCCCCAGGACCTGGCTGGGATCTCTTTCCCGTCCGTCGTTTTCTCATACATCATTTTCAAAGAATCTCCCTCGTTCGCCCATTGCTGAGCCTCCTTTTTCTGCTCGTCGGTCATTGAACTGGGATTGGTGATACTCCTCATCATCAGGCTCGTCCTGCGGCCTTTTTCCGACATGTTCTTTTCCAATTCCTACATTCTCGCATCGAATTCCTGCGGATAAATCCTTCCGAAGATCTTTTGGATCCCGCCTCTGCGACTCGGTTCGACGAGTTGAACAGACGGGGACTTGGGAGACGGCTGCAAACGTCTATCTGTTCGCCTCCGTACAGAACGTTGAATAGGCTGGGACAAGGGAGACGGCTGCGAACGGACAAAAGACGGTGCCGGTTCACGGATTCCCTGGTTCTTCACGGCTATCGTGACCTTGTATGGGGCGGAGGAGGCATCCCTGTCGTCGATTACGAGAGTGAAGCTGTCCGGATTCACGATCAGATCGACGGCGCCGCGCCCCTGCTTTTCCACGATCGCCGCCTTTGCGAAATCCGGCGCAAGATCAAGTTCGAACGGCTTGGACAGGTCCGCCCACGGCTTCCCGTCGACGGTCACACCGGTCGGCTTTTGAAAAGAGATATGACGGAACCGGATCGTATTCCCGATGAAATCGAAGTTGTCCTGACCGTCGAAGGTCCCCTCCAGCGTGAGCGTGACCTCATCCTTCGGGGCATCGGATTGCGCCCGGACGGCAAACGGAATGGCGGCAACGAGCAGGACTAAGCCCAATGCTGCACTCCAAAGATGTTTGAACAGGGTTGTTTTCATATCCCACTCCTTCCGGTTTGTTATTTCCTGTTCGCCGGTCCGGCATTTTTCTTCCGCAGGGACAGCCGGATTCTGACCTGTTCCTCGTCGCGCGGACCGTGGTTGACGATCCCGAGGGTGATCCGGTTCCGTTCCGGCGCGAGGTAATACCGGTAGTATTCCGTTTCGACGTTCATCCCGACGACGAAATCAGGGTCGATCTCACTTTCGAGGGTAAACGGCTGATGGAGGTTTCTCCACGACTTCCCGTTGACCGTGACCTTGGCGGGGTATTTCCCCTCGTTGGGATACGACTGGTCGCTGCAGACGATCTTGTCGCCCATGAACGAAAACACCGCGCCGCAGTTCACCACCGCTTCGATTGTGATGTCGAACTGGTCCGGTAACAGGTCGCGGGCAGCCGCCACAGCCGCCCGTGTCAGGTAGGGCAGCTCCTTCCCGTCGGTCGTGTAGCTCCGGTCGCTCGTCCACAGGAGCTGATCCTTCTGCCGATCCGCCCTCCACTTTTCCACCTGTTTCCGGTCGTCCGGGGAAAGCTCCCCCTCGTTCGCCATGTACGCGCTGTCCAGCTCCCCTTTCCTCCGTTTCTCCCGACCGTCGTTCAGCACGGCGATGATCCGCGCGGCATAGTCCTGCGGAAACCTCTGCAACGAGACCGCGGCGCGGAACGAAGACGCGTCGCCCTTCCCCTCGCCGGTGACGAACAGCTCGCCCACGGAGTGTTCATACCGGTCGAAAACTGAATCGCCGACCGGAATCGCCCGCCAGATGACCGTGGCGGTTCCCGACCGGTCCGTGACCTTCCCCGTGGTGTAATCTATGAGAAAGTCCAGATCAAACGGCACATGCACGTCCTCCCACGGCTTTCCGTTCACCGTGACGTCGTCCGGGTAGCTCGGGTTGCTCTGGGAATCCGGCAGGTATTCGATACGGTTGGATTGAAGTTGGAACTTCCCCTTCCCCTCGATCTTCCCCGCCAGGACCAGCGTGACGCGTTCCTCGGCGGCGCCGGAGGTCGACTGCACCCTGCGCGGCGCGATGACGGCGGCGCGCTTCGGGGTCCCGCTCTCCGGCGGCGTCTCGTCCGGCGGGAGGTCGCGGTGCGCGGCCTGGTTCTTCACGGCAAGCCTGACCCGGAACGGAACCGCCTCGGGATCCTTCTCGCGGGGGACGATCATCAGTGCGAACATCTTTTCCCGGGGCAGCACATAGACGCGCCCTCCGTCGGGACCGCCCGACTTCTCCAGGATGACCGCCTTCGCAAAATCCGGCGTAAAATCAAGCTTGAACGGCTTGGCGGGATCGCTCCAAGGCTTCCCGTTGACGTAGATGTCCTTCTCCGGCCACTCGTATTTGTTCAGTGTGTCGAACTGGATTGTCTTCTCCTTGAAGAAGAACCGTCCACCCCGGATCGTCCCTTCGATCGTGAGCGTGATCTCTTTCGCACCGGCGGAATCCTCCGTTTCCTTTTCCGGCGCTGCCGCCACCTTCGATTGCGCCTGTACTGCGAACGGGACGGCGGCAAACAGCATGGCAATGCCCAGCATGATGCCCCGGATGGTCCTGACTGAATTGTATTTCATGGATATTGCTCTGTTTTCTTTCCCCGTATTGAGCAGGAAATGAGGTTGTTTCCGTATTCGCCGTATACCGGCACACAAACACACTATAACACAATTAACGTCATTGCATCTTATAAAATTGTGTTGCACGCGCTTTTTTAGTATAGAAATATTGTCGGTATAAAACCTCGGATTATTGCGGACTTGCGCGACCTGACGTCCGCATAAAAACGCCGTACCACCTCGTCCTTCCCTGAAAACGCCCTGATTTTTTCGGAAACAACTTGAAAATCACGCTCGAAAGGCTATATTATCAAAAAATTATTTGCTAAACATATCACACATTACCCCCATTCAAACAGGAAAGACCAAATGAAAAAATCCCTCTTCATCCTCGCGCTCGCCGCCGGATTGCTCTCCCAGGCGGACGCGCGCGAAGTCGTCAGCCTCTCCGGCTCCGGCTGGAAACTCTGGCGCGACACCGCCGCGCAATGGCAGTCCGAACACGTCGTCGTTCCCGGCACTCCGCTCGACCAGATCCCCGCCCACCAGCCGACCGGCGGCTGGGACGCCCTGAGCAAGGCGGACCGCAAGGACGTCACGGTCCCCGGCACGGTCGAACAGTATTTCACCGACATGTCCGCGCTGGAAAAGGACTACACGATCGACCCGCGCAATTTCTGGCAGCCTCTGCAGGGCGTTTCGTGGTGGAGCCGCACGTTCAAGGTCGATCAGGATCTGACCGGCAAGAAAGTCTTCCTCCGCTTCTCCGCCCTCACCTACCAGGCGGAAATCTTCCTGAACCATGAGCTCATCGCGTGCGATGCCGCCTGCGACACCGAGTTCGTGCTCGACATCACCGGCAAGCTCAAGAAAGGCGACGTCGCCGCGCTCGACATCCGCATCACCAACCCCGGCGGCGACTATGACTGGATGGACTACATCCCGTTCACCTGGAACGGCGTCAAGCTGAACGGCAGGCGCGCCGTCGGCGGCGTCACCGGTCATGTCTCCCTCGAAATCACCGATCCCGTCTACATCGACGACGTGTATGTGATGAACACCCCCGATCCGAAGACCATCGAAGTCCGCATCACCGCGGTCAACGACACCGGCAAGGACGTGGAGGAGGAATGCACCGTCAGGCTCGTCCAGGACAACACCCCGATCATGGCGGCCGAGATCGTCAAACTCAAACCCGGCGAGAACCTCATCACCCGCAAGTTCACGCACCAGAACGCGGAACTGTGGGACCTCGACAATCCGAATCTCTACACCATGAGCGTGAAGGTCGGAGACGAAGAAGAAAGCAAGACGTTCGGATTCCGCTGGTTCGGTCCCGAAGGCGTCGGCAAGGACGCCATGTTCCGCCTCAACGGCAAGCGCATCGTGCTGCGTTCCGCCATCAGCTGGGGCTGGTGGCCCGTCACCGGCACCATCCCCCTGCCCGAATACGCCGCCAAGCAGATCAAGGCAGCGAAGGACTTCGGTCTGAATATGCTGAACTTCCACCGCCACATGGGCCAGGACATCGTGCTCCAGGAAGCCGACAAACAGGGCCTCCTGTACTACGCCGAGCCCGGCGGATTCATCTCCGGCAGCCAGTCCCCCGAAGGCCGTGTGATCGCAAAGGAACGCGTCCGCCGCATGGTCAAGAAGTTCCGCTCCCACCCGTCCCTCGCCATCTACAACCTCATCAACGAGCTCGGACTCGGACGCGAGCAGCATGACCAGAACTGGTATTCCAGCATGGTCTCCTTCACGCACCAGAACGACCCGTCGCGCATTGTCGTCCTCACCAGCGGCTGGAGCAAGGAAGGAATCGACGTCGAAGACTACAACAAGATGAACTGCATGCCCTTCGACGACAAGGTCTACCAGGTCGGGTTCCGCGACAACCACAACGCCACCGGCCCGAACATCTCCTATCCCGCCAACTACTACACAAACAGCAAGCGCTACTGGAACTACACCGAGGACAAGGAAGAGCTTATCTTCTGGGGTGAGGAGGGCGCCATCTCCACTCCGCCGCGCCTTGAGCTCATCATGGACGAACTCAAGAAGATCGGCATGGACGGCATGGACGGCGCGGATTACAAAAACTGGTACACGCGCATGAACAAGTACCTCGACGAAAAGGGACTCCGCAAGGACTACCCGACCGTCGAAGCCTTCACCTCCGAACTCGGCAAGGTCGGCATCCGCCACCAGGGCCGCCGCATTGAGATCATCCGCCTCAACAACATCACCGACGGCTATGCGATCAACGGCTGGGAAGCCATGCTCCGCGAGAACAACTCCGGCGTCGTCGACACCTTCCGCAACCCGAAGGGCGATCCCGCCATCCTCCGCGCCTACAACGCCCCGCTGAAGCTCGCAGTCCACACCCCGACCCCGTCCTTCACCGTCCCGAACACCGTCTCCGCCGACATCCACATCATCAACGAGGAGAACCTGAACGGCGAATACACGCTCGTGACCCAGCTTATCCAGGACGGCAAGACCGTCAATGAGTCCGAGCAGACAGTGAAAGTCACCGGCGGCGACGTCTACGGCGAACTCCTCGCCGAGGGTGTGAAGATCCAGGTCGACAAGCCCGGCGTCTCCGTCATCAAGGCGTTCCTCAAGGGCACCAAGGCCGAGGGCGAAATGGAAGTCACCGCCGTCGACAACTCAAAAATCCAGCTCCCCGCGGGCAAGACCTATGCCGTCTATGAAAACCCGCAGCCCCAGGGACAGGGGCAGATGCAGCCCGGCGGCAACCGTCCCGGCGGCATGGGCGGCGGTTTCGGCGGCGGCAACCGTCCCGGCGGTTTCGGTGGCGGTCGCGGCGGCCAGCCCCAGCAGTCGCTCGTCAGCATCCTCAACGCAGCGGGCGGCAATTTCCAGACCTTCCAGCCCGGCGGCAGCCTGAAGCCCGACGTCCTCGTCGTGACCCAGCGCTATCCCGTCCCGCAGAGGATCCCGCAGAACTCCATCGCCACGCCCGACGGAATCGCCGGCTCCTTCCGCCTGACCTTCCTCGTCGACGGCGAAAAGCGCGCCGAACGCAACGTCCGCCAGCTCGAACTGGCGATTCCGGACGGCGGCACGCCCGATCCGAACGTGAACATGACCGCCGGTTACACGGTCCTCTTCGAGGGTCAGTACATGCCCGCCGCCGACGGTGACTACAACTTCAAGATTGAAGGTCCGACCAAGGCGGACGACCAGCTCTCGTTCAAGGTCGACGGCAAGGAATTCGCGGTCGCAAACGACGGCACCGCCACGGTCACGCTCGCGCGCGGCGTCCCCGCGCAGCTCGCCATTTCCATGACAAAGAAAAAAGCCCAGCGCTTCAACGTCCTCTGCTTCCCGCCGAACGGCAATTCCGTCGACGTGAACGCGGTCGTCGAACTCGCGAAGGCGGGCACGCAGGTCATCGTCCTCAACGATGTGGAAAACTGGGCCCCGACCATCGCCGCCGCGAACGGTAACCTGAAATACCTCGGCAACTTCCGTCTGGGCAACAATTGGGTCGGCGGCCAGTATTTCGGCAAGGACCACCCCGTCTTCAACGGCTTCCTGAAGCCAGCCGTCCTCGACTACGCATTCGATGCCGCCGTCTCCAATCCGCGCTCCGCCATCATCATGGAAGGCGACGAGGAGCTGATCGCCGGCGCGTGGCATTCCCTCGGATGCCGCATGGGCACCGCCATCGGCCGCGCGAAGACCGGCTCCGGCTCCTTCTTCTACACCACGCTCGGTCTCACCAACTACAACGACCCCGTGTGCAGAAGACTCCTCTTCAACCTGATCGAGTACGCCGCCGGACGCAACCGCTCCGACGTCATCGACAGCGGCCACATCGACCAGGACGGCAACAAGCTCTGATTTTCAGGCAAAATACCGGCGGGCATTCTCCCGCCGGGACTCATGATCCGACGGGAGCTTCCCAAAACAGGAACCACGCGGACATAAAACTGGCGGCAATCTCCTTTACCGGGGACTGCCGCCGAACTTTTTGAGGAAAGCTGGCGATCTGCCGAAAAAAGTCGCATAAGTCTTATACGACCTATACGACCTATAATCTGTTATTCCGCGCCTCGTTTGAGGTGCGTTTCTATTCTTGAATTACTGTTCGGCGGTCTTCAGCGCCTTGAGCTTTTCGACGCGGATGATCGCGCTCTGCGCGTCCTCAAGTCCGACGTTCTTCGCCTTGTGATACCATTCCAGCGCCGTGTCCAGATTCCGGTCCACGCCCTCGCCGTTTTCGTAGCAGACGCCAAGCGAATAGATCGCGGTCGGATTGTTCTGCGCGGCGGCCTTGCGGTACCATTCGACCGCCGCAAGCGGATCCGGATTCACCCCGGAGGCGTTCATCAGGCATGCGGCATAACACGCCTGCGCCTCGGCATAGCCTTCTTCCGCCGGCTTTTTGAGGATTTCCACCGCCTCGCGGTATCTCTGATGCGCAAAAAGATCGTTTGCCTTGGCGACGGATACGCGCCACAATGCTCCCTGCGCTTCCCCGATCCCGCCGTCCAGCGCCTTCTGATACCATGCGGCCGCCTCATCCAGGCTCGGCGTCACGCCCTGCCCGTATTCATAGCAGACCGCGAGCTCATAATACGCGACGGGAACGTTCTGCGCGGCGGCCTTGCGGTACCATTCGACCGCAGCCGCGGGATCCGCCGCCACGCCGCTGCCCTGCTTGAGGGAGCCGCCGTAATAGATCTGCGCCCAGGGATTCCCGAGTTCCGCCGCCTGATGGAGCAGGTCCGCCGCACTCGCGAAATCCTGCTTCTCATACAGCGCATACGCGTCATTCAGAAGCTTTTCCGCCTCGTTCTGTCCGTGCGACCGGGTATATGCCAGGACGCAGGCGAATCCGAGCAGGAGCACCACCCAGATCGCAACCACGGCCTTGTTGGAGCCTTTTCCTCCGCCTCCGCCGCATCCGCAGCCGCATCCGCATCCGCTTGAGCTCCCGCCCTGCGTGACCTTTTCCGTGTTTATTTCCGGATTCTTCATCGGTTCCGCGTTTGTTTCGTTCTGTTCCATATCGGGATCCTTATTTCGAAATTGTTGAATCTATTGTTCAGACAAAAATGGCGGTGGCAGCGGGGATCGAACCCACGACCTGCTCTTTAGGAGTATTCGTCCTATATCGCCATTAGATATTGTTTCTCAGTTAATTGTGCCAACAAGAAATGCTTCGTGGTTGACGATTACTTGACTTTTTTTGACGGTTACGCTGTTTTGGAGACAACAACGGCAAATAACGCAAAAAAGAGCCGTTCCGATGGGTAAATATACTTCCCATTCGGCTGAAAGTCAAGTTCGTCTCTTTGAAATCTTTGAAGAGGACACAACCTATGAGAAGCAAAACAGCTCTGAAAACCCGGGAAAAAGGAACGGGAACCGTCTACAAGTCCAGAAACCGGTTTTACCTCAAGGGTATTTCTTAATTGCCGCATATTTCCGGAATCATCCTTGAAAGAGGACCTCGCGCGGGATACATTATTGTAACCACGGAACAGCACAGGAGACAAAAAATGGTGAACGGATTTTTCGACGTAGAGAACCGGCTTGATTATCTGACTGCCAACGGCGACATCCTTCCGACCTTGAAGAACCTGATTCCGTGGGAAGATTTCCGAAGCGAGCTTGAGGTTATTTATGATCACGAACGCAAAAGCAATGCCGGACGCCGGCCGTTCGATGTAGTGATGATGTTCAAGATTCTGATTCTGCAATCGCTTTACAACCTGAGCGATGACGAAATGGAGTATCAGATCATGGACCGTTTGAGCTTCATGCGTTTCCTGGGACTGGACCTTGACAGTCGCGTGCCTGATGCAAAAACGATCTGGCTGTTTCGCTCAAAACTGGAGACGTTCCATCTGACCCGGAAGCTGTTCGACAAGTTCAGCGCGTTTTTGGCAAGTTCGGGCTTTGAGGCTCGCAAGGGGCAGATTGTGGATGCGACGATCGTCCGGGTGCCAATTCAGCGCAACACGAGGAAGGAAAACGAGGCGATCAAGGAGGGAAAACCGCCCGTCGAGAACTGGAGCGAGGCGAAAAAGTGCCAGAAAGATACGGATGCACGCTGGACGAAGAAACGGGGTAAAAACTACTTCGGCTACAAGAATCATGTCGAGGTGGACGTCAAGCACAAGCTCATCAGGAAGTACAAGGTTACGGATGCTTCTGTTCATGACAGCAGGGTTTTCGAGGAGATTCTGGACGAAACCAACACCAGCCGGGATGTTTATGCGGACAGCGCGTACCGTTCGGCGGAGCACGAAGCCGAGCTGAAAGCATTGAAGTTCCGAGCTCATCTGCAACGGAAAGGATGCCGGGGACGGCCCTTGACCTCATGGGAGAAGCAAGGGAACCGGACCCGATCCAAGACCCGATCAAGGATAGAACACGTGTTCGGGGC
>CADCMR010000029.1 GCA_902802585.1 uncultured bacterium
AACCGATCTATACCGATCCCGCTTCCCTCACCACCCCCAGCCAACTAACCCCGACACCCTTCCTGCTCAACCGCCGACTTCCTGCCCGGAGCCTGCCGGACAGGTTTTGAGGTTAATCGTGGATGCAGAACGGAATCATCTTTTCGCTGAACGGGAGACGATCGAAAAGCGACACCCCAACGTCCGTTCACTTCTTTTCGTCGGATTGCGGTTCAGGCGGGTAAAAATCGCCGGCGGCAATATGCCCGGCAGTCTTCGCAAAGCAGATATAGGAACCCCTGGGGTCCGGTTCCTCCGAAAAACCGAACCACGGTTCAAACGGCTTCGAAACAGCGTCGTCCCCGGGATCCTGGGAATCCGCCCCTTCCGGATTCTCCGCGGCACGCTTCCGCCTTCGCGCCGCTTCCATTTCATCGCGGAACATATCGTTGACGGTCTCGACGGCCCTTCTGCTTCTTTCCTTGTCCCGCCAGCTGAGTTCGAACAGCACAACTGGCATAAGAATGGTCTCGTCATGAAGATATCCCCCCGCCTCCGCCATTTCGAACAGCCGATCGACGGCGGCGTCCGAAAGTACGATCGCCTTGTTTTCGGCGATAAGCTTGAGCGCAAGGGAAGCCGTGGTCCGGAACTTCGGGTCCAGCGCGTAAAGCAGCAGCTCCTCGGGAATCGGCTCGTTCTCCCTGTATCCGAAAAGCATCAGCCTGATCGCCATCTCGTCGTCAGCGCCATGCTGATACTGATGGCAGGTCTCTGCAAACCGGTTGCGGGAAGCCAGCGGCGCGGACCGGTAGGCGGCGACCAGAGTCTCGCCATCGAAAAGCCGGTTTATGACGGGCGTCCTGCAAACGCCGTAAATGAACTGAGGGAACTTGAAATACCAGATGCAGCAGCCCGCGAAAACCAGCGTGGGCAAAAGGAAGCAGAGAGCAAGGAGCAGGATTTTTCTTTTGCGTTTTTTGGCAGGGATCCTTTGTGGATCCGTTTGGAGCGTATTCGACATCATTTCAGCCCTTTCACGTTGTTGCTGATGGAGGGTTTGAGGAATCACAACTTTATTATACCACGCCCCAAGAAAAAAAGCAAATCGGTTTTCAATGCTTGGCTCCTTTTTCAAAATCTCTATGATAAACGCTGCCATCTCTTCTCACGCAAAGGCGTTCATATTTGCAAAAAAAAATGCGACTTGACACGTATTGACAAAACAGGATCGTCCAGACTTTTTGAACTGTTGCAATTTTTGCAACAGTTGCCTCCGGCTTCAGTTCACCTTCCTCAAAGACATTCCTGATATGACGGGAAACGGTCGATTTGTCCCGCTCAAACAGCATCGCCATCTAGTCCAGCGTGATCCAGGCTGTTTCCGCGTCAAAGCGGGCATCGACGGAGACCTTTCCGTCATCCGTCCTGAAATTAACGATGTGTCCGGGTGTTTTTTTCATGTATTGTTTTCTGTGTTGGGGTGCGGTGAAACCTTATCCTGCGTATCCGCCAATGAAAACAACGATAGTCAGCAAGCCCTGAAGGATGATGTTTCCGATAAAAATGAAACAGGATATTCCCAGGTGCCGAGTCATGCGGGAACGTTCGGACAGTACGCCAGTGTAGATGATACCGAACAGCAGCAGAACAAGGGGAGAGAAAAAAAAGAAATCTCTCAGGATCCTGACAATGGACCTGGAATCGCAACAAATGCACAACAGAATAAGAATCGCATGCAGTAAAGTCAGAACGCATAACGGCAACACACGTCCGCGTATCTCCCGACGGGCGTGCCAGATCGCAGCAAGGATCAGCGCAGCGATCAAGTCCGCCGTAATCCCTGATGCCAGTACCGGATCGATCATGTCATGTGTTTCCTATGCTATCATTCGCCAAGTTCAGGATGAATGATCATCCGCCTTGACTGCGTCCCCAGGCGAAAAGGGCGAGCAACGCCTGAACGACAAGGTTGACGATGAAAATGACGGTGGAGATTTCCAGAAGGCGCGTCATGCGGGAACGATTCGACAGCTTGATCGAATACATGATGATGAAAACCAACAGGACCGGAGTGGAGAAAAGATAGATGCCCGACAGAATGCTAATGCTATAAATGCTAATGCTATACGAGACATGGAGCGCATAACAAACCATAATCAAAGGAAACAAAAGCGCATGAATCAAGGTCAGAACGCATAACGGCAGCAGACGACCGCGTATTTCCCGTTCGTACTGATAGATGAGGAAAAGGACAAAAGTCACAATCCCGTCTATCGCGGTCGCGAACCCCAGTTCTTCCATATTCGTTCTCCTGATCCAGTTGATGAATCGCCGTTTTTATTCCGGATTCGAGGGCAAATCGAATCGAATGCGGTCTTTTGGGGGGGGATCCAGTTGTCAAACAAAACCTGACAACTGGATCCTTGTGCAGAGCCTTTTTATCAAACAGTCAAAAATGTGGCTTCGAGGCGGCTTGAAGATCACTTATTGAAGCCGTTGGGGTTGTTCTTCTGCCAGTTCCAGGAGTCGCGGCACATGTCCTCCAGCCCGAATTCCGCCTTCCAGCCGAGGACCTTTTCGCTCTTGGCGGGGGTGGAGTAGCAGGTGGCGAGATCGCCGGGACGGCGGTCGACGAGTTCGTAGGGGATCTTGATGCCGTTTGCCTTCTCGAACGCCTTCACCATGTCGAGCACGCTGTAGCCGACGCCGGTGCCGAGGTTGAACACGAATTCGCCCTTGTTGGCGTTCATGAAGTCGATGGCGGCAACGTGTCCGCGCGCGAGGTCGACCACGTGGATGTAGTCGCGCACGCCGGTCCCGTCCGGGGTGTCATAGTCGCTGCCGAAGACGTTCAGGTGGTCGCGGCGTCCGACGGCGACCTGGGAGATGAACGGCATGAGGTTGTTCGGGATGCCGCGCGGGTCTTCGCCGATGAGGCCGCTGGCGTGCGCGCCGACGGGGTTGAAGTAGCGGAGCAGGACCACGGTGAACTCGGGATCCGCCTTCGCGAGGTCGCGGAGGATCTGTTCGGACATGTACTTGGTCCAGCCGTAGGGATTGGTGCAGCCGCCGGTGATGCTGTCCTCGGCGAGCGGCATCTTGTTCGCGCCGTTGTAAACCGTGGCGGAGGAGGAGAACACGATCTTCTTGGAGTTGAACTTGCGGAGCGTCTCGGCGAGCGTGATCGTGGAGTTCAGGTTGTTGTCGTAGTATTCCAGCGGCTTCGCGACGGATTCGCCGACCGCCTTCAGTCCGGCGAAGTGGATGGTGCAGTCGATCGTGTGCTCGTTGAAGATGCGTTCGAGCGCGGCACGGTCACGGACATCCGCCTCGTAGAACGCGACTTTCTTCCCGGTGATCTTTTCGACGCGTCTCAGGGATTCCGCGTTGGAGTTGTCGAGGTTGTCGATGACGACCACGTCCATGCCTTTGTTGAGGAGTTCGACGCAGGTGTGGCTTCCGATGTATCCGGCACCGCCGGTGACTAAGATTTTCATGTTCAAGAGTCCTTTGTTTTTAAGAAAGCCCCGTCCGTTTCGCGTGGCGCGGGGCGGTGTATTGTTTAAGGTGTGTCAGTTTCTCGCGGTGGAGGTGAAGAGGGCATTGTGCTGTCCGACCTTCTTGCCGCCGCGGTATCCGACGGCGGAAAACTCGTCGTAGGCGCCGTCTTCGAGGACTTTGCTGCTGAACTGCACGGGGTCAAATTTCCAGACAACGTTGTTGATGGTGTCGGTGGGCTTATCGAGGGTTTGGATGAGCTTCTTGTTCTGGTACAGCTCGACCTTTTCGGCGTTGGAGAAGACGGTGATCGCGATGTCCTTCGTGTCGCGCTTTTCCCAGCGCGTGGACATGATGTGGACCTCGTTTTCGGGGTTCCAGACGCACTTATAGAAATAGTACGCGTCCTTCTTGGTCTGGCGGTCGCGCGTCACGAGCCCCTTGTCGTTGATGCCGGGGGTGTCGCCCTCGTTGCGGCTGCCGACCGCGAAGTCGAAGAGGATCCAGAGGGAGGTGAAGGTGAGGCGGCGTCCCTCGGGCGTTCCGGCAATCTTGTTCCAGGAGTAGATGTGGCCGAGCGTCTGGTATTCCTCGGGGTGGAGCCAGCCGCCGGTGTCGTTGCTGGTGCCGGTCTTGTTGTTCTTGCTCTTCGGGTGGAGCGTCATGAAGTCGGAGTTGTGCTGGAACGGGTTTCCGCCGTAGCCGTACTCGGTGATGCCGTGGAGGTAGAACTTGGCGAGGACCTGGGTGTCGGTCACGCCGTCCTTCGTGTGCTCGAAGTCGGTGGGGGAGTACCAGCCGGGATAGGTGTTGTTGCCGAACCAGTCGGAGATGAGGCCGTTGCTCGCGCCGTTGCGGACTTCCTGTTCGCGCTCGACGTGTCCGACGGGGCGGTAGGGGTCGAGGCGGCGGGCGTAGGTGTAGGCGTCGTTATGGACGCGGACGCACTCCTCGCCGCTCCAGGAGTAGAAGATCTCGTTGGAGAGTCCCCAGAGTATGATGCTGGGGTGGTTGTAGAGGTTCACGATCATATCGTGCGTGAACTGCATGACGTTCTGTTCGAAGGCGGGTGAGTTCGTGAAGCCGTTAACCCACGGGATCTCGGTCTGGCACATCATGCCGATGCGGTCGTAATCAGCGAATTCCTTCACGTTGTGGGGATAGTGCGCGCAGCGGAGCCAGTTGAAGCCGAGCTCAAGCATGATCTCCTGATCGCGCTTGCGGTCCTCGTCGGTCATGGCGACGGCGACGCCGGGGGAATCCTGGTGGTAGGAGACGCCGCGGAGGCTGACTTTCTTGCCGTTGAGGCGGAGGAGGTTGTCCTTGGCGCTGTAGGGCAGCTGGATGTCGCGGAATCCGTACGGGATGGTGATGCGGTCGAGCTCCTTGCCGTCAAGCGCGAGCTTGACGTCGACAGTATAGAGGTACGGGTTCTCCTTGCCCTGCCAGAGAACCGGGTTCTTGAACGTGTATTCGCGGTAGAATTCGTTGCCGCCGGGCGCGACGGCGAGCGGGGCGGTCTCGGAGAGGACCACGGCGCCGTCCTTGTCCTTCAGCGTGGCGGTGACGGTCGTGCCGGCAGTGATCTCCTTGCTGAAAACGGAGGTGGCGATGCCGAAGCGGACCTGGTCCTGCCTGATGGAGAGCGGGATCACGTGCATCTTGTCGATGCCGTACACCTGCGGGTCAAAATAGACGTTGCCGCTGAGCAGGTAGGCGCGACCGTAGACGCCGTTGCAGAAATTGAAGTCACCGCTGTTCGGGATCATGTCGTTGTTGTTGCGGTTGTTCGTGTGGATTGTGATCTCGTTGTGCCCGGCTTTGAGACCGTCGAGCTTCACGGCGAACGGGGTGTAGCCGCAGCGGTTCGTGTGGAGGAGGTTGCCGTTCAGGGAGACTTCGGAGGTCTGCCCGACCTGCTCGAACTGGATGATGTAGTCTTTCTCCAGGTCGGATTCCTTCAGGTCGAGCGCATAGCGGTAATAGCCGTCGCCGCGTTCGAGCGGAATCGTGCCGGTGCCGTTCGCGGCGTTCATGGTGTGGGGGAGCTTGACCTGCGCGTAGTCGGGATCGTTCCGGCGCTTGAAGTCAAGCGTCTTGATCTCCTGCACGGTCGCCGTGACGGGCTTGATCGCGGGCGCGGCTGGGGCGTCTTCGACCTGGTCGGAGGCGCATCCCTGGTTCATGGCTCCGGCGAGCATCGCGGCGGCGCCGAGGAGGGCGAAGGCGGAGAATCCGCGTCGGAAGAAACGTGCGTTCATGGGGGCAGAATCCTTTCTGAACTTTTTTGAGGTGAATGTGTTTCTGTATTCGGTTCCAAAATATAATATAACGCGCGGGAGGCCGTTTTCAAACGATGCGGCGGATTATTTACCATGATTCTTGAAGCCCCCTGAACAGGGCATGGGGTTATTTAACGGAAACGGCGAAAAAATTCAAAAAAAGTTGAGAAAACCGGTTGACATTATCAGAAAACGGGTGTAAAGTAATAGCATTATGAAAACTTACGCGAACAAATCTTCTTACTCTTTCTGGTGGCGCTGGTGGTAATTTCCGCCAGGGCTGGATTGTTTGCAACCTCTGAAAACTGACTCGCATGGCGGATCGATCACCCGATTGACCCGCCTTTTTTTTTGAGACCGCATCCGGACCTGGCAGCAGGCCGGATGCTTTTTTTTGCGCAGCATCCCAGCCGAATCCGAATAAAACATAACAATCACATAACTCACAACAAAAACTCAATTCAGGAGAAAACAATGAAAGAAACAACCCTGGAACAATTCCGGAAGATGGCGGAGTCCGGCGAAGTCGTGCCGGTCTGCCGCGAAATCCCCGGCGACATGGACACGCCGGTGTCCGTGCTGGAACGCTTCGTGCAGGACGACTGCATCGCGCTGCTGGAGAGCGTGGAGGGCGGCGAAAACCTCGGCCGCTACTCGTTCCTCGGCGTGAACCCGTACGGGATTTTCACGGTCGAGGACGGCGTGCCGTACCTGGAAATGCACGGCGAACGCCGCGCGCTGGACTTCGAAGGCAATCCGCTGAACGCCCTCCGCGGCATCGTCGGCGGAAAGAAGGTGGCGCACGACCCGGAACTCCCTCCCCTGCCCGGCGGCGCGATCGGGCGCCTGGACTACGAGGCGGCGGGGCTCTTCGAGGAACTCCCCGCGCCGAAGGGCGGAAAAAACAGCCGTCCCGTGTGCGCATTCATGCTCACGAACGAAATCATCGCGTTCGACAACAAGCAGCACACGATCAAGGTGGTCGTGAACGTGGAGCCCGGACATTTCTCCTCGAATGAGGAAGCTTACGCGAGCGCGACGCACCGGATCGCCGCGATTATCGACAAGATCTGCCGCCGCGCGGCGTCGCACCGGGACTACGTCTCCGACACGCATGTGGAGCTGAAACCGGAAATGACGCACGAGGCATTCCTGGAGATGGTGAAGAAAGCGAAACACTGCATCGTGGAGGGCGAGGTGATCCAGGTCGTGCCGTCCCAGGCGTTCTCCGCCGAATCCGACATCCCGCCGTTCAGCATCTACCGCGCGCTGCGCCTCATCAACCCCTCGCCGTACATGTTCTACCTGAAGCTCGGCGGCGAAATCCTGATCGGCTCCTCTCCGGAAACGCTCGTGAAGCTCGAAAACGGCGTTTCGCTGGTGCGTCCGATCGCCGGGACGCGTCCGCGCGGAGCCACCGCCGAAAAGGACGTCGCACTGGAGAAGTCGCTCATCGGCGACGAAAAGGAGCGCGCGGAACACCTGATGCTGGTCGATCTCGGCCGCAACGACATCGGGCGCACGGCGAAACCGGGCAGCGTCATGGTCTCCGATTTCATGCACGTGGAGCGCTACTCGCATGTAATGCACCTGGTCAGCAACGTCGAGGGGCAGCTCCGCGACGACTGCGACGCCTTCGACCTGGTCTCGACCGCGTTCCCCGCCGGCACGCTCAGCGGCGCGCCGAAAATCCGCGCCATGGAGATCATCCACGAGCTCGAACCCGGTCCGCGCGGCTTCTACGGCGGAGCGGTCGGTTATTTCAGCTGCGACGGCAACATGGACCTCGCTATCACGATCCGCACGATCCAGGTCTCCGGATGCCGCCTGAAAGTCCAGGCGGGATGCGGCATCGTGGCGGATTCCGTGCCGGAGATGGAGTATCAGGAAACCCTCAACAAAGCGCGTGCGCTCTTCAAAGCCGTGGAATTCGCGGAGAAAGGCCTCAGATAACCATGATCTTCATGCTTGACAACTACGATTCGTTCACCTACAACCTGGTGCACATGCTCGCGAAGACCGGTCAGCAGATCGTCGTGAAGCGCAACCGCGATGTCACGCCCGCCGAAGTCCTCGAACTGAACCCCCAGGCGATCATCCTGTCGCCCGGTCCCGGCCGCCCGCAGACCGCCGGATGCATGATGGACCTGATCGCCGCGACGGCGGGCAAAATCCCGATGCTGGGCGTGTGCCTCGGTCACCAGGCGATCGGCGCGCACTTCGGCGCGGAGGTCGTCCACGCGAAGAGCATCATGCACGGCAAGACCTCGCCCATCCGCCACGACGGACAGGGGCTCTTCAACGGTCTGCCGCAGGGATTCAGCGCCGTGCGCTACCACTCGCTCGCGCTCCTCGCGTCGAGCATCCCGGACTGCATGGCCGTCTCCGCGAAAACGGACGACGGCGAGATCATGGGCGTCCGCGTCACGCCCGAGGGCGGCGCGGTCGTCGAGGGCATCCAGTACCACCCCGAATCAATCATGAGCGAATTCGGGCTGAAACAGATCAACAACTTCCTGAGGGAGGCGGGGATCTTATGCTGAACGAGGCCCTGAAAAAAGTCATCGCGGGCGGCGTGCTGTCCGAAACCGAAAGCGCAGCCATGATCGAAGCCATCGCAAACGGCGAAAACACCGCCGCGGCAGTCGGACTGCTCGCCGCGCTCGCCATGCGCGGAGAAAGCGTCTCCGAACTCACCGGGGCCGCCGGATTCCTGCGCGACCGCATGACCTCCGTGGACGCGGGCGACTGCTCGGACATCGTCGGGACCGGCGGCGACGGCGGACGCTCCTTCAACATCTCGACCGCCGCGTCCATCGTGGCGGCTGGCGCGGGCGTCCGCATGGCGAAACACGGCAACCGCGCGGTCTCCGGCAAATGCGGCGCGGCAGACGTACTGGAGGAGCTCGGCGTGCCCCTGGACAACGAACCGGAGAAGCTTGCCGCCTCCATCCGCGACAACGGCATCGCGTTCCTCTTCGCGCGGAATCTGCACCCCGTAATGGCGAAGGTCGCCCCCCTGCGGCGCGACCTCGGAATCCGCACAATCTTCAACCTCGTCGGTCCGCTCGCAAATCCCGCCCACGCCGCGCACATGGTCGTCGGCGTCTACCACGAACGTCTCATCATGCCGTTCGCCGAAGTCCTGCGGAACCTCGGCGTGCGGAGCGGATTCGTAGTGCACAGCGAGGACGGCCTCGACGAAATATCCAGCCTGGCTCTCACGCGCGCCGCGGTCGTCTCGCCGGACGGCATCCGCGAGATCGTCATCGACCCGAAAGTCATTCTGCGCGACAGCGTGTTGTGCGAAGGGTCGCTCTCGGGCGGCGACAAAACCGAAAACAGCCGCATCCTGCTGGACGTGCTCTCCGGACGCGACCGTACCGCCAAGCGCGGCGCCGTGCTCCTGAACGCCGCCGCAATCTGCGCCGCCGCCGAGCTCGGCGACTCCATCGAATCGTGCATCCCGCTCGCGGCGCAGTCCGTCGACTCCGGCGCGGCGCTCGACAAACTCCGGAGGATCAGCGCATGAAACGGGACATCCTGAACGAGATCGTGACACAGAACCGGGAAGTGCTTGAAATGAAAAAGAAGGGTATGCCGTTCAAGATGGTCGCGTCGCTGGCAGCGGGCGCCCCGGAACGCGCGAGCTTCACGGAAGCGTTTCGCGGTCCCGGCATCCATGTGATCGCCGAGCTGAAAAAAGCGTCGCCCTCGAAAGGCATGATCCGCGAAGATCTGGATGTGTCCGCGCTGGCGAAATCGCTGAAGGACGCCGGAGCCGCGGCGCTGTCCGTGCTGACCGAGCCGTTCTTTTTTCTGGGCGGACTGCAGAACCTGCGCATGGCGGCGAATGCCGTCTCCATCCCGCTCCTGCGGAAGGATTTCATTTTTGACGAATACCAGATTCTTGAGGCGAAGGCGAACGGCGCGTCTGCGATCCTGCTGATTGCCGCCATGCTGAAACCCGACGAGTTCAAGCGACTGCTGGATTTCGCACATGAATATGGTCTCGCAGTACTCGGCGAGGCACACACGGAATCCGAACTGGAAGTCGCCGCATCCGCCGATCTGGTCGGCGTGAACGCCCGCGACCTGAAAACCTTTTCGACCTCGCTGGAACGTTCCGCCGAGCTGATCGCAAAGCTCAACCCCTGCGGAAAGACGGTCGTCGCGGAAAGCGCCGTCCGCACGCATGAGGACATCCTGATGCTTCAAAACGCGGGCGCGACGGGTTTCCTGATCGGCGAGACGCTGATGCGCGCCGCCGATCCCGGCGCGAAACTGAAGGAGCTGCTGAAATGCTGCTGAAACTCTGCGGAATCACGCGGCCGGAGGATATGGCAGCCGCGGACCGGGCGGGAGCCGATTACGCCGGCATGATCCTGGTCCCCGGCACGCCGCGCTTCGTCCCGCGCGAACGCATCCCCGTCCTCATGGCGGCGGCACGCTGCAAAAAGGTCTTCGTCGTGCGCGACATACCGCCCGACGAACTCAACGCCCTGATCGCGGAGTTCCGCCCGGACGCCGTACAGCTCCACGGAAACGAATCCGCCGAATATGCGCAGTCCGTGACCGGGACGGAAGTCTGGAAGGCGTTCAACCTGAACTCGGAAGCCACGCTCGCCGAAGCGGAGGCGTTCCCCTGCGCGACGGTCGTGGCGGATTCCGGCGGCGGCACGGGACGTCCCTGCCGCTGGGACCTCGCCGCCCGCCTCGCGTCCGTCCGCCCGGTCCTCCTCGGCGGCGGGATCACCCCGGACAACGTGCGCGAGGCGATCGAACAGGTCCGCCCCGCCGGGATCGACGTTTCAAGCGGCGTGGAGTCCGCCCCCGGCATCAAAGATCACAATCTCATTCAAAAACTAGCTGAAAGGATTCAAATATGAACACACATTACGGGATTTACGGCGGCCAGTACGTCGCCGAGACCTTGACCGGGGCGCTCCGCGAACTGGAGAAAGCCTACTTCGACGCAAAACAGGACCCCGCGTTTCAGGCGGAACTCGACGATCTGCTCCGCAACTACGTCGGGCGTGAATCGCCGCTCTATTTCGCGAAACGCCTCACGGAGCACTGCGGCGGCGCGCACATCTACCTCAAACGCGAGGACCTGAACCATACCGGCGCGCACAAGATCAACAACACCATCGGACAGGCGCTGCTCGCCCGCCGCATGGGCAAGAAACGCCTGATCGCGGAAACCGGGGCCGGAATGCACGGCGTCGCCACCGCCACCGTCGCCGCCCTCTTCGGCATGGAGTGCGAGGTCTTCATGGGCGAGGTCGACGTGGCGCGTCAGGCCCCGAACGTCGACCGCATGCACGCCCTCGGCGCGAAGGTCCGCTCCATCAAGGAAGGCTCGCGCACGCTCAAGGACGCCATGAACGCCGCCCTCCGCGAGTGGACCGCCACCAGCAAGGAGACGTTCTACCTGATCGGCACCGCCGCCGGCCCCTACCCCTACCCCATGATCGTGAAGGATTTCCAGTCCGTCATCGGACGCGAGACGCGGCAGCAGTGCCTCGACCGCTGCGGCCGTCTCCCCGACGAGGTCGTCGCCTGCGTCGGAGGCGGCAGCAACGCCATCGGCATGTTCGCCGGGTTCCTTGACGATCCCGCCGTGCGGCTGGTCGGCGCGGAGGCGGGCGGACTCGGTATCGAATCCGGCAAGCACGCGGCGAGCATCAACGGCGGCCGCGTGGGCATCCTGCACGGCATGAAGGCGTATTTCCTCCAGGACGCCAACGGACAGATGCTGGACACGCATTCGGTCTCCGCCGGTCTGGACTACTCCGGCGTCGGCCCGGAACATTGCTTCCTCGCGGACACGAAGCGCGCGGACTACACCGTCGTGACCGACGAGGAGGCGGTGGCTGCGTTCGACCTGCTCTGCCGCCTTGAAGGCATCATCCCCGCGCTCGAAAGTTCCCACGCCGTGGCGCAGGCGCTCAAGGACGCCCCCTCGCTCGGTCCGGACGGCATCATCGTCGTGAACCTCTCCGGACGCGGCGACAAGGACATGGACAACATCAAAATGTACAAGGTGAATCATGGACAGAATCTCTGATATTTTCGCATCGAAAAAGCCGCTCGTCGTCTTCACGACCGCAGGTTATCCCGACCCAGCCCGCAGCGAAGAAGGCATCGTCGCCGCCATCGAAAACGGCGCGGACATAATTGAGCTCGGCGTTCCCTTCTCCGACCCGATGGCGGACGGACCCGTCATCGCCGCCGCCTCCCAGCAGACCGCCGAACGCGGCTACAGCATCAGTGATGTGCTCGCGCTCGCGGAGCGCATCCGCGCAAAGTTCCCGCGCGTCGGCATCATCCTCTTCAGCTACATGAACCCGATGCTGCATTTCGGCTACGAAGCTCTCTGCTCCGAACTCGCACGCATCGGCGTCGACGGCATTCTCCCGGTCGATCTCCCGCTCGAGGAACGCGCGGAACTGCTCGAACCGTGCCGCAAACACGGTCTGCACATGATCCCGCTCGTGTCACCCCTGACCCCGCCCGAACGCATCCGCGAGATTGTGGACGGCATGACCGGATTCGTGTACTACATCAACGTCGCGGGCGTAACCGGGGCGCGCCGCGGACTCCCCGCCGATTATCCGCGGCTCATGGAACAGGTAAAGAGCCTGACCTCGCTCCCCGTGGCGTCCGGGTTCGGCATCGCGGACGCGGAGACCGCAAAGGAAGCGGTCGCCCACGCCGACGGCGTGATCTCCGGCTCCGGCTTCGTGAAAGCCCTCGCCTCCGGCGTGAAGGAGGCGGGCGATTTCGTGCGTATGCTCGCAAGTGCGATCGCATAACCCCTCCCCCGACTTCTGAGCAAGCGGAACAGGCGGCATCGGGAAACCGGCGCCGCCTTTTTTGGACAATTGAGGGGGGCAAAAACGGTTTTTCCGTTTGACTTTTCTATGAGGAAGGATATATTAGTTTACGTTTTCAAACATCAAAAAAATACACCCTTTCACCTCATAGTTCACAAAAGGAGAAATCATGAAATCCAAACTCCTGCTCGCCGGTTCGGTCATCGCCTCGGCGCTGCTCGCCGCCGCCTGCAATTCCGCCGACAAAGTCTACCCCGGCACCGACCTGGAACCCGCCGGCAACCCGATCTTCACAGACGCCTGGACCGCGGACCCCGCGCCGCTGGTCGTCGGGAACCGCGTGTATGTCTACACGGGCGAAGACGTCTACCGAGACGGCGAACGGAACGGCCTGCCCGGCAACTACAACATCGCCGACTGGCGCTGCTATTCCTCGGACGACCTCGTCCACTGGCGCAGCCACGGCGTCCTGCTGCGCCCGGAACAGTTCCCGAGCGGCATCAAGGGCACGGCATGGGCGTCCCAGGTCGCCCATAAGAACGGCAAATTCTACTGGTACTGCACCTACCGCGACGATAAGAACGGCGGCAACTCCATCGGCGTCGCCGTCGCGGATTCCCCCGTCGGTCCGTTCGTGCCCGTTGAAAAGCCGGTCGTGCTCGACAACATGACCAGCGGTCGCGCCGGGTGGAACGACATCGACCCGACCGTGCTGATCGACGACGACGGCACCGCGTGGCTCTCCTGGGGTCACACGAACAACTACGTCGCGAAGCTGAAAGACAACATGATTGAGCTCGACGGCGAGATCACCGACACCGGGATGCAGAACTACACCGAAGGCCCCTGGCTCTACAAGCGCAACGGCCTTTACTACAATTTCTATCCCGGCATGGGGCGCGGCGGCGAGGTCATCAACTACTCCACCGCCAAGGACCTCAAAGGTCCGTGGACCTTCCGCGGACAGGTCACCGGCGCGGCGAAGAACAGCTTCACCATCCATCCCGGCGTGATCGACTTCAAGGGCCGCACCTTCCTCTTCTACCACAACGGCACGCTTGACCGCGACGGTCAGAAGGGACAGGGCCTGCGCCGTTCCGTCTGCGTCGACGAGCTCTTCTTCAATGAAGACGGCACGGTCAAAACCATGACGCAGACGAAGGAAGGCATCACGGAGCCCGTCAAGTAAGCTCGCCTTCATCCTTCCACATAGAACCATCGGCGCACCGGAAGAATCCAGTCCGGTCGCGCCGGTGTTTTTTTGCGCGGATGCAAAAAGCCGCCGAACCCCAATGAACAGAGGTTCCCTTTTCCCGGTCTCCGGGAGCCTGCCCCGATCGGCTTTACCGTCCCGCGATGCGCGAAGGTCGGCTCAAATGTCGCATCCCCAGTCAATATGGCAGATATAAAATTATATCATTTTTAGTTTTTTTTGCTTGAAATCCATTTCTGCGCGTTATATTGTATTAGGGTATTTCTATTCATCCGAGCGCAATAAACAAACCACAGAAAGGGCACATCATGGCCACCTACATCTCATCCGGCACTTATTATGTCAGCAGCGGCACTTCACTCAACGAACCGGTCGTCACGAAAACCGGGCGCCTCGAAGTCCTGTCCGGCGGGACGACCACGAATGCGAAAGTCTCCAGCGGCGGCACGGCCATCGTGACCGGCCTGGACGAAAGCGGCACCTACGGCAGCGGCGGAAGACTCTACATCAACCGCGGCGGCGCATGCGCGTCCATGACCGCGACGGGCGCCGTGATCTACGTCAGCGGCGGCCGGATTATTCTGGGCGGTACCATTTCGGGCGGGAGCATGAGCGCCGCCGGTTCCGGCAGCAATACGGCTACTCTCAACGGCATCACGATGTACGACAGCGCCTGGGTGTATGTCTCCGACGGCGCCGTGGCAAGCAATACCGTCATTTCCTCCGGAGTTCTCCGGGTTTACAGCGGCGGCCTCGCCCGGTCCACCACCGTCCACAACGGCACCTTGCAAGTCTGGAGCGGCGCATCCGCCTCCTCCACCGCGGTATCCAGCGGAGGAAAGCTTTCTGTCGATTTCACCGCAACAGCTACGGGGAACAAGGTTTATTCCCGCGGCGTGATGACCGTGAGCGGGACAGCCAATTATAACACCATCTACGGCCAGATGAACGTCATTTCGGGCGGATACGTCAGCTCTTCCATCATTTACACCGGCGGCGCAGTGTATCTCGATAAAAACGGCAGAGCCCTCATGACCACGGTCTCCGGCGGCAGATTGATACTCTCCGGAGGGTTCGCGGAAATCACCACCGTCAGTTCCGGCGGTGAAATGCATGTTTCAGGTGGTTCGGCGGATGGCGTTGACGTCTTTTCCGGCGCAATGAGTGTCTTCAATGGCACCGTATCGAGTGCAAATATAGAGGGGGGAAGCGCGGTCATATATGGCGGCGGCGTGCTCACACGCGCCACGCTGACCAGCCTGGGCATTGTTTATGTTACCTCCGGAGGCTCGGTCAACAATGCCGTCATTTCTTCCGGGTATATCACCGTGCTTGACGGCGGTATGATCCAGAACACGACTGTCAACAACGGCAGCTATAACTATATTAAACTCTCGGGCGGCTCCGCCAGCCTCACGAAACTGGGCAACCAGACGAAAATGCATGTTTCTTCCGGCGGCACGGCGACTGACACCACGGTCAGCAAAGGCGGCAGTATGATGGTTTACGACAGGGGGACCGTGATCGGCGGCACCATCGATGACGGCGGCTCGATGTACATTTCCTCCGGCGGCACGGCGACCGGCGTCACGCTCAAAGGAGCCGCGTGGTTGTCGGTCATGGAGGATGCCAGGGCAAGCGGCACCACGGTCTCCGGCGGCCATATCAATGTCCAGCAGGACGGCAAGGTGATCGGCGCCGCGATCGGTTCCGGTTCCGGCATCACCGGCGAACTTGAAATCCGTGACGGCGGCTCGGCTGCCGGCGCCACGATCAACGCGGGCGGTTCTTTATTCGTCAGCGACGGAGGCAAGGCCACCGACATCGTGGAAAACGGCGGTTATGTGAATTATGGGGACACTGCCACTGTCACGTTTGCATCCAACACGTTCTCCGGGGCCGTCGGGAGCGCCACGGTCCATTCCCGCACGACCGCGACCGACGTCACAGTCAACGGTTACCTCCGTGTTTATGGCGGCAGGACATACAATGTCACGGTCGTCGGCGCACTGGGTATGGGAGTTGTCAAAGGCGGCACGGCGACCGACACCACCGTCCAATCCCACTCCCAGCTGAACGTTTTGGACGGCACGGTGAACGGCGTCAGCGTCCTCTCCGGCGGCGACCTGTATGTCTCGTCGGGCGGCAAGCTCACCGGCAAACTCAGCATCGAGGCCGGGGCGCTCGTGTCCGCCTACGACGGGTCGACGCTCGATTTCGACCTCACGCAGACGACCGCGGGCGCGAATGCCCTCGTGAACGATTTCTCCCTCATCAAGGGCGCTCCGCTCTACACGCTCACGGTGAGCGGGACGCAGGCAAGCGGCACCTACAAGCTCGCCGGAGGCGCGGCGGGCTTCAACAAGACGATCTCCGTGGTGAATACCGAGGGATCGAGCCTCGGCACGCTCACGGTCGGTCAGACGGCGACGATCGGCGGCGTGGACTACACGCTGAATCTCGGCGGCGACAATCTGCTGTCCGTCACGGTCGTCGGCTCCGGTCCGGAACCCGTTACGGCACTGCCGTTCTTCACGGGCGACTTCAACGGCGACCTCTTCGACACGCTCGCGGTGCAGAAGGACAGCACGGTCACGATCTACCAGAACGGCGAACCGTGGGGCATCGGACTCTCGCTTGATCCGGGCTGGACGGTCGTCGGCACGGGCGACTTCAACGGCGACCATCTTGACGACTTCCTGCGCGTCAATACGGAAGGCTATGTGGTCGGCGAGATGTCCAACGGAAACGGTACGTTCACGCCGCAGGTTCTGAACCTGAAGAACGCCGGCTGGGACATCCTCGGCACAGGCGATTTCAACGGCAACGGAACGTCCGATGTGCTGATCGCGAATCCGACCGGCGCTTCGGAAGCCGTCGGTCTCCTCGGCTATTGGGAAAGCGGCGTGAGCTGGACCCTCATCAACGGGTATTCGCCCGAGTGGGAGTGCGTCTCCACCGGAGACTTCAACGGCGACGGCAAGTGCGACATGCTCTGGCGCAACAGCTTCGAAGGCGAAGGCGGTCTGACCTACAACGCGTATTGCACGTGGATCGTGGATAATCCGGTCGACTGGCGCATGGTCAGCGTGGCGAACCCCGACGAATGGAATTTCCTCTGCTCCGGCGACTTCGACGGCAACGGTTCGCACGACATCGCCATGATCAACGACGTGGGTGTGGTGGGCATCTGGGGCGTCACGGACGGCTACCTCAGTTCGTGGTCTATCCTGAGCGCCGTTACCAGCGAATGGCAGCTCGCGGGTGTCGCCGACTTCAACGCCGACGGCACCGACGACATCGCCTGGAGCAACACCGGTACCGGACTCACCGGCTACTGGCAGATCAACGACAAACAGCTCACCACCTGGCAGAACATCGCCGTGATCGGCCGATTACGGGAGCCGGTCTTTTGCGGCAGGTGTTCCATCAGGGCGTTCTGCGTCCCGCAGGTGTCTGAGCCGCCTTGGAAGACCTTTTTTTCGCGTTTTTTCACCCCAAAAACACGTTTTCCGTTTGCATTTTCCAATTTTCGCGATATTGTATACGTTACAGTAAAATCCGAAATCATACCAAGAAACCTTTTCTAAGCATTCAGCGCCATACAGGCAAAATCCCCCCCTCCACCGCAACAGGACCGGTTTGTCTCCGCATTCCGGGTGTTCACTTGTCGTCTCTATCTCGCCGGGGGATGACCAAAGTCCACAATTTCCATCCGCATTTTCCGCGCGGAAACAAGGGAAACCGTCAGGATTCCGCGACTCCGCCGGGGGAGGAGTTTTGTCTCCGTTTGCGGATCGTCCGTCTTTTCCAGCCCCCTCGCGGGGCAGTCATATACAGTATCAATACCAACGAGAGGAGAGTGAAAAATGAATCAACGCGCGCTTGTTTTCACGTACGGGCAGTTCATGAATTCCGCCCGCATGAAGGAATTCTGCCGTCATGCGAAGGCGCTGTGCCCGGCCACGCTCAAACACTACCGCCTTACGGAACGCCTCTTTGCCGACATCGACCCAGACCGCGCATCGGAGGTCTACGGCGTCCTGTACAGCATCACCATGGGCGACAAAAAGAATCTGGACAAATATGCCGGTTCCATGGGGTTCACCGAATTGGAAGTCGAGGTCGGATTCGGGGATGAGAAACACAAGGCGGTTACCTATATGATGACGCCGGAGAGCAAAGACGAGTGCAACGGCACTCCGTACGAGGGGGATTACATCGGAAATTGCCACAGTGGTGCGCTTCAGCACATGGTTCCGGATTTCTTCAGGTTCGCGAATGTCATCGTCTACGGTCCCTGCATGTCCGGAGAAAGCGACAATGTTTTCATCAAAAACGCGATCAGCATCATGCCATGCACGATCACCGGGACGCTCTACAATACCGGTCTCGGCTACCCGGTCTTCTCCTCCGAGGGAAATACGGACGTCGATGCCGAATTCATCCGTGTCCCCGAGAGAATCTGGAAAGACATGCTCCCGAAACTCGAAAAAACACCTTTCGAGGCGCAGTTCCTAACCGCCAGAATGCCGGACGGAAGCACACTCAACGGATGGGCGATCTGCAAGAGCGAAATCCCTCTGCCGCCGGAAGCAAAAGTCATCAAATCCGGTTGCTGGAGAGACCGTCACAAACTGAAATTCGACACGCTGGATTTTTCCCTCACCGATGATCAGCACTGTGCGCATCTGCTGATCGATTTTTCCAATGACTCAATGTGCGGGGTCATCCGCGGAGTTTCGCCTGGCGAACCGGAGGAGGAAGTGAATAGCCGTCGCGAGTTCGGCAAGTTCTGGAGGAAAGAGATCTTGGCCGCGCTCCGCGAGTGCCATTTCGAGCGCTGGCACGAGAAATACTATTCCAGCGCGTTCGCCGAGCCGCTTTGGTATCTGGAGCTGAACAATGGCGAAAAGACGGTCAAACACGTAGACGGACGCGGCATCTTCCCTGCGAACTGGGACACCTTCAAAAGCGTCTTCCGCCTCTGCATCGGACTCTGCAGGGAAAGAGACATTCTTCAGGAAACAGGCTCCGACCGGGAGCCGCTGGCAAACTACACGGAACAGACCTCCGTTCCCGAACCGGAAACCGCGACGGCGGAAAGCGATGCCCCGGCGGCAAACGCCGAATCCGCGACCGCAACCCCCGAGGAGGCTCGGAAAGAAGCCACGACCGATCTGGAACAGGAACTGCCGCTTTTCGACGACGACGCTGCTTCCGCCGCCTTTTCTTCGGCTCCGGAGAACGACGGGACAAAACCCGCCCCGGACAGCGCCGACCGGAACTGAAAGCGCCGCCGGACCCGAAGCGTCGTCGTCGTCGTACCGCGTCCACATCGTTATTGATTGTCGCAGGCACACGCAAGGCGATCCACGCCGCCGGAATCCAATGAACAGAGGGGCCCGCAAAGAAACACCGGGACGGAATAATCGTTCCGCCCCGGCGTCGTAATCCGTTTGATTCTTTCTTATTCCTCTATTTATTCCATCTCGTCTTCGCCCGTTCGATTGTCTTCCACAGCCTTATCGGGAAGACCTGATTCATCAATGGGATAATAATCGAACCAGTCGAAATCGGCGTGGCCGCCCGGCTCTCCGGCGGTCTGTGCGTAGAGCGCCAGATAGACGCCGGTAAAACCTCCCGCCGTCTCGCTGCTGAGGAACGTGGTGTCGATGGTCCCGAGCGGCGGACCATACACCTTGTAATCTTCGGTATAATAACTGAATGTGTAGGCATCCTTCGTACCGCCGACAAGCAGATACACGACGGATGACTTGAGCGGGATCTCCTTTTCCGTGTGTTCCAGGCGGCTCAGCTTGTACTTCAGGACGAGGGAAAGCTTTCCGTCGCGTTTCCGCACCGCCAGGTCGTAATGGGAATCCTTGGACATGAAGACGGTCAACCCCGCCTCGTCGCCGTCCTTCAGACCGGAGGCGTCCAATTTCGTCTTTGCCGAAAAGTCGATGTGCTGCTGGCGGCGTCCCAGCCACGTGGGGGAGTCGGATTCGTTGATCGTGACCTTGCTCGGACGCAGACGCAGCCAGCCTTCGCGTTCGGTCAGGGAGTAGTTTTCGGTTCGCGGAGCACAGTTGTAATTCCATTCCAGTCCGAGCTTCGGCGTGTCGAAGTCCGTGCGGACAAGTTTCTTCGCCACGGGGACCTGCGGCAGCGTCGGCACCTTCATTTCGAGCGAGATCGCGCCGTTGCCGTTCACGACCGGCCAGCCGTTTTCGTCCCACTTGACCGGCGCGAGCATCGTTTCGCGGCCGGTGATATGGTGGAATCCGCCGAGCACGCGGAATCCGAGGCAAACCATCCACCACGAACCGTCGTGCGCCTGAATAAGGTCGGCGTGACCTGTGCCCTGGATCGGGTTCTGATACCCCCGCGCCGGAGCGTGCGACAGGATCGGATTCGAGGGACATGCCTCGAACGGTCCGCGGAGGCTGCGGCTGCGCGCGATCGTCTCGCTGTGGCCGTATTCCGTGCCGCCCTCGGCGATCATCAGGTAATACCAGCCGTCCTTTTTGTACATGTGCGGCCCCTCGGCGCATCGTCCGCCCGTGCCGCGCCAGATGATCTCGCTCCGGCTGAGCAGACGCCCGGTCTTCAGGTCGATCTCCGCCAGATGGATCTCGCCCGCGCCCTGCGCCGACAGGAGATAGGTCTTTCCGTCGTCGTCGAAGAAGAGGTCGGGGTCGATGCCGCCTTCGCGCACATAAATCGGGTCGGACCATTCGCCCGCCGGATCCTTCGTCGTGACGTAGAAATTCCCCCCGCCGGACACGTTGGTCGTGACCATGTAGAACGTTCCTTCGTGGTAGCGGATCGTCGGCGCGTAAATGCCGTTCCACACGCCGATGTTCTGCAGCCGGGTCTGCGTCGGACGCGTGATGCAGTGTCCGATCTGCTCCCAGTGGATCAGGTCCCTGCTGTGATGCACCGGCACGGCGGGGAAATAGTTGAACGTGCTGTTCACCATGTAGTAATCGTCGCCCACGCGGCACACGCTCGGATCGGGATAGAATCCCGGCAGGACGGGATTGCGGTAGCCGAACGTCTTTGGTTCCGTCTTATTCACGTCGGGTTTCGCGCTTTGGGATTCCTGCGCGGTCGCGGGTGAAACCGCGATCACGGCAGCGAGCACAGCGCCGAGAGCAAGCATTTTGAAAAACTGTTTCATGATCCACCTCTGGTTTCAGGTCTTTTTTATCAGCGGTAGTGGAAGTAGTCGACGGCGACGAAACCGGCTTCCTCGTCATCGTTGAACGTGTAGATGCCGATACGGTCGCCGCGGTAATTGCCCCACTCCAGCCGGTACGGTCTGCCGAACGGTTTGAACGATTCGCCGTCCAGACTGTAGGAATAGTGCGATTCGCCGTCCAGTCCCCAGGTCGAACGGAACCAGATGAGCACCGGTTCCTGGATTGTCTTGACGATACCCTGCCCGGCTTCCTTTTGCCTGAAGGTCGGATGCAGCTCCAGGCCGCGTTCGACCCGGTCGTTCTGCCGGAATTCCAGATAGAGCTTTCCGCCTTCCTTGACGACGCCGATGGCGGAATGACTGCCGGAGAAATGGCAGAGTCCCGCCTTCTGTCCATTTTTCATACCGGAGAGGTCCATCTTGACGATCACCTCGTTCCGCTCCTGGCGGAAACTGCGCTGCGTGAGCGTGTTTCCGGCTTTCAGCAGCTTGTTCTTTTCCAGCGGATTGAACGCATTCAGGACGAGCCAGCCAGGACGAGCATCAAGAGAGAAGAAATCCTTCCGCGGCTGGTAGTTCCACTGCCACTGCGGCCCGAGTTCGCGTTTCTCGAAATCGTCGCTCCGCTGAAGGAAGAATTCCTCTCCCGGCACGGTCTGCGGCTTGTCCGCCACGGGGATCTTTCCGCCCCAAGTCATCGTGCCCATGCCGTCGCGCTGAAGCGTCCCGATGATGGGCCAGCCGTCGATCCACGTGACGGGCAGCAGGCTCACGATGCGGCCGCTCCAGTCTCCGTCGCCGTGGTGCGTCAGGAAATACCACTTGCCGTCCTTGCCCTCGATGATGCCTCCCTGATTGGGCTCGTGCGCGTCCGCGCTGGCGTGGGCGAGCTGCTTTTCCTCCGTGTAGGGCCCCTTCATGGATTTGGAGCGCTTCGCCATCACATAGCGCCCGATGCCGTTCTTGTGCTCGCTGAATACAAGATAATACCAGTCGCCGTGTTTGATGAGCTTGCTCGCCTCGCGCCCCGAGCCCTCGTTCAGGAGCACGCCCTTCGTGCGGTCGATCTTCTTTGCGTCGGGCGTCATGGGGAACATGTACGTCTTGTAGTTGTCCTTGAAGCACGTCCCCACGAAACACGCCTCGCCGTTCTCGTCCCACATCGCCGTGCAGTCGTCCCAGCCGTTCTCGGCGAGGAGGCAGGTGAGCGGTTCCCACGGACCTTCCGGACGCGACGCGGTGGTCATGAAGTACCCCTCGTCCGGCGTACCGAAGAAGAGGTAGAACTTGCCGTCGTGGTAACGCAGCGTGCCCGCCCAGATGCCGCGTGCCGGACGGTCCATCTTCGTCCAATTCAGCGCCTCGCCGATCTGAGTGAGGTCAGGGACGGCGTTGCCAATAATGCGCCAGTTCACCAGGTCCTTCGAATGGATGATCGTCATGCCGGGCGAGAACTGGAACGTGGATGTGATGGCATAATAATCGTCGCCGACGCGGATGCAGTCGAGGTCGCTGTAGTCGGCGGGAATGACCGGGTTCAGGTACAGTCCGTACCCGATGTCGCCCCACTGGTCCCACTTGCCCCATTCGCGTTTCTCCTGCGCGTCGGATGCGGAGGTCAGTCCGGCGCACAGACCGAGCGCCGCCAGGGCGATACAGGCGTTCCGTTTCGTATAATTCAGCTTAAAGATGTTCATGGTGTCATCCTTTCTGTCGTTTGCTTATTTCTGTTCGAACTCGACTTCGTAGCAGAGGGCGATTTTGAGGTTCGGATCGGCGTCGGGCGCGGTGATCGTGAGAACGTTGTTCTCGCAAGTCCACTTCACGGGCTTCTCCGAGCCGAAGAGCCTCACGTTTTTCACGGGGGCGTCGAGGTCGGTCACGATGATCGGCGCGCCGGGCTTCGGGATAAGGAGCGTGAAGACGTAGAGTTTGCCGTTCTTCGTGGTGAAGCGGAGGTCTTCGGAGGTGGCGGGCTTGCCCTGCCCTTCGTTGAATCCCTGGTCGCGGAGCACGACGCCCGCGTCCTCTGACTGCGGACCCGCGCCGTATTTCTCCTTGTGGTGGTTGAAATGCCAGTGACCGCGGTAATACATGTTGCGGGCGTACCAGTCGCCGGATTCCGGCTGGCACTGTAGCCCCCAGTGCGTGAAGATACCGAACTTGGCATCCTTGTACCACTGCAGCATTTGGAAATGCTCCTCCATGGATTCGAGCGTCGGGGCGAACAGAGGTTCGACTTTTTCCTCCGCGCAGGACGGCAGGGCGGCTGCGGCGATGACCGCGAGAACAACCATGGCTGGCTTGAGCAGTTTTTTCATTGGATTGTCTCCGGATGTTGAATGTTGGCTATACTATAACGTGTTTTTGTGTTTTGTCAATGGGACGGACGCCGGATTGGCATCCTTTGGACAAACAATAGCATAGATTCTATCTTTTTCAACGTTGCGAAAAAATATTTTTCACGTTAAAACAACGTTAAGATAATACTTTTTCAAAACGTTAACGTTACATATCACATCCGGGCAAATCCGGGATGTTTTCATTCATTCGGTCGGACGGCTGTTCATCAGACAGGCAAACAGGACGATGCAGGAAAGATGAACATGACCGCCTGAAGGCAACCGCCGGAGCTCTTCCCCATCGGAATTTGCCCGGATGCGCAAGACGCCGCACCGAATTAAAACTTGACAACGTTTCCTTTTCATGCTATTGTAATGCCTGTATTTTTTCATCCTCATACTAAGAAAGGTTGCTTTTTCATGGAACAGATTGCCGGATGGATCAGCGCGCTCGACACCTTCCTCTGGGGGCCGCCCCTGCTGATCCTGCTCGTCGGATGCCATATTTTCCTGACGTTCTACCTGAAGTTCATCCAGCGGTACGTCTTTCTCGGGATCAAGTTGAGCGTGCGGAACGATTCGCGCGCGGACGGCGACATCTCGCAATTCGGCGCGCTGGCAATCGCGCTTGCCGCAACCATCGGCACGGGCAACATCATCGGCGTCGGGACCGCCATCGTGTGCGGCGGACCGGGCGCGGTCTTCTGGTGCTGGCTCTGCGGCGTCTTCGGCATCGCGACCAAGTATGCTGAGGGCGTGCTCGCGGTCAAATATCGCATCATCGACTCGGACGGCATGATCCGCGGCGGTCCGATGTACGCGATCGAACGCGGCATGAAGTGCAAGTGGCTGGCGGTCGTCTTTTCCGTCTTCACACTGCTGGCATGCTGCGGGATCGGGAGCATGACGCAGAGCAACGCCGTGGCGGAGACCATTCAGAAGACGTTTTCCGCGCCGATGTGGACGACGGGCGCCGCCGAAGCGCTGCTGATCCTGCTCGTCGTGGTCGGCGGTCTCAAATTCATCTCGAAAGTCTGCGGCGCGCTCGTTCCCGCCATGGCGATCCTGTATGTGCTCGGATGCTTCGCCATCATCGGACGCAACGCATCCACGGTCCTGCCGGCGCTCCGCCTGATCCTGACCGAGGCATTCAGCATGAAAGCCGTTGAAGGGGGATTCCTGGGCGTCGCCATGCTGACCGCGATCCGGTACGGCGTGGCGAGAGGACTCTTCTCCAACGAATCCGGCATGGGATCCGCGCCGCTGATTGCCGCCAGCGCGAAGACCGCGAATCCCGTCCGGCAGGCGCTGATCTCGTCCACCGGGACGTTCTGGGACACCGTCTGCATCTGCGCGCTGACCGGGATTTCCCTGGTCTCCAGCGCGCTCACACTGAATCCGGAGCCGGATTTCTCGAAGTTCACCGCGCCGGAACTGGCATTCAACGCCTTCGAACGGATTCCCTATGCCGGGAAATACATCCTCACCGTCTGCCTCGCCATTTTCGCCTACACCACGATCCTTGGCTGGTTCTGCTACGGACGGCAGGCGATCCACTACCTCGGCGGCAAAAAGATGTTCCAGGTCTTCCGCGCGACGTACATCCCGCTGGTATTCCTCGGCGCGGTCGTCTCGCTCCGGACTGTCTGGAACATCTCGGACATCGCGAACGGACTGATGGTGATCCCGAACGTCGTCTGCATGCTGTGGCTCTGCCGCGTCGTGAAATCCGAAACGGCGAAATACCTCTGGACCGGCAGGATCGACGAGCCCGACCCCGAATGCATCAGGACCAATCAGGAAGGAAAAACCATTGATCCCGACCGGATGGACAGTTGACTCGACACAATACAAGAACCCAAAACCGCCGACAGGAAATTATTTGGCTATGACACGACAGACATTCCGCGCAAGAACAGGATGCAAATACATCCGGATATTCGGCTTGATTCCGGGGCTTTTGACCGCGCTCTTTTTCCTCGCCCTCTCCGGGCAGATATGTGCCGATGACGCAAACGCGGCGTCGCGGGATCCGGCGCGGTTCGAGCTCTTCAGCACGAAGATTCCCGAGGGCGCGCGCTGGAGCGAGGGGAAGAGTTTCGTGCGAGACGGCGGGTTCTCCCAGGAATCGGACAACTACATCTACATCGCGCCGGACCAGAACGCCGAGCTGACGGGTCTCTCGATCCCGATCCGCGAGAATCCCGGCGCGGGTGAATACCGCTACATCACGTTCGTGTGGGTGAAGTGGGGCGGCACGCAGATCGGGCTCAAGCTCCTGACAAAGGACGAGGGCGCGGACGCGAAGGGACGCGAGTTCGACTACACCTACATCGCCGCCCCCGGCGAACCGGACAACGCCAAACGGATTCCAAAAGGGCTATCCGTGGTGAACCGGGCGCAGGGCTGGGTGGTCGTGACGCGCGACTTATGGAAGGACTTCGGCGACTTCACGATCACCGGAGTGCGGTTCCTGTGCCCCGAACGGCGCGACGCCGGATTCGACGAAATATTCCTCGCGAAACGCGAAGCGGATTTCAAGAACGCGCCGGGGGTCCTGCCCAGCGAGGCGGCGAAACCGATCCCGAACGTCGCAAATCCCGGCGCCGTACAGAAAACGGATTTGCCATCCGCGGAAACGGCAAATGAACCACTGGAACAGGGCGTGAAGATCGACTGGAGCGCGCAGATCAGGGCGGGCGGCTTCATGATGTATCCGCTGTATCTGCTTGCCATTATCGCGATCGCCATCACGTTGCAGCGCCTGAAATATTCCGGTGCGGCGGCAATCGCTCCGCCACAGCTGATCAACGCGGTCGACTCCGCGCTGGAAGCACGGGATTTCGACCGGGCGGAAGCCGTCTGCCGCAACGATGCGTCCACGCTGGGGCGCGCGCTCGAATACCTGCTGAAACACCGAACCGCCGGGCGCGAGGCGGTCAGCCAGACGGCGGGCGACATCGCGGCGCGCGACATCCGGTCGCATCTCTCGAAAATCTATCCGATCTCAATCATCTCCTCGCTGGCGCCCCTGCTCGGTCTACTCGGAACCGTGGTCGGCATGATCGAGGCGTTCGGGCTGGTCGCGCTCTACGGAGACGAGGGCGGCGCGTCCATCCTCTCCGACTCCATCTCGAAGGCGCTCATCACGACCGCCGCCGGCCTCATCATCGCGGTCCCTGCGGTCGCCGCGTATTATCTGCTGAAAAACCGGATCATGGACCAGGCGTCCCGCGTGGAGGCCGAACTGGAACACGCCGTCACGGTGCTGTACCTGGAGCACGCCGGCGCGGCAGACGCGAAGACTGATTCCTCCGCCACGGGAGACGGCAATGCGGTTTGAACTCGGAGACGACGACCGCGCGGAAGTCCAGATGTCGCCGCTGATCGACTGCGTCTTCCTGCTGCTCATCTTCTTCCTCGTGACCACCATGATGAAGAAGTGGGAACTTCAGATACCGCTTTCCGTGCCGCCCATGAGCGCGAGCGTGTCCGCCACGAAACGGAGCACGGGATCCGTGATCCTGTCCGCGGACGCCGCCGGACGGGTTTACCAGGTGCTGGGACACGATGCCTATTCGGGCGAAGAGTATTACGACTGGGACAGCGAAGAGCGCGCCAAGATCTACAAATATCACAAGAAGATGCTGTTTGAGATCGCGGATTACTGCAAGAGCCATGATATCAAGCTTGTCCTCTACAGCGCTCCTTCCCCGGAGTGCTACGACATTACGATCCACAACCTCATGACGGACTTGTCTCAGGATTTGTTGCCCTACGGCCTTGGAACGCCTGACTTGGTGGA
>CADCMR010000030.1 GCA_902802585.1 uncultured bacterium
TCGAGAAAACAACCTCATCCTATTTGGCGCTCCTTCAACTGGCAGCAAGCATAATAGTTTTGAGAAAGATTGCTTCTATTTAGGGATATACTCTTAGTTTTTGAGGCTGTGGATCGGGGCGGGGATGCGGCCGCCGCGCGCGATGAATTTCGCGGGGGAGAGCGTGTTCACGGGCATGACGGGCGCTTCGCCGAGCAGGCCGCCGAAATTGACGGTGTCGCCGACCTTGCAGCCGATCGCCGGGATCACGCGGACGGCGGTCGTCTTGGTGTTCACCACGCCGATCGCGATCTCGTCGGCGATGATGCCGGAAATGACCTCGGCGGGCGTGTCGCCGGGAATCGCAATCATGTCCAACCCGACGGAGCACACTGCCGTCATAGCTTCGAGCTTTTCGAGGCGGAGCGCGCCGGAACGCGCGGCGGCGATCATGCCGGCGTCCTCGGACACGGGGATGAACGCGCCGGAGAGACCGCCGACCTGCGAGGAAGCCATCACGCCGCCTTTTTTCACGGCGTCGTTCAGGAGCGCGAGCGAGGCGGTCGTGCCGCATGCGCCGCACTGCTCCAGCCCCATGGACTCCAGGATGTGCGCGACGGAGTCGCCGATGGCGGGCGTGGGCGCGAGCGAGAGGTCCACGATGCCGAACGGCACGCCGAGGCGGTTCGAGGCTTCGCGCGCGACGAGCTGGCCGACGCGGGTAATCTTGAACGCGGTCTTCTTGATAATCTCGGCGATCTCGGCGAGCGAGCAGTCGCCCGCGCGGCGGATGGCGGACGCCACGACACCGGGGCCGGACACGCCCACATTGATGACCGTTTCGGGTTCGCCGAGGCCGTGGAACGCGCCCGCCATGAAGGGGTTGTCCTCCGGGGCGTTCGCGAAGACGACGAGCTTGGCACAGCCGATGGACCCGCGGTCGGCGGTGAGTTCGGCGGTGCGGCGCACCACGCGCCCCATTTCCGCCACGGCGTCCATGTTGATGCCCGCCTTGGTGGAGGCGACGTTCACGGAGGAGCAGACCAGCTCCGTGCTGGCGAGCGCCTCCGGGATGGATTCGATGAGCACGCGGCTTCCGTCGGACGCGCCTTTCTGGACGAGCGCGCTGTAGCCGCCGATGAAGTTGATGCCGAGTTCGTGCGCCGCCCGGTCGAGCGCCTGCGCGATGCCGACCGCGCCGTCGCGGGTGAGGCGACCGCAGAGGAGTGCGGCGGGCGTCACGGACACGCGCTTGTTGATGATCGGGATGCCGTACATCTTTTCGATGTCGCCGCCGACCTTCACGAGGTTGTGGGCGCGCGACATGACCTTGTCGTAGATGTTGTCCGCCAGGCGGCGCGGATCGTCGCTCTGGCAGTCGTACAGCGAGATGCCGAGCGTGATCGTGCGGATGTCCAGGCATTCCTCCCGGATCATGTTCAGCGTTTCGAGGATGTCGGATTTGTCGAGCATGGAGTGCGCTCCGTTCAGATCTTGTGCATGGTGTTGAAGATGTCTTCGTGCATGGTAAGGATCTTCAGGTTGTTTGCATTGCCGATGCGGGTCATGGCGTCGACGAAATCCGGGAACGGCACGGTGATGCCGTCGATGTCCGTGATCATGATCATGGTGAAGTAGTCCTGCAGCACGGTCTGGGAAATGTCGAGGATGTTGACGCCGCAGCGGGCGCACTCCGCGCTGACTTTCGCGATGATGCCGACCGTGTCCTTGCCGATGACGGAGATAACAGCTTTCATGGGACGAGCCTTTCCGGCGGGCGGAGCATATTGCCGCCTCGCCGTTGGATTTGGTGTTGGATAAAAAAATATCCATTTAAAATACACCGCGGCGGCGGAAAAATCAACCTCGAAAGATGAAAGAAAACACGCCCGGCCGAATGAACGATGGCTTAAGTGCTTACGGATGGTTCGCCAGGGCGGCGTCCGCCGTGTGCAGGCCGTCGACGGCGGCGGACACGATCCCGCCCGCGAAGCCCGCGCCCTCACCGCAGAAATACAGTCCGTCCACGCTCGACTTGTACGTCACGCGGTCGCGGTCGAAGCGGACCGGGCTGGACACGTGTGTCTCGCCGCCGATCATCACGCCGCGGTCGAGGAAGCCCGGCATGATCTTGTCAAAATGCACGAGGGCGCGCCGCAGGGACGCCGTGACCGGAGCGGGCATGATGGCGTCGAGGCGGGCGGGCGCGAGACCGAAACAGTAGGAGGTTTCGGCGGGGAGACTGCCGGTTTTGCCGGTCAGGAAATCCCGCGCGGTCTGCGCCGGGGCGACGCATCCTCCGCCGCCCGCCTGAGCAAGCCGGGATTCGAGGTCGTCGAGGAATGCAAACGCATCGCCAGGCGCGGCGAACGTGTCGACGGGGATTGTGGTAATGAGCGCGGCGTTCGCGAACTTGCCGTCGCGCGCGGCGTTGCTCATGCCGTTGGTCGAGAGGTGGTCGGCATCGGTCACAGCCGCGATGATCTCGCCGCCGGGGCACATGCAGAAACTCGCGGCGCCGTCGATGCGTCCGTCCTGCGAGGGGCGGCTGACGACCTGGTACGGGGCGGCGCCGATGGAGTCCGGCGGAACCTCCATGCCGTACTGCGCGCGGTTGATGAACTCCTGCGGATGCTCGATGCGGATGCCGATCTGAAAGCCCTTCATGGACGAGTTGACGCGTCCGAATAGCGACCGCGTGAACGTGCGTGCGCTGTGTCCGGCTGCCGTGATCACCACGTCCGATTCGAGCGTTTCGCCGTCCGCCAGCCGCACGCCGCGGCTCACGCCGTCGCGGATCAGCAGCTCGTCGACGCGCGAATCCCAGCGAAACGTCCCGCCGAGGCGCTTGATCGTTTCGCGGAGGACGGCGATGATGCCGGGCAGACGGTCGGATCCGAGGTGCGGATGGCTGAAATAGGTGATGGACGGGTCCGCGCCGCATTCAACAAGCGTCTCCAGCACGTACATGACGGCGGGCTCGTGGATGCGCGTAAAGAGTTTGCCGTCGGACCACGTGCCCGCGCCGCCTTCGCCGTACAGGTAGTTGCTCTCCGGATCGGGCGTGCGCGAGGCGCGGAACACCTCGATGTCACGCCTGCGGCGGTCCACGTCGTGGCCGCGTTCCAGCACGACGGGCGCGCATCCCGCCCGTGCCAGGACCAGCGCGGCAAAAAGCCCCGCCGGACCCGCGCCGATCACGAGCGGATTCCGGAGCGCGGTCTTCCCCTCAAACGGTCGGTATTTCTCACGCAGCACGTATGGTTTCACGTTCGGACCGTCAGCCGGACGGACGCCTTCCTCCAGGTCGGCGTCCACGCGGAACAGCAGCGCCACGGCGGGCTTCTTCCGCGCATCAATGCTCTTCCGCACGATCCGGTAGTCCAGCACGTCTTCCGGGCGGATGCGAACGGCGCGCGCGATGAGCGGCGCGAGCTCGCGGTCGATGCCGGAACCGGCTTTTGCGGCGGGGATGGGCGGCAGGTCAAGCGTGATGGTCATGGGTGGAAAAGAAGTCTCAAGTGAAGCGGACGGACCGCTGTTTCTGTTCAAGGTCGTCTCAAATAATTTACAGCGCTTTTTTCCAAAAATCAACCGGACGCGCTTGAAAAACCACAATTTGAGGCAATATTAGATAGTGCGCGGCGTCCGCTCCGCCCGTCTTCCGTGCCGCGCAAACCTTTCCCGATGGAGTCGATTCCCATGAAACCGCTTTCTTTCGCCTCGGCAGTCTGCCTGCCGGTTCTTCTGTTTCTGTCCGCGCCCGTTTTTGCCCAGGATGCTCAGAGCGCACCCGACGCGCCCGAACGTCGCACCATTCCCCCGCTCACGCTGGAGGAACGGATCGTCGACCTGATTGAGGCGATCCAGGACGAGGCTCCGGAGACCTACCGCCGCATGGCGGAGCTCCCGCGTGAGGAGACGCTCGCCCGCGTGATGCGCGCGCTGGACAGCGGCGTGGTTCCGGTGTCCGCGGCTGCAAACGGGAAAACGACCGCCTCCGCGCCGAACACCGACGTGAAATCCTATCCGGCCCTTGAGCTCACGGAGAAAAAGTTCCTGTATCTGCGGTTCAACGGCCTGACGCCGCGGACCACGCCCGACGCGGTGAAGTCGCTCGAAGGGAAAGACGGCAAGGCGGACGCTCCCGGCATAATCTTCGACCTTCGGGAAATGGCAGGCGGCGACTATGGTTCCGTGGAGCCTCTGGCTGAGACCGCGCGCAAGCTCGAATGCCCGGTCATAGTCCTGATCTCCGGCAAGACCGCCGGGGCGGGCGAACTTCTGGCGGCGGTCCTGCGGCGCGACCGCGGGGCAGTCCTGATCGGAACGGAAACCGCCGGATCGGTCTTCCCCGTGAAACGGATTACCGTGAACAACATCGGGTGGTTCGTACCCACCCCGCCGGCGCAATACTCCGGGATTTCCCCGTATGCGCTGAAACCCGACCTGGAGAAAAACTCCGAGGTGCGCCTGAACTACGACCAGCTGAAGGAATCGCCCGGCAAGCTTGACGGCGACCCCGTGCTGCGGCTTGCCGCCGACCTGCTGACCATGAAGGCGGCGGTCAGACCTGTGGAGCAGTCTCCGGCGCAGTGATTTTTTCACCCGCTTCAACGGCGGGCGCGGCTTCGGCTTTTCCCTCGTCCGAGGGCGCGGCGGCATCCGTTTCCTGTACGGATTCCGCGGCGGGCGCTTTCGCCTTCTGTTGTTCCTCAAGCTCGGGCGGCTCGCAGCCCTTCAGGATGAACGACAGGACGACCACGATGATCACTACGGGCAGGATGAGGTGCACGAGGATGGCGTGAAAACTCTCCGCATTGCGCCATTCGCGCAGCATCTCCGGATGCGCCGCCAGAAACGTTTCATGGTATTTCATCAGGTCGGCGAGCTCGGCGTCACGGTACGGTTCCAGCGCGGGATCGCGGTCTGCGGAGGCGGCGACCATGTGATGCCCGACCTCGACGTTCTCCTTCTTTTCGGAGTGTTCCAACACCTTGCCGAGGATCATCAGGTGGACAGGGTACTTCAGGAAACGCGGCGAGAAGGGTTCGGGCATACGCAGCTCGACGTATTCGAGCATGTATCCGAAGTTGTCGAACCTGACGCATCCCTGCAGGAACCGCGAGAAATTGAGCGACTGGCTGCGGCGCACGATCAGGGCGACGAGCCCGACAATGACCACATAGCCCGCGGCGGCGAATCCATAATACTGGAGCTTGTCATGCCCGGCGGCGTTGTGCGCCGCCTTGTTGACGAAAAACACGGTCATGCCGAGCAGGTAGACCGCGCCGAAGCTCATCGAGATGGCGAGCTTGTGCGAGCATTTGTAGCGGAACCGCCTGAGTTCGTCGTTCGTGAAAAGCGGCAGGGAGGCGGGAGTATCGCTGGAGGGGCTGGGATCCGGCATGGTCGTATATGGAGCCTTCTGTTGAGGTGAATCTGGTCTGCGGATTGTTCACTGCGCGGAATTGATGCCCGTCAGCGCCTGCAGTTCCTTCTGGATCGCGGAGGCGGTCTCCGCGGGGATCTGGTCCTGCGTGGCGGCCGTGAGATAACGATCCTGGACGGCCTGGATGGTCGAAAGGCGGTTCTCGGAAAGTTTGCGGTCCTTCAGGAGCAGGCAATGCAGAATCTCGTCGTCGGTGAGCTCGGCCTCCTTCACGATCGCGTCCGCCAGCTTGCGCGTCATCTTCTCCGTGTAACGTTCCCGGGCGAGGCGCAGGAAGAGCGCAAACGCCTGTTTCATCTTCGCCTCGGAAAGAACCTTTCCGATCTTGCGCAGACCGTTTTCGAAACGAACCAGAAGCTCCTGCGCCATGTGGACGACGAGCTCGCGCCGGAGCGACACGGCGATCTGCTCCACCAGCGCTTCATGGTCGTCCGTGAGCGTGATGCCGCCAACAATGCCCTCGTATTCCGGGTGGCGCGGCGTCCACCATTCATAGAACTCCCGGTAGACCGGCTCCATGGCGAGGATGAACGCCTCCGAACCCAGCACGGCCGCATGTCCGGCGACAATCCATTCGGCGCGGATCTTCTCCTGTTCGGCGGGATCGCGGACGCCGATGAGCTGGCGGATCATGCTTTCTTCGGAAAGCCTCCGGCGGAGGCATTCGCGTCTGAGCATGTCGCGGAGGTACGGAACGGTATCGAACTCCGCCTTGCACTCCTTCAGCAGGTTCGAGAAATACGCGGTCTCGTCCTCCGCCAAGTCTATCCCGTACAGCGCGGAAAACTCGTTCTGGAAACTCTCCTGCACCGCCTCGCGCATTCCGTCGTCCACGGACACCGACGTCGGAACGTCCAGCGCCGCCATCAGCGTCTGCACGGTCGGGGGCGGTTCCCGGTGCGCCATCGCCCGGACGGCGATCAGTGCCACGGCGATCAGGACCACGGCCAGCACAATGCTGAAAACCGATAGTTTCGTCCTGTCATTTTTCTGATTCTCGGACATGCGGATGGGATTCCTTTCCTGCGATATGGCGCTTGCCGCCTTCTTTCATGAATTCGGGTATTAAATATAGTTTCTTTTCCGGGTTTTTCAAGATTATGTGCGGATGATTCGCCCGGATGCGGGAAAAAACGCGTAAAAATGCGTTTCCGCCATTTCTTTTTCGCAAAAAGGCGGTATAGTATAGCTGAATGCAATCCGCATCACAACAAAACAACCGGCAATCCGCCATTCAGGAGGTACAGAATGACCAGCTATCTGAAGGGAAAAACGATCCGTCTCCGCTGCAAGAAAGACTACCCCGGAGCCCACACCCACATCCTCATCGGCCGCGTGGTCGAGGAGAACGAAAGCTATATCGCCGTGCAGGGCCGCTCGTTCCACTTCGCCCGTATCGTGGACGGTATGAAAAACCAGATCAACGTAGGGCAGGAAACCGTCCGCGTGGTCCCGTGGGCCAATGTGGAGCTGATCCACTGGCTTACCGAGCGCACCGACTGGAATGCCGAGATCGGGTTCGACGCGAAGGGTTCGCTTATCCTTCAGGACACTGTGCGCACCATGATCGCCGAACGCCGCGACGGCTTTAACTGAGCAGGAAGCCGTCCTGTCCGATCGGAACCGAGTTAGCATATTATCACGACAGACAATAGTCCTGGAGATAGAAGTATATCCCTAAATAGAAGCAATCTTTCTCAAAACTATTATGCTTGCTGCCAGTTGAAGGAGCGCCAAATAGGATGAGGTTGTTTTCTCGAAACGAAC
>CADCMR010000031.1 GCA_902802585.1 uncultured bacterium
AAGGTTCGCAAACGTGATCCTGCCGAGCCACGGCAAGTACATCGGCGCGTCCTCCAAGCCCATGAGCGAGTACAAGAAGACGGTCGGCGACCGCGTCGGACATAACTGGCGGATGCCGAACATACGCGGCAGGCGGGCCGTCCGGCACGTCATATTCGACACCAACTACTGGAAGTCGTTTGTGGCGAGCCGCCTGCTCACTCCGATGGGCGACCGTGGAAACCTCTCGCTCTGGGGGCGTGAGACGGAGCGGCACATGCTCTTCGCCGAGCATCTCACCGCCGAGTACCGCGTCAAAACCGAGGGGCGCGGACGCAAGGTGGACGAGTGGAAGATGCGCCCAGACGCACACGACAACCACTGGTTCGACGGCGTGGTCGGCTGCGCGGTCGCCGCGTCGATGTGCGGTTGCGTCCTCGCCGGGACGGACACCGTGCAGGCGCGCAAGCCCGCAAAGCCCAAGGTGAAGCTCTCGGAACTGCGGCGCGTGAAAAAACTTTAGAAAGTTCCGAAAACGGCTGCCGCAGAATCCGTAAGTAGAGAGTCAGAGGGAAAAGAGTGAACAATCCCGCTGTCGTTTTACGAAAAATCAGGTGAGGAAAGGAGTGCAGCCATGCGGTACGGTAGCGTGTGCAGCGGAATCGAGGCCGCTACCGTCGCATGGTGGCACCTTGGCTGGGAGTGTGCGTTCGTGTCGGAGATCGACGCGTTCGCGTCCGCCGTCCTGAAGGAGCGTCTCCCGGCGGTTCCGAACCTCGGCGACTTCACGAAGATCCGTCCAGGGGACTACGGGGGCGATATCGATCTTCTGGTGGGCGGAACTCCCTGCCAAGCGTTCAGCAAGGCCGGATTGAGGAAAGGACTTGAAGATGAAAGAGGCAATCTCGCGCTTGAGTTTGCGGGACTGGCTTTTCGCACACATGCCCGCTGGGTGGTCTGGGAAAATGTCCCCGGAGTTCTGTCGAGCGGGAGCGGACGCGATTTTGCCATCTTCCTGTCGAAGCTCGCCGGATGGGAAGTCCCCGTCCCCAAAGGTGGATGGAAGAAGGCCGGACTCCTCACAGGAGCGCCTGGATGCTTCAGCGTGGGTTGGAGAGTGCTTGACGCTCAATATACCCGAGTTCAACAATTTCCGAGGGCGATCCCGCAGCGAAGGAAGCGTCTTGTCCTTGCGGGATATCTTGGAGACTGGGGAGCTGTCAGAGGAGTGTTCTTTGACGGGGAAATGTGCGGCGGGTATTCTCCGCCGGGCCGCGATAAGGGAGGATCTGCTGCCAAAGGGACTGGCGGCGGCTCTGGCGAATGCATCCCGCTCGACCTGACGAACCTCGACGGGCGGACAAGGCACCTTAAGGGCAAGTGCTACGACGACGTCGTTCCCTCGGCCTACACGATAACAAGGCGGAGGCCGTCTGGCGTGTGCGTAAACGGGAAGGTCAGAATGCTCACGCCAGTCGAATGCGAACGGGCGATGGGCTTCCCGGACGGCTACACGTCAATCGCATGGCATGGCAGAGATGCGGCGCATTGCCCCCGGTGGTCCCGTTACCGGGCGCTGGGCAACACGATGAACGTAAACGTGATGGCGTGGGTTGGCGAAAGGATCGACGCCGTCGACAAGGAGAATTTCGATGGAAGACAGCAAACTTGCGGAACTGGCGGAGAAGATGCTCGCGCAGCCGAAGGAGGTCGAGGTTGACGGACAGAGGGTGGAAAACCAGTCCGTCGGCGATCTCCTGAAGGTCGCAAGCTACTTCGCCGCGAAGCAGGCGACGAGCGGACACAGATGCCCGCTCCGCATCACGAAGATGGCGGCGGGAGGCGCGATCCTATGAGGCTCTTCGGAAAGAAGCCGAAGCCGGCGAAGGCGCGACTCTCCCTGCCGAGGTGGATCATGGCCCGCTTCGACGCGGCGCAGACCACGAAGGACAACGCCCGCCACTGGGCGGCTGCGGAGTTCCTGTCGGCGGACGCGGAGGCCGATCCCGCCGTGCGCAAGATACTGCGCACGCGCGCCCGCTACGAGGTGCAGAACAACTCGTATGCGCGGGGAATCGTCTCGACGCTGGCGAACGACGTGGTCGGCACAGGCCCGCGTCTCCAGATGCTGCTGGACTCGGAGGATACGAACCGCAGGGTGGAGCATGACTTCGCCGTCTGGGCGAAGCGCGTCCACCTCCCGGCGAAGCTCCGCACGATGCGGATGGCACGATGCCAGGACGGCGAGTCGTTCGCCATTATGGCGCAGAACCCGAATTTGAGATCGAACGTGACGCTGGACATACAGCTGATCGAAGCCGACCGGGTTACGGATGATGAACTGAAAGCCGATGGAGCGTCGGTGGACGGCATCACGTTCGACCGTTTTGGAAACCCGAAGTCGTACAAGGTGCTGAAGAACCATCCCGGCGGGACGGCCTCCTTCGACCTCGACTTCAAGACCGTCGGCGCGGACGACATGATCCACGTGTTCCGGCAGGATCGCCCGGAGCAGCATCGCGGCATTCCAGAGATAACGTCCGCATTGCCGCTCTTCGCCCACCTGCGGCGGTTCACTTTGGCCGTCGTGAGCGCGGCGGAGGCGGCAGCGGATTTCGCCGGAGTCCTCTACACGGACGCCCCGCCCAACGGCGAGGCGGACGCGGTGGAGGCGATGGACACGATCCAGCTCGAGAGGAACATGCTCCTCACGATGCCGGGCGGCTGGAAGATGTCGCAGGTCGATCCGAAGCAGCCCGTC